>CAZIXM010000010.1:0-83322 GCA_964543345.1 uncultured Muribaculum sp. | reverse complement strand
TCCTTTGAAATATTGAGCAGGCGGTGTGGAGAAATTACCATCGCCCCGGTCATCCATTGGCATATTTGCACGGATTCTTCGGTCGTGTACATCCAGTACACTCCCTTATCATCCGTACAAATCTACTCAATGGCTGACCGCCTCAGCGTTAACATATATTATGGGACAGGCTCTTAGACTTAAACTCGCCCGGCGTTACACCAAATTCCTTTTTGAAACATATCCCGAAATATCGAGGATCGCTGAATCCGACCATGAAAGCAAGCTCGCTAATTCTAATGTCGGGATGATCCGCAAGCAAGCGCGAAGCGGCCCGTAGTCGAATAGTGCGTATAAAATGCGACGGGCTCATATCCGTCAATTCCTTCAATTTTCTGAACAAATGCGTCTGAGAAATGCCCACCAATTTAGCAAACGTCGGTATGTCAAATTCGGTATTATCTATATTATCTTCGACAGCTTCAGTCGCAAGTTTAAGAAATTGCATGTCGGCCGGTTGATAATCAAATTTCTTTAAGTCTATTACCAATTTGTCACTAATCTCATACCGCCTCTTTCGGTTTAGCTGATTAGCGACACATGCCCTAAGCATATCCGGGTCAAACGGTTTCGGCAAATACACGTCAGCTCCGGCCTCATAACTCTCTCTCCTGTCATCATTCTGCCGACGCGCCGTAAGAACCACGATAGGCAACACCTCGGTCTTCTCATCATCACGCAACCTACGGATTATCTCTAAACCGTCAATGCCAGGCATGGTCAGATCCGTTATGAGCAAATCTGGCACTTCGCGCACAGCCATGTCCAGACCTTCGCGTCCATCTGAAGCGGTAGCCACTTCGTAACTTTGTCCAAGCACCTGCTTTATCAATTGCAGAAGATCTTCATTGTCCTCAATAACTAAAATTTTAGCCTTTGTTTCCGGCTCAACAGTCTTAACCTCGACTTCATTCCCGCCAAGTTCTCCAACAGCATCGATTGATGACTCCGAATGAGACATCAGAGGTTCCCCGACCTCCTCTTTGCTAAAATCTTCAACAGTAATCGGCAGGCTCACGATAAATGTAGTGCCTTCCCCCTCTCGGCTTTCCACTTTAATCGTGCCATGATTCAATTCTACTAAATCCTTAGTAAGCGATAGGCCTATACCGGTTCCTGAAGTTTTATGTTCGCGATAGTCACCGTCATAAAACCTTTTGAACAAATTTGCCTGCTTTCCCACAGCTATCCCGCATCCGTTGTCAGAGACCGTTATAACTATATGCCGATTGTCCTCAGCCATGGATATTTCGACAGTAACCACACCATTGTCACCGGAGTATTTTGTTGCGTTTGACACGAGATTATACAATATTTTGTCAAGCTTATCCGAGTCAAAGTAGCCCATTATTCTTTCTTCGGGCTTTATAAGCTCCATTTTCATTGACTTTTTAAGCGTGAGCGGACGTAACGCTTCCACGGTATTTGCTATGAAAAGTCCAATATCGCCAAAATTAACTCGAAGCCGAATATTATCAGTCTCCACTTTTCTGAACTCGAGTATCTGCTGCAATAAACGCACAAGTTTTGACACATTGACATCCGCAATGCGACATAGTGACGACGCGTCGCCTTTCCCACTACGCAATTCGCTTATCGAAGCGGAAATCACAGTGAGAGGAGTCAGCAATTCATGGGTGACATTTGTAAAGAAGCGGAGTTTAGTGCGATTCAGCTCCTCGACATTTGCTTTCTCCTGTTGTATGGCACGTATGCGACTCTTCTCTAGTTCACGTTTGCGAACAAACCATATAATGAGAAAAACGGCCAACGCGGTGAAAGCCAAATATGCTAACAAGGCCGGCCATGACAGATACCATGGAGGTAAAATCTTAATGCTGATTGTTTTTTCGTCGCTCCACTGTCCATTTCCGGAATCGACACGCAACCGGAATTTATAATTACCAAACGGTAAATTAGTATAAGTTGCCGAACGACGGCCATCGGCTAACAGCTGCCACTCGTTGTCGTATCCGTCAAGTTTATAGCTGAACGGATGCCTGCCCGACCCTCCATAGTCATACGATGCGAACTCTATGCTAAAATTATTAAGCGAGGAGGGCAACGTAATTTGCCGGCTATAAATCGGCAAGACTCCCCCACTGTCAATTAACCTCATTTCCGGTTCTGACAAATCGCCATAACGCTGATTGTTAAACAACATGTCGGTAAATCCGAATCTGACATCTCGCTCCGACAAACTGTCGGAATAAGTCGACGCGACATCTATTATTTGCATTCCATTGTTCGTAGGCAGATAGAGTACCGAATCCGTCGCAAAGCCATTATAACAAAAATAATCGCTGTCCAGACCGTCGTTGACTGTATAGATCACTCTGTCTTCAGGATTGCTAAGATTGATTCGATAGAGTCCGCGATTCGTAGCAATCCATAACGATCCGAACTTATCTTCGCTAATAAACGCAACTTGCAGATTACAGTTTCGAGGGACATAGTCAGTCAGTTCATAATCACCGTTCAGAGTATTAAATTTCCAAAGTCCTTCATCCTCGGTTCCAACATAAACGAAGTCTGAAGACCGGGACGACGACATACTCAAAATAATCGGCTGAAATCCGTCCTCTTCGGTCACTCTTGAATTTTCTACTATAGGATGTCCGGTAAATGCCCCGTTTATATCTACCGAATATATTCCGTCATTTAAGGTTGCCACATACATTCGTCCGTCTTTCTCGCAAAACGACATGACATCGCCATCTTCCGATAAAGTCATGCCATTTCCGTCGGAAGAAACCACCCCGAACCCTTTCATCGTACCAATCCATACGTTTCCATGGCTGTCGGAACTTAAGCGCATCACTCTGTTGTCCGGTATAAATGTGGAATTATGATGGAGAAACCGGGCGTAATCTCCCGTAACCGAATTCAGACGCATGACACCGACTCCATTGGAGGAAAAATAAATATTGTCGGCATCATCTTCAGCAATTGCAAAAACCGAGGGTATTTCCGGGTATTTAAAGCCAGCCAAATCTTTTGGAAAAACCCATCGGTCGCACCCTGACTTTTTATATACTATCGGAATAGTGATACTTCCGGCCCACAATGTTCCATTTTTATCCTTGTACACCGACAGTACATTTCCAAATCCATCGGGCAAAGCAACTTCGGGTGACTGTTTTTTGCCGAAAAAAGCAGGGGTAGTATCTATAAAATACACGCCCGAATCTGTCGTAAGCGTCCATAGAAGACTTGACCCGTCGCCATAAAGGCGCGTTACTCGTGACGTTTCAGGTCCCGCTACTTTACCCTTAAAATCAAAACTATACTCATCAAAAGCCAAGATTCCGCCATTGGTGCCAATCCAAAGTTGACGGTCGTGCTTTGACTCTATTATCGACATAATAGGGTCAGAACCGTCAAGTGCGGTATGGACGAGTCGCTCAATGGAATGTTTCACTGAAGAGTATGGCTCGGATAATACATACAGACCGGAAGACTGTGTTCCGATAAATATCCTGTCATTTGAGTCCTGATATATACACTTTATTCCGCTCAAGCGGTTTATCTCCGGATAATCGTAAACTTTATCTTCGTTAGTTGAATACCTAAACAGTTCGGAATCATCGGTTCCTATCCAAATCTGGCCTATACGGTCTTCCAAAACCGCACTGATACCGTGTGCCTCAACATTGCTCTTCTCACATAGTGGACGGTACTGATTCGTCGACGTATTGTAAACGGTAAGTTGCGTAGCGCCGGAAATAAGAATTTCGCCTGAACTCAGCCTGATGAGCGACCGAAACTGATCGGTATCGGCCGATTTCAGAATGTCAAATCGATCGCGCCACTTGTCATAAACTCCAAAGGCCAAGTTAGTGACAAAATAAATCATGCCACTATCCGCAGCACATATATCTAAAACGTCGTTGTAAATTTTAGGATTCGTATGGGCTGATAAAGGAAGATATGTAGTAGCTCTATTCCCGTCAAAAGATGACAATCCATAACGGGTTCCCATCCACATGACACCATCCTTGTCGGCATCCATGGAATGCACATGATTGCTCAGAAGCCCGTCGTCAGTCGTTAAATGCCTCCAACCATTGTTTTTAGCTTCCGATTTTAATACCGTAATACAGGCGAGAAGTATTAGAATTACTATATTTACGCATCGTGGCATAGATTAATTGCGATAATAGTTATGACTATAAATTAGTGTAAAGTTACAAAAATTTTATGTCATTCGGCAATTAATTTCGGCGACAAATTTTGGTTATGCGTCGTCATCTGAGGGGTCGAGGCCTTTGATTTGTTTTTTTGGCGTAACGCCGAGCGACTTTAGATGCTCCATGCGGCGCATGATGTTGCCACGTCCGTCATAAAGTCGATCTTTGGCGGTGGTAAATGTCTTGGACAGCTTTGCTATTTGAGCTTCTATGTCGAGGAATGTTTCGGAAAATCCCGCCATTTTCTCATACATGTCAGTCGCACTCTTTACGATTTGCTCTACATTTTTACCCTGGCGGTCATACTGCCAAAGGTTATATGCCAATTGGAGCGCCATCATCAGATTGCTCGGCGAAATGACAATGATACGCTTCTTGTAGGCATATTGGCTCAAGTCAGGCTGCGCTTTCATGGCGGAAATATAACTGCTCTCTATGGGCATGTACATAAGCACGTAGCCTATGGCATCAGTGACTACATCGCCGTATGCTTTCTCGGCAAGCTCGTCAATGTGCCTGCGAACGCTTCTGACGTGCTCTTTCATCAGACGTTCACGCTGCTCGTCGTCATCAGCACGTATGGCTTCGGCGTAGGCGGTCAACGACACCTTTGAATCTATGATTACCGAACGTCCCTCAGGGAACCGCACCACCACATCTGGGCGCACATTGCGTCCGTCCTCCGTTTTTGCCGACTCTTGAATGAAGTATTCCTCATCTTTGCGAAGTCCGCTCCCTTCGAGCATCTTTTCGAGCAACATTTCGCCGAAGTCGCCCTGCACCTTCGAGTCGCCCTTAAGTGCCTTGGTCAAGTTTGAGGCATCGTCGCCTATGCGCTGAGTCTGCTCGCGCAATGATGCAACGGCCTGCTCCTGCGATTGTTGAAACAGTTTCATAGTGGACTCAAACGACTTCTCGAGCTGACGCTTGCTAACCTCGTTTTGAGTTTTACTCTCATCGATGGAGCGTTTGAATTCGGCAAATTGTTCTTTGATGGGCTTAATCAGCTCGTCCATCTGACGCCGATTTGTGGCCTGCAAGTCCTCCTGTCGCGATGCAAGCTCGCTAATAGCCGACTTTTGTAACTCTTCCCTCAATAAATCGATCTTTTGTGCCCACTGCCGTTCTGACTCAGACCTCAATTGCTCGGCATGGGCACGCTCGGCCTCCAATTGCCGGTTTACCGATTCTACGGACTGCTTTGCATGTTCCCGCACCAATTCTGTCTGGCGCAGATAGTTGTCAGCGTTCGCCGTGGCCACCTCAATACGGGTCTTGAGCGAAGCGTTATCATCTGACATTTCCGACAATTTTGCCGAAAGTCGACGTATCACGCCCTGCGAGTAAAGAATCCCCAATAAGATGCCCACCGCCAGGCCGGACACTATATATAATATGACTGCCATATCTGTGATGTTGATTTTTGCGCCATAAAATTACAAATTATCCCCGAGTTTGGCCACCAAATAGTACATTACCTTTACATTTTTGCCACAAATTGCATAAAATGCTATTAAGGGGCTTTATTAATGACTCCTTTGCCGTACATTTACATCCGAAATAAACCATTTGTTATCATTATGTCTGAACATAAACTCAAATACTATTTTGATGTCGCTATTATAGTTGCAATGTTTGCGACCTTTACATGCTGTCGACCATCGCATCCGTGCCATACCGACCATGGAATAAAACCATGCGAAATAACCTTACCGCTCGACTCGCTTTTCATGTCAATATTTCCAGGCGAAGAGCCTGGAGGCATTGCTGTTGTTATGAAAGACGGAGAGATAATCTACGACCACGCATTCGGACTGATGGACCTCAAAACGGAAGAGCCTATTACTGACAGCACATTATTTAACATGGCTTCAACATCTAAAATGTTTACAGCCGTGGCATTGATGAAACTCCAGGAACAAGGACTTCTGTCGATTGACGATTCTCTGTCGAAATATTTCCCGGAGTTCCGCAATAATGTATTTAACCGAATAACCATACGCAACATCCTGACCCACAGTTCGGGTCTACCTGATTTGCGTCCGCGCAACGACGAGGAGTGGAAAGCGTATTTGACTGACCATAAATCACTCTTTGTCATCGGCGATGACTACCGTCTTTACGGAAGGGAGGAGGAACATATAAAAGTGTTTCAAAACCTTGACACGCTCGAGTTTGAACCCGGGACAAAGTACACTCGCCATGACCCGTCATACGTAATTGTAGCACCACTGATTGAACGTGTCACCGGGGTAAGCTTCGATAAGTGGATGGAGCAGAACATTTTCATCCCGGCAGGCATGAAAGAAGCCCTCTACTTCAAACCAGACCAAAAGATACCCAATTTGGCACATGCCTATCGCCCGACGGAATCAGACTCGCCCAGCGTTTACAATCATCAAAACATATATAGAAGCAAAGACGGAAAATGGGAGCAATATGACTATGGCGAGGTTCCATTCTTCTTGACCAAAGCCGACCGCGGGCTTTATACTTCAGCACGCGATTACATGAAATGGTGCCGCGCGCTTTTTAGCGGGAAAATCATATCAGACTCTTCGCTGAAAGCCATCACCACCCCATACATTCCAACACATTTTAATAATGTAAGCTTTGGGCTTGGGACAGCCGTCGTCACTACTCCGGGCCACCCGCTAAAACTATATCATCAAAGTTCAAACGGAGGATTTAACGTGGCAGAAGGCTCGTGGCCCACGGAAAGCCTTAACTACATAATCTTGTCAAACCGTCCGGACTGGGACTACTACACCATCTCAGAAAAGGTTGACAGCATTCTGCATTCTTACGGATACATACGATAATATTAACCAATCCGAAAACGATGAGGACTTTCATGGACGAAAACTTTCTGCTCCGAACTCCAACGGCTCAGAAACTATATCACGAACACGCGGCAAAACTGCCAATCATCGACTATCACTGCCACTTGAATCCGCAGATGGTGGCCGACAACTATAAATTCAGATCCATAACCGAGATATGGCTTGGAGGCGACCATTATAAATGGCGCGCCATGCGTGCTAACGGAGTAGCCGAACGATTTATAACCGGCTCTGACACATCGGATTGGGAAAAATTTCAAAA
Source organism: uncultured Muribaculum sp. (assembly GCA_964543345.1). Classification (GTDB taxonomy): domain Bacteria; phylum Bacteroidota; class Bacteroidia; order Bacteroidales; family Muribaculaceae; genus Muribaculum. The sequence goes on along the minus strand of CAZIXM010000010.1, from coordinate 75,988 downwards.
ATGGGCCGAAACAGTTCCTTATTCACTGCGCAATCCGCTATATCATTGGACGCACCTGGAGCTACGCAGTGCATTCGGTATTAAAAAGACGCTTAATCCAGACACGGCAAAGGAGATCTTCGAACTTTGCAACGACCGTCTCGCCAACGACCCGTCAATGACAGCTCGAGGCCTAATGCTTAAATACAATGTCGAGACTGTGTGTACGACCGACGACCCAATTGACTCGCTCGAATATCACCGTCAAGTACGCGAATCTGGATTCAAGGTAAAGATGCTTCCTACATGGCGCCCCGACAAGGCAATGGCAGTTGAGAATCCATCGGAATTCCGCAATTATATAGAAAAGCTCGCGCTTGCAGCCGAGATGGACATCAACAATTTTAACGATCTTGTGGATGCACTTAAGAAAAGGCACGACTTTTTCGGACAAAACGGATGTAGGCTGAGCGACCATGGACTGGCCGGATTTCATGCCGACGACTATGCCGATTCGGAGATTCACGCCATATTTAATAAGGTGTATGGAGGAAATGAGCTCTCTGAGTCTGAAATATCAAAATTCAAGAGCGCTATGCTTGTGGTGTTCGGCGAGATGGACAGCGATGCCGGATGGACTCAACAGTTCCACTACGGAGCCATCAGAAACAATAATACAAAAATGTTTAAACTCCTCGGGCCTGACACAGGATATGACTCAGTCGGAGAGTTTAACACCGCATTTAGCATGGCCCGACTGTTCGACAGACTTAACTCAAAGGGAAAACTCGCAAAAACCATCATTTACAATCTTAACCCCGCGGCAAACACGATGGTGGCCACCATGATTGGTAATTTCCAAGACGGCTCTGTCGCCGGAAAGATGCAGTTCGGTTCCGGATGGTGGTTCCTCGACCAAAAATATGGCATGACCGAGCAGATGAATGCCTTATCCATGCAAGGCCTTCTGAGCCGATTCGTAGGTATGCTTACCGACTCACGCTCATTCCTGTCATATCCACGACACGAATACTTCCGCCGTACCCTATGCGACCTTATAGGAAGCGACATAGAGAACGGCGAAATACCCTATTACGGTTACGAAGAGCACAGAGTCAACCAAATGATTGAAGACATCTGTTATTATAACGCTAAGAACTACTTCAAATTCTGAGCGATTCGATCTATTTCTGACAATTCTTCTGCTGAAAAAGAGAGGTTGTCGAGGCAATGTATCGAATCGGAAAGTTGCTTGACGGAACTGCTGCCCACTATGACCGATGTCACTTCGCGATGGCTTAAGACCCATGACAATGCCATTTGTGCCAATGTCTGATTTCGTGTCTGAGCCATAGCGTCCAAAGCCCGTATCGTACCGACAAGTTCCGGAGTTATGGCATCGGATTTAAGGAACCTGTTAAGCGAAGCACGTGAGCCTTCCGGAACACCGTTGATATATTTGTTGGTCAACAATCCCTGGGCCAAAGGCGAAAATGCTACAAATCCCACGCCATTTTCGTAGGCTTGACTAAGCACTCCTGACTCTTCACACTTGCGGTCAAATATATTCAACCTGTCCTGAAAGAGCAGACATGGAACATCGCGTTGCCGGAGATAACTGTAGCCAAACTCGGCCGCATCTTTCGGCCATCGAGAAATGCCTACATAAAGCGACTTTCCTTGACGCACTATGTCAACAAGAGCCTGAAGTGTCTCCTCAAGCGGTGTTTCAGGATCATATCTGTGACTGTAAAATACATCGACATAATCGAGGCCCATCCTTATCAGACTTTGGTCAAGAGACGCCATGAGATACTTTCTCGAACCCCAGTTTCCGTATGGGCCCGGCCACATATCATAACCGGCCTTAGTGGCGATAAACATCTCATCGCGATATGGACGGAAGGATTTCTTATACACTTGCCCGAAAGTCTCCTCAGCCGACCCGTAAGAAGGTCCGTAATTATTCGCCAAGTCAAAGGATGTAATGCCGTGGTCAAAGGCAAAATACAGCATGTCGCGACTTGTCGCTAACGGATTTACATCGCCGAAGTTCTGCCACAAACCGAGCGAAATTTTGGACAACAACACTCCGCTCCTGCCACATCTCTTATATTCCATTCCGGAATCATAGCGGTCTGAAGCCGCTGAATACATTGGATTTATCATACCTCAAAGATAGCAAATTATATAATACTTTATTTTATGCTAAAGTCTAAAACACGTTCTTATCTGGTCAACGACAGGTTAAATGTTATGCCGTATGCGCTGTTACTCGTCGGATAAGCATTCGACGAGATGAGTGGCGTGTTAATCTGATGGTCAAAGAAAGCAGAAACAGTAACACGCTTGCTCATTACGTAATTGGCCGACAGGTTGAAGCTTATCGTGCGCGAGCCGGAAGTGGCCTGCGTATAGTTGCTCTCAATTCTGCGAATCAAAGCCTGATTCTGCTGATATGAAAAGTCGGCGTTTACCGTCAAGTCATTGCTGATGCCCTTCCCCGAACCTCGCATCTTAAGCACAGTGTTAAAACCTACTATTTTGTAGCCTATTCCCAGGGTGACGTTTCGAGTCAACGCTTCAACCACCTGGCCGGCTCCGGAGTTTAGCGTCAACGTTCGGCCGTCGCGATATTCTGCATTTATCTTAAGGTCATTATTCAAAGTGACCGCTACACCAATAAGAGGGGCAAAACGTTCATTGATAGAAACCGTAGAAATGTTGTATGGCGATGATGGCATCGGTTCGCCGGTAAGTTCATTCAACACGAAACCCTTGTCGCCGTCAACCGAAATCCAGTTGAGATAAGAAGAATATGACCCTACTGAATAAGTACACTGATAGGCGTGACTTAGCGTAATGTTTTTGAAGTAATTTCCCAATGGTCCCACCTTCGTAAGCCCGTCATAAGTGATTCGCCAATTCGGCAACACATCTAACAAGGACGGAAACGGAGTTAGGTAAATCTTCTTGGCATCCGTCCCGCTATAGGCCGCCAAAAACGCAGGTATAAGCACATCGCTTCCGGCGGTATTAACACCGCATAATTCCGGATCGAAAGTATGACCGGCATTTACATTGTCCTGCATAAATCCGGTGGTAGGATACTTCATTCCAATGTACTGCGACTCGATTCGAGAAGCAATCACTGGGATATTGGCGATGAACCGGTCGAAAGCATCGCTCTGATAGCCGGTTTCAGCCTTTGACGAACGCATGGCAGTCTTTATCGCGACATGGGTCTTGGTGTAGCTTCCCGTAAATGTGGTAGGCATATTGTCATACATGAATTGTATCTGACTTGAACGGTTGTCAGTACGATTGTTTGTCAAGCGTATTTTTAAACCGCGAATTGGTTCGAGATCAAGCTCTATATTGACCTCATTAGTCCTTGACCAGATAGCAGGAGAAGTCTGAGATTCATCCAGGATGAGCCATCCCCGCTCTTTGGCTTTGTCTACATAACTCTCACCGACAAATCCGAAAGCAAAGTCGAGTCCGGGTGCCATAGGCCCGTAACTTCTGCTTTGGCCGAATGCATCACCGATATTAGGCGAGAAGAGCGGTACAGATAAAGAATGCGACGTGCGGTACCGCACGCTGACGCTACGCAGCATCATGGCAAAGCGCGTGGCATGTTCGCCCACTTCAGTCCAAACCGACTTATCATCCTTAAGAATCTCCGTTATAACGAACTTCAGATTGGCATCGCCTCGTGTCAATATTTCTACCGTGTTAGGATCGATAGTCCTCGTCTTTACGACAAATGGTTTGCCGTCGGGAGTAGTGGCCGTGACTTTAACTTTCTGATTACGCAGGTTGTGTTTTATGACGAGTGAAGTGTCAGCCAACAGCTTAAAGGTACGTTCAAATTTCTTTGCCCGGCGGGGGGTATTTGTTCTACGAGAATTGCCAAATCGCTGATTTATCTTCTTCAGATAGCTCGATTTATTGTAAAGGCTTTCAAAGTTAATACGCCCGTCAACATTCCAAGAAGCCTGGTCACGTATCGTATTTCCGATTTCGACATCATCAATTTCGGCACCTCTGTCCCATTGATATGTGGCATTGTAGCTCACGTTACCTGAAAGGAAGTCAAGAACCGGAATCTGATTGAAGGGAGCTTTGTACGTAGCTACAAATGTCTGGTTATATGACCATGGCGTTCCCAAATGTAGGATACTTTTCAGTACCGTGTCTTTCCAAGCCTTATATTCGTCGGGGAACAGTTTTTTATTAACAGCACCAACCGGCTCCTCAATTCGTGCGGAAGTGTTGGATGTGAATGAAAGAGTGAGCGACTTGGTAAGATTCCACGATATGTTAAGCTGACGATCCCATAAGAAATTTTTCGACACCGACACGGGTAATTGAAACATCTGGTCGACTTCGCTCCGAGTCTGCTGCTCATAATAGTAGCGTGACATCGTTGTAAGGAACGATATGTTGGAAGGCAAGTAATTAAACTCCCACTCACGGAAAAATTTCGTATGCTTGGAGTTGTTGTTCCACCATCCAAAAGGCTTTAAACCCTTGACGTACGGTGTCCATGAATACTGTAATGATCCACGGTAATCATTCGTATTCTCATACTCGGTATTCGGATCATTCTTATGGCGTTTATTAAACGAGAAATTAAACGTAAAATTAGCAGGATCCCAGGGCATCGGATTCGCGCTCTGAATGTTAAACCGCAAGCCTGATATACTGAAGCTCTTAACAGTGGTGCGTTCTACCGAATAGTCCATTATGGAGTCGCGTTCATGTTTGTCGGCAGCGGCATCGAGTGCATCTTTGAGCAGTACATCCTGATCGAGCGGATTATATTTAGGCGTAGTTGTTTCCGTCGAATATGAATAGTAAACGGGAGCACGAAGTTTGGCCTTTTCGGGAATCAGTCGACCTAAATCAGCCTGCACGGCAAAATTAAACTGTTTATAGTCATCCATGCGACGACTGTTCAAAGCCTGGTCGACACCGCCAAATCCGGCAGTTTCGATATGGCCACCGAAGTTCAAAGTCGCTATGTCAGACATATTCAGATTTACATTAGCTTTTGCCGCCCAACCGCCGCTCTCGTCAAAGTCAGTCACTTTTAGCTCATTGACCCACACTATTCCGTCACGTTTCGTCGTAGCATTGTTGCGTACACCGATAAGCATCACTCTGACATCGCTAAGCGACGGATTTCCGAGCACCGACATGCGGTTTTGCTCATTATCAGGGTCGCGTTGGGTAAATACCGTAGTATAGCTGACTCCACTGCCCTGCTGATGCCTCTCTACATTACGTTCCTGCTTAAGCGACACAAAATTCTGAATCGCGAAGTCAAGCCTGTTTGACTCGGGCCAAACTTGATAGCGCGACTGCGACGATTCACGGTCGTACTTGCCATGGGGCGTTAGCGTAAGAGGTATTTCATATTCATAATAGTTATTCTTGATGTCGGTGCCCAAACGTACAAACAGCGACAGCTCGCCCGACTTCAGATTGGTCACATCATCTATCAGACTCTCGGCGTGGACCCACATCTGGATGCGTTTGTAGTTACGAAGGTCAAGAGATGTGTTACGATAGACCCCTCGAGCATCTCCGGCATCAAGATCTACTATCTTCAGCGACATAGACTGTTCGTTAAGCTGAGTAATCTGCGACTGACCGGGGTCGACTGTTCGGGTGACACCCGGAGGCAACACATAATTGACCGGCTCGCGACCGGCATTCTCTTCGATATTAACTACAGATATATCGAGTTCTCCTTCGGCCGGCTCATCTCCCCTGTTATTTAAATTAAATGCGTACGGACGCCATTCGCCACGTACAAGTTCAAGAGTGGCAAATCGCAGATGTGTCACAGCCTTAAACCCCGTCATGAACATTCGGGCAAACCTGATAGTGGAGAAATCAGAAATTGAACCCACTTTTCGCTCATAATCGGCCAATGGAATCTTAAACTGATACCACTCTACTTCCTGACGGCCACCGTCGCGGGTAGCCACTATTGAGACCTGTTTGTCAGTGACGTAATTCTTTCCCACAACCAGATCTTCGGGCCTTATCGAAATTTTATATTGGTAATAACGCTCATATTCGTTCAATGTGTTGTCTTGATTTATGTCTTCGACATCGGGACCGGTTTTTGACGACTGATAAAGAGGGTCAGGGGCATCTTCGGGAGAAAGCGAGTTACCTTCAACCCCGTTGTAATGCTTATAACGTTCAAGAATCGACAATCTCTCTTCATCGTAGTCGCGTCCTCGGTAGAAATGATAATTATCGCCGGCCGGGTCGTTAAACGGAGAAAACTGATCGCTCTGCATCTCATCTATCACCGTGGGAGACAATTTCAAACGCAGTTTATCCAAATATTCCGTGTATGACGGGAAGATAAATTCCTCGTCATTCTTCAATCCGTCGAGTCCGACATCCTGTACAAGTCTCGATCCGCTGTTATTGTCAAAAGCGTATGTTAGCGATGTCTGTGATGAAACACGCCCCCAAACCGTCTCTTGCAGATATGAGTCGTTTCCGTCGTATGGAATTCCGTTCTCATACGACTTCAATCCGTCCTTAAGAATATCTTCGCTTATTTCACCAAAGTTAAGATATAAGTCACCTCCCTCAGTGTTAGGATTGTCGGAGTCAAGAAATGGATTAAGAAGCCAAAATTGAACATATTCTATATTGGCCTGCTCAAAATTGGTATTGTCAATCTTTCGCATAATTCCACCCCAACGTTTTTCAGGATTCAGCAGTTGACCTGAGGCATCGATGTTATCCGCATCCAGATTATAAGGGCCGCGTTCTGTAGGATAAAATGACAAGTTCAGGGTTTGGATAATATCTGATTCGCCGTAGGCAAGCTCCCTGTTTGGAAAGATTTCTGACGAAGTAATTTCGCGAACGTATGGATTCGACTGCTGCTTCAGGTCAGAGCTTAGATAACCGGGACAGAGCGACGAATTACGCTGAGTGAAAAGCCGGTCGATATAGTACCACGATAGCAACGCTCTGTTTTTGCCATAATCTACATTGTTTGAGAGTTGGGCTTCGGGGAAAAGAGCATTGCTCCCGCCTTCGTAAGGCGTGGATGCCAAACTCCATGAATAAGGCGAGCGAAGATCAATGCCGGTCTGAGTCGACTCAAAGTCGTCGATATATGAACTTCCGCTTGAAGAGCCGGTGCCTTGGTGGTGGGGAACAAGTTGCGCAAATTCAGCCTGTACGCTAATTGACGATGCCTGGGTGGCATTGACTGTAGGAATCTTATTCAACAAGTTTGTAAGCCACATGAACTGATTGCGGTATGACATGTTAAGCCCCCACATCGTATTGTTTATGACCTCGTCGCCGATGTTGACCTTTTCTGTAAGAGCCTTTTCCGAGAAATGCATTATCGTGGCTCCTATATTAAAGTCATTATTAAACTGATAATTGAGGTCAAGGCCTAAAAGAGTCTTGCGCTGTGTGCTGAACATCGACTGGTTTTCAAGCGAAACTGAAACACTCTGACCGGAATCAATGATGCTTTGATTGGTTATAGTGACTATACCCATTGAATAGTCAACAGTATAGTCGCTATTTTCCACTAAACGCACACCGCCTGCGCTCACAACCACAGAGCCACGAGGCACATTCATGGCATTTAGCCGAATTTGTGCCCCGCTCGATGCCTGATACTCGCCAGTAAGTATAAACTTGTTTTTGTCAGCAAACTGGCGCGCGACGACTACCGTAGAATCATAGAGTTCCTTATATACATACTGTTCCGCGAGTGCCGCGTTGCCAATTTCTTCTTCAAGATGCGCGCCGAACGGCTCTACCACAGGAAATATCACCTTTCCTGAGCTTGAAAGAATAGTATATCCCTCTATGAAGTCAAAGAACCCGTCAGGATTTGACGACTCATTTGAGTCAATCCGGTCAAGATTCATCACCTGAAGCAAAGACTTATCACTTATGCCTGGCACCGGAAGATAGTTAATTTGAGTTCCGGTGGTATCGCTTAAATACTTTATGTTCAACTTAAAGTTGGTCTTTTGCACCTGATAAGCCCCTAATGAATATACATTTTTCATCATCAGTTTCCATACCGGCAGACGGGGAGCCACGGTGGTGCTCTTAAGCATTTTCACGTAAAGCGACTGGTCGCTCGATGTGATGTCAGACGAAAACTCTCCCACTTGAAACACCTGTCCATGGTAAGTATATTCGTATGCGACGGCAAGTACCTCATCGGAGTTAAGTGCCGACTTTATGGATATGTAACCCAACGTGGAGTTTAGCGTGTATTCCGACGATTGGAGCAGACGGGCACTCTCGACCTTCTCATAATCGCGCCCTCCCTCGATTCCATACGCCTGCAATGGCTCGAGCACTTGCGTAATAGCGTTTATGCTTCTTGCTTCGGGATATTCCGACTTTATCACCGTCAGCAGATTGTTTGATGAATTAGCCGTGTTGTCCACGGCAGAATTTCCGATCCAATAGTCGTTAGCAAGCACTTTATTTTCGCCTAAGTCCATAAAGGCGACAATATTACGCGACTCGTTGTAATTGCCGCTCTTATTCGTCACCCAGACTTCTATTCTGGTAATTTGCACGCCGGAGCCTACGTATGGGAGCTTTGACGCAAAACTATCATAGTTATTGCGGAAGAAATGTCCCAAAAAGTAATGGCGGTTCTGGTCATATTCATCTGCGTTTATCGAAAACTGCGTGGTTTGCACTCCACCCTTCGTACTTACAGACTGAGACTGACTGTTCTGTTGCGACACAAGTGCGGTGGCGGTGAGCTTTCCGAATTGAAGTTTAGACTTTATACCGAACAATGCCGTACTTCCCCTGATTAACGAAGAACCTGTAGTCATGCTCACATTGCCCGCCTCTATGCTTTTGACAATGTCGTCTTCTTCGCCTTCGTAAGCTAACTTTATATTTTTTGAATCAAAGTCGAAAGTGGCATCCGTATTATAAGTCATCGCAAACTTCATACGGTTGCCCACCGAAGCATTGACCGTCGCTTGAATCTTTTGGTCAAAATCGAAATAAGTCTTTCGGCGCGCTTGAAGAGCTATCGCCGGATTGTCAGTCTTGTTACTACGGACGGCAGCCTGAATTTGCACGGAGCCTTGTGTCTGAAGTTGGACGCCTCCGGGACCGAATATTTTTTCCAACGGACCGAGCGCGAAGTTCATGTCAAGCACGTCGAAGGGCTGCTTATCCTGCACTCCCGACACAAGCTCTGAATTTCGACGATTGAAATAAGACTGCATCGAACGGCGCAACTCGATATTATTGTATTGTTCGGGCGTAAGCATAAACGGCGTGGCAATCTCATAATCGCCAACTTTTGTGCGTACTATATAGCAACCGCTTTCATAGTCATATTCAACCTCAGTCTTGACATTTGACGGAGTCGCTAAATCGGCGGCTAACTCGCTTTGAGCCAATGCTTCATAGGTGGGAGGGATGGTAGGTGTCAGATTCGGCAGTCCGGCGGAATCCATAGCAGGCATTCCTATGGCGGGGACATCATTGGAAGGTGGAGGAGGAGGCAGCAATGTCGGGTCTATGTACTGAGCGCGCACAAAAAAGAGATTTGCCGACATCACAGCCAAAGTGATTCCGACAACGCCCCAGAACAATATATATATTACACGCCTAAATCTGTCCATCGCAAAGTGGTGTCCCACTGAATTAGGCCGTCTTTCCCCCTCCTGCCGCGACAGGAACTATAGCATGGTCAGCGCACGTTTAATCGCAGTCTCGACTTTCAATTCCGGCTCGGCTTCAAAAAGCTTTTTAAGCACTTTTTGCGACTGCGGACGAGGGAACCCCAACATAACCAAAGCCGCAAGTGCCTCATCGAACACGTCAGAAGAGAACGACGGTTTAATTATTAACGCATCATCCTGCGGTTTTATTTTATCCTTGAGGTCAACAATGATACGTTGGGCGGTTTTTATGCCTATCCCTTTGACATTTTTTAATTTTGCATGGTCGCCTGACACTATTACTTGTTCCAACTCCGGAGCCGGAATCGACGAGAGAATCACACGTGCCGTGTTGGCACCCACACCGGAGACACCGATAAGATGCCTGAATATCGAGCGTTCACGGTCATCAAAGAAACCGAAAAGCAGGCGGGCATCCTCCCGGATAACTTCGTGCACTAAAAGCTTAACCTCGCCCGACACATTTTCAAGCGCGGTGAAGGTGGGCAATGAGATATTCAGCAAATATCCTATCCCAGATGCCTCAACTACCGCGTAAGCGGGGGTATTTTCCGTCAATACTCCTTTTATATATTCAATCATAACAATACCTTTTAAAACAAGTGCAGGGAAGCTCCGGTCGAGCCTCCCCACACTTCTATTATTGATTTATTCCTGTTAAGGGAATATGCATCGGGATTATTTCAACTTATTGTCGATGTAGTCACGAAGTGCCTGGTTGGTAGGATCAAGTTCGTAAACTTTCTCGTAGTAAACCTTAGCGTTAGGTATATCTTTCTGGGCAATGTAATAAGAAGCTATCTGGCTGTAAGCCTCATTATACATGTCAGAACGCTTGGTCTTGTTTTCGGGATCCTTGTCAAGAAGATCCACTACCTGCATATAAGTGTCTACCATCTCCTGTGAAGGCTGATTGTCATATTTAACCAGCATCATGCGTGCCTTATTGCGGACAGGGATAGGATTATCGGGCACCTTCTCTGACACCTGGGTTATTGTCTCAATAGCCTTGTTGATGGCATTGAGCTTCTTCTCTGAACCGGGTTCGGAAGTAGCGGCCACATTCTGATAACGGCTGGCAAGTGTAACGAGGTCGTTTGTCACGTAATCGCCACGGTCGATATAAGCCTGGAATACCTCAAGAGCCTTGTCATAGTTCTTTGCACCGCTGTAAGCCGAGCTGAGGGCTTTATAAAGGTCGCCCTTTTCGGGATTTATAGCAAGAGCCTTTTCGTATGCTCCGATAGCAAGCGAATCCTTGCCAAGCTCCTGGAGCACTTCTGCGTATGTCGAATAGTCAAGCGATGAGAAATTGGCTTTAGCATTCTTGAGCGCGAAAAGCTTCTCGGCGGCAGCTTCGGCTGCCGGATAGTCTTTAAGTGCGGCTTTATCAAGGAAAGCGATACGTAGAAGCTGCATGTTGTCAGGATTGGTGGCAAGAAGGCGATTGGCTATCTCAAGACTCTCGTCATAGTGCTGGCCATAGTAAAGGAGCACGGTGTAGCGCACCTCGTCTTCTTCAAAGTGGTTCGGATTCTTGATGTAGTCGCCGTAAGCCTTTGCGGCCATTGCCCATTGGTCGTTCTGATAATACTTCTCGGCCAATTCGCGCTGTCCGAGAGCAGAAGTCGGATTTACCTGCAACAGCTCCTGAAGCTTGTTGATGGCATATTCAGGGTTGACGTTAAAATATGCATTAGCATACTTTACGTAAGCCTCAGGCAGCCCCTTTGAATAAAGGATGGCATTCTCATAGTTGGCAGCGGCGTCGCCCCAAGCCTTATTGGCGGCTTCACGGTCACCTCTTAGCACGAATATTGACGGTTCCTGCTTATTGGCCTTGAACGCCTGCTCGTCATACTTAACTATCTCTTTTTCATATTTCACCGGATCGGTATTGAAATATGCACGGCCGATTGCCGTCAGCACTTCGGCATCTTTCTTATTGACCTTCTTGGCATCATCGAAATACTTTTCAGCCACTTTCTGGTCGCCCTTCATCAGAGCAAGCTCGCCCATACCCACTAAGTTAAGCGCACTTGATGGATTAGCGGCAAGTCCTTTCTCAAAATTTTGCTGAGCGGCAGTAAAGTCTTTGTCATGCACATTGATTGAGCCCAAATAGTAGTAGACCAAAGCCTTATCTTCTGGCGAATTAGTCGAAGGCAAATTACGTTCCAGCAAAGTTTTTGCATTTTCAAGCTGATCGGCTTTAAAATACTCTACGCCGTCTTTGTAGCCCTGAGCCGAAGCGCTCAACGCTCCGGCAAGGAGCAAAGAAAAGAGTAATTTCAGTTTCATTTCTTTTAATCTGTTTTGTTTGTTGTAAATATGATTTTATTATTGTTTTATCAATTTAAATTTACCATTCTGGGCTGAACACGTGCCGGCAATATTCCGGTTCGCTGTATGATTTTTTGGCCGACGGTGCCCGTCACAAATGAGTAGAATCCGTGCGACAGACTTCCGTTCACCCCGGTAGTAATCATATATATCGAACGATACAACGGATAGTTACCGTCATAAATATAGGCCTGATAAGGCTTATAAGCCTTCAAAGAGTCGTCGCGTCGCACCTTAAGAACCTTGACATTCGCATCAAACTCAGTCACAGTCGTGTCTGACTCAGAGAGACTTTTAATCCGCTCTTCGCGGGGCATATCGCGGGTACGCATATCTGCGCTTATCCAGCTTACGCCAATAACTCCGATCGCGTTCTTTCGCATCTGCACCTGACGGAACACCTCCTGGCTCGAATTCTGCGCATAAACGTTTGGTCCGAATTGTTGCCCGTGCATCACAGAGTCACGCATATATTGTACCGTACTCGACCCTTCATTGTCAAACACCACCTGAATTTCACCAAGTTTGCTCGGCTCCAATTCATCCCACCGCGTCACCTTTCCGGTCAGAATGTCAGAAATCTCGCTTATGGAGAGCATTTCAACCGTATTCTGCGGATTAACTATCAGAGCTATTGCATCTACCGCTATGCGGTTAGAACGCGGATGCCGTTTCTGTCCTTCAAGATAAGCCTTCTCTTTATCGGTAAGCTCGCGGGTTACCACGATAGTCTTTGTCTTCAAGTCGAGCAACGAATCGATGCACGCCTTTTCCGAAACATAATAAGGTATAATGTTGGCATTCCCCTTACAATTGTATTCAAAGACATCGATTTCCTGATTCATTATATTCTCGAAACTGTCGTCGCACACGATAGTGGCCAGCCCGGATGTACTTGTGTTAGTAGGAGCCTTCCGGCAAGAGCCAAGCCCCATCGACATCAATGCCGACAGAGCTAAAGTCATTAATATGTTGGTCTTCACGTCGTTTATCATTTAATGTTTCATATAACGGCTCATTCTAATATTGGTCACCAATATTGCGGTCAATTCCGGCAAACTGTCGGTAGCCACGCCAAAGGCCATAAACGATTAACGCTATTCCAACGACATAGCGCAACCAGCCCCAAGAAGCTTCTGACCAACCGAAAAAGTCAATCAGGAACAAGACACCCATGCCTACATAAATGATAATCATAAAGATTCCAAATATGTTTCTGACGGCCTGCGGAGTACCGCCTCCGCTCTTCTTTACCTCATCCCTGCGGTCGGGACCGAGATTCTTATATTCGTCGCTCATAATAAAAAGTTATAAAGTGTTTTTATCTGATATTCATTAAGCCTTGCTCTATCAAAGCTCTTATATCATTTTAACACTCAGGCACGTTAATAGTTCGTCAATATGCCGGATAGTTGACTTCTTAAATGGCATTCCTTATTTAGAATGTAAAGTTATATAAAATTATGGAATTAACAACGCCTCCGTTAACATATTAAGCAGAATTAACACCGACACACGAGGTCAATCAGCCTATTATTCTTAATTTTGCATCCCTAATTACTAATTTGGATTTATTATTAAACAAGCCCTTAATCACGTATGAATGCCCCTTTAGCTGAACGGATGCGTCCTAAAACGCTTGACGAATATATCGGACAGACACATTTGGTAGGACCCGACTCGATACTGCGACGCATGATAGATACCGGGCATGTGGCATCATTTATTCTTTGGGGGCCTCCCGGTGTCGGGAAAACTACGCTCGCCAAGATAATAGCCAATACGACAAGCTCTTCCTTTTACACTCTCAGCGCTGTGCATTCCGGAGTAAAGGAGGTCAGGGAAGTGTTGGACAGATGCAAAGCCGATGCACAAAGCATGTTTTCAAAAGGGAGGCCCATTCTGTTCATCGATGAAATACATCGGTTCAACAAGGCTCAGCAAGACAGCCTGTTAAGCGCGGTCGAAAGCGGAATCGTGACTCTTATCGGCGCAACGACTGAAAATCCGTCATTTGAAGTAATCCGTCCTTTACTGTCGAGGGCTCAAGTCTACGTCCTCCGGCCTCTCGAAGACTGCCAATTGAACGAACTTCTTAATCGCGCCTTAACCTCCGACGAAATCCTATCAAAGCGCAAAGTAGACGTAAAAAGCACCAAGGCTTTATTCCGGTTTGCCGGAGGTGATGCTCGCAAGCTGCTCAACATTCTCGATTTGCTCGAGCAGTCGACGCGCCCCGGAGAGACTATAGTCATAGACGACCAAGCCGTCACTGAGAGACTTCAGGAAAATCCGACCGCTTACGACAAAAACGGCGAGATGCACTACGACATCATATCTGCCTTCATCAAGAGCATCAGAGGCAGCGACCCCGACGCGGCCATATACTGGCTTGCACGAATGATAGCGGGAGGTGAAGCCCCCGAATTCATTGCCAGGCGACTCGTCATACTGGCCGCCGAGGATATTGGGCTTGCCAATCCAAATGCATTGCTTTTAGCCAATGCCACCTTCGACGTAATACATAAAATCGGATGGCCCGAAGGCCGAATTCCCCTCGCCGAATGCACAATATATCTGGCCACATCCCCAAAAAGCAATTCGGCATACATGGCTATTGACGCGGCAATGCGCAAAGTAGACGAAACGGGAAATATGCCCGTACCCCTGCATTTAAGAAACGCACCTACCAAACTGATGAAAGAGCTGGACTACGGCAAAAACTACCTTTACGCGCATGACTTCCCCGGGAATTTTGTCCGCCAGCAATTTTTGCCCGACGAGCTCGGCGGGTCGACGTTCTGGCATCCATGCGATAATCCATCCGAAGCAAAAATGAACGCTCTCCAACAATCGCGATGGGGCAAAAATATTAAAACGCGTTAAAAACCTATCATATACTGTCACACTTAGTCCGCCGACCACGTCAATAATATCGTGATGGACACTGTAAGCTTCAAACGTCTTGTTCTCGCCCACTCCGATGCCATGTACCGGACGGCGTTCTATGTCACACATGACCGCGATGACGCACTCGACTCGCTTCAAGAGTCTGTAGCCGACATCTGGGAACACCGCGATGCGCTCGAAAAGGTATCAGACATTAAGGCTTACTTGACAACCACCGTAAGACACCACGCCATTGACATCATAAGGCGCCGTCCGTATCTCGGCGAACCAATAGAAGCGACCGGAACGAATAGTCCGGACAACGGCACCGACATAGCTTTGAAAGTCGAACAGGCTGACACCTTAGCCCAAGTCATGGAGTTAACGAAGTCTTTGACCTACAACGAAAGGCGTATTCTGCTTCTCAGATCACAAGCCGACTGCTCTGTAGGTGAAATAGCTTCCGTCACAGGTTTGAAAGAAGATAACGTTCGCCAAATCCTGTCAAGGGCACGGCGAAAACTAAAAGAATTATACAAGCAATTACATGAACTCTAACATCCTACAAATCAAAAGGCTCCTAAGCCTTTATGACAGCGGACTGAGTTCGTTGTCCGACGAGATTGAGCTTCGGCAACTTTTGTCCGAGACAAAACCTTTGCCGGAAGAACTGACCGAGTATGCCGACATAATATTGTCGCTTTCATCCAAGCCGGACATCAACGTTCCGGACGGCCTAAAGAAAATGTTATCTGACGACATCGACCGTCTGGCACACAAGGAGAAAGTCAGCAAGCGAGGCAACCGATGGATTGCTTTTGCCGGAATAGCGGCTTCGGTGACAATCGTAGCGTCAATAGCTACATTCCTTTTGACGGAGAAGCGGACTAATCCATATGAGATAACCGACCCCGAAGAAGCGTCGCGCCGCTCCGTAGAGGCTATTATGACTTTGGCACAAGGCCTTAAAGATGCTGACAGAGCAATGAAAGAATCATGTCAGATGTTAAATTCAATACTTTCCAAAGAACTCCTTGACTCTATCGACATTGATGCGTCAGACCCCGAAACAACCGACGACGGAAGCGAAGGCATCTCGGCCATACCCGACAACCATGCAGACCTAACAAGAATTTAAACCGGTCGAAAACCGATTTTCGTTTTTATCACATAAATGAAGATAAGATGGCACATTTTAAATCCTACATACAGAAAATTCTTCTCACCTTTGCACTTACGGCACCGGCGATAGCTTCTGCTCAAAATGCCGTACTTGAAAAATTGGCAAGCCTACCGCAGGTTGAATACTCCTATCTGTCAAGTGAGATGCTGTCAAAAGCAGAAGATCTTTCATATACATCAACCAATATCAATCAGATATTATCGCAACTTAACAGCATCGAAGTACTGAATTCCGATGAGGATGAAGAGTCTTACAATAAGATTCGCTCCGAAATCCAAACGCTAAACGTCGACATGAAACTTATCTCGCGCATTCAAAACGACGGGAAGATTACCAGAATGTTTGGAATGCCATCAAGAGAGAACGTTTCTTCGTATTCTGAAATCTTATTCATTAAAGACGACCCAGACAATCAAGAAATCACAGCAATACTGTTTACAGGCAACATCCAACCGGATGCCATTAAGGATTTACTTGACGATTAGTCCACATGAACCGAACATATAAATGTGTAAATAATAAATTACATTTTTAATATTTGCTTCAAAAACAATTGGCTCCGGCGACGTCATAGCTTCCACGTCGCCGGTTTTGCATTTTAAGAGCCTGCCCATAATATATGATAAGATTCTTAGACACTTTAGGATGCATAAAATGGCGACCAACCGTCAGCCACGCCGATTTTAGCAGACGACTCGAGCAAAATTTTGGAGAATGTTTTGCAATAATAAAATGTTTTATGTAATTTTGCACTCGCTTAATTCACAGACAATAAAAATAAAAACATTATACTACGATGAAAAGAACATTTCAGCCCTCTAACAGAAAAAGAGTGAACAAGCACGGATTCCGTGAACGTATGTCGACCCCCAACGGCCGCAAAGTATTGGCTCGCCGTCGCGCAAAAGGTCGCGCCCGTCTTACCGTAAGCGACACTATCGCAAGCAAATAATAAATAATCCGTGCGTTAACCGCACCCCTTATTTCGATAGCTGAAACAATAAACACAGCCATATTCAGCAAATGGCTTAAAAACGGCCGGCTCCCCGGTAATAACCGCATTTAGGGCGGACATCACTAAGTCGGTGTCCGTCCTTTATTATTTTAACCTCAACCAATGGAAACATCTGTCAGCAAACGTTCCGGCACATTGTCGCTGGTAAAAAAAGAATACTTAATCCCCTTCATTCTCGTCACCTCGCTTTTCTTCATGTGGGGTTTCGCCCGTTCAATCCTCGACGTGCTTAACAAACACTTTCAAGCAGACTACGGAGTCAGCATTGGACAGTCGGCGATGATTCAAGCCACAACATACGTTGGATACTTTCTGATGGCCATACCTGCGGGACTGTTCATTAACAAGTGGGGGTATCGCAAAGGCGTCGTGTTAGGACTGCTGTTTTTCGGCATCGGCTCGTTGCTGTTCATTCCGAGCGAACAGATGATGTCGTTCAATTCTTTCCTTATCTCTCTGTTCGTTATAGGATGTGGACTCGTAATACTTGAGACTGCGGCAAATCCTTACGTGACCGAACTTGGCTCGCACGATACTGCCGCAAGCCGGCTGAACCTGTCGCAGTCATTCAACGGACTCGGTTGTATTCTCGGGCCGGCTATTGTAGGCAGTTTGCTTTTCACTTCGGAAGGAGAAGAAGCCGTGCCGGTGGCAGTTCCGTACGCTGCTATGGGAATCGTGGTGCTCTTAGCAGCACTTGTATTCTGCAGAGTTAAATTGCCGGAGATAACCACCGATGCCACAAGTGAAACTTCAGGAGGCATAATGAAGCGCCTAATTGCAAACAAAGGCTTCATGCTTGGATTGTTCGCACTGTTCTGTTATGAAATTGCAGAAATATCTATAAACAGCTTCTTCATCAACTATGTCACCGACGACGGTTGGATGACACCGCGCACCGCTTCTCTACTCCTTGCATTCGGTGGTTTGGGACTGTTTATGACTTGTCGCATTCTCGGGAGTTGGATTATGAGTAAAATTCCGGCCGAAAAGGTTCTGCTGTTTTGCGCATTTATGACAGTAATCGGCGCCGCACTAATTTCAGCCAATATAGGGGGGCTGTCAAAAGCCGGGCTGTTTGCATGTTATGCGTTTGAGGCCATTATGTTCCCCACAATTTTTTCAATATGCATCCGCGGACTCGGTTCATCTACAAAAATAGCGTCATCATTCCTTATGATGACGCCTTTAGGGGGGGCCGTAGGCACTCTGTCCATGGGTTTTTTAGCCGATATGACCTCTATGTCGACGGCATTCCTCATTCCGACAGTAGGCTACTTTGTGGTATTGATTTATTCGTTCATGGTGGTTAGTAAGCGGATTTAGAGCCCGGACTGCATCATTTTGAGCACATCCTCTTCCGTGCCGTTAAACGGCCCTGAACCGGCCAACTTAATGGAGCACATGGCCGCCGCAAAGCATCCGGCATCATAGTATGACGCGCCCTTGTTGCGCATATACAGATAGCCGGTCATGTACGTATCGCCACATCCAGTTGCGTCGACAATCCGCTCGGGGGTATATGCCGGTATGTCATAGAATTTGCCTTCCGCATATATAACCGAGCCCTCACTGCCAAGCGTCAGCAACACTTCTTTAACGCCCCACCCCGCAAGCTTAACGGCGGCCTCCCTCGGGTCGGAGCATCCGGTCAGCACTACCATCTCTTTTTCATTGGCCTTAAGTATGTCAATATATTTTAAGGCTTCTATCTTTTCAGGCCAGTCGACAGCTACGACCTGCTCGCCTCTGACTTCGCGTAGATAGCCCTGCACATCGACCGACAAAACACCTTTAGTCGACAGATATTTTATCACGTCAAGCGAAAAGTCGTCGGCCAACAGACTTCCTAAGTGATAAATTTTTGCATCCACATCTTTCAGGCCTTCGACAGTGAACGGATCTGCCTTAGCCAATACTCTCTGGGTTCGGTCGTTCTGATTTTCACCGTAGATATTTTCAAAGCAGACTGACTTACGGCTCGGCAACGTTTTTACATCAATTCCAAGCTCACGAATTTTGTCTACCGCCCCAATCTCCGTCTCGCCAACAGCAGTAACAAGTCTAAAACCTTTGTGGGGAAGATGGCTTATGGCATTGGCAAAATAAAACGAAGTTCCTCCGGGCATGTTGACAGACATATTAGGTGTCACGATTTTGTCAAGAGTGACATGTCCTATGCAGCATATTTCAGTGGTTGGAGCCATTGTCCTATTAATTAATAAGGAAAAAATTTTGACCCCCGTCCGTTTTCGGGGCGAGGGTCAAAACTCATATTCAGTCAAAACTTAAAATGCATTCACAATACCCATGAATGAAGGAGCGTCAAGAGATGCGCCACCGATGAGACCACCGTCAACATCAGGCTTCTCGAAAAGTTCCTTTGCATTTGAAGGCTTGCAGCTTCCGCCATACAGAATTGAAGTGTTTTCAGCCACTTCCTTGCCATACTTGTCGGCAATCAATCCACGGATGTAAGCGTGAATCTCTTCTGCTTGGTCAGCAGTAGCGGTTTTACCGGTACCAATGGCCCATACTGGCTCGTAAGCGAGGACAATTTTGCTGAAGTCGTCAGCCGACAGATGGAAGAGAGCATCTTCAACCTGAGCTTTTACTACTTCGTGATAAGTGCCGTTCTCACGTTCCTCAAGAACCTCACCTATACAGAAAATAGGAGTCAATTTATTTTCAAAAGCCAAGGCAACTTTCTCTTTCAGAGTCTCGGAAGTCTCGCCATAATACTGACGACGCTCTGAGTGTCCGAGAATAACGTAAGTGGCACCGGTTGACGAAACCATTGAAGCAGAAACTTCGCCGGTGTATGCACCAGACTTGTGGTCGGCGCAGTTCTCAGCACCAAGGCCAAGCTTGGCGGGATCAATCACTTCATTTATGGAAGCGAGATGCGTAAAGGGAACGCATATTACAACATCGCATTTAAGTTCTGCGCCCTTCACTGCCTCATTTACTTCCTTGGCCAAAGCCACGCCTTCCTGGAGAGTAGTGTTCATCTTCCAGTTTCCGGCAACAATGTTCTTTCTCATTTTATATGAATTTTATTAGGTTATGCCAATTGCAAAATTACTCATTTTTTCTGATTCTTCCGCGAGAAATGCAATTTAACTGCCCGTCCGCTGCGGTCAAGAGCAAAAACTATAACCACGAGCCCCAGAAATAGACCGGCTAACATAAAGAAATATCTTTCTCCGGGGAAATAAAGCGTCTCAAGCACGTCTTTATCTTCCACTGAGCTGTCAAGGAGGTCGGTATCGATCGACGACAATGTACGCTTCCACTGTATCACCCCGTCGCGAAGGTAGACGAAAGAGGCCGATCCTCGGGCCACCTCCTTAATAGACGTATCTTCAGCCGTATATAGCGGATATGATGCCATCGACAGATCGCGCCACAATTCAAGTCCGGCGGAGTCGGTTCCAAGAACGCCGATGAAAGAGCCTCCCCGGTCGGAGACATAGCGTGCCATCTCATTGATCACGTAAGTCGATGAAACGTCTATCTCTTTCATTTCCGGAATCATCAAAATCAGTTCTTCACCTTCGCCGGTAATAGCTTCTGCCGTAGCGTCTTCGCCATCTGAATCGTAGACTGTAAACTCAGCACCGCTATCCTGTAAAGCAAGCGAACCGGATGCTATTTCACGGTCGACAAACGTCCAAGTGTCATCCGGCAGACTGTCGGAAGTAAATGAACGTCTCTCTCCATCCTTCTCATAGATAAACCGGAAAGTAACCCCTGAGTCGTAATCAGAATCAGACTTAACAAGTAACGTTCCTACTTTATATGGGCGGAAGTCAATCAGAGGCTGTATGGTATAGCCTATCATACCCACGGCAATCATGTAAAACGCACATATCCATCCGACAAGCCATTGGGAATATCTGGTCAACAGGCCATCTACCTTAATGTTATTTATCAAAAGATATATCAGCAAAATCAGTATAACCACATTTTTGAAAAAAGTAGCCGTATTACTCATCACTATGAAATCGCCGAAACAACCGCAGTCAGGAACCGGATTAACTAAGGCCACATAAAGAGTCAAAGGGGTAAAAAACAGCATAATTAATGTCATCACCCAAGTTACAAGCTTTCTGTAGCATCCAAGCGACATAAGAAATCCAAGAACAAATTCTATACCGGACAGCGCGGCCGCACCTGTAAACACCAAACTTTGTGGCTGGGGATAGCCCCAAACGTTAAGATACTGGTCTATTTTGTATATAAAGCCCCAAATGTCAATCATTTTAGACATTCCGGACACGATGAATGTCAATCCCACAATCAGACGGCATAGCCACACAAACAGCCCTCTGAATCGAACGAAAAAACCTGACTTTACCGTCTGCTTTTTATCAATATCCGACGACATCATTCGGTAAGCTTAATTATAGCGAATATTGAGTAATTAATCATGTCCTGATAGTTGGCATCCACACCTTCCGACACCAATGTCCGGCCCTGATTATCCTCAATCTGTTTGGTTCGGAATATCTTTTGCAGGATAATGTCGGTGTACGACTGAACCCGCATCAGACGCCAAGCTTCGTCATAGTCATGGTTTTTAGCCAACATCAGTTCTCGAGTGCGTTTGACATGCTTATCGTAGGCGGCCAAAGCCTCTTCGGCAGAAAGGTCCTCAGTGTCGGCATATCCGAGTTCAAGTTGAATAAGGCCTATGACTCCATAATTAACAATTCCGATAAATTCCGGCAGAATTCCTTCGTCAACTTTTGACTCCTTTTTAGTCTCAAGCGAGCGTATACGGTTAGCTTTTATGTATATTTGGTCAGTCAGCGACTCCGGACGCATAATGCGCCACGATGCGCCATAATCCTTTAGCTTTTTTTCAAACAAATCGCGACACATCGCCAATGCCGCGTCAAATTGTGCTACTGTATCTGCCATATTTAGAACTTGTTTAATTTCTGATTAAATGCAACCGTGTCAACAATTGCAGCATTTGAGGCAAAAGAGCCCTAACACCGTCGTTGACTAAAATATGCGTAAAATGATGTTCCTTCCTGTCTGCAAGCGGAGCCTGCGATTTGATTCGGGCTAAAATAGCCTCTTTTGACATAGCATTGCGCGACATCACTCGCTCGATTCGTAATTCCTCCGGAGCTTCGACCGACCAAACTTCGTCGACCATCCGATCTATTCCGCTCTCATAAATTATGGCACTTTCTATCCAGCAGACATCCTGACAGCATGATTCGGCCCAATCCAAAATGTCTTCTCTGACAGCACCATGTACTATCTCATTTAACGCATTAAGTTTATCCCTATCGGCAAACACGACCTGCGCAAGCTTAATGCGGTCAATTGTTCCGTCAGGGTTAATTGCCGTGTCTGAAACCTTTGACGCAATACGGCTCTTAATCAGAACCGACTTATCCATTAGAGCCTTAGCGCGGGAATCACAGTCATAAACAGGATAGCCCATGACCGTCAAAATATGGGACACCACGGATTTGCCGCTACCAATTCCACCAGTCACTGCTATAAGACGACGACGCGACATAATCAATGCTTTTGCTCAATTATGTACTCTACGCTATCCGGCGACACACTGACATTGCGGTATAAATCCGGAATAAGCGACAGCTTAACGGGGATTTTGGATGTTGTGGAGCGCACGGCATCATCAAACATGACGTAAGCCTTAATATCAAACGGCTCAGAATTATACGCGCTCATAGGAACGAGATATGACACCTCTATTTTTGACGGGAACGTCAGCAATCCCTTACCTTCCGGCACATCCTTAACCACAACAGGAGCCATCTGCTTACGTGCAATAAGAGGTTCGACGGGCACAGTTATCGTAACCTGGTCCGGTATGATTCTAACTCCCGGTATAGGGTCAATACGCACCGTAATCCTCGACGTATCGCTAAGATTTGACCGAACTATCGGAATTGTCTCTACGGCGTTCAGGTCAAGAGGCAAATCATTAAGAGCGTATAAAGTCACAGAGTCGGTGTCAATAGTCAAAGGGCCGTTGACCACACTTCCGAATGCCGCATGGACATCAGCCCTCACTAACACGGGCACTTTGCGCCCGGGGTCAGTGGTGTAATTGATTCGTATAGAATCAGGAACAACAGTGACTATCTGCGACGATGAACCGAAATAATCGCGCAGGCGGGCTCCCAAATCGACCTTTCCCATCATAAATTTGGAGCCGCTCGACGCATAGTCCTTCCAATCAAGTTTCATCGGCTTTACACCGCCCATTCGATGCCTGATTAAAGCCGAGCCTTTGTCGCGGACGCTCACTTTTACAGCGGCGGGCACATCGGAAATGAAAGTCACGCTATCAGGCACATTGACTATGCTGATTGGCACTTCTACATCTTCCTGAACCTCATGGTTAAGCGTCAAAAGGAGCCAAAAGATATAAGACACGACTAAAAAAAGCAAAAAAAGCCCCACTTCGCGCCCTTTGGCGGAAGTGACGGCTTCATACACGCGGGTATACGCGGTTAAAAGTTGCTCCTTTAGCGACATGTCACAGAAAGAACGCAGCCCGACTTACTTGTTGGCCGGACTTTCAGCATTCTGTTGCGAAGCTTCCTGAGCCTGTGCGGCAGAGGGATATACCGACTGTTTGTCAATTGTAATCTTAACTCCGTCAGCTATCTCTACAACGAATGTATTCTCCTTTATTTCACGGATCTTCCCATAAATTCCACCGGCTGTAATCACTCTGTCACCCTTGGCGAGATTTTCGCGGAATTTTCTGATTTCCTTCTGCTTCTTCTGCTGCGGACGCATCATAAAGAAGTAGAAAATAACAATGATTAAAATAATAAACACAAAATTTATCATTCCGGCACCGCCGCCTTCAGCAGTTCCTGCAACGTCCTGAAGGGTGATTA
The DNA here is from genome assembly GCA_964543345.1 of uncultured Muribaculum sp. GTDB lineage: Bacteria > Bacteroidota > Bacteroidia > Bacteroidales > Muribaculaceae > Muribaculum. The sequence continues at coordinate 51,937 of CAZIXM010000010.1, read as the reverse complement.
AGTTGTAAAGCATGAGTTTGTATGTTAAATGTTAATTTCCTGATTATTTCACAAATATAAGAAAGATATTTCACTCTTTCACAAGAAGTCCATCATTTTTTAGACTGTTGATTATTCCATAAAGCATTCCGGTGATGAACTGACCGCTCTTCGTAGTCGAATAGTAATTTGCTATTTCGGTATATTCATTAACCGTGACAAGCGTGGGAATACTCTCAAAATTAAGGAGTTCGGCTATAGCGGCCACTAATATGACTATATCCATAAACGCAAGACGTTCGGGATCCCACGAACTATTGACCAAGCGCGCATCAATCATGGCGCGGTATTCGTCTTGTGAACGGATAGCGGCTTCAAACAGTTGCGGGCCGAAGCGCATGTCTTCGTCATCTTTATACTTGGGCAACAAGTGGACTTCTTTAACATCTTTTGCCGAGGCAAATCTTTTTATGGTCTTAAGGACAAAAGAGCCCATTATATTGACATCATCGTTCCAATATACCGACTGCTCCTCAAGAGCTTCTGCAAGTTCATCGGAGTCAATGATTATATTTTTAAACACGGTGTACCAGAAATCACAATCGGCGGCCATATCGGTCGATGGCGCGGCCATATATTCCTTATATGTGTCACTTTCGCGTATTTTATCGAGCAAATGCCGTAGAGTGACATCGTAATCTAACCAGGAAACCGGATTTTCATCAAGATAAGCCTGCATATCTGCATTTTCAGCAAGCGCCTTGATAAACATGTTGTCGACAAAACGGGTGTTCGGATTCAAATCGTCATGCGACGGTACATATTTATGCCGAGCTTCATCAAGCTGAAGCTCACGCAAGCGCGTGATGTCAACCATAAGTTGCAAAAGGCTATGGTATAGCTCGTATGATTTATCAAGCGCGGCATTGAGCGACTTACGGGCTTCAACAAGGGAGCTTCTTACTGACGAAAAGTCGTTTAAAGTGCGCTCAAACATTGCAACTCCCTGCTCGTATCCGACATAAGTAAAATCAGAATCGCCATCAATCAAAGCTTTGACATCTTTGTCACGAAGTACGACCGTATGGAAAAGCGTTTGCCACAATTGCGCTTCATCCTGAATTTCAATCTCTTTACGCTTTCTTGTAAACTCTTTATAAAGTGAAGATTCTGTAACAGAGGCAACGAGTTTGGCACGGATGGGATTGAGAGCCTCTACAAATGATTTTTTTTGAAGGGCCATCTCTTTAATTTCATCAGAGCCTCCAGCAACGGCGGATGCTATGCGGGTGAAGTCGACCAAACGGCCGCGACGGCTATATGATTCAAAACGGGGCAAAGATGAGCCTTCGGGATAAACCGCATGAAAACCGGATAAATCCAGCAATAAAAGCAACAGTTCGGAATAAACAGAGTAGGCATATCGCTTATCGCGTGAAGCACCCGGAGCCGGAGGTGGCAAAATCTTGAAGTCAGTCCTCGTCAACAGATATGAGTACAGCATCTGTACCACCTTCATCCTTATCAAAATTCTGTTTATCATATCTCAATGCTCTTTTGTTGGGGTTACTTTTTTATTTTCACGGTGCAAAGTTACGCTTTTTTCCCAACCTGCGCAATAGCGCACCGACATATCAATCCGGCATAACAATGCGGGATGCCGACAAATCGCAGCCCCGCAGAAAGTCAGAAGCCGACATCCGTTTACGGCCGGCAAGCTGTAGCGACTTTATCTCCAAAAGCCGGTCGGAACATGCCACGAAAAGATGTCCGTCGCTAATTTTGATTGTTCCGGGAGCGAGAGCCGTAGCCTCACCGGGCGATGTCTCAAACACCTTCATCTGCACCGGCTCTGACTCGCCATCTCTCAGCAATTGCGTCCATGCCGCCGGATACGGCGACAACCCGCGCACTAAATTATTTACTTTTACGGCCGGCTGGCGCCAGTCAATCAGACATGTCTCCTTAAATATCTTGGGAGCAGATGTCGGTTCTATGCCCGCAGTCAGTTCATCTTGCGGAGTGGCTGACAGATTTCCTCCGATTATACGGTCAACAGTCCTGACTGTCAGCTCCGCGCCAAGCTCCATTAGACGGTCGTGCACATCGCCGACATTGTCATCAGGCAGAATGTCGACGGCCACCTGATCTATTATGTCACCGGTATCTATCTCATGTTTTAGGAAGAAGGTTGTCACTCCCGTCTTATCGTCTCCGTTGATAACCGCCCAGTTAATCGGGGCGGCTCCACGATATTTCGGCAACAGCGACGCGTGAAGATTGAACGTTCCCAATGGAGGCATCGCCCAAACCACTTCGGGGAGCATACGAAAAGCTATCACTATAAACAGATCGGCCGCTATACTTTTGAGTTCTTCTACAAATTCCGGACTTTTCAGATTGACAGGCTGCATCAACCTTAGCCCATGCTCAAGCGCATATTGCTTTATCGGAGAAAACAGCAACTTATGGCCACGTCCGGCCGGTTTATCGGGCATCGTCACTACTCCAGCTATATTATATCCCCCTTTATAAAGCCTGTCGAGACTCGCTACCGCAAATTCGGGTGTGCCGAAAAACACTATCTTCAAATCCTCTTTACGCATTATTTAATTACCGTTGATTATTCTATATCCTCCCTCGGAGGAAGGCAAAGCCCTATATCGCCGCAGACTCCACTTCTTAGTGTATGCTTCGCCTGATACAGGACTACCATAAAATTCACATACATTATATTCGGAATGGCACTTTGGGCACCGAGCCAACAGAGTTTCTGAATCAAACTCGACACGGACTGTTGCGCTCTTTTCAACCGGACACGACAAATCGTAGACCAATGGATAATTCTGAATATCCGTAACAAGCAACACGCCGCCGTAACCGGTAAAAGTGGTGGCCGTATATGGGAAGTTTGAAGGCACCTTATCCTGACGAATGAAACGCCGCGACATGCCCAAAGCCGACACACCATACGTGTTCCAATAACCTAAAGTGGTAAGGTCGATGTTGACCTCCATGTAAGGAATACGCGAATCATCGGCTTCGTCGCAGGAAGAGACCCCGACGCAGACGGCCAACAAAATCAGCAGAATTCTAAAAAACTTCATTGTTTACCTAAAAGGCTCTCAAATGCCCGGTGAAATTTATCAAAATCAAACGACGAGAGTGTCTCTTTATAAAGCTGACTGATCTTATCATTGCATAAATTGCCGATCGACCCCTCATGCGTATGGTTTAACTCGTAATTCGGCTCAAATTCACCCTTTTCAATATCAAGTCCAACCTTTTTATATGCATCACGGAAAGGCATTCCGGCAAGGGTAAGCCTGTTGACCTCCTCGACAGAGAACATCAACCGATAACGCGGATCATCAAGAATAGATTTGTTGACCTCTATTTCGCTCACCATCCTCGTCACCATGGACAATATGTCGATAAGCGAGTCAAACGCCGGCAGGAAATTCTCTTTAACCAGCTGAAGGTCACGAAAATATCCCGAAGGCAGATTGTTGGTTATCAAAGTAATTTCATACGGAAGAGCTTGAATCTTATTACACTTTGCACGCGTAAGTTCAAACACATCGGGATTTTTCTTATGCGGCATAATCGAAGACCCGGTGGTATAGCGGTCGGCGAGCTTGACGAATCCGAAATTCTGCGAATTAAACATGCAGGCATCAAATGCCAACTTTGCGACAGTTGCGGCTACCGAGCCTAAAGCCTGGGCAACAATACGCTCCACCTTACCGCGCCCCATCTGGGCATATACCACATTATATGCCATCGAATCAAATCCGAGCAAACGGGTGGTCATCGACCGGTCCAAAGGAAACGACGAGCCATATCCGGCGGCCGAGCCCAATGGATTTCTATTAGCCACGGAATATGCGGCCTTCAAGACGGTCAAATCGTCAACAAGCGATTCGGCGTAAGCGCCGAACCAAAGTCCGAACGACGACGGCATGGCCACCTGCAAATGAGTGTAACCCGGCATCAACACATCCTTATATCTGTCGCTCTGTGCAATCAGTGCATTGAACAGCCAGGTCATGGCATCGACCACATCCTCAATCCGTGACCGGATGAAAAGCTTAAGGTCGACCAACACCTGATCGTTTCGCGAACGCCCGGAGTGAATTTTTTTACCTACATCTCCAAGCTTGCGTGTCAGCATTAGCTCCACCTGCGAATGGACATCTTCAACATCGTCTTCAATCTTAAAGTCACCTCGGTCAATAACATCATAGATGCCTCGGAGCTCCGTGGTCAGCACACCCAACTCTTCGCTTGTCAAGAGTCCGATGGACTCAAGCATAGTGATATGCGCCAACGAACCAAGCACGTCGTAACGCGCCAGGTAAAGATCCATCTCGCGGTCCAGACCTACGGTGTAATCTTCAACATCGCGGCTTACCGTAACCGATTTCTCCCATAATTTTGAAGCCATGCTGTCTCGATAATTTTTAGTGTATATCTTACTGTAATACGGCAATGTTTTTAATCATATCGCCGAATTTTTCAGCAGCTTGCTGAAGCTTCGGACCAACCATCGGACGAAGCATAGCCGGCATGTCAACGTCGATAGATGTCACCACTTCAGTCGAAGCCGCGTCTTTTTCCGACAAATTTATCGACATAACCAAAGGGACGGGCGCATTAGCCACACTAAATGCAATACGCTTACCGGGCACACGTTCGCTGACATTGAGGGTCATCTCGCCAACCGGAGCCGAATTGATTATTATTGCGTCATGCGTAAACCGCACCTCGCCCATCTTTGCACGAACATCCTCGGGGAGTTCTTTAATCCGGTTTTCAAACGACTCAATGTCGCTCACTCTTTCGTATACAGCCTCTGCCGGCATCGGAATGACTGCCGGTTTACTTGAATATGTTGTCATAATTTGGTCTTTTTGCTATGCGGGCAGTGATATGTTTACTCTGTTTTGCGGTCAGGCACCCAGTTGGCTGGGTCCTTACGCCATTGCTTAAGGGTCTCAAGGTCGTTAGGATTGATATATTCGCTTTCCAGAGCGGCATCAAGCATCGAATTATAGTTGCTCAGAGTAATCAGTTTCACTCCGGCATCACTGAATCGCTTGACAGCCACAGGGAATCCATACGTGAAAATAGCCGCCATACCGACAACTTCGCATCCGGCATTACGGATAGCCTCGACAGCCTTCAGGCTACTGCCTCCCGTAGAAATAAGATCCTCTATGACCACAACTTTCTGACCCGGCATCAGATTTCCCTCAATCAGATTCTCCAGACCATGATCCTTCGGAGTCGAACGGACATAGACGTATGGGAGTCCGAGCGTATCGGCCACCAACGCACCCTGGGCAATGGCCCCGGTGGCAACGCCGGCAATGGCATCGGGCTTCTCGAAGTTCTCCATAATGACACGACACAGTTCAACCTTTATGAAAGTGCGTAGCTCCGGATACGACAAAGTCTTACGGTTATCTGTATATATAGGCGAATTCCATCCTGACGCCCATACAAACGGCACCTCGGGTTGTAACTTTATCGCACTAATGTTCAACAGCTTTTCTGCTACTATACTTTCTAACTTTTTCATCTTTCAGTAATATTTTCAGTTATCACGCGTGCAAAGATAGCACAAATAAGACCAAAAATCAAGCAAAACTCCGCAAACTTATCTGAAAAACAAAAGGTAGGTTCAACTTTTAATCATCAACCCATTTAACCAGAGGCTGTGTTTTGACTCACCGGCCTTTTTATTTCCATTGAATCGTTGCAACTCATTTCAAGAGCAACAAGTCAAAATAATACATCCTTGTCTTCAATTCGTCTTCATCCTTGATGTGATAAAAATCGCGTTCATCTTTTTCTCTCCGAAACAGTGGCTTAAAGTCGTTTCTCTCATAATAATTCAAAGTGTGTTCTGTATTCATTGCATCAACCAACACATAGCGACATCCCGTTTTATTATCATCAGCCACGAACCAATCCTTAACAAATTCCATCATTTGTGAGCCAACTCGGAATTCTTTTCCCTGAAATTCATTGGCAACAGCAATTCTACCTATAAGAACAGCCGGATACGTTCTGCCCTGTTTATTATAAGCTATTGATTTATTCAGATGCCGCTTGGAATTATTCTGCATGTGTGTAGTTTGGATACCCGCATTCGCAAGGGTTACAAATCCAACAACATGCGTAACATCATCTTTGAGAACCCAGCAATAGGTCTTACCCATCAAATCTGTCTCATAAGCAAGGGCATCAGAATAGAAGAAATCATCCAAATCTGAATCTCCACAAGAAAATGGTTTGCAGTTGGAGATTAGACCTCTTGTCAATTTTGCAAACCGACAGTCATCGTAAATTGAAAACATCAAAACTATTCTTTATCCCATGGGAATCTAAACTCTCGTAACTGATTCATTACCTTTCTAACTCTTTCCTCGCGTTCGGGAGAGAGTCTGAATCTCGGTTGCTTTTCATTTTCGTCGGCTTCGCGAACAAACGCCTCAGCCAGTTCACCGGAAAGTATGGGAACTTGTTTTATAGGAGTGGCCATAACTATCTTGTTTTTAGAATGCAAAGGTATAAAATAACAACAACTTTCACAAATCTTTTATCATGAACGAGGAGAATTTACGTACCCCGCCGTGGCGTTTACGCGCACTAAGCTCCAAAACTATTTGTCTTATTGAAGACATCTTTAATTAGGCGAACCATTCCTTCGCTCTTCTTCCTCTATTGAAATCTGATAGTTGTTGATCACGGCACCGGTTACGAGATTCAGCAACAGGAAAGCTGAAAGGCAAAACCATGAAACAAAGTATAAAGTTACCGCTCTTGGATGTACAGCAATGAAGCCATAGTCATAAGCTGAAATAAGGTTGTAGCGTAAATCAGTCCAATCCTCCCCTGTCGAAGCCCGGAATAAAGTAAATAAAGCTTCTGAGATGTTTTCAAACGGATCCGGAGAGTTCTCGGGAGAATTGGGCGCATTCTTCATCAATTGTTCATACTGATATAATCTCTCCCCTTGGAGTTTTGCAGGATCAGGTAGTCGAAACATTGTCACACCGGCTACCGCATACAGATATACAAATATCAAGAACAGAATTCCGTTATAGACCATAGACCGCATCGACTTTATGAGAACCGATACTATCAGCTTCAATTCTTTAGCTGAGCGCAACAATCGCAGCACTCGGAATACACGCAATACCCTTAATGCAATCAATGCGGCCGCATTGTCGCCTGCTATTGAAACCGGAAGCCAACCAATCAAAACAAGGCTTAAATCAAAGATATTCCAACCACTGCCGAAAAATTTTTTTGCCGTTTTTGCAGCAATGGCACGTATGGCAATCTCAAATGTGAAAATATACAGAATGATTTTCTGTATGAATTCAATTCCGCTGCTGTTTGAAGTGGTTTGAACCCCGATCAGAAAGGAATTCAGCAGTATAACTATAGATATGAAAAGCTCAAATGACCTACTACTTACTACTTTGGCAGAGAATTCTTCAATTTTCACCATAAGCTAAAGATCAGTATATTGAAATAGTATCTTCAAGGAACGGTTCTTCAACATCATCCATTGACGGGAAACGACCAATAAACATGAATTTCAAATCGTCCTTGTCAAGATGATTCACTTCACCGGGATCGACAATGATGTTTCTGACCATATCCATGACTCCGCGCTTGCAATACGCGCCGTATATTGAACATCCATTTAGTCGGCATTCTCCTCCATCATTCAGTATTTCATTACATTCGCGTTCAATGGCGCCCATATCCTGCTCCAGTTCGCGCCGGGTGCTGTCATAGCGGGATTTCATATCTGAAACGCTGCTATGATATTGGCTCCATTCTGTCAGAATAGGAGTGAGGTGGTTACCATCGAAAGCCTCCTGTGTGGAATCGTTCCAGTTATCTTTGAGAATCTGATTGAGACGCTGATACTTGACAAACAGTTCCTCTAAATTCTGTAATGCGCTCATTTTTCACGATAGTTTGAGAGTGTTCCTATAATCTGAGTCAGCGATCCATTAGCACTGTTCGCCATTTCTCGGGTCTTATTGCCATAACTATATGTCAGATTCCATATATCATCAAGAATACCGATCTGTCGCTCGATTTTCTCTTTTGCATCCTCTATATGTGCAACGAGCGCACTTCTTTGTGACGACATACGTTGCCGTTCAAGTTCAATGCGATCTGAGTCGTAAGGGCTGAATTCAAAACGGCGTTCCAAGTCATCGAGTCGTGACAATCTGTAATCAATCTTATCCAAAGCTTTGGCTGCCCGGTTATCAAGACTGGTTTTATCTCGGAGCAGTTCATCTTTCTGTGTCTTCAGTCTGTCACGGTACACTATCACACCGGCATCAACACAATCGGCAAAATTACGGAAGTGCCCTTGATATTGCCTGAGCAGTTCCAGTGAATCAACCTTTACATCTCCTGCCATCAGCGTGAGGTTTTATATTGATCAAGAATATCACATGTGCGTGAGATATATTGCGAATATTGCTGCATCTCATCGGATAGTTGAGTGATTGTGCGGCACTTCTGTTCAAAATCAGCCATAAAAGACTGATTCTTTGCATCGTTCCAACCCTCGCATACTTGGTGCATCTGTACATTCAATCGCTGAAAGAGAGTTGTGAGATTATCACCGGCAACCCGGAGGTTTGAGCCAAACTGACGCAGTTGATCTACGTCTCTTACACTTGCATCTGAAGCCATTTTATAGTGAGTTTAATTGATTAGTAGTTGTAAATTCGTAAGGTGAGAATAAAGTATACGACCCATCTTCATCAAAATAATAGTAAGCTCTAAGCCGCTCTATGTCATCTGAAATCATCTCCACCTTAATTTCATCACTCACACCCAACGACATTGCGAGTCGTGAGTCAGTGCGCAAGAAAATAAGGTGTTTAAAACGAGCGTTGACAGTTTTAGCCGAGATGAAATCTTCAAAAAGCAACTTATCAGATTTGTCTACCTGTATTACGACATGCACTCCTGCCATCGGTCCATTGTCCAAAAGATAGAGCAATGCTTTCTTGTAGGAATCAAACTGTGTATTGTCGGTTGAGCCAACATTAAAACTAATTCCGGCAAACAGGTCGTTTACAAATCCACTGTTTGTCATATCGTCCTCTTTGGCGAACTTTTGGTCGCGTTTCAGTTCTCCGAACCGCTCCTGACCGAACAGATACAGCATCGTATCATTCTCCACCCTCTTTTCCTTGACGTCAGAGCATAGACGCTTCAGCATATTCTCACACTCCGAAGGCCTATAGAGGGTCAGCATACCATTAGATGCCATCTCAACTAATATTTGAGATGTCTCCGCATCTGGGTCAAGGCAATTGATTACATTAATTTTTAGATGTTTGCCTTCTCTTTTAGCTGTGGCGATTTGAGAGGTAAGCAGCGCAAGAGTTGTTCGGGAGAGTTGTTCTTCTGCATTAATGCCGGTCAACAAGACATTTTCGCTATAGTCCTTTGTCAAGGTCAGAGATACAGGCTGTTGATGCAGATTTATCATCTTGCCGGGAGAACCGTATATACCCTTTCGTTTGCCCCCTATTATCAAGCCCACAGTCTCATTGTCCAACCGGAATGTCTGTGCTCCGTTGAAATAAAATTGTCCATTGCTGTTGGCTGCTTTATAACGGTCTGCTGATTCGTTAATAAGCTCTTCAAGGGCCTGATTGTCATTATATATTCCTTGGAATAATGCCTGTTTGTCAGCATGATAATAGTACACCTTGCCCACAGGAAGAGCCTCTGTCTTATTGCTACTTCCTCGCACCAAACTCTCTGAATCGCTTGCAGCGCATTTCAGTAGATAATAATCGGTAATATTCTTCTGAATATCCGGTGGAATCTCCGAGCCGGAAAGTGTTTGAGTTGCGAAAATAAGATGAATGCCCTGGCTTCGTCCTTCCTTGGCAATCTTGGCAAGGCGTTCGGTAATCTCTCTCTGTTCCTTGGCAGCGCCATGTCCTCCACCCATTGAGAATATCTGGTGACATTCGTCAATCACGACTATCACTTGCGACATTTTATTGTTTGGGCGTGCCGCATTATATTCCTTGACGTTGCTCACCTCGGCCTCTCGGAAGGCTTTACCTCGCTCACGCATCTTCATGTCGATGTCACGCATTATTTCAAGTACAATCTGGATATCGCTGTTGTCGACAAGCAAGAACCTCAAGTGAGGTAAACGGCGGTAACGGTTAAATTCAACGCCTCCCATTTTAAGATCGAGCATGTAAAGTTCCAGATCATTGGGAGAATACCGGTTTACGAGTCCGGTGATTATATTATGCAGAAGCACCGATTTACCCGAACCGGTTTTACCGATAATGAAAGCATGGGTGTGGCTCACTGTATCAAAGCGGAATTCCACGTCTGTGCCATCGTCTGTAAGTTCGGTCAATAAGACTCCTGAAGCTCCGTCTTGCGATTCGCCGACACCCGATTTGGCTTTACGACGTTTAACTTCCTCTCCTCCCGCAAGCCATTTCATCAACCAGTCATCACCGTCGGGTGCTACACCTTCAATTCGGAGTATGTTATATGGGTTTGACGGATAAGTAATCCCGGAAAGACTAATTTCTCCTAAACTCGACCCGTATGTCCCTTTTGCAGATGTCACGATGAAAATGATACCAAAACGATAGCCGCGTTCCAAGATGTGCTTGAAACTCTGAGCATTTTTCAATCTTCGCTCATGTGCTTCTTTCTCCTTTTGATCGGGATGGTCTGAGGTCATCGCCGGTACTTTTATGAGCGACCCATTATAGTCCTGTACCAGAACGACCTTGAATAGTTCGGGCATATCGGGATTCTTCTGGTTGTAGTCAAAAATCGACTGCATCATCCGTGCCCGTTTCTCGATCAAAGTCTCGAGCGAATTAAGTTCATTAGTCCACTCATCGTCACGCACTATTATCTTAACTTGTTTGTCAGGTAAAAATTGAGCCGGATACGCTCCTATACCTGTATGCTCATAGTCTACAACATCAAGCGTAAATTTCCCGGGGCCAATCCAAGCCATTATGGACGCTAACGCAGCAGATGCACACTTTTCGGCAGCGGTGCGGTGGGATTGTTCGCTTGTTGCATAGGTTAGATTTAGGAAATGATTTATGTTATTAGCATTATTGACAAATAAATCGACCGTTTTCCAATAATATAATTTTCGATTCTCAGTCGCTTTTATCTCGCCTCCTACCGGACCGGTCAATATTGATGGATAGCTATAGTTTCCGTTGGCAGCATATCGAGGTGTCAAATACCCATTCACAACTTCCACTCCGGCAGTCTTGTAACCACAAGTAAATACGATCGGGGGCAACGCATCGGATACTCCTTTATAGTATGAATCAGCGAGAAGTTTGAGCGTCAAGTCCTTATCGCCTTTTAGTGTGGCCGCTTTGGTAATAGTATCAATCAGTTCATACAAATTGTCGAGACTTGGCACTCCAATAAACTTTTCCTTAGCCGATGTTACCTTACTGTTATTTTTGTTTTCAGGATAATGGCGGTCGAGAATTTGACCGATAGCGGCAGCCAATGATGAGAACCCTTCATTGAGGTGAGTCGCGAATATCGGCAGAGCCGTTGGACTTACTTCAGTAAGGATCCTGACAGTAGAGGTAATCAACTCATGGATTGTAGCGGTCGACGGGTTTTGCCGAAATCCATCATAATACTCGGTCAAATACCCGGAGGCATCAGGGCAAGATGCGCTGAGAGCTGCCTCATATATTTTCAACACACCTTTGTATATGGCTCTTAGAGTATATATGGCTCTTAGTTTGAAATAGTCGCCCATATATAGCCGTGCAAGCTCATATTCGCCTTGTGCGTCACCACTCTTGGCGAGACTTCTTATCTCATCAAGTTGCTCCTCAGTCAAATTGCTCATATTCGATATTGATTGATTTTAATAATAAAGGAGAGTGCCCGTCTGCTCTGAGATTGAGCACTCCCTTTGTATTTAGATATGCCGTTTACAGCGAACCGAGGTCAAGTCCACCGTCCTTAGGTTTGCTGCCTCCAAGCGATGGAGCAGGACTACCACCCAATCCGGGCATTCGTCTGCTACCAAGGCTCTCTGACAGCTTGGCTCCGCTATCGGTAGCTTTGCGACGGGCATACATATCCTCGTCGAGTTCGCGACGCTTACGTTCAAGATCTATGTCCTCACTGCTCATTTCGCGACCGAGACGTTCCTCGTTGCGACGCAGAGCATGTTCTCCGGCCTGCTGACGCAGGCGCAGATTGGATTCACGTTCGAGCAGGTCTTCGTCATCACGCAGATTACGCACACGGCGACGATGCTCGAGCTCATATAGCTCGTCCTCTTCACGGTAGTCGCGACGGCGTTTGTCATGTTCGTGATCGAGCTCAAGATCTTCAAGTTCATGGTCACTCATCTTATCGGACATAGCGGCACTCTGCTGATACAAACGTTGATAATTGGTATCGTCCTCGTCGTATGTGATACGTGATAGGTTGAATGTACGCAAGTTGATGCCATATTCGTCGGCAAACTGAGGTATAAGGTATTGCTTGGCGGCATCGTTGATGCGCATCAACTCGGTTTCAAACTGTAGAACAGGCAGATAGTCAATAGAGTTAATTAAATGCTTCACTGCACTCGTCAACGAATCTCTTACATGCTGCTCCAACTGTCCTGCTGACATGCTGCCGAGAGGAATGTTGTCGAAACAGAGATCGGGCTCGGCTATGCGATACTGCACACTCCCGGCGCATGACAGTTTCACTGGAAATGCCCGAAGTTTTGGGTTGGTTTTGTCGAATACCGGGAAGAACGGTATGGCAAACCGTAGCGTAAAAACGCTGTTCGGGTTGTTCTTAGGTGCCTGTGGCTCCTCCTTCTTCTTTTTAAATGCGTCTAATAGTCCCATAGTTATCCAATTTTCTTGTATTCTGCGACATCACTTCCGTTTGCACTACATAGTTTTATAGAGATCCCGTTATTGGAAATATTTATTCCTACATTACTAAATCCACAGTCGTTCTTTATAAATGATATTGTGAAATCAGAATTAAATCGAACGATAAGACTTTCTGCTTTCAAATCTGATATTAAAATTTGTTCATTAACAACATTACATTGGATTATTCCCGGGAATTTAGTATTTCCCATAACAGAGCCATTTTTTTGAAGGCAATAATCTCCAATCAAAAAATTTGTATCCATAATAGATTATAATTAACGATAACCACCTTCCCAAAATTCGCTTCTTGTCTGATCATCAGCATTGTATTTAGATACGCCATTGTTTATCAGTGCTTGATAATGGGCTTGTCTGATTTGTTTGCCGATATTATTCTTTTTAGTTATAAATGCTTTAAACGCCGTTCCATCTAGCTCCCATGGGTCTCCAATTCTCACTTCTTTATATTTGGAATCGGTTTTCCATTTTTTCGACCATGACACAGCATTCCACATTCTTCCACAATCTTCCCAATTTCTTACCGTGGGGGTTGGAATAAGATTCAATAATGAATCTCTTTCGTTAGCATAAGCTTCAATTTCAGACATTTGTTCAGCCTTCCATTCCAAATATTCATTCCTTAAAACTGACTTATTATGGTCTGAAATAATAACACCTATGACAATAGCTCCGGCAATGAGGACAACAATGGCGGCTATGACTAACCAAATAGTCTTACGTTTCTTATTTCGATTGACTAAACGGTCTTGGAACATTTTAGTTGCCGGGTCATCCGGGAAACTGATTTTCATCTTGTTTAAGCATTCCATGAATTTTTCACGGTATGCTTTGATGATTGTTCCCTCACTTTGGTCTGCATAGGACTTTAACGCTTTAGGTTCCAATGCAGATAGAAAATCTACAAGATCTTCTCGTGCATTTGGTATAGGGAATGACCTGATAATGTTTGCCCGTTCGTCATTTCCTTTATACCCTTTTTCTTCCACTTCGCGCAAGCGACGATCAAGCTCCTTTGCGCTGTTTACGGCTTCGATGCCTGTGTAGGCGAAACCGCAATCCGGACATTTGGCCATGCCGGCAACAACGGGCGCGCCGCAGCTGGGACATGTCTTTATTACTCCGTGCTTGCCCGATTTAGGTGCTGCGCCTTTTTGAGCTTTTTGGAGGCGTCCTTCAAGATAGACCTCAATCTCGTCCCGGTCGATACCCAAACTTGTGGCCTTCTTGTAGACAACTTTTCGTTCCTGATCTGTGATGACACCGTCTTCTATGACAATATCAATCAGTTGTTCTAATGATTGGTCGTACATAATGTTATTAAGTTAATTATAATGGATTACTACATCAGATTATTTCAAACAAGTTTTTCAAGTCACCCAAAGTAAGTTTTTTCATAATGACTGTATTATCGCCTACATGTGTTTTTTTTACCTATAATTTTATCCACTACGATATATGGAGCTATAAGCGGAACACTTATTGCTTGAGCTATTTTTTCATTTATTCCTTTTTTACCTCTACTGTAGATGATTTTGGCCGTTAGCAGTCCTTCGCCTTCAAGCGATTCTAAGGCAGGAATAGACGCGAAAATTTCATTACCCGTAAGCTCTTGAAGCTTTTTGGCTTTGTCAACGAGTTTTTTATGCGAGCTTAACGATTTATCGTAATTATCATATAGCTCATTTAAGTCCTCTTCAACAGACTTCAGGGTAGACTCAATATCTTCTTTGTATCTCTTGATGTTGCGTTTCCGTTCTCCTCCAAAACCAAAAATGTTGCTGTCGTCCTTTGCCTCCTCACATTTAGACAATTTTTTGTCGTATTGGTATAGTTTGCGCACATAATCCTCTACACTGATCATCCGATCACGCATCCTACTTAAAGCATTATGCAAATCGTATAACAGACTTTTGTAATCTGATTGTGTGCTCTCTATCTGCTTGTTTTTAAGTTTTGCACCAAAATCGAGTAAACCTGCTTTTATGGCGTAATCTCCGTATGCTATTTCTTTCAAGTTTTCAAAAGCATCCTTTAATTCAATATATTTGGACCGGAAATCGGGGAATAAAATCACAAATTCGTCTGTCAACGCAGGGATCGCAATCTTTTCAGGTTCAATTTTGTGCATTTCACAAAATTTGCCAAACCATTCTTCAATACCGTCGTAGAAGGCAGCGCTACATGAAACTTCTTGCAATTTGTCCAAAGCCTGTTCTTCCGTCGGCTTTCCTTGTATAAAAGATTCTAAAATGCGTTTAACAGAATCTTTGTAATCAAGTTTCTTAAAATCATCGCCAAATAGATCGCGCTCTATACGTTCCGCTTCAGCGTGTTCTGCCTCCTGTCTGAGTCGTTCCGCTTCTTCTTCAGCTTTTCTTTGGTCATCATCGTTACCTGGGGAAGAGCTGTCGCTTTTTCCTTTTTTAGCATCGGCTTTTGCAGCTTTCTTTGCACTGTCTTCTTTCTGCTTTTCACTCCAAGTCAGGCTAAATCCGCCCATGCCATTAGGTTCATACCAGCGGCCATCGCTCATCAGACACTCAACATTATAGGCACCCGCATCCCTAATGTCTCTAATTGTAAGGCCTTGTGGAGCCGCATTGCAGTCTCTCCAATCAGGTTGTCCATTTTTAGGAAATTGGTTCTGAAGCCATCGACCGTCACTTTTAATACGATAACTTAATCCGTTCGGAAAACTTAACATTGAATATAGTCATTTTTGTGTCCTCCCGGCTACATGTCAGACGTTTATATTAAAACTGTGTCCCTAAAAACACAGAGCGTGAAGCCGATTGTTGCTCGCTTCACTTCATGAGGCCTTCGCATTGCCCTGCAACTTGAAACGAGCAACGTGACCTCACGCCGTATGACGCACCTAAGCGGATGTAATGTCGCACTACACCCGACAGATATGAAATCATACCCATGAGCATCATCGTTGCATGGTTCCCAGTTGCTTTGAAAGTTGCGAAGTTCCATGAAGCAGAAACCAAGCGCCAATAACGCTTTTATCATTATGTCATTTGTCAAAAAGAGAACATCTCTTTGACATAGATGAACCCACCCATCCTCCGGCGATGTTGTCCGCTCCTCTGAACGCATTGCCGGCTTACGGCGCGGGTCATTTGCCATTTTTAGTGACCATTCGCTCGATTTAGCCGAAGAAGGTCCACACAATCTGGCTTCGCAAAATTACGCCAAAAATCCAGATCCTCCAAATCGCTGATTATGTTTTACAGCACTTTTACCATACGGTTTCTGCTTGAAAACGCAGATTAAAGACATCCACAGAAGTGCCCCGTCTTTTACCGGCATCACAGCCAGTTGGAAAATGCAGTCTTTCCGGCCAAAACCGTAGCCAAATGCGCCGCAATATTGGCCAAATCTGCCAAATATCGGATTAAACTTGCATTAAGCACAGATAAGTTGTAAGTTTGTATAAAAATAGACTAATCACATAAAATGGACATAAACGTTATTGGACGATTACTATTGCTTCCGGGCATTTTATCGCCACTCATTTCAGCAGCGCAAGCTAACACCGTTGAGCCTGACACACTGATTCTTGACTTAGACCGGTGCATCTCCATCGCATTGAGCGACAACCCTACTATAAAGGTCGCCGACATGGAAATTGAGAGGGTCGACTACGCTAAAAAAGAGACTATCGGACAACTGCTCCCTTCGATAAATTTCGGAGCCACATACAACCGTACTTTGGAAAAGCAGGTTGCTTACATGAACATGAGCAGCTTCGGCTCGACATCAGGCACCGACTCTGACGACGGCAGCTCTGACGAAGCCGTTTCGCGTGCATCATCATCCTCATCGAGCCGTGGCCCCGGCATAAAAATGGGTCTTGACAACAGTTTCCAAGCCGGATTCACTGCGTCGATGCCCCTGATTGCCCCTCAACTGTGGCGCACACTTAAGCTTAACGACAGCCAAATTCTGCAAAATGTCGAAAACGCACGAGCATCGCGCCTCTCGCTGATAAATCAAGTTAAAAGCGCATATTACACGCTCATGCTCGCCGAAGACAGCTATCGGGTGATTCTCGAAAACTATGACAATGCAGTGTTTAACCACGACGTTTATGTCAAAAAGTTTCAGGTTGGAACAGCTTCAGAATACGATGTACTGCGCTCGTCGGTACAAGTGAAGAACGTTGAGCCTGAACTGCTGCAAGCCGAAATTGCCATAAAGCAGGCTCGGCTTCAGCTCTCAATCCTACTCGGCATGGATGCCGGCTACCCAATTAAAGCCGCCAACAACCTCGCCGAATATGAAAAAGACATGTATGAACGGACACTCTCGATCGACCGCTCGATTGACCAAAATACCGACTTACGCGCCCTCGACATACAGACGCGTATGCTTAACGAGACACTCTCCATCCAGAAGATGGCATGGTACCCCACTCTTTCGCTCTCCGCAAACTATTATTGGACCTCTTCGTCAAACGGCAACCCATTGCGAAACTTCCTATGGACCCCTTATTCCGTCATGGGTCTCACGTTCTCTTTGCCGATATTCGAAGGCGGACAGCGCTACCACCGCATCAAGCAAGCAAGGGTGCAGGTCGACGAAATGACGTGGCAACGCGAGAATCTCGTAAGAAATATCAATATGCAGGTCGATCTCGCAATTGACAACATACAGAAGAATGTCAAGCAGATATCAAGCAGCTCTGAAAGCGTCAACCAGGCCGTCAAAGCATACGACATTATGGAGAAATCGTTTGAAATCGGAGCCGCAAGCTATCTTGACCTCCGCGATGCCGAACTCGCACTCACGCAGTCAAGGCTCGTCTACTATCAGTCGATCTACAATTATCTGATAGCCAACAGCGAGCTTGAGCTTCTGCTCGGAAATGCCGACATCGAAAAGTATAAATAAGTATTTCAACCGTTTTTTTAGACCCGATTTAAATAAACCTACTCATTCACAATATCAATCATGGCAAACAGATTTGCAATATCAGTATGGTGCGCGTCCGCGATTCTTTTCTGCGGAGCATTGACCTCTTGCGGAGGCGATAAAGACTCATCGGCTCAATCCACCGAAGATCAGGCCGAAGAACTGCCCAATGTCGAAGTCAGACAAGTTCATTCCCAAAAGGTCGATCAACTCGTTTCGTATACGGCTACAGTCGACGCATACAAGACCAACAACATCACGACCTCCACAATGAACCGCATCAAATCCATTCTCGTCGAAGTCGGTGACCACGTAAGGAAGGGACAACAGCTCGTACTGCTCGACAATGTTAACATCGACCAGCTGAAAGTGCGCCTCGACAACACAGAACTCGAATATAACCGCGCACTTGAGCTATACAACATCGGAGGAGGCACCAAGCAGTCAGTCGATCAACTGAAGACCGAACTCGATGCGGCTCGCCGCCAATACGACAACATGGTCGAAAACACCATACTCGTTTCACCGATTGACGGAGTTGTGACCGCCCGCAATTATGACGCCGGCGACATGACATCGTCAACGCCGATATTGACCATTGAGCAGATTGTCCCCGTCAAAGTGCTCGTCAACGTGAGCGAGTCAGAGTTTACCAATGTCCACAAGGGCATGAAAGTCCCGGTATATCTCGACGTTTACGGCGACGAAGAGTTTACCGGTTCGGTTGCGCTGATACATCCGCGCATCGATGCCACTTCGCGCACTTTCACCGTAGAGATTGACATTCCGAACAAGAACGAACGCGTCCGCCCCGGCATGTTCGCCCGTGTAGTGATGAACTATGGCACTGAAGACCGTGTAGTGGTTCCCGACAGAGCAATAATCAAGCAGACCGGCTCAGGCGAAAAATTCGTATATGTCTACAAAAACGGACGTGTGACATACAACAAAGTAGAATTAGGACAGCGTCTCGGCGATTCTTACGAGCTCATTTCCGGAGTGGAAAACGGAGCCGAAGTGGTCATCTCAGGCCAGACGCGCCTCAACAACGGAATGGCCGTAAATGTAATCGGCAACAAATAACAAACTCCCTTACTTAACGATTTAAAGCTACTTTAACGCTATGAGTTTATATGCAAGTGCGGTAAAACGCCCCATTATGACCATCCTTTGCTTCGTGGCAGTTGTCATAATCGGTCTGTTTTCATTGACCACACTCCCTATTGACCTTTATCCGGATGTCGAGACAAACACCCTGATGGTTATGACCTCTTACTCCGGTGCAAGCGCGGCCGATATAGAGCAGAATGTCACCCGACCGCTCGAAAACAGTCTGAATGCCGTTAACGACCTGAAACATATCACTTCAAAGTCAAGAGAAAATGTCTCGGTTATCACGCTCGAATTCGAATATGGCAAGGACATTGACGTGCTCACTAACGATGTCCGCGACAAACTCGACATGGTGAAAAGCGCATTGCCCGACAATGCCGAGACTCCTATCATTTTCAAGTTCAGCTCCGACATGATTCCTATAGTCATGCTCTCGGTGCAAGCCAAGGAGAGCATGAACGGTCTGTATAAGATTCTCGACGAAAATGTAGCCAATCCGCTCGCCCGAATCTCCGGCGTAGGCTCTGTCTCGATTTCAGGTGCCCCCAAACGCGAAATTCACATATACGTCGACCCAAAACGTCTCGAGGCTTACAATCTGTCGGTAGAAACCATCTCCAACCTCATCGCGGCCGAAAACCGCAACATACCGGAGGTTCGTTTGACATTGGATCCGATACGTATTCTCTCCGAGTTCAAGGTGAATTTTCCACCACCGACCACCTTAAGGACCTTATAGTAGGCTCACAGAACGGACGCAACATTTATTTGCGCGACGTGGCCCGAGTGGAAGACTCGCTTGAGGAACGCGCCCAAGAAACTTACAACAACGGACGACAAGGCGCCATGATCATCGTCCAGAAACAGTCGGGAGCCAATTCAGTAAAAATCTCCGAACAGGTGCTAAAGATGCTCCCTTCTTTGCAGAAGCGACTGCCTTCCGACGTTAAGATGGGGGTTATTGTCGACACATCCGACAATATCCGAAACACCATCGCTTCTCTTGTTGAGACAGTGCTATATGCGTTGCTGTTCGTCGTCATAGTCGTATTCTTCTTCCTCGGACGTTGGCGCGCCACGGTAATTATCACTTTGACCATACCTATATCGTTGATTGCGTCGTTCATCTACCTTGCGATAACCGGCAATTCGCTCAACATCGTTTCGCTATCGGCACTATCCATTTCGATCGGTATGGTGGTCGACGATGCCATTGTAGTGCTCGAAAACGTCACCACCCACATTGAGCGCGGTTCCGATCCCAAGCAAGCCGCCGTGCATGGAACCAACGAAGTGGCTGTATCTGTTATCGCTTCGACTCTGACACTGATTGCAGTGTTCTTCCCGCTGACACTCGTGACCGGCATGACTGGCGTCCTATTCCGTCAGCTCGGTTGGATGGTCACGATTATGATGATTATTTCTACAGTATGCGCACTTTCGCTCACACCGATGCTCTGCTCTCAGTTGCTAAAAAAAGACGTAAAGCACGGTAAGTTGTTCAAAATTCTGTATACGCCTATCAGAAAAGGTCTTGATGCTTTCGACAACGGTTATGCATGGTTGCTTACAAAAGTTGTCAGCCATAAGACCGTCACGATCCTTATATGTATGGCCACCTTCGTCGGCTCTCTCTTTCTTATGAAAAAAGTCGGGACAGAGTTCTTCCCCGTAGCCGACGACGCACGCCTTTCAGTGTCGCTCGAACTGCCAATTGGAACACGAGTGGAAATTTCCAAAGAGGTTATGGAGCGGTTGTATGAAGAATGGCGTGAAAAATATCCGGAAATTAAAGTGATGAACTATACGACAGGTACCGCTTCGTCTGACAATACGTTCGCTTCACTTCGCGACAACGGACCCCACATCATTTCGGCCAATATCCGACTGCTCGACCCGGGCGACCGCGAGCGCGGAATCGTCGAGATTGCGGCATTGATGCGTGAGGATCTCAAACATTACCC
This sequence comes from uncultured Muribaculum sp., assembly GCA_964543345.1. Taxonomy (GTDB): domain Bacteria; phylum Bacteroidota; class Bacteroidia; order Bacteroidales; family Muribaculaceae; genus Muribaculum. The sequence continues at coordinate 30,963 of CAZIXM010000010.1, read as the reverse complement.
CGAATTCCGTAAGGCGCAAGTCACCGTCGGCGGAGGTGCCGGAATGGGTGGCCAGTCAACTCTTGACTATGAAATTTATGGCTACGACTTTACCGAGACCGACTCCGTGGCGCAACGTCTCGTCAAAATCCTTTCCAATATCAAGGGAGCTGCCGACGTGCGCATTTCTCGTTCCGACTATCAGCCCGAATATCAAGTTGACTTTGACCGCGAGAAACTCGCCATCTATGGACTTAACCTACAGACTGCTGCCACATATCTGCGCAACCGAATCAACGGATCGGTGGCATCCCAGTTCCGTGAAGACGGCGAAGAATATGACATAAAAGTCATGTATGCACCGGAAATGCGAACTTCGCTCGAAGACATTGAAAACATCATGCTTTACGGCACAAACGGCTCTTCGGTGCGAATTAAGGATGTCGGGAAGGTCGTTGAGCGCTTCAGCCCTCCGACCATCGAACGTAAGGACCGCGAACGCATTATCACCGTATCGACCTCAGTCGACGGAGTGCCCATGAGCGAAATTGTAGAAAAGGCCCAAGTCGAAATTGACAAGTTGGATCTTCCGCTCGGAATCAATATCGAAATTGCCGGTTCGTATGAGGATCAGCAAGACTCATTCCGCGACCTTCTGATGTTGGCGGCGCTTATAGTCATCCTCGTCTATATCGTTATGGCCGCCCAGTTTGAGAGCTACACCTACCCCGGCATCATTATGACTTCGTTGCTGTTCGCCTTCTCCGGAGTGTTCATCATTCTGTATTTGAGCGGGCACACGCTAAACATAATGTCTATGATCGGAGCCATCATGTTGATTGGTATCGTTGTAAAGAACGGTATCGTGCTTATCGACTACATTTCGCTTAACCGCGAACGAGGCATGTCAATCCGACAGGCCGTTATTCTCGGAGGCAAATCACGTCTGCGCCCGGTGGTGATGACGACTCTAACTACCATACTCGGTATGGTGCCTATGGCTGTCGGAACCGGCCAAGGTGCTGAAATGTGGCGCCCGATGGGTACCGCCGTCATCGGTGGTTTGACGTTCTCCACTATCCTGACCCTATTGTTCGTACCGGTACTTTACTGTATATTTGCTTACGTAGGTGTCAAACGCAATCGTAAAGCCATACGCCGACTGGTGGTCGACGACAATAAAGTAGTCAAAAATTAATCATTAACGTCAAGCAATTATGCAAGCTATATTAATAACTTTCGACCAAGCATATTACGAAAAGATTGTCGACATGCTCGAACGCATGAACTGCCGTGGCTTCACAGCATGGAAAGAGGTTCAGGGACGCGGTTCGGTAAACGGCGAACCGCATTTCGGCTCACACGCATGGCCATCGCTTGCCTCCGCCATAATTACTATGGTTGAAGACTCGCGCGTCGACTCTATTCTCGAAAAGCTCCACGCATGGGATGTCGAAACTCCGAAACTTGGATTGAGAGCATTTGTGTGGCCCGTGGCTAAAACCATCTAAACAACTCTAAATATAAGTACCACAATGAAACCATTTAAAATGCAAATCCTAACGTTGCTGTTTGCAATGATTTACGGCGTGACCGCATTGGCCGCCGGAGGCAACGGCAAGTCTGTCTCCATATTAGGAGATTCATATTCTACGTTTGCCGGCTACATGACTCCCGGCACAAACCGTATATGGTATGACAAAGCGCCGAAAGAGGAAAAGACCGACGTTAACAATGTCACTCAGACGTGGTGGCACAAATTCATAAAAGACAACGGCTACCGGCTATGTGAGAACAATTCATTCTCAGGAGCCACCATCTGCAACACCGGATACAATGACAATGACTACACCGACCGCAGCTTCATAAATCGTGTTGACAACCTCGGTTGCCCAGATATGATTCTGATTTTCGGTGGCACAAACGACAGCTGGGCCGGCAGTCCGATAGGCGATTTTAAGTATGCCGACTGGACACGATACGATCTATTCAGCTTCCGTCCGGCCATGGCCTACATGCTATCCGAGATTTCCGACCGCTATCCTAACGTTGACGTATACTTCATCTTAAATGACGGACTTAAAGATGAAATAAACAGCTCTGTCCGCGAAATATGCAAGCACTACGGTGTGGACTGCATAGAGCTTAAAAACATCGATAAACGCAGCAATCATCCCACCGTAAAAGGGATGGAACAAATTGCCACACAGGTGGCGGCGCATATCAACGCCAAGCACTAAAAAATGCGTGCCGAGGCAGTGTCATAAAGGGGCTAAGTCAATTATATTTCTGTTTCAATCATAAGGGAATGGATGAAAAATCGTATCTGAAAGATGCGTGAGCTGAGTAGCTTCCGGGTAAAGCGACCGTCAGGTCGATCTGCCCGGGAATCCGGCGATAAGTAGGACGGTGTGTCAAAATAGAATTATCGCATCTGAAAGATGCGATAATTCTATTTTGACACACCGTTATCTATTTTATGCATCTACAGATTCGATAATTCCATTTGACGCAGCCCTTTTAGTTGCGACAAAACAATTTAATCTGATTTAACGACAGGATCATAATAAAAATGGGCGCGAACCTCACGGTCAGCACCCATACATGAAAATTTTAAATCTATTTTTATATATCCAAATCTTTCATCAATGTTTCCACAGCAACCTTTAGCTGCTGATCTTCACCGGTTACTATCACAGCGGGATCATTGGCCACCTTTATATCCGGCTCAAGCTGGCTATTCTCAAGATAGTTGCCCTCGGCAGTTCGGTAGCCTATTACCGGCACACCGAATACGAGTGTCGGATCCTGCATAGTAATCCAGTTTACTGAAGTCATAGTTCCGGGCACCGGCATTCCTACCAGTTTTCCCATATTCTTATGTTTATAAACCCATGGCGTACCGTGCGCGTTACTGTAGTTGGCCTCGCATTGAAGCATGATGCTCGGCTTGTTCCATCGACGGCTTGGCATGTCGCAAACATCCTGACCGCGAATCACCTGAGTCAGATATTTCTCTCCGCTGAAAAGGACCTCTATATCCTCGTGCAGACGGCCGCCGCCATTCCAACGCGTGTCTATTATGATACCGTCTTTATCAACGTACTTTCCAAGAAGATCGATGTATATCTTACGGTAGCTGCCGTCATCCATCGACCGAAGATGAACGTATCCCAAACGACCGCCTGACAGACTGTCAACATCGGCTGCACGTTGTTTAACCCATCGGTCATAGAGCAGATTATTCATTCGCGCAGTAGTAATCGGCAACACCACTTCATCGACCGAATTTCCGCCATTGGAAATAGTCACCAAAGTCTTCTTACCCGCAATATCGGCCAAAAGTGCAGTATAGTCAGTAGAATCGTTAATTTCCACTCCGTTGATTTTCTCTACTATAGTTCCTTTTTTTACCACTGTATTGGCATGGTCAAAAGGACCATGTTCAACCACTTCAGCAACCCGCAATCCCGGGCCGGAGTAATTCCAGTCATACAGCAATCCGAGCGAAGCCGTTACCTCACCTCTATTAGAAGGATAATAGCGCGACCCCGTATGCGATGCATTAAGTTCGCCCAAAAGCTCGCTCAGAATCTCCTGAAAATCATAGTTGTTATCGATATGCGGAAGAAACTTAGAATAAGCCTCTGTCATTCCCTCCCAATCGCATCCATGATAAGTAGTCTCGTAGAAACGGTTCTTCACTTCCTGCTTTACATAGTTGTACATATAATCGCGCTCAGCACGCGGGTCGAGTTTCATCACAGCCGAATACGTAATCGGCTTTATCGACTCGGAACTAACGGTCATTTTGCTCATGCCGTCAGAACCAAGAATGAACATCACTTCACCTTTCTTATCGAGTTGCAAATGGCGTGAGGAGGTGTTCAATTTCGACACCATTGAAGTCTCGTTCTTGCGCAGATTAGTTTTCCAAAGGTCATACTTATCCTGGAACGCTGTCAGATAATATAGATTTTCCCCATCGGCTGTAACGATAAAATCGTTGATATCCGACGAAGCGGGAGTGACCCTGACTATACGATTCTCAATATCGTTAAACTCAATATTTATATCCTTGTTTTCAGCCTCCGGCTTATCGTCTCCGTCAGACTTCTTTGACTTGGAATCTTTCTTGGAATCCTTTTTTTCAGCCTTCTCCTTGTCGGCTTTCTGCTGCTTCTCAAGTTCTTTTAGAAGTTCATAGTCCTCTTTGCTCAGTCGATATTTGTCGTAAGCGTCCTGATTTAGAAACACGAACATTACATCCATCTGCGACCCCCATGAAGCATGGCTCCTCATACCGTACCGGTCACTGCCAAAAGCCAGTGCATTACCGTCAAGCACCCATTGCGGAGAGACATCAAAATATGACGATTGGGTGATATTGCGCACTTTAGGATCGCCTGTTGTATTCACTAACGCCACATCGCAGTAAGGCTCATGTCCGTTGCCCGTAAGTTCAAACGTAATCCACTTCCCGTCGGGCGACCATGCATAATAAAATGACCCGTTACTTTCAGGATTAGTAGTGCCGTCGGTCAGCAGGCGCACTTTCTTTGTTGACAAGTCCATCACGGCAAGTTTGCGCCTGTCTTGGATAAATGCAAGTTGCTTACCGTCAGGCGAATATTTCGGAACTGTACGTTCTATACCGTCCGATGGATCAAACAATGCTTCCTCGTCGATAACCGTAGCATTCGGGAAGTTGATTTCGTCTTTTCTGCCTATTGAGGCTTTATAAAGGTTGAAATGTCCGTCACGTTCGCTTGAATAGACCAACGATCTCCCGTCTGGCGACCATGTTATATCATCTTCGGCCGCAGGCGTGTTAGTAATCTGTTTTGTGGTTCGATACTCTGTTGATGTCACAAATATCTCACCTCTATCCACAAATGCCACCTGCTTTCCGTCGGGCGACGCTATTGCCTGCGATGAACTGCTGACACTGCGCTTTACTATTGGATCTTCTTCATCAAGTGTGATATTTATCTTAAGCTTTTCGGGCGCGGAAGATCCTCTTTTGACGTAAATGTCACCGTCGTATGCAAACGCCAAAGTCCCGTCGGCACCCTGCGACAAAAATCTCACGGGATGAACGGTAAAGTCTGTAACTTGAGTCACACTTGCCGGTGAGTCAATCTGGGCAGAATAAACATTCATGGTTTTGCCGTCGCGTTCACTCAAAAAGTAGACCGTCTTACCGTCATTGCCGAGCACAGGGTTACGGTCTTCACCTGCGTGGGCTGTGATATTTTTATGCTTCTTGGTTGATACGTCGTAACGCCAAATGTCACGAGTCACGGATGAAGTATGGTGCTTACGCCATTCATCCTCCATACCTTTGTTGTCTTGATAGAGGAAAAATTTACCGTCGGGCGAATAGCTTATCATTTCGGCCGGCGTTGAAATTACCTGCTCAATACGTCCGCCGCCAACCGGCACTTTGTATACTTCGGTCATTCTTGCTGAAGGGAAGAGTGCGCTCTCCGGAGCATCCTGTATAGTAGCCGAAAACAATACGTATTTACCGTCAGGAGTAAATGCAGAAGGTGTCTCAGCCGACGAATAACGTGTCAGGCGCGTTGCTCGTCCGCCGTCTGAAGGCATCACATAGACATCCATTGTGCCGTTTCGGTCGCTTGAAAATGCTATGGTTTTGCCGTCGGGCGACCATATCGGGGTGGCCTCGTAAGATGACTGTGAAGTTAGCCTAACTGCCTCGCCTCCGCTTACAGGCACCTTATAAATGTCACCTTTGTAGGTAAAAGCCACTTGTTTCCCGTCGGGCGAGATCTTCACGTCGCGCAACCACAACGGAGTAATTGCCGCCGCCGACAATGCCATCGCCGAAAGGGTGATTGTCAAAATTACTTTTTTCATATTTTGCTATTTTCTTTATTTTCTATTTGCGAACTAATCATAGCCTGCGAAATAAACCGAGGGGCTACTTCTGAGGGATCTTCAGCGTTTGTCCTATGCGTATATTGGTATTCTTCAATCCGTTTGCAGCCTGAATCTGCTTGACGGTCACTCCTCTATATTTTGAGGCAATTTTCCCCAAAGTGTCGCCCTTTTTAACTTTATAATTAATATATTTTGGCTCAGAAGATTTTGCCTTGGTCTGAGTAGTGGCAGTCTGCTTCGTGCTCTTTTCCGATACAACTCCCGCATTCTGCGATGCCACGGCAGACTCTGTGGCAACCGCAACGACTGAATCAGACGACGCAACAGCCTGCGCGCTTTCTGCCGACGCTACATTTTTAGCATTAGTCACAGATGACTGTTTCTGCACAGCCACACGTTCGTATGTATGAATTTTAAGGTTTTTGCCTCTCGCAATTTTATCCTTCTTCAATCCGTTCCACGACTTAATGTCGGCTACTGTCACACCATATTTCTTGGCTATGGACGAAAGCGTCTCGCCCTTTTGAACCTTATGGGTCTTTACCACGAGCTTGGTGGTATAGTCACCCGTCTGAGCATTAATGTCGGTAGGCTCTACAACCTTACGGCGGCCAAACTTTGAGCTGTCGTGAGTAAGCACGCTGTCCTCGCTCATAATGTAACTATGTACCTGCATTCCCGGGAGCACGAGCGCGTATGGACGCACATCGCCAGGTATAATATCTTTTCTGTACTGAGGATTCAGCACTCTAATCTCTTCAATCGGGAGCGACAATACATCGGCTATCTGCTGGAAATGCACACGCTTATTTACATGTATTGAATCAGTCACAATCGGTCGCTTGGCCAATGCCGGACTTATGTTGTGTTGGTTATAGTATGTCATAACATAATTGGCCGCAATGAACGCCGGAACATATCCACGCGTCTCTTGCGGGAGGTAGTAATATATACTCCAAAAGTCAGGGTTATTTATTCCGGCACGCCTCATTGCTTTATTGACATTACCGGGTCCGCAATTATAAGCTGCAATAGCCAGCGACCAATCGTTATACATGTCATAAAGCTGCTTTAAATAAGTAGCAGCGGCTTCCGACGATGCGTATGGGTCACGACGCTCATCGACAAGAGTGCTGATTTCAAGCCCTAACCCACGGGCTGTAGGGAGCATAAACTGCCAGAGACCCGTAGCACCGGCCTTAGAAACTGCATCCGGATTAAGAGCCGACTCAATCACCGGCAGATAGCGTAGCTCTAACGGCAATCCTTTCCTTTCGAGTGCCTCTTCAAAAATAGGCATATAGTACAGACTCATTCCAAGCATGTTCTCCACGAGCTCGCGTCGACGCTGGACATACATATTAATATACGAGCGTACTATCTGATTATATGGCATCTCTATGTCGGTCGGCAACTGGCTCAGACGACGTATATACTCCTCGTCAGTGGCATTCACAACGGGGGTGTTCGCAAAGTTATCGTTTAATACAGTATAGTTTTTCAGATACCAATTTTGCTTCATCTTGTAGGTATCTGTCTCAAAACTTTCAGGAGGCACTATCGAATTGTCGGTGATAGTCTCCTTAATATTAAGCAACGTGGGCTTAGCGTCAAGACCCACAGCCGAGCAGGCAATTAATAGCGAGAAAATTAACTTTTTCATTGGTCGGAAAGCGAAGGTTAAAAATTAAAGGCCCATTGCAGCCCCACTCCGGGGAAAGCGTTACGCGTGTCGGGAATCAATGTCGGAGAGACATCGATGGACAGCTCCGGCGAAACGTCGAAGTGCGTAAGCGACGCATCTACGTAAGCATCCACCATGGCTACCAGATAGACACCAATCATACATATCACGCACAAGTCGCGGTTACGCCTGTAATAGTCCTTTCTTGATTTAAATATCTTTTCCATCCAAGTACGGTTGAGCGACGACTCATCAGTACCGGGAGGATAAAAGTCCATATAACTGTTCGTGCCCGGATCATTGTCCATCAGGTCGCGGTAAGCCTGTGTATAATCTCCAAGCATTTGGTTATTCCATGACATACCGTAGGCCAAGCCCATAAATCCGCCGACCACGAGAGGAAGCTTCCAATACCGACGGTTATACAGCTGACCCAGTCCGGGGAACAGAGCCGAGAGCCACACGGCTCGCTTAGGGTCGGGATTAAAGTCGCGCACTACATAATCGACATCGACAGGTACTACACCTTCAGGAATAAACTTTACAGAATCTGCAGTAAGTTCAACCGAATCTCCTACTATCTCCACACGTTCGCCGCGAGGATAGCTTATCCACATCGTGTCGGGAAATGCCGCCAAATCCGGTTCACTGACCGACAAGGAATCAGAAACGGCACCATCAGGCTCATCATCACCACCAGGCTCATCGTCATTGTCCGATGTATATGCCGCATCGTCAAGATAAGGGGTCACTGAGACTATCGTAGGCACGTTAGCCGATGAGGCATGGTGGCTGTCTAAAGTTGCTGAAAAAATGTTAAATGGGAATAACAGCACCAACACAAGCCCTATGATAAGAGCCTTATCAGTTCTGCCAAGCGTATCGGTATGTCGAATGTCGTTATGTTTGCTCATCTCATATCTCCCTGACTTAATGCACATTGCGCGTCTTGCTCAACAGCAAGCGATGTCAATGCGCCCACCGGAGTCAGTTCTCTGAAGTTTTTAAAGTGTCAAAGATAGCAATTAATTGCTCAAGTTCATCCTCGTTTTTGAACGGAAAGGTAATTTTTCCCTTCCCTTGTGCATTGCAGGAGAACTGCACTTGAGTTCGGAAAGATGCACTCAGATGCTTCTTCAAAATGTCAAAATCCTTATCCGAAAGACGGCTCTTACGGGCTATCGGCATGACCTTTTCACCCTTTTCCTGGGCCTTTTGGTATGCCTTGGCCAATTCTTCTACCTTTCTGACCGAAAGGCCGTGGTCAATGATTTCGTTATATAATTTCAACTGAAGAGCAGGATTCTCGATTGTCAGCAAAGCACGCGCATGACCCATGTCGACATGTTTGTCGCGTAGTCCGCGCTGCACCTCCGCAGGAAGCTTAAGCAAACGCAGGAAGTTTGCTATCGTAGTCCTCTTCTTGCCTATTCTCTCGCTCAGTCGTTCCTGGGTCAAGTTGTACTGGTCAATAAGCTTTTTGAACGTCAATGCTATCTCAATGGCATTTAGGTCTTCGCGCTGAATATTCTCAATCAATGCCATCTCAGTGAGTTCGCTGTCGTTAGCGGTTCTGATGTAGGCAGGCACGAAAGTAAGTCCGGCCTTTATGGCCGCTCTGTAACGCCGCTCACCGGCAATGATTTGGTATGATTCCGGACCTATCTTTCTGAGTGAAAGAGGCTGAATTATACCAAGTTCACGTATCGAGGAGGCGAGCTCGTCAAGTGCCGTTTCGTCAAATGACGTTCGTGGCTGTTCAGGATTAGGAGAAATCTGACTGACATCTATGTCGTTGATGGTCGAAGTCCCTTTTGCAGGGACATCGTCCATTTGTATTAGCGAGTCAAGACCGCGTCCGAGCGCGCGACGTTTGTTTATTGCCATTAAAATATATGCATTAGAGAGGTTGTCGAAAAAGTAAGTTAAGCATTTTTCACCGGATGGCGTCTATGCTTTGCTATTAATTCCTTAGCAAGAAGCGTATGGCTCGTTGCGCCTCGGCTTTCCGGATCGTATAGCAGGGCCGGAAGTCCGTGCGAGGGAGCCTCGCTGAGCCGGATGTTGCGCGGAATAACGGTGCTGAACACCATGTCGCCGAAGTGGCCTTTAAGCTCCTCGTAAATCTGATTGGCTAATCGCAGACGCGCATCGTACATTGTCAAGAGGAATCCCTCTATTTCCAAGTCCGGATTCAAGCGCGACTTAATTATCCTGATGGTGTTCAACAGCTTGCTGATACCTTCAAGGGCGAAGTATTCAGCCTGGACCGGAATAATCACTGAGTTTGCCGCGGTGAGCGCGTTGACAGTAATCAAACCGAGCGAAGGTGAGCAGTCAATCAGTATATAGTCATACTTATCAACAATCGGAGCCAGCACATTTTGGAGCGTGCGCTCGCGGTTCGGCTTATTGACAAGTTCGAGTTCGGCACCGGCCAGGTCAATCCTTGACCCTACAAGATCGAGCCCTTCGACACATGTGGCCACTTGCGAGCCGTCGACAGGATAATCGTCGACCAGACACTCGTATATTGACGAATCCATAGATTTTGGGTCTATACCATAGCCCGAAGTGGCATTGGCCTGAGGGTCCGCGTCGATAATTAAGACCTTTTTCCCTTGCGTAGCCAATGAAGCGGCCAGATTAATTGTGGTAGTGGTTTTTCCCACTCCACCTTTCTGATTCGCTATTGCAATAATTTTACCCATAGACAGTTACAATTTGCATCACAAAGATAAAAAATTCTATCCAAACGGCCCCTAATATCACCCCATCAAATTACGTTAAATGTTGATAAGTGGGCATGAATGTTAATAACTGAGGGCAAAAGTAAAATGAAAAGGCTCTCAACCAACCGGTCAAGAGCCTTCTATTCGGTGCGCACGAAGGGACTCGAACCCCCACGTCGTCAGACACTAGATCCTAAGTCTAGCGCGGCTACCAATTACGCCACGTGCGCTTACAGTGACGCAAAGGTAGACACTTATTCTCAATTATGCAACTTTTTAAGGCGTATTTCGGTTATTTTTCGCTATTTTTGCACTCAACCAATCAATGTAAGGAATGAAACGAATATCCCTCAGAAGCGTTTTTACGCTCATAATAAGCATGTCAACAGCCCTTTCCGCCTATCAGTCGGCAATGGCTCGAAATGCATCAAAGTTTACCGACAATTTTTCCGACACCACGCTTAGAATCGACTACGTGTTCGGAGGCCACGTAAAGCCGGACGGAAAAGCAGAATGCTTTATTATGACCGACCGTTTAAGCCGTCAGCCCCATTGGGCAGGGCGGCAGAAACGTATGACTGAATTGCCATTAGCCGGTAACGGACAGATAACAGTCAGCGACGCGGCTACCGGCGACACACTATACCGGACATCCTTTTCGACCCTGTTCCAAGAATGGCTTACTACCGACGAAGCACGCACATCAACCCGGTCTTTTGAAAACACATTCTTGCTACCCATGCCAAAGCGTAAGGCTTCAGTGGAAGTGAAACTTCTCGACAGCCACCGACAGCCTATTGCTACGTTGAGCCACACCGTAGACCCGACCGACATACTTATAGCAGACATGAGTCAAATAAAACCTCTTCCGCATAAATATATCCACCGGGGAGGCAATCCTGACAAAGCAATCGACATTGCCATCCTTGCCGAGGGCTATACGGAGGCCGAGATGGACTCCTTCTACATGCACGCACAGACTGCCGTCGAAGAGATTCTCGCATACGAGCCATTTAAACGTCATGCAGATGACTTCAACTTCGTTGCCGTAGCCTCGCCATCGGCCGACAGCGGAGTCAGCGTTCCGCGGTTCGGACTGTGGAAAGACACTGCCGTAAAATCAAACTTCAGTACATTTTATTCCGATCGCTACCTCACTACAGGTCATGTCAAAACCATACATGATTTGTTGACAAACATCCCATACGAACATATACTGATACTTGCCAACACGGAGGAGTACGGAGGCGGAGGCATCTACAACTCCTACACGCTCACAACGTCGCGCCATGCCACATTTAAGCCGGTCGTGGTCCACGAATTCGGACACAGCTTCGGCGGACTCGCCGACGAATACTTCTATGACCATGACGACGTATCGACATCGGACTATCACGCCGGCGTTGAGCCTTGGGAACCAAACCTGACCACTTTGACTGACTTTGCCTCAAAATGGTCAGGCATGATTAAAGAGGGCACCCCCATACCAACCGATTCCAATGACGCAAAGAAGTATCCTGTCGGCGTGTACGAGGGAGGAGGTTACGTGTCAAAAGGCGTTTATCGTCCGGCCGACGAATGCAGAATGCGCAACAACACGTATCCTACATTTTGTCCGGTATGCACCGACGCGCTCGAACGTCTAATCTTGTTCTACATCGATTAGAGACTTATGGACGGACTTTTATCTCAGTAAACCGCATAGCCAAAGCATCAAAGCGGAGCAAGCGGTCAGTGAGTAAGTCACCAATGCCCATAATCCATTTCATAGCCTCGGCGGCCTGAATCGTTCCGAGCATACCGGCTATTGCGCCGAATGGCCCACGGGGAGCTTTCCGCTCGACTGCATCCACATCCATTCCACGGAACAAGTCGCGACATGAAGCATGTCCGGGAGTGTATGTCATAGTCTGGCCTCCAAACGCCTGGATTCCACCATACGAGAACGGCTTACCCATCTCGACGCAAATGTCATTAATAAGAAATTTCACTTCCAACCGATCAGTAGCGTCAACCACAAAATCATACGCCGAGAAAATCTCACGTGCATTCTCCTCGGTCAGCAACTGGTGGTAAGTCTTGACATTAACATTCGGATTTAGGGCAACGAGCTTTTCTACGGCCGACTCAACCTTCGGGCGCCCAATGTCAGGCGTTGTGTGCAGTATCTGCCGTTGCAGGTTGCTCATATCCACAACATCGCCGTCAATAATGCCCACCGTACCTACACCTCCGGCAACGAGGTAATATGACACAGGAGAACCGAGGCCACCGGCTCCTACCACCAACACTTTTGCCTGTGAAAGACGAATCTGACCCTCTACACCGACTTGAGGCAACGCAAGATGACGAGCATACCGCAGTTGCTCATCTGCTGAAAGTTCCATAAATAATTTACTTTTTAGATTGTTAATTAAACGTGTGACAAAATTATCACTTATTTTCGGCTTTTCCACATAAAGGAAGTAATATTTTGTCACGGTCGCGCAAGAAAGCTTCATACGACATGACGAGGTCGTTGAGCGCCACGGCTGCCCCACGCTGTTGGCTTTCGTAAAGCGTGGCCGTAGTTCCGGATGCCGGATCTCGCCCGCGCATGGCACCGTTTACACCTGAGACCTCTTGAAGCATCTGCATTTGCCCGTCAATCAGATTGTCTACACCAAGCCTTGAACTGCCTCCGACTACCTGCTGAGGAGGTTGAGCACCAATTTTCGATTTATAGAGAACCACGCCGTCAGGTGACGCCCAATTTTCCTGTATCACCTCAAGCGGCATAGCTTCCGACAGCTGATCATCGGCAATAACGAGTACTCCTTTGGCCGATACGGCAAGCAGACGGTCGTTCAGCGTAATCAACCGATTGATGTAGCGTTGTTGGTCAATCGTATCCTCGACAAACGAATGTACCTCACCGTCAAGCAGTGGATAGAATCTGTAGACGAACGGATGACGCTCAGCGGAATACTCTTCAATTACCGATCCGTCAGGCATATAAAACCGACACTGCCAATAGTCGCAAATATCCCAACGGTACATTATCTCAACCCGACCGTCGGAACGCCTCGCCCGGTTCTCGCGCTTTATCGCCTTCTCCCTACCCACTTCGGCGTAATAAACTGTACCGGTTTCGGGATCGTGACATTTCAACCGCTCGCAACATTCTCGGCTCCAAACCTCGACAACACGACACTTTCCCGGTACGCCACAGCGCATAAAATCGAGACCATCATTCACCGAATCACCTAAAGGATTCCAACCGGGAGTCTGTCCATCTGCCCTCAACTGACGTGAGAATGACATGCGCAATTTATCGGCTCTCAACTTGTCGCCATGCGAAAAGCGCAATAAAAGCGACTGCAACGAGACATCATGCACCACTCCTACCAGCTCAGGAGCATCGGTCAATGAGTCTATAAAAAACCTGGCAGGGCTTATCTGTTCGACAATGGGAGACACTCGGCCAGTCCGATCGGCTTGTTCCGCAACTCTTTGTATCGCGCACCCTGACACCAGAAATTCTTCAAATGTGCGGGCATCTGTCTCCTTTATCCTATCGTCAACAGCAATATAAGCCGCCCTTTCCTCCTGCAAAGTTCTAAAATATCCAACTACACTCTTCACTAACGACCTAATCACATTGCTCGTCATCGGATTATAGCCGGAGTGCCGGGCATACTCACGCTCGGTCATAGTCGCTCCGCCCGGCGTAGCCACTCGATCAGACCATTGGTCGCCGAAAGTAAACTTCTTATAGCGTGAACGCCGAGCCCTCATCATAGCCGCCGAACGCCATACATCGTGTGCTTTTTTCAACATAATCAATTTGATATTAAATTAATATTTATACATTGATTCCGGAGTTATCAAGGCTAAGGCTTTACTGTCAAGCCGATATTCACCCTCGACATCGACTATAGCCTTAAGCGAGACTATAGCGGGAGCTACTGTAAACGGTATTCGGGGACGTATGCATACTTCATCACCGTCAATAAGAGCCACTGCCCTCTGTCCGGAACTGCGATAGCGATGAACACTCCCGGAACTAAATGCCGCGACTCCCCGCAAATCTGTGACCACAGGAATAGGGCCGAGGCCGTCAAGCGACATCGACACGACCCTGACAACTTCTTCGGGGAGTTGAAAGCGCGCCGTACCGTCGGGATAAAGCGTTGCCGAAATGCCATCGCACATTTCAACCGGAGCTAAAAGGTCGAGCGACGCAGAAGCGAGCAGGTTGCTGTACCAATCGTCCATCCGAGCCGACATATAATTGTCGATGTCTACACCTCCGGTCTGAACTACCGAGCATCCCGAATTGACGGGTTCGGGAAAGGAGCGCAGTTGCCACTCCTCGAGCAACTGCGCTTTAGTCAACAATAATTTCATGGTATTCGGGTAAGAAGATTATCCACGGCACACTATTCTGACGTGGGCTTTCGGATAGCGGAAAGCCTCAGTTAGTACCACGGCATCGCAGTTACGCTGACCGCTTGCACGAAGGTCAAGAGGGGTAGCGCTGAACGGCATGTGGACATACTTCTGAATGTATTCCGGATCGAGAACCATACCGTCGTCGGGATGGCCGCAGACATCAAACACTTCGCTCAGCACCACGAACAGCTTTCCGAAATTGGTATGTATCTCACGGAAATCGATACCCCAGCGGGTAGTGGTCTGCATCGCCCCAAGCTCCTTGGTAAATGGAAGTTCGCTCAACGACTTGATAAGCCCGGATCCGCCGACAAGAATCTTACGCGACGAACCAGCATTGCCCGTGAACGACTGACGCATTAATTCGATCAATCCTGATTCGGTGAAGCCCGACTTCGGATAAGTGTACTCAACACCGGCCTGCGACCAGATGCCCTGTGTACAGAAAACTTCGCCATAACCTAACCCTTTGTCGAATCGGTACTTGGCACCGAACAGGAAGTTTTTCTCCATGCCCAGACGCATGTCCATCAACGCAATCTCCTCCTGATCGCTCAATGTCAGTCCCACTTCCTTTGCAGCAAGGCGTTGTAACACAGAATGTTCCACTTGGACTTTGAAGATTTGGCAATAATTTTGACTTTTCTTCGGCAGGACTTGAGCCTGAGCCGTCTGCACGTCAAGCTCAGCCGCCGCGCGCCCCATTCTGATCAATTCAGTTCCTCGCTCAATTTCGGGAAATCCGCCATCGCAGTTTAACGCGCGCAGGCGCAACTTCGGACTTATATCCTCGACATAGAACACGGCCGGTATGTCATCTGCCGAGCTTTCGACACCGATGGCCATCACTGTGTCAGAAACGCTGAATATTCCCAACTCAGCCACTTCTACCTGATGCGTGTCGGTATTGTCCGCGCCGGCGATTGCAGAAGTCACTTGGGTTGACTCCGGCTGACTGTCGGCAGTATAATATTCCACCACCATACTGTCGCACTTCTTTGCCGGAGCCAGACGCGAGATCTGGTCAATCGGGGTGGCCATAGGACGTACCTTGACCAAACGGCTGTCAACATCGGAGAGCAAGAGTTCAGGCATCTCCTGATTGGTAATGGCGGTGGTCAGAGGACCGCCGAGTACATGAACTGACCCATTTTCATTTTGTACAATTGCTGTTTCCATAGCTTTTTGTGTGTTTAAAATGTTTGTGTTTTTGTGTTAGTTAATCGATATCCCATACGCTTGTACGAGATGTAGTAGTCAGCAAGGTAGTGCCGTTTCGACTGCACTCCGGCTTCGGCGGTCGAATCTCCTCGTATGCGCCTGGACGCGACATTTGAGATTCGGCACGCTCGTTTAATCCGCGGCGATATCCTCGCTCCTCCGCTTGGGCAATCGCATCGGCACCTGAAAAATTTCGGGAAACCGACTCGTCGACATCGCACCCGCTTATAACGTCGACAAGGAAGTGAGCGGCACGTGCATCGCGCCTCACGACAGCCATGAAGTCCAGCGGAGCAACCAACGGAGTATCTCCGCTATCTTCCGGAACTGTTTCTTCAACGGCCACTTCTGCCGTATCCACTGAAATAGGTTCGCCAATAACAGGCTGTTCTGGGAATTGTTGTGTGATGATTCCATCCATTAAAAAAGGTTTTAAGGTTAAAAAAAATTAGTGTGTTAACTCGTCGGACAAACTCGCCATTCGGCATTTTCGCCACCTGCTTTGTCATCCCGACAATGCAAAGTTACGATGCCATTTCGCGTTTGATACTGCAAAATTGGGGTAAAATTTTCATTCACCCCAAAACTCACTGATATACAACAAATTATCAAGTCTGATTTTACAAACGGCCGTCATGCGTGGCGGCAAAATCCTGCATCATCCTAAATACTTAATCGCTCACAGATTTCGCACTATTATTCTGCGGTAAGATTTCAACGGTGGATAACCGTTGTCTTTTGCCTCCAAAATAAAGTGCATTTTACCGCATGGGGGGCGATTTGGTATAGTTACCTTAAACCGTCCGGATGCATCAATCGATATAGGTACTTCAAAATCGCTCTCCGAAGCTTCGCCGTAAAGATATAGCCGAAACTCAAGCTTATCACCGTCGGGATCAAATGATTTTGACGCATCAATATCGAACGACTCGCCAGGCGCAACCAATATGCTAATAGGTTCGCGTGAAGGTGCACTTTCTCCATTAACTTGTATCTGCGGATGATGATTTGCGGAAGCGTAATCGCTTACGCTCCACCGCATTCGAGCCGCAAAATCATTGCGGATATCCTCCGACCATCGGCCGACAGTAGGTTCACCTTCCGGGTTCCCATGCATAAAATATGGACTAAAACGCATCTCGTCAAGACCATTGCGCTTAACCCAACTCATACCCTCCATATTCTCAACTTTATCCTTGGCAAATCGGCCTCCCCATCCACCGGCCGACACATCTTCTGGTAAATTCAGCCCGTTGTCAATCAAATACATAAATGAAGGGGAATCACCCTCGGTAGCCCACCGGCGTGTTGGGTAAATTCTTCCCATCGGCCCAACACTTTGTATATTCTCTATTGTCCACTGGTCATCGGGTGCCCATCCATAAACGTCACGAGCCCGAATATAGGTTATTTCAGGAAAATTGTGCGCAACCCACGCTCCGGCATCGCATTGACCGAGCACATCATAAATGCGCACTTTTTCTATAAAATCTACAAATTCCGACTCGTTGCGTGTATGCGACACCGTCCACAGAGCCTGAGCTATAGTATTCATTCCTCCCCATGCCACAAGCCAGACAGGGCGCGTATCGTCCTCGCGGTCAACAGACGATATTATGAGTTCTGATCCGGGGGTATCCAATCCTTCACCAACGCCAGACATTCCCACCTCTGTCTGTCCGGTCGTCGAAATGCTTCTAAAGTAATCTGCAGTAGGATATTCTGAATCGTGAAGTCTAAGATTTTCTTCAACCTCAGCATAAACATTTATTATATTATTTAGAACATCGATGCCAATCGGCGACTTCACAAACGCCATTTGACAAATAATCCCTTCTATATCCAAATCATTCGAACACATCAAAAGGTGAATCATCGACTGCTCATCATCAGGATCAGTTCCTCCAATATCAGTCGTCACAATCACCCGGCACTTTTCACCACACAAAGGCACACACGACCAAAATACTAATATCAATATAACGACTGCCCTATTTATAATGTACATACTTCTTATTCTTTAATATTCTTAACGCCATAATTATTTTTACTTTCAAACAGCAGAAGCTGTTTAGAATCATACTTATAATTATAGGGACGATTAGCTTTTGCTAATTTTTTATATTCGCAAACTTGCTCGTTCGACAAAAATTCATTGATTGCCTGACCTACGAATTTTGCCAAATTTACAGGCACAGCATTTCCAATCATTTGCTCCTGATTTGTCTTGTTCCCTAAGAAAACAATTTATTATCCAACATACTAATTAGGCTCTACATTTTATATAAATTGTATTTAGATTCGGTCTGCAATGTCGATTGCCTGAAGGGCTTGGTCCAAGAGCGAGCGGGAGGGGTCAAGACGCACAACCGAAGGGTCGCGACGGAGCCAGGTAAGCTGCTTCTTGGCATAAACGCGAGTGTTTTTGGCTATTCTGGCGACAGCCGTTTCGTAGGGCATCTCTCCCTCAAAATAGGCAAACATCTCCTTATAACCTACCGTGTTAAGCGAATTTAGATGGCGTAGCGGATAGACTCTCCGCGCCTCCTCTTCCAAGCCGGCTTCAACCATGGCATCAACGCGTCGGTTAATCCGATCGAACAACTCCTCACGCGGATAATCAATCATCATTTTCAACACTCGGAACGGACGCTCCTTCTTAACGCCCGTGCGCAACGACGAATATGGGACTCCGGCCTCTATCGAAACCTCAACGGCATGAACAAGACGCTTATGATTGGCCGGATCCGCTTCGGCAAGATAGCCGGGGTCGACATTGCGGAGCATGGCCCGTATGCCCTCAATGCCTTCACGACGGTAAAGCTCCATCGTGGATTGACGCACCTCATCAGACACCGTGGGCAATTCGTCCATACCGTCGACCACAGCATCGATGTACATCATCGATCCCCCGCACATCACGGCATATCCTCCTGACCGACTGAAGAGTTCAGGCAAAAGGCCGAGCACATCCTCTTCAAACCGCGAGGCGCTATAATAGTCACCAAGGTCTAATGTCCCTACAAAATGATGCGGAACCGCCGCAAGCTGTTCCGGCGTAGGAGTCGCTGTGCCTATGGGTATACCACGGTACAACTGACGCGAATCGGCTGAGATGATTTCACATCCCAGCCGATCGGCAAGTTGTATCGATAAATCGGTCTTTCCTGAACCGGTAGGTCCGGTGACCACTATAAGCAATGGCTTTTGGGCAAGCGACAACTCCATCTTTAAATGGCGTGTCCGTCACTTAGAAGCAACTATTTTAGCAATCTCGACAATCACCTCCATAGCCTTCTCCATCGACTTTATGGGCACAAATTCGTAACGGCCGTGGAAATTAAGCCCTCCCGCAAAAATATTGGGGCATGGCAACCCTTTGAACGAGAGTTGGGCACCGTCAGTTCCGCCACGGATAGGAACCACATGCGGAGTGATGCCTACATTGCGCATAGCCTCTTCAGCTATGTCGACTATATACTTTACAGGCTCGATTTTCTCGCGCATGTTGTAATATTGGTCCTTAATCTCGATCTCAGCGCAATTGGGGAATTCATTATTAACCTTGCGCACGAGATGTTCAAGCTCCTTCTTACGACGCTCGAAGCGGTCGCGGTCATGGTCGCGGATGATATATGTGATGGTCGTTTTCTCCACACCGCCTTCGATAGAAACAAGATGATAGAAACCCTCGTAGCCTTCAGTATGCTCAGGTGTCTCCCATCTCGGAAGCATTGCCATAAACTGATTGGCTATACGGATAGAATTTATCAACTTATGCTTAGCATAACCGGGATGCACGTTTCGGCCGACAAATGTAATCTTGGCCGACGCCGCGTTGAAGTTTTCATATTCAAGCTCGCCGATTTCACCGCCGTCCATCGTGTAAGCCCATTCACATCCGAAACGCTCGACATCAAATTTATGGGCACCTTGGCCGATTTCTTCGTCAGGATTGAAGGCCACTCTTATTTTACCGTGCTTGATTTCGGGATGCTTTTTCAAATAATCTACAGCTGAAATGATTTCGGCTATGCCGGCTTTGTCGTCGGCACCAAGAAGAGTATTGCCGTCGGTAACTATCAAGGCCTCCCCTTTATAGTGATCGAGTTCGGGAAATTCACGAGGCGAAAGCACTATGTTTTTCTCCTTATTCAGTACAATGTCGCCTCCGGGGTAATTCTCTATAATGCGCGGCGATACGTGACGGCCAGACATATCAGGCGACGTATCAAGGTGTGCTATAAAGCCTATTGTCGGAACCTCCTTGTCGGTATTGGCCGGCAATGTCGCCATCAGATAGCCGTTTTCGTCAAGATATATATCTTCAAGTCCGAGATTCGACAATTCACCCTCCAGGTGCTGTGCAAAGACCATTTGTCCTGGAGTCGACGGCCACAGATTAGTAAGTTCGTCACTCTGAGTGTCAAACTTCACATATTGTAAAAATCTATCTACTAAGTTCATCGTTAAAACTCATTTAAATTGTTAATACATGGTGATTCGTAAAGTTAAAAATTATTTTTTACAACGACAAATAAAAATTCCACACTTTTGTATCATTCCGTTGAGAGATTCAGCGTCACTGGCCTAAACGCATCGGAACTTACCGTAAGCTTAACGTCGCCCACCTGAGGCTTTGAGCGAAGAATCACAGTGGCCGAACCGTTGTAAAGTCGGCGCGTATCGCCGACAGTCAGCTCGTCGCTGCTCAAATCGCCATTGATAACGCCGACTATCTCCGCAGGCCCCTCTACCGTAAACCGCAACGTCTGACGTCCGCCGAAATCCCGTCGACCTTTAGAGTCAACAGCCTCGACTTTGACATGCTGCAGATCTATGCCGTCGGCCTTCCAAGAGTCGTTATCGGGAGTGGCTGTAAGTCTTTTGGCATCGCCTGAAGTCTCAAGCCTATGGCGCGCAACTGACGAAGCCATGCCGTCGTTGTACGCGACTGCCTCAATCCATCCGGCCTCATAAGGCACGTCGCTCCACTTTATGCGATTACGCTCTACCGGATTGGCCATGTTGTTTTTACGTCTCCCGAGACTGCGGCCGTTGAGTATAAGCTCAACTTCATCGGCATTGGTGTAAGTAAAAAGTTCCACCGAGCTGCCGGGTTTACGGTTCCAATGCGACGACAGCGACGCTCCGCCGACAAGAACGTCGTTCCAAACTACGCTATTTTCACCGTCGACAACGGCAATCCTGACAAGAGGCTCTTCCGCCTTAAAGTAGCTCTTTAAGAAATATGCGTTAGGCTTGGGCTCCAATGCAATGTCAAAAACGCCCTCTGTCCACCCTTTTACAGGCCAGCCCTTAGATTCGCCCAAATAATCAATCATGCCCCAGTATGCCAGACCAATAACCTTCTCCAAGTCCATTTCGAAGAAATTCGGACCCATGTTGGATGTATTCGCCTCACTCTGATAAAACATCATCCACGGGAAACGTCGGCCGTCGCCCGGAAAATACATGTATCTATAATTATATGCGGCAATATCTGTAGCCAAAACCAACGGAGCAGGCAGACTGTCGGTAAATTCATTACGTCCGCGTGGATGCATGGCCACCGTGACCGGCCTTGACGTGTCATAGCGGTTAAGCAACGACTTTTGAAGTCGGAAAGGTGTCACACCCCAATCGTTATATGGCAAATCCGGAATCAATTGAAGTTCATTGCCTAAGCTCCAAAACACCACCGACGGATGGTTACGGTCGCGACGCGTCCACTCGGGAATGTCATGGAGCCACAGCTCATTCCAATCTCGCCTCCCGCCTGCATATTCTGTGGTCCATTTATCATATAGTTCATCGACAACAAGAATGCCATATTCATCACATAAGTCAAGCATCGACTCGCTATAAGGGTTATGGCTGCTTCGGATATGGTTGAACCCAAATTCTTTGAGCAACTTTATGCGCTTCTCGATAGCTCGAGGATAGGCCGCAGCTCCAAGGGCTCCAAGCGTGTGATGATTGGCTATGCCCTTAAGAAGCACTTTTTCCCCGTTCAGTTTCAGCCCGAATTCCGGCGAAAACTCAAGGGTCCGAAATCCGAAACGCTCCCGGATCCGGTCATAAACTCTACCGTTATCACCAATTAATGAAACCTCTGCCGTGTAAAGATATGGACTTTCCGTATTCCAAAGCCGAGCGTTGTTCACACACACCGAATCTATTCTAAACTCGCGCACTTTCTGTTTCTTGTTATTGCGCAACGACTTTACGGCATTATATACTTCTTTCCCGTCGGAATCTATAAGTCTTACTCCGACAGTCAGCGTGTCGATATCCAAATATGTTGCTATCTCCCCGTCAATAGTCACCACCGAGTATTCCTCCGTAGCAACGGGAGTCATTAGCTTAAGCGGATGGCGCGTGAAGTAATGCTTCGGATCCGTGACTATAATATTAACATCGCGGTATAAGCCTCCGCCGGTGTACCAACGGGAATTCTCGGGCCGACCCGTGTCTGCTATCACTTCTACCACATTCTGTTCGCCAAACTTCAGTTTATCGCTTATATCTATGTCAAATCCGAGATAACCATAGTCGGTGCCCCCGACAAGCTCGCCATTCAGATAGACATCGCCCACAAGCATTATACCCTCAAAATCGAGAAGCACCCTTTTATCTCGCCATGTTGCATCGGGAGTAAACATCTTCCGGTATATACCGCTCCCCATCTCCTTGAATCCACGTGAGCTCAATCGACTCCTGATATTAGCCATCGGATTGTCATCGTCCGGCCGTTCATCCGGAGAAGGCTCTACCCAAGCTTGGGCTATCTGAAAGTCATGCGGGAGGTCTACCGATATCCACGTCGAGTCTGAATCGCCGCCATATCGGAATTGCCAGCCGAAATTCATCGGCACAAAAGTCCGAACTCCGTTTGCATGACGCAATTTCGCATCACCGCTCGCCGACAAACACGCTACACAGCAAAACACCGCCGCTAAAGCTGCACGTAGAAGTCTCATTTCAGTCTAAACTTCAATCTTCTTATATTTTGGGACAAGAAGTTTTATCACACACCACGCCAATAAATATGACACTGCGCAGATGCTGAACACAATCATATAGCCGGCCGGCTTACCCGTGAAGGAGAAGAAAGTGAAAGAATCTCCCATCTTAGCGGAATAATCGAAGAGCATTCCCGAACCTTGATTGATTATATAGGAACTGAGTCCTCCGGCCATAGTGCCTATGCCCACAATGGTGGCTACTGTCGAGGTCGGAAACATGTCGCCGATAGTCGAATATAAGTTCGCGCTCCAAGCCTGGTGGGCGGCTCCAGCAAGGCCAATTATTATTGCAGGCCACCAAGGAGAGATGGTTCCGAGCGGCTGTGCAAAAAGCGCAAGTATCGGAACAAAAGCAAAAATCAGCATGGCACGCATACGTCCGGCGTATGGATTCATGCCCTTATTCTCAACAAACAGTTTGGGAAGATATCCTCCGCCTATCGACAGCACGGTTACTATAAGATAAAGTGTAAAGATTAAAGATTGGCCCATCGGTGTATAGGACGCATATCCGAACTGGTCTGAGAAATAGGCCGGAGCCCAAAACAGAAAGAACCACCAGACTCCGTCGGTCAAAGCCTTGCCGGCAATGAACGCCCATGTCTGACGAAATCCGAAGCAGCTCCAGAATGGGAGCGTCTTTGTTTCTTCAGTCTTTATCTCGGCTTGAGCCACATTCGTTTCGTCCTGCCGGATATAGTCAAGCTCGGATTTGCCGACAAACTTCGAGTCTTGAGGCGCGGAGAACATGCTGTTCCAAAATCCCATCCAGACAAATCCAAGCGCACCTATGATTAAAAATGCCATTTCCCATCCCCATAACTTGGCCAGCATAGGGATGCACAACGGAGCGGCAAGCGCCCCTACCGATGCGCCTGAATTAAACACTGCAGTTGCAAAGGCTCGGTCCTTCTTTGGAAAATACAATGCCGTCACTTTTATCGCGGCAGGAAAATTGCCGGACTCACCCATGGCAAGAAGTGCCCGGCATCCGAGGAACAGCCACACGCTCACCGACGCTATCGCAAGAGCAAGCGCCGAGCCGGCCTGAACGTCATACAGCATTTCGACAGATGTAAGTCCTTCGATTTTCATCGTGGCCCACCCGCATCCGGCATGAAGACATGCCGCCAACGACCATACGAATATTGCCCAAAGATACCCCTTTTTAGACCCCATCCAGTCAATAAACTTACCGGCAAAGAGGCTTATCGCGGCATAAAACAGCGAAAAGAAGCCGGTTATGGCACCATAGTCCGAGTCGGTCCAATGAAATTCAGGAGCAATAAAGTCTTTCCAAGTCAACGAAAGAACCTGGCGGTCAAGATAGTTAATCGTAGTCGCAAAAAACAAGAGCGAACATATCACCCACCTCCAGTTAGTCATTTTAGCCTCTAAAGCTATCTCCGCGTCATTATTCATAGCCAAACGATTTATTATTGTTCTGAATCTACGGTGGCCATTATTCCGCTCACCATTCCCAAAGCCAGCATACGCCCGTGGAACGAATAGCCGGCATTATATCCCATCTTCTCATCGCCGAGCATTAGCGGAGCATGGTCGACACGCATCGGCACGTCAGGACGGCGAGTCTGGAACGTGCGTACCACCTCTATCAGGCGCGGGTCAAGATGCGTCGATTCCTTAAAATCACCGTTCGGCATCACGTTGCATATACGTGCATGTACAAAGTGCGTACGGTCAGCATATTTCTTTGCCAGAGCCGGCACATCGTTGTGCGCACCACCGCTAAGCGAGCCGGCACAGAACGTCAGTCCGTTATGTGGATTAGGTACCGCGTCGAGAAAAGCCTGAATATCCGCATCGCACGTTACTATACGAGGCAAGCCAAGAATGGCCATTGGAGGGTCGTCGGGATGCACGCACATATTTATATCATATTCATCGCAGACGGGCATAATGGCATTTAAGAAATATGCCATATTTTCACGAAGTTTATCCGCATCAATACCCTGGTACAAGTCGAGAAGATTGCGGAACTTTTCAACCGGATTCAAGTCATTCTCAGAGATATTTCCATTAACAAAACCCTGCGTTTTAACTATAATGTTATCTACGAGACGCTTTTCGGCTTCGGCATCCATTCGCGGAGCCACTTCTTCGTTCATCCGCTTGAGCGTCATTTCGTCATAGTCCTTGTCGGCATCCGGACGCTTGAGTATATTTATGTCGAAGTAAGCAAACTCGGCACGATTAAAGTAAAGGTTGCTCGTCCCGTCCGGATTTGGATATTCCAAATCGGTACGCGCCCAGTCGAGCACGGGCATAAAGTTATAACAAATAGTTTTAACTCCTGCCTTACCCAGATTCGCAAGGCTTACTTTGTATTTTTCAATCAATTCGTCACGGTCGGATCCCCCATATTTTATCGATTCACTGACCGGAAGGCTTTCCACAACTGACCATCTCAGCCCGTGGCTCTCGATAAAGTCCTTCATTTTATTAACCTCTTCGAGGCTCCATATCTCACCGTTCGGAATGTGGTGCAACGCCGTAACAATTCCCTCGACACCTATCTGCCGGAGCATGTCGAGAGTTATCTTATCGTTGGGCCCGAACCAACGCCATGTTTTTTCCATACAATTTTTTGGTTTATTTAGTGCAAATATACGGAATTGCCTATAAACAGGCAAAAATTTAGGAAAAAGTTCAACTTACGGAGAGTCAACCAAAGAATAATTTTGCAAAAAACAACTAATTCCATAATTTTGCATAAAATAATCACGATTTAGAATTGAGCCAATCATATCAACAACCCAATATAATATCTATAGACATGGTAAATTTTTCACTTGAGGGCAAAGTAGCCCTGGTTACAGGAGGCGTTTACGGCATCGGTTTCGCAATCGCTAAAGCACTTCATGAAGCAGGTGCAAAAATAGTGTACAACAGCAATACCCAAGAAGCACTCGACATGGGAGCCGCCAACTATAAGGAGGCAGGAATAGAAGCCAAATCATACTTGTGCGACGTTACCGACGAGCCAAGCGTTCGCGCTATGATAGCAGACATCGAAAAAGAACTCGGAGGTGTGGACATTCTGGTCAACAACGCCGGCATCATCAAGCGCATCCCCATGGACGAGATGGACGCCGCCGACTTCCGTAAAGTAGTTGACATCGACCTCGTGGCACCCTTCATCTGCGCAAAGGCCGTTATCCCCGGCATGATTAAGAAAGGCCACGGCAAAATTATCAACATCTGCTCTATGATGAGCGAGCTCGGCCGCGAGACAGTCAGCGCATACGCAGCCGCTAAGGGTGGCCTTAAGATGTTGACTCGCAATATCTGTTCGGAATATGGCGCTGCCAATATCCAGTGTAACGGCATTGGCCCGGGCTATATCGCAACTCCCCAGACAGCACCCCTCCGCGAAATTCAGCCCGACGGCTCACGTCATCCGTTTGACCAGTTCATAATCGCCAAGACTCCCGCAGGCCGCTGGGGTACCCCCGAAGATCTGATGGGACCGGCCGTTTTCCTCGCTTCTGAGGCTTCAGACTTTGTCAACGGACATGTCCTCTATGTTGACGGTGGAATTCTCGCCTATATTGGTAAACAGCCCAAATAATGGAGCAGGTATTTAGCTACATAATCGGACTTGGAGCGGCGGTGATGATGCCGGTCATCTTCACCGTGCTCGGAGTCTGCATTGGCATAAAGTTCGGCGATGCCCTAAAGAGCGGACTAAAGGTCGGCGTCGGATTCATCGGACTTTCCATCGTGACTGCGCTTCTCACCTCTGCTCTCGGCCCTGCGCTCAACACCGTTGTAGAAATATATGACCTACAGCTGAGAGTGTTCGACATGGGCTGGCCGGCCGCCGCCGCAGTAGCCTACAACACCGCCGTTGGCGCGTTTATCATACCGGTATGTCTTGGCGTAAACATATTGATGTTGCTGACCAAGACCACCAGAACTGTGAATATTGATTTGTGGAACTATTGGCACTTTGCCTTCATAGGTGCCGTAATATACTTTGCTACAGGCTCGCTTGCATGGGGATTTTTCGGAGCCATCGTCTGCTATATCGTTACATTAATCTTGGCAGACATGACTGCTAAAAAATTCCAGACTTATTACAAGGACATGGACGGAATCTCAATTCCACAACCATTCTGCGCCGGATTTGTGCCGTTTGCCTGGATAATAAACAAGGGTCTCGACAAGATTCCAGGAATGCAGAAGCTGGAGATTGATGCCGAAGGGCTGAAGAAGAAGTTCGGACTGCTCGGCGAACCGCTGTTCCTCGGAGTGGTAGTTGGAATTGTCATTGGCTGTCTCACTTGTAATTCTTGGGGCGAGATAGTAAACCAAATACCCTACATACTTGGTCTGGGAATCAAGATGGGTGCCGTAATGGAGCTTATTCCGCGAGTAACCGTACTGTTCATCGAGGGATTAAAGCCAATATCCGATGCTACCAGAAGCCTGATTGCCCGAAAGTTTAAGGGAGCTGACGGACTGAACATCGGTATGTCGCCCGCTTTAGTCATCGGACACCCCACTACCCTCGTAGTGTCACTGTTGCTTATTCCAGTGACTTTGTTCCTCGCCGTTGTTCTTCCCGGAAACCAATTTCTCCCATTGGCATCGCTTGCCGGAATGTTCTATCTGTTTCCGTTAGTGCTTCCGTTCACCAAAGGAAATGTTTTAAAGACATTCATTATCGGCGTTGTGATCATAGTCGCCGGACTTTATATGGTGACAAACATTGCGCCGGCATTTACGCTTGCCGCACATGACGTGTTCAGTGCCACCGGCGATGCGGCCGTTGCCATTCCGCAAGGGTTTGAAGGCGGATCGCTCGACTTTGCGTCATCACCGCTGGCATGGGTTCTCTATCAGTGCACCGTCAATCTCCGACTCATCGGAGCGGCTGTTCTCGTGTTGATCACATGTGGTATGATGTGGTGGAATCGAGTACACATACTGCGCAACCAAAAGGCTATGATTGAAGCAAATTCCACAGAAATTCAAGTAACTGAATAGTGTAAAGCTAAAATGAGTAAAATAATCACTTTAGGCGAGATAATGCTCCGCCTTTCTCCGGCCGGTTGCCACCGTTTCGTCCAAGTTGACTCTTTTGATGTCATCTGGGGCGGAGGCGAGGCTAACGTAGCTGTCAGCTGCGCCAACTACGGACACGAGGCTTACTTCGTGTCGAAACTTCCAAAACATGAAATCGGACAGGCCGCCCTCAATGCCCTGCGCCGCTATGGAGTCCATACCGACCATATAGCCCGTGGAGGCAATCGCGTAGGTATATATTACTGTGAGACAGGAGCGTCTATGCGCCCGTCCAAAGTGATTTATGACCGTGCAGGTTCATCTATAGCCGAAGCTGACCCGACAGACTTTGACTTTGATGCAATAATGGAGGGAGCCGACTGGTTCCACTGGAGCGGCATTACCCCGGCCATCAGCGACAAAGCTGCTGAACTGACGCGCCTTGCCTGCGAAGCCGCAAAGCGCCACGGAGTCACGGTATCCGTCGACCTCAACTTCCGCAAAAAATTGTGGACCAAGGAGAAAGCCCAATCTATCATGCGTCCGTTAATGAAGTATGTCGATGTTTGCATAGGCAACGAAGAAGACGCCGAACTTTGTCTCGGCTTCAAGCCCGATGCCGATGTCGAAGGGGGCAATACCGATGCCGAAGGCTACAAGGGCATATTTGCCGCCATGATGAAGGAGTTTGGCTTCAAATACGTCGTATCCACTCTGCGCGAGTCATTCTCAGCCACCCACAACGGATGGAAAGCGATGATTTACGACGGGAAGGAGTTCTACCAAAGCAAACGCTACGACATTAATCCTATCATTGACCGCGTAGGCGGAGGCGACAGTTTCTCCGGAGGTCTCATCCACGGATTGTTGACCAAATCCAATCAGGGTGAAGCATTGGAATTTGCCGTAGCGGCATCCGCTCTAAAGCATACAATTAATGGAGACTTTAACCTTGTTACCGCCGAAGAAGTGGAAGCTCTCGCCGGCGGCAACGCAAACGGACGAGTACAGCGATAATGGCACGATTTGACAAACTTCAGGTTATGGTAAAAATCGGAGAGGCTCCGATGGTGCCGGTATTTTATCATAAGGATATTGAAATAGCTAAGGCCGTTCTAAAAGCCTGCTACGACGGAGGAGTCCGCGCCTTTGAATTCACCAACCGCGGCGATTTCGCCCATGAGATATTCGGACAGCTCGTAAAATACGCCGTCGTAGAATGCCCCGACATGGCTATCGGGGTAGGTTCAGTTGTCGATGCGGGAACAGCCTCGCTCTACATGCAGCTCGGAGCCTGTTTCGTGGTCGGCCCGCTGTTCAATCCCGATGTCGCCAAGGTATGTAATCGCCGTCAAGTGCCCTACACTCCGGGATGCGGAAGCATCTCAGAAGTCGGCTATGCTCAGGAAGCCGGATGCGAACTGTGCAAAGTATTCCCCGGCGATGTCCTTGGGCCAAAGTTCGTAAAGGGCCTGCTGGCTCCGATGCCTTGGTCAAAACTAATGGTGACAGGCGGAGTCGAGCCTACGGAAGAAAATCTGACTTCGTGGTTTAAGGCAGGTGTCTACTGCGTAGGCATGGGCAGCAAGCTTTTCCCAAAAGAAACCATTGCAAAGCAGGATTGGGCGGCCATTACGGCAAAGTGCAAAGAAGCGCTTGAAGTGACCGCACGCTTCTGATATACCTCCTCGAAATTATATAACCGGGGATTGGCGAAACGCGCCTATCTCCGGTTTTGATTGCATTAAATCTTTAAGACACAATGCATTATATATTGTCATTCAAAAGCGTTCTGTGAATTTGCCCAGTAATACATATAGAAAGACAAAAACATTATAGGCTGCTAAAATAATGCCCAAAGGCACCCATATCGTCGAATCAAAAATACTATAAGATGCCTGTGCAGACACGAAACAACAAGAAATGGCCTGTACTATACCAAAGACTTTGTAATAGCTACTAAGCCCTTTTCGCTGAATCTTCCCATAAATATTAACATATTCGCCTGATACATTTTTACTCAATCGTCCCAGTGGAGTTAACAGCACTATGGAATATCCCAAGCTCATAAAAAATATAAAAACAGACAATCTTTCGCCATTTCCTAAGAATGGACGGATTAAGTCTATTTCCTGCATCACACAAAGAACAGCAAGCGACAACGAGCCAACCGAAATAGAATAAAGCAAGTATTGTGTGCCTTTCCAACAATCTATTTTAGGAGATATATGTATAACACAATATGCTATGCAAATAAGAGCCATTAAATCCAAAATAGAAACAACCCAAATCATAGGTTCGCTTATATCATGGGAAATATAGCCATATCCTATCCAAATCCCCAACAACGAGATCAAGACTGACGAAATTATTCCTATTAGATTTCCTCCTTTAAAACGATTAAAACTCGCATGTCTCAAGAATAACGACACCGACAGAAGTATTGATGACACTACTATTATATCAGTACCTTGCAAACACCGCTTCAATGATATAACACCAACTATGACACATATATAAAATCCTATATAAAAAGAAACAATAAATGCATATATCAGAATGCATAAACAAATATAATACAGAGTCCTATACATTATTTACACCTTATTTTCGATTCGGATATCCTTTACACCGTTTGTAAGATTCTATAGCTTCTTCAAATTTATAGGCATCATATATTGCACCTAATACATCGACAAATGGGTCTTCGGCTAACAACTCAATTATTTCCATAGCGATTCCAATTGGGTCATATGCAGTTATAGATTGAGCTAATTCTATTTCGCAATAACCAAGGATTGTAGTTTCATATTCAAAAATAGGGATAATGACTTCATCCAAATATGCCACAGTGGTAACATATAAATTTTGCTCAGCTTCTGGTTTATCGCTAATAAAATCAACCAAATTTCCTTTTTGCAGAGTTGGATTTTCAATATAATTCTCA
>CAZIXM010000009.1:0-84879 GCA_964543345.1 uncultured Muribaculum sp. | reverse complement strand
CATCGTTTAGTTTCTTGAACAGTTCCTTATCCATGAAATATCGGCTCTTGGATATATTGTATGCAATCTTATCCTTGACCTTGTCGGACAAGGATTCAAGAAAGACAAGAGCCTCCTCCATGTAGGTCACATCAAATTTTGCTTTCAGTTCCATTCATCTTCTTGTTTGGACTTCAAAGATACAAATAATGTTACATATATAGAAACATCAGGCCAATTATTTTTGTTCTGCATCTGGAATTTGGGCGAAAACAAATCGAAATAAAATTATTAATGTAAGTAAAATCTTACTAAATCGCTTCGTTTTACTTGTGTTAATTTTCTTAATAAGTGCAAGTTTAGTACAGTGTAAAAATATATTCTATGCTGATATTCAATAATATAGATATCATACATTAAAACACCGAATATTTATTGTTATTTTACAGGTTGTTAAATCTTTCAGATTTTCCCTAACACTTACCGGGCAAATCGACCTAACGGTCGCTTTACCCGGCTACCCAATTTTGGGCTTCTTTCAGAAGCTTATGAATTTTGACACTGCCCCAACACTTTTTGGGAGTGTTATTTCGGTAAAGTTTATTCGTCGAGTGTCTCGTAAGATACTGCGTCGATATAATAGTACGACAAATAGGGCTTTCCTTCTTTAGCTTCACGATCAACAATCTTAGCACGATAGTCGGCCATGCGCTCCGCAAAAGTTGTCAAGTCGGCTTGTCCTTGAGCAGCACGTTCGGTCTCACACCCGCTCTCGGCAGTGGCGGCACGCTGAGCCGACTCTTCCCCACTCTCAATGGCTATGTTCTGCAGACGGATAGCGTTTTGCTTCTCCATCTCCTCAATAGCATTTTCGTCGATGCGCTGTTCACGGAATATACCCTTAACTCTGATGGGCTTATGTACGGTTTCTTTCGCAAAAGGTTCTCCCATAAGCGGATATGCCTCACAGCGGACTATGGCATTATCGCCGTTTCCGGCCACAAAGGCCTTGCGTCCACCCTGACGGCAAAGATGAGATACTACACCTTCGATAACTATAGTGTCGCCCACAAGGGAGTCGGGATTAGCCATGAGTTCATCAACACTGAGGGCAGCAACATCCTCAGACTCAGCTTTAGACGTATTGGAAGCTCCTCCGCAAGAAACAAAACATATTGTTGCAACTACTGTAAACAACAATAAAATAGACTTTTTCATAATTAATTTGATTTATATGATTACAAAGTTACTAATCTTTTATTAAAACATACGGTATAAATAAGAAAATTCCGAAAACCACCGTCACCAGACCGGCTGTAAGACGATAACGCATCGACTTTTTTCTCAATATCACTACAATAAGGACTGCAAGAAGCAAATTGAGCCATATAGCCTTCCACGAAACCGACTCAATTCTGGGATATGCGTAGCTGTCGTAATATGACGTAAACGACAACTCAAACGGGAAAATGTATTCAGAAATTACCTGAAACGGAGTCTTTTCGTGAGAGACGGCATAATTCCCAAGAAGATGATAATCGTCAGAATCGAATGCTGCCCACCGGCTATAGTCGGTGCTGCTGACTTTTACAACCCAGTTGAACATATTCTTCATAACGGTAAGCTGCTCCTTCGTCGGGTCAAATTTACCGACCGGCAGCGGCACGAGCTTATAGTCATCGTGTTCGAGCGCGTAGAGGTTGTTATTCTCGTCGGTTACAAGACCGAGATGCCGGCGATCGGAATTTTCCATTATATAAACGTGAGCCACTTTTACACTATCAGGAGATTCGACCTTCGTCATATACGGCCGGCCGGCTTGCATCTTCACGTGATACAACTTGCCGTCGGCATCGGCCATCAGATAGCCTTCGTCATAGGCTTTTCGCGTAGTGATATTTGCGCTTAGATCCTTAACGGGATATTTGAATCCTTTGTCCTCGAACATACGGGTAAACCGCTCGCTTCGGCGCTGATTGACAGAATTAGTGGCCATCTCTACGAACTCAACCTGACCGTTAAGGCGGAACACCTCCTTAGGATCTTCGAGTTCAAATCTGACGGGCATTGACTCCATAATCATATATACCGATGCTTTACGCTTGTTTATATCGCGAGGAGACGAATTGAACACCCACTGGTTGCGACGGAATTCTTTCATGCTCAATTCCTTGCCATTCAGCGAATCAGGCAGTTGCTGTCTGGCGATAAGCTGACTGAAATATATCTGCGGCAACAAGGAGTCGCGGTTTTCCTTCGTATATGTAACCCCAGATGAAACCCCGGCAGAATCCAGGTCGTAGATTCGATGATCGCCGTCACCGACACGTTCGGTAATTATAAACGTGTCAGACACCGGAGAATAAGCCACAAATGGATCATAAGAGGTTTCGGGTAGGACTAACGAGTACAACCATGGCAAAAACCAAGACAATACCACTATGCCCACCGCCACAAGGGCTACTTTATATGCTGATTTCATAAGCTTAATCTTGACGGCCCTCCTTAAACCGGATTACAGATCCAAAAGATAACAGTGTGAGAACACCTACGAAAACTATCATCACCAATATCATGCCGTTATATGCCTCCGGTGAATCCTGCAAAAAGAACATCATAAACACGGCTATCGCGATTAAAGACAAAATCACACGCATATACCAAGTGCCCTCAAGGCAAACAGAAGAGACAAAGAGATATGCCGTGAATCCGGCAAAATACCATGGCAACGAAGTCAACGCTACCCTACCGACTAATTCAGGAACGAGTATAGTAGAATCGTAAATCACTATCATAAGCAACTGAACCGCATATATAATTAGCACTTCAACTAACCCGGCGAGAAGCATAATACCGATAAGTTTCATCTGCGGATAAGGCAAGTGAAGCGTCAGCTTCAGACGTTTGTGCGACATTTCCGGAGCCATCTGAGCTACGGCAATTGCGATTCCAACCACTAAAGGCACATACTTAATTATATCTATAAACATGTTGTCCTTAGCAAGCATTACAATCCACAAATGGTCAATGCCCTTTAAGGTTGCAATTCTGTTCATTGCCAAAATGGCATAACCGGCCATGGCGACAGAGAGCAACAACATGATAAAGAACACTCTGCGCGTCTTAATCCATTCTTTATAAATAATAGCTTTTTCCATCGTCATTAATATTTTCCGGTTAGACCAATGAATGCATCCTCAAGAGTCATGTCGGTTCTCTTTAAATCAGAAACCTCCACCCCACTCGAAGCAAGCGCATTTCTCACATAATCTTCCGACTCGAAAGTGTACACCTCATATTCATTTTTTATCCGGCCGGGATTAATGAGCTTTTCGTCATTTATGTCAAGCGTGCGGTCGCCGGCGTGGAAAGTGAAGCGGGAGAACGTGTTCAAAAGCTGCTCTACAGGCATTTGCGTAAGTATCTTGCCGTAATCGAGAATTATACAGTCGTCAATTAGACGTTCAAGATCTTGAATTATGTGGGAAGTCATAAAGACGGTCTTCTCTTCTGCTTTTGCATATTCATGCAGATACTCAATGAACAGACGGCGGTAGCCAGGATCAAGTCCGAGCGAAAAATCGTCGAGGACAAGAAGGTCGGCGTTCTGTGCCAAAATAAGTCCAAGCGCCACCTGCGACCTCTGTCCGCACGACATCGAAGAAATCTTCTGATTAGGCGACACATGGAGCTTCTTCATCAATTCATAGTAAGAATCCCGATTCCATTTCGGATAAAATCGCGAATAAAACTTTTCAATCTGCTCAATGGTCATAAACGCATACTGCACATGCCCTTCAATAAGGAGTGCTATGCGTGCCCTCGTTGCGGGCGACAACTCCGTTATAGGCTCGCCGAATATTCGGCACTCGCCCTTCTGAGGCCTAAGATACCCCATCAAGATGTTAATGGTGGTGGTTTTTCCGGTACCGTTTTTTCCGAGCAGTCCGAGGATTCTACCTTTCGGAACCTCAAAGCTCAAATCACTGTAAATGACTCGTCCCGTTCCATAGCGTTGGGTCAAGCCTTTTACCGAAATAACCGATTCTGGTCTACTATCCATACAATTTATTTATCTATCTATATTAAAATTTCACACTCAACACAACCGATCCGGCATGACACTTGCCATGATGTTCAAAAGCCGTCATTGTATATTTGAGGTCGAGCCCCACAAGCAGCCCGTCGACTACTTTGGAGACACCGGTCGACAAATGTGCCGACATACGTGACGAAGCAAGCATCTCATAATTGTGCATTACGCACTTACCGAGGTCGGTAGATGTGTCAAGGCCATCAAACTTAGATGCCGATACGCTCGCAAAGCTAAGAGACGCTCCGGCATCAAAATGCCATAACCAACGGTCGGACATCCTTGAATACTCCACATCCATACCCGGAGACAAGTGGCTGACATCGACATCTCGATCGGGCGACAGCAACCACTCATGATTGCAAGTGTACGTGGCCGAGGGCACTGCGGACAATGCCCAACGTGCACCGACAGGATTATATTCGAGCGGCAGATAAAGTCCGGCTTCCGACACTTCATGGCGATACAGCGACCGGCTGCCTATCTTCGGATAGCTCGATCCTATCGAGGAGCCAAACAGATTCTCAGTGCCTTTCCGGCTTATGTAGCTCACTTTAGCCTCCGGCATCATTGAAATAGACCGAGAAAAACTAAATCGATAGCTAATAGAACCGAACATCCGGGAAACATCGCTATAGCCAAGTGTAAGATTATTATAGTTCCTAAGCAACTGATTCATCCTATAAGCATCGTATCCAGCCTCAACGGCCCACCCCTTATGGTCGGAAGATACGAACTGCATCCCTGCATTGTAACCAAATGAGCTATAGCCGCTATTTTTATTTGTATTGCCCATGAATCGGGCATAATACGAGCCTAAGCCGGTCAATGTATATGTGTCAATGTCGTTCATGGGGTTATAAAAGTCGACATCGCAGTTTTGGTTATATACATTGATTCCTCCGCTAAGTCCGAGATGGTAACGCCCCGTCAATCTGTATGCCACTCCGACATCAAACTTAAGGTCAGACACTATCGTCTTCACTCGCGGGTCGCGGTTACGATAGTCTACACTTGCCCGATATGCGGCATGTAAGCCTACCGACCAACGTCCATACGCCTTTGCCCATCCTCCACCGAATTCATAACTGCGGGTACTCAAATCACCGCCGACTGCATCGCCAAGCACGTATGGCGCCAAACGGAGATAGTCAACGCAGTCAGTCCAACGGATGTCGTAGTTGGTGCCAGTCGTAAATCGGGCATTTCCCCAAACGACAGAATTAGAGGACATGCGCATATATGAATCGGCATT
The DNA here is from genome assembly GCA_964543345.1 of uncultured Muribaculum sp. Lineage (GTDB taxonomy): Bacteria > Bacteroidota > Bacteroidia > Bacteroidales > Muribaculaceae > Muribaculum. The sequence continues at coordinate 79,552 of CAZIXM010000009.1, read as the reverse complement.
AATCGAAAAGAGCGAATGTCCGGTTCCGAGCTGCATCATATATGCTTCATCATAACGACAGAAGTCACCACCGACCGACAAGTCAGACAGCGACAGAGAGTCACGCATAATCATCGTGGCCGGACTGGCCGAATATATCGCGGAGCGCATTCTCTCGACAGGCAAGTTACGCACCATAACACGCTCGACGATAGACAAAGGCTGAGCCATGCCCGGCAAAAATCCGAGCATGGCCACAGCGGTGCATATCAAAAAGCGTATATTTCTCATTTATTTACAGGCTTATTTTGCCGACACCACCTCGAAGTCGTTAGCCGAGTCGTTAGTGTCCTGAAGAATCACATTTCCGGCAGGCGATGTTCCGGCAGTCTTACGTTTAAACTTCTTGCCAAAGCGGTTTGAGTCAGAGTTCTTATCAGAAATGGCCTTATAACTCATGTCCACTGTAGCTGAAAGGGAGTTACGCTGCCAAACTTCGGTCGGGCATAAGTTAACGCCGTCAAGAATCCACTCATACTTTATCAGTTTATTATTGGAGTTTGACATTTCTTTACCGGTAGCTCCTATATAAGTGTATGTGCTGGCTTGCTCATCAACAAAACGCTCGGCAGTCATTCCGTCGGGGAAACGAACCAAAGCGTATGATTTGTTGCACTGTTGGTTAGGAATCCAGAGAGACTTTGAATAAGTATACCACTTATCGAGATTGGGTACATCCGGATTGTCCGTATCACGGACAGTCCCGGAAGTAACCTCGTCGTACCATTCAAAGTCGGCATCGGTATTGTCCATGGCTCCAGCCACTTCGCTGTTCCAGTCGATGGCCTGGTCGGCAATCTTAATAGACTGACCCGGCTGAACCGGAACATCAGTACCATTGCCGGGAATTACGTAAACTGTACAAGCAGTAAAGTTATTTTCAATAAAATTATCAGAAGAGGTAATCTCAAAATTCTGAGAATTGAGCAACTGACTTTCGCAGATGGCCAATCCGTCGGCATAAAGCACCTCGTCGGTATTGTTATAAATTATGAAGAATGAATCATAAAGGCCCGTCGAAGTCGAAGTGGGTTTGGGAGATCCGGTAATATATATCTCACTGAATATAAACGTATTTTCAGGATTGTAAAAGAACCAGTTTAGGCTCAAAGAACTGTTGGCTGAAATGACCACATTATTAGCGACTGTGCGGAGTGTACGCTCCACGTTAGTTCCATCCTCACTGTAAGTCACCGTCATAGTACCCTCCACGTTATATGTTCCGGCAGGCACATTAAGGTCGCCTACGAGAGGAAGCTCTTTTACAATTACATCCTTGGTGTTAAGCTCGGTGAAGGTCAATTGGCCGGACTGCACAGTAGCGTTTGACGGCACCTCCGATGGGCGTACATCGCTGACAGTCACGTCATAATAAGTAATTGAATCATCATCGTCTTTGCAAGATGTGGCGGAGAATGCAAGAGTACCGCAAACTGCGCCCAAAATCATCCAATTCTTAAGATTTGCTTTTTTCATTGTTGTAAGTGTATTTAAATTAATTGATTAAATTTTAAAATTAAGTTCCATTCCGAAGTATGGAGTAGTGTATCTACGGATAAGCACACCGCTGCTCCTGTAGGAGGGCAAAATCGATGCTATACGGTTGACATAGAGCGCCAGCCCGACTCGATCCTTCCAAAACTGCTTAGTGGCCTTGATGTTGAAAGTAGTAGCCACGGGAACAGTGTATGTGTCAAATGCCGATTTTGAGTATGTACGAACCAGCTGGCTGATTAGCGGGTCGGCAAGTGATGCGTCGGTAAACTCATGCACTTCACCGTTAATGTCCATGTAATGTGTAGGAACACCGTCGCGGAAAAGAGTGCGGTGAGAAGTGAACCACACATTCTGAACCGTAAGCGAGAAGTTCAGACGCAACGACGGTATATCGGTGTCAAACATTACATTGGTATTGAAACTCTTATATTCGCTACCGTCATTATCGTCATAAAGTCCAACATATTGCAGCTCCTTGTTATTGACTATAATCGTAGGTTTATACCATAGCGACTGGCTATTGACATTAGTAGTCTTAAAGTATGCTCCACTGACCGTGACACGCGTCTTAATTGACGGTATGCGCCTCGATTGGAACGTATATTCAACACCCTCTTTACGAGTGCGGCTACCGTTGGTATATGACGACCTGACTGCCATATAATCGACTACCGTATAAGGAAGTTCCTCCACCATAGGAGCGCGATCAACTGCATACGGGTCAAATCCCGAAGCATCATATCTGTTATATTGATAATGATGGACAAATCCGGTGTGCCTGAAACCGTCGCGCATATTCTCACGGAAATATGTCACCGACAAGCGGTTGCCCATGAACCCAATGTCACCTCTGACTTCCCATTTCAGATTACGGGCCGGTTTAAGGTCGTAGTTAGTTAAGTCTTCAATGTAAGTCATCACGTTCATCACACGATATTCAGGTACGTTATGGTAATAGTTCAGCTGTTCAAAGTCAACATAATAAGGATCAGGATAGAGATAGGCGGCCACCGGCATTTTTGTGTGCAACCCAATACCTCCGGCCAACTCCCAAGTTATAGGCTTAGAACCGATATATGTGGGAGCCGGAATCCACACCGCGTTAACGCGCGGGTCAAGATATGGCTTTCCGTGGAGCAGATACTTCTTATCGAGATTCATAAGTTCCGTGCCGCGCAGTCCGGCAACGACCTCCAACGAGTGACCGCCGGCTCTCAACATTGCGCTATGCTCAATGTAGGCCGACAACTGATTCATGGCCGGGATGTCGGAATAACTTCTCGGACGCGTTGCCATACTCGTTGATATTGGCCGATTTATATCATATACACGACCGGCACCATAATTTTTATTCATATTCCATTCGACACCGGCTTTCACTCGTCCGGAATATGCATTGTGACCGTATGCAAAACGGGAATTAAGCTTTGCATACGCGGTGAACGGTTTGCTATATACATCAAGCTCGGCAAGATATAACATCGGCAAATAGTCGACATAGTTGCTTCCCGGAGTAAGCGACATCGGCAAAGGCATAACTCTCGAAGGAGCCACATGTTTCTTCTGTCGCGTATGGTCGTCGGTATAACTAAGTCCGGTAGTAAGCGTGGCATCGCGAAAAAATCCGGCCTGCATTGCGTTGAACGACAATGTGCTGTTCCATGACAATCCATGCTTGGAATTTTCATACGAGTCAATCGTATTATTAACAGTCAGGTCGGGGTCGTTTTTATCAGATTCAAACGTGCCGGAATAATTTAGCGATGTGTTCCATACAACAGAAACAGACTCCCCACCCCAACGTTTATTACTGCGTACTGAGCCGGTGACACGCTTGAAGTTCTCACGGTTGTTCCTTGGGTCAATCTTTGAGTCAAGATAGTCGACTCCGACATTCAATGTCCAATCATTGCCCGGCATACGAAGTCCTTTTCCAAGATAAAACAGCTGACTTTGAGTGTCGGCCTTAAAACGCGCCTCAAGCCCCGTAACACCCGATTTACGCTTTATGTTGACTAATCCGGAGGTTACTTCACCATATTCGGCAGAGGCAATACCGCGCACCACTTCGACTTTTTCTATGTCGTCGGTAGATATGGAACGCATATCCACACCTTTTCCGGCAGAGTTTCGGTCGGAATAATTCGTGTCGGTAGTGTTTGCCATCTGCGAGCCGGTATTTACCGGAACGCCGTCGACAACAAACGCAGTTCCGAGAGCCGACGTAGCGTAATCGTCGCTGACCGATACTCCGGAAGCCTCTCTGATAGATATGGCATTGACACTCCCCATCACCGGGTCTTTAGTCAAACCGCCGGGCAAAAGCGACATAAGGTCAGTAAAGCTCGACGGCTGCAGATGGCGCATGGCACTTACGTCAATAATCGACGCACTCGACATGCTTCGCGCCTCTGTGGCCGTCACGACAACCTCACCAAGAGGGTCATTCGGGATAAGGGCAATGTTTATAACCGTGTCGGCAACTATGGAAATCGTGCTTTTGTAGGGTTTATATCCGACAGAACTTGATGTAAGCGTCATGGCCCCCCCCATCATAGAAGGAAGAGTCAGCCTACCATCGGCATCAGTGTAGCCGCCGGAATGAGAACTACCGTCGGTCACCGCCACTACGGCAAACTCTATCGGCAATTTTGTATCTGAATCCGTGACAAGAAATGTTACACCGGCCACAGCATGACCTGCAACCAGAGATGTAATCAGCACGGACAGCAATAATTTTATTTTGAATATTTTGAGTCTACTTAAATCCATCCGCAAAAAGTAACTTTGCACTGCGAACTTAAATACAAGAATGCATAAATTCACGGTGCAAAATTAGTCTAAAATTTAGCGGATTAAAATACCTAATTTATATGATTTTATCTCCGCACATTTACTCCTGCTAATCAAATACAAGTAGTTAATACCGAAAAGACGCCGCTATCACTTCAAATATTGCTCAAAAAAACGCCAAATAATCTCAGAGGTCTCCACATCCTTATTACCCCAGGAATGCGATCCACCTTCAATTTCATACACTTCTACATCCATTCCTATAGGAGAATCGGAGTACAAATACCTTGTCACCTCTCTCGCAGGGTCAGATTTAGACGGAATCGTCTCAACAGTCAGTTTGGTACACCTATTATTATAAGCAATAGCGGCGACCGCAAGCGGCACCGGAATATATGCACCCCAGCCGCCGGCGTTTTCATGGTCACCTTGCCACATCGACGTCTTATCGGCATTGCCATGTATTTCGAGGAACGGAACAGGCTCTGTCAGGCTATTATTAAGATATGTACATTCAAATGTCAGACCCGCCACCGACGCGTAGGCCCTAAACAATTGCGGATCAGTGTAAGCAAATTGGTAGCATAAGTCGCCACCATTCGACATGCCTGCGGCAAACACATTCTCGCGGCTTAACCCGAAGCGAGAGCAAACATCATCAAGCAAACTGCGGAAAAATGCCACCTCATCAATATCCATGGATTCTTGAGGCGGATAGCCCACCTTCCACCCATCCTTGCCACGCGAGTCAGGCATTCCGACGGGATAACATACTGCAAATCCATTGCTGTCGGCTACCGCATTAAGGTCAGGACGCCACCGCGTCTTTGAACCGTAGCCATGGATATAAACCACCAATGGCGCACCGGGGTTAATGTTTTCCGGCAGGTACATGCTGTAAGTGCGCACGGTATCGCCAAAATTAAATGAATAGATTTTACGGTCAAGCGTCTCTGCCGAAAGCGAAAATGCAAAAATCGCGGCTATAAGAAATGTGAAAAGTCTGTTCATAAATTTAGAGCTTGTTGTTAACGCTCCAAAGTTATCAAAATATTTTCAACCATCCAAATGTTAAGAGCCTGTCTCATAATATATGTAAGGCTCTAAATGCCCTTTGCCAATCGATTCTTGAGCATTTCAACAAACTGATAGTTTTTAACCCCCCAACGGGGCCACACGAGCAAATCAGCAGGCGACTGGCTCGTAAAACGGTCTATGGCTATTCGTGGATTAAGTCTGCCAACTATAGTTGCGCATAAATCAATGTACTCATCAAGACTCCACCGTCGAATGTCGACTTCCCCGCATTCAACCTGACGGAGAATTTTGGTGCCGCGCAACAGCTGGAGCTGATGAAACTTCACGACTTCTACAGGTAGATTTGAGACTCTGTCAACCGTTGCAAGCATGTCGTCTTCAGTCTCCCCCGGCAATCCAAGAATAAGATGCAGTCCCAGATGAATACCCTTGTCTGACGTACGTAAAACGGCATCTTCTACAGCGTTCCATGTATGGCATCGATTTATAGCCGCCAACGTGCGGTCATGCGAAGACTCCGCGCCATATTCAATCATAACAAAATGTCTTTTTGACAACTCGGAAAGATAATCGAGCAACGTGTCCGGCACACAGTCGGGACGAGTTCCGATAACCAATCCGACAACCCCATCCTGTGATAACGCCTCCTCATACATCGGACTCAAAATGTCTACGGGAGCATGAGTGCCTGTATAAGCCTGAAAGTATGCAAGATAGCGCATATTCGGATACTTTTTGCCGAAAAATTTTCTCCCGGATTCAATCTGAGCGGCTACAGAATGGCTCATTCTACAATATTCCGGATTAAAAGAACGATTCAAGCAATACGTACAGCCCCCGAAAGCTATTGTACCGTCGCGGTTCGGACAACTTAGACCGGCATCAACAGAAAGTTTTTGAACCTTACCTTCAAAATGTTCGGCTAAGAAATCGGCATAATCCCGAAATGGTTTCGCCATAAATTCACATTTTAGCACTACGGTTTAACAGATAAGCGTCAAATATTGTCATTGCGGCCATTGCCTCCACAATAGGTACTGCTCTTGGCAGAACACACGGATCGTGACGCCCTCTTGCCTTCAGAATCGCCGATGAACCATCGGAGTTCACCGTAGCGACTTCTTGAAGCAGAGTCGCTACCGGTTTAAATGCCACCCTGAAGTATATGTCAGCACCGTTTGAAATGCCCCCTTGTATGCCTCCCGAATTATTAGATTTGGTGTATATATTGCCTGACTCGTCAGAGGCAAATTCATCAAGCATTTCACTGCCGCGTCTGCCGACTCCGCCAAATCCCATGCCATAATCGAAGCCCTTGGCGGCATTAATGCTCATCATCGCATAGGCCAACCGAGCATGTAGCTTGTCAAACACAGGTTCACCGAGGCCAGCCGGAACGCCGCTTATTACACACGTAACAACACCGCCGACAGTATCACCGTCGTGCTTAACCTTTTCTATCAATCGGCACATCTGTTCTGCTGTTTCCGCATCAGGACATCTTACAGGATTAGATTCCACCATCTGCCTGTCAAATCTGCCGTAATCTCCCTGAAGGACTATGTCACCGACTTGCGAAGTATAAGCTAAAACATCTATTCCGAGCGAACCAAGCGCCTGACGGGCGACAGCACCGGCCACCACCCTCGAAACGGTTTCACGCGCCGACGAGCGCCCTCCGCCACGATAGTCACGTAAACCATATTTCTTGTCGTAAGTAAAGTCGGCGTGTGAAGGTCGATAAGTATCAGCCATTTCCCGATAATCAGACGAATGTTGATTAGTGTTTTCGACAATAAAACCTATCGGAGTGCCCGTAGACTTACCGTCAAATATGCCACTTAGAAATTTTACTTTATCAGGCTCTTTCCTGGCCGTCACTATGTGTGACTGCCCGGGACGGCGACGATCCAGCTCCGACTGAACTTCATCAACATCAATCCTTATGCCGGCCGGCATTCCGTCTATTACACCGCCCAAAGCCACGCCGTGCGATTCGCCAAACGATGTGAGTCTATATATTTGTCCAAAAGTATTCATATCCACCCAAACTATAATTAACGGTCAATCATCGGAACTGCAATATCAGCAACTGTCGCACGAGTATAATTTATCAAATCCTGCGGATTTATCTGAATCTGCAAGCCCCGGACACCGGCGCTTACGAATATCGTGTCAAAATCCAACGCCGTACTATGGAAAAACGTCGGAAAAGTCTTTTTCATCCCTATAGGAGAACATCCCCCTCTTATATAACCGGTCAATGGCAACAACTCTTTCATCGGAATCAGGTCGACCTTCTTGGCACCTGCCACTTTCGCCGTCGCCTTAAGATCCACTTCAAGGTTTCCAGGAATGACGCATACGATATATCCACACTTATCGCCGTGGAGAACCAACGTCTTAAACACACGCCTAATATCTTCACCTAACTCATGAGCCACATGGTCAGCGGCCAGATTACTTTCATCAACAGCGTATGGAATCAAACTATAAGTAATTTTAGCTTTGTCCAATAATCTCGCGGCATTGGTCTTTATATTTCCCGACATATTTATTAATTGTTTTTTGCAAAGATAAGGGTTTATGGCACAAAAACCATATCCAACACCGACAAATGTCTCATATTGGAATAAAAACAGAGGCTGTGTCCATAACATAAGCGGCATCTCAGCCAAGCTCAATTATGACACAGCCTCTTGTAATTATCGTAATAAAAAAGTTACTGCGCTTTGATATTAGGGGTGACAGTAAATGTATTGTCAGTTTCGGTGTCGTCGGAATCGTTTCCGCTGTCGTCGGTGCCGTCATCGGTGCCGTCATCGGTCGTTGCTTCAGTAATTACCAGCGTGTAGTCAATGACAGCCTGAGCAGGGCTATAATCGACGGCATATACCGGGAACATAATACGGAGCAAATGACGTCCTACAGGAAGATTACTTGTGTCGAAAGTCATTGCGTAAGGCGAGACCACCGTAGTATAATTAATACCGTAATCGAGCTGATATGTTACCGCACCAAATGCAATATCTTTAGCACTTGAATTAATCGGCACAATGGACTCTATTGCAAAAGTATCCCCCTGTGGAACGGTTATTGTCCCATTCTCTACCTGAGTTCCCTCGCTAAAAGTAACTTGCACGTCAAATTCCGGCAAATTATTGTCGTCGTGGCATGAAAGCAGCATCAACGGCAATGCGAAAAATAAATAGAATAACTTTTTCATAATAACTTAACATTTAATAAGTGAATCTTTATAACTATAAAACGCCGGAATATTAAATAAGTTTAAGTCTGTCAAACACTTTAACAGAGATAAATACTTGTGGCAACGCAACTTTCGACATACTTGACTTTCAATTGAGAAAACTGTGGAACTTAAACACTTTTTTTCGTAAATTTGTAGCATGAACGACAATGACCGAAGCATATTAGCAAAACTGTTTACTAATGCCACCGGACAAGTGGCAGAAACCATTCAACTTCTACCCGGTGCCGGATCAAACAGGCGCTACTACCGACTTAGCAACAGCACCGTTTCATTGATAGGAGCGGCAGGTAATGTTCTCGCGGAAAACGAAGCCTTCATTTACCTGAGCGAACACTTTCGGTCACTCGGACTGCCGGTTCCCGCCATACATTCCGTGTCACCCGACAAGATGCACTATATTGTGGATGACTTAGGCGATACTGCTCTATTTGACATAATCCGGAGGGGCAGAGAAGAAGGTATATGGACTGACAAAGAAATAAACGCTTTGGACGCGACCATAAGAACGCTGCCTCGAATTCAATGGGAAGGTGCTAAACTACTCGACTTTTCTAAGTGCTACCCTATAGCACAGATTGACCGGCGGTCAATAATGTGGGATTTAAACTACTTTAAATACTGTTTTCTAAAATCCACAGGAATATCCCTCGACGAGTCAAAACTTGAAGATGACTTCCAAAAGTTGTGCGACATGATTCTTGAAAACAATGCCGCCACATTCATGTTCCGCGATTTCCAGTCGCGCAATGTGATGATGGATGCCGAAGGAAGGCCTTGGTTCATAGACTACCAGGGAGGACGGCGTGGCCCTTACCAGTACGACGTAGTCTCATTCTTATGGCAGGCGAAAGCCAGAATTCCCGATAAGCTAAAAGAGCGCCTAATAGACTCATACATTGAGGCCAGCAAGCCGTATATTGTGATAGATCCGATAAAATTTCGCAAAGAGCTGAAACTGTTTGCGCTTTTCCGGACTCTTCAAGTGCTCGGTGCATACGGATTCCGTGGCTATTTTGAACAGAAACGCTATTTTATTCAGAGCATACCCGATGCAATAGACAATCTGCGCGACATCTTATCTAATAACTCATTCGGATTAAATTACCTGACACAAATATTAAGCGATTTGACAGAATTACCCAAGTTTAGGAAAGATGAAGGCGTGAAACAGAATGAAGGGCTGACAGTCAAAGTAAGCAGCTTTGGATTTAAAAAGTCAGGCATTCCCGCTGACCCGACAGGTAATGGTGGGGGATACGTGTTTGACTGCCGAGCGCTCAATAATCCCGGACGTTATGAACAATTCCGACACTTCACGGGACTTGACAAAGAAGTGATCGACTTTCTTGAAGCCGACGGAGAGATAATGACGTTTCTTGAACATGCATATTCACTTGTCGACAAATCAGTGGAACGATATTTAGAACGTGGATTCACCGACCTGTCCGTAAGCTTCGGTTGTACCGGCGGTCAACACCGATCAGTCTACAGTGCGGAGAAAATGGCTGAACATCTTAATAGAAAATTTGGATGCCGTGTGTGTCTTTCGCACATAGAACAGGGTATCGATAAAACCATAGAATCAACTCGAAATGAATAGGCAAGCCATGATATTCGCCGCCGGACTCGGCACTCGGCTTAAACCGATTACTGACACCATGCCCAAAGCCTTGGTTGATATAAACGGTATCGCCATGCTTGACCGAATTATATCTAATCTCGTAAACAACGGCTTCAACAAGATAATAATAAATGTCCATCACTTCGCTGAAATGATTATAAATCATCTGTCAAAACAAGACTATTCAGGAACGGACATTATCATAAGTGACGAACGGAATCTGCTCCTCGACACTGCCGGAGGTATCAGAAAAGCCATCGACTTTATAGACCCTTCCCGACCTTTGCTAATCCATAATGCAGACATTTTGACAGATGTTAATCTGACAGAGTTATATGACTCGATTGACGGATTTGACGCATCGCTGCTCTGCTCTACCGAGCGTAAATCAACAAGATACCTTCTGTTTAACTCCGATACCCTCATGGAAGGATGGATAAATGAGACCACAGGAGAGACTCGACCTGCCGGACTTGACCCGACGGGATTAATCCGGTCGGCATTCGGAGGCATCCACGTCGTAGGTCCTCGAATGATTGAAAAGCTAAAATCAGACGTTCTGCCCAATAAGCCTTCTCCAATTATACCATTCTACATTCGAGCTTGCTCTGAATACCGGATACATGCTTACGTTCCGTCGGATAAATACCAATGGTTTGACATAGGGAGTATCGACAAACTTAAACGTGCCCGCGAATCTTTCACTCAAAATCCCATACTATAATGAATATAACAGAGATCATTCAACTCAGGAAATCTGTCAGGAACTATAACGAGACTCCTGTACCTGAATCGATTCTGAAACAGATACAACAAGCGATTGATTCCGCAGAATCGCCATTCGGCGGAGATGTTACTATGCGACTTAAGTCGTTTAACCCGGAAGGAGACTTCAAACCAGGAACGTACGGAGTAGTCCGTGGCGCATCAGAATTTTTACTTTTGGCAGCAGGAGAGTCTGACGCTTCGGCTTTAAGTGCAGGATTTAAGATGGAGCAAGTTGTGCTTCGCGCAACAGAACTCGGGCTTGGCACCTGCTGGATAGCAGGGACTTTCAGTTCAATCTCATTCAATAAGGGCGAACGGTGGCCCGCCGCTGAGAAACTCAGGATAATATCACCAATAGGCTATCCCGCAAATAATGAGACTCTTTTAGGTAAATTCAGCAGACTTTTAGCCGGAAGCAAAAAACGCAAGCAAATAAATGAACTGTTTTTCACAGGCAGCTTAGATATCGGAATGGCCGACGGGGATACTTTTTCCAAGTCGCTCGACATGATGCGGTTTGCGCCATCCTCTTTAAATTCCCAACCATGGAGGGCCATTACCTATAGTCAGGACACAGTCCATTTTTATATCGCCAAGACGGGGTACCTGCACCTTGTTGACTGTGGAATCGGACTTTGCCACTTCTATCTGACCGAAAAATTCTATGGCGGTGCAGGCCATTTTGAGACATTGCCGAATCCAATGGCAGGTAAGCCTGGATGGACTTACGTGACATCTTATATCAGAACAGTTAAGCCATCTAACGAGAATTAGAACGTGGGCAATACGGAGCAGAAAGAACAAAACAAGCTGTCAGAGCTGGTTAGGAGTAATCGCCAAGTTACTTTTGGCGAACAGCTTCGTATTATCATCTCTCTTAGTATCCCGGCCATATTAGCCCAACTGTCGTCCATCATCATGCAGTATATTGACGCATCGATGGTCGGCAGACTTGGTGCCGACGCGGCCGCCTCAATTGGCCTTGTCTCGACATCAACCTGGCTTTTTGGCGGTCTGTGCGGTTCCGTAGCCACTGGATTTTCCGTTCAAGTGGCCCACCTTATCGGTGCCGGAGGTGTAAGCGAAGCCAAATCCGTGCTCCGTCAGGCTCTTATGGCCGCTCTTTTATTCAGTGTAGCCATGGCCTCAATAGGCGTAGGCATAAGCGGAAGACTTCCGGTCTGGCTTGGCGGAAATGATGCCATAACAGAGGGAGCTACCCTTTATTTTAGGATATTTGCATTGTCGCTTCCCGCGTTGATGATGAATTTTCTGGGCGGAAGCATGTTGCGGTGCAGTGGCAACATGGTCGTACCGGGTATGCTAAATGTTATGATGTGTGTGCTCGACGTGCTGTTCAACATGCTGCTTATATTCCCAACTCGCGCAGTTACAATCATAGGGGTCTCCTTCGTAATTCCTGGTGCAGAGATGGGCGTTGAAGGCGCGGCTTTAGGTACTGCACTGTCTGAATTAGTCACCATGGTGCTGATGCTGTATTTCCTGTGCTTCAAAGGTGGCGACCTACGCCTCAGAGGATACAGGGGAAGCTTTTTGCCTACAAAACCCTGTCTGCTGAAGGCTTTTAAAATTGGGATGCCCATGGGAGTAGAGCACTTCATCTTATGCGCAGCCCAAATCTTGACTACTGTTATTGTCGCGCCTTTAGGCACATTCGCCATTGCGGCAAATGCATTCGCCATTACCGCGGAAAGCCTCTGCTACATGCCCGGATACGGAATTGGCGATGCTGCGACTACGCTAATAGGACAGAGTCTCGGTGCAGGGAGGAAAGATCTGACACGAAGTTTCGCCAACATCACAGTCGGGATGGGCATCATTGTAATGACCCTTATGGGTATAATAATGTACTTTGCGGCACCGATTATGATGGAAATAATGACTCCGGAACGTCAAATCATCGACTTAGGAGTCATGGCACTCCGTACGGAAGCCTTCGCCGAGCCGATGTTCGCGGCATCCATTGTGGCATACGGAGTATTCGTAGGAGCCGGGGACACTTTGGTGCCCTGCGCAATGAACTTATTCAGCATGTGGGCAGTGAGGCTTACACTCGCCGCCCTGCTCGCGCCGACAATGGGGCTACACGGAGTCTGGGTGGCCATGTGTATCGAACTTTGTTTCCGCGGACTTATATTCCTCGTCAGACTTAAGGGCGATAAATGGATGAATTCAGGAAATATTACAAAACTAAAAGAAAATGAAATACAACTTTGACGAACTTATTAACCGAAGAAACTCCAATTCAGTAAAGTGGGATTCAGCTGATCCGGATGTGCTTCCGATGTGGGTAGCAGATATGGATTTCCGAACAGCCCCATGCATTATCGAAGCGTTAGGAAAAAGAGTACGTCATGGCATCTTTGGATATTGCCATGTTCCTGACAGATATTACCAGGCTACGATTGATTGGATGTCCCGACGACACAATGTAATGCTTAATCGCGAATGGATTATATATACTTCCGGCGTAGTACCAGCCATTTCTGCTGTTATAAAAGCACTTACACGGCCTGGCGATGCCGTCCTCGTGCAAACGCCTGTCTACAACTGCTTTTTCTCGTCAATCAGAAATAACGGATGTGGAATAGTTGAAAGTCCTTTAGTTTACGACAATCTGACGTATCATATCGACTTCGACGATTTGGAGGCAAAACTGTCGCTCCCTGAAGTAAAACTTATGCTTATATGTAATCCTCACAATCCTGCCGGACGTGTATGGACGCGGGAGGAGCTTCAAAAAATCGGAGAATTGTGCATGCGGCATGGAGTCATACCGGTTTCCGACGAAATACATTGCGAATTGACATTCAACGGCCATGACTATACACCGTTTGCTTCCATATCAGACGAATATGCATCAAAATCTGTGACATGCATGTCGCCCAGCAAAGCTTTCAATATTGCCGGTCTGCAGATAGCTAACATCATCTGCGCCGACCCGACATGGCGCGCACTCATTGACAAAGCCATTAACATTAATGAAGTGTGCGACGTCAATCCTTTCGGAGTAGATGCGCTAATAGCCGCATACACCGACGGAGAAGATTGGCTTGACAACCTCAGAAAATATCTATGGAACAACTACCTTATCGTCTGCGACTTCATGCACCGCGAACTTCCCATAATCGGCATCACAAAACTTGAAGGAACGTACTTAGTATGGCTTGATTGCCGCAAACTCGGAATGACATCGCTGGAAATTAAACAACGGCTACTTAAAGAGTCGAAAGTTTGGCTGACCGAAGGTACTGTATATGGTAATGCCGGAGAAGGGTTTATGCGACTAAACATAGCATGTCCACAAGAAAGACTGCTTGACGGCTTAAACAGAATCAAGTCCGCACTGACAACAATGGCATAATGACCTCGCTGTTATACCAATTCCGACATAAGCCGATTGAAAGTAGAGTCGAGATTATCTGTCAGTCCAACGTGGGGCCGAGAAGTCTGTACTATTGAACTTTTAACAGCCGTAAGCCACCGAAACCGTTCTTCGGCTTCGGTGGCCCCCATCGGGCCACACCCCGGACGACTCTCCCCTATTAGTTCAAATTCAGACAATTGATGTCGAAGTTCATCAGCCGTAAGTGGGGAATCGTACACTTCAAGCTTTCGGCCATCAACATTCAGCGCGGCGCGCAACCAACGCTGACGCTTACACATCATAATCAATCCGACATTGATAAACTCTTCGCGCTCCACCCTAGGAACGTAGCGGATCACAGCATATTCATATAAGTGTTTGTCGTGCATCTAAAGCCTGTTTTACAAATATACCACTATTCTTTAACCGTTCTGTAAGAAATCTCTTATAAACATCGCGTACCTCATTCACCGAAAGACCGATTCCTTCATATACCAGCCATTCGTCAGGCACCATGTCAACAATACGCTCGAGTGTACGCGGGGTGATTCGTTGTCGTAACTCCTTATCCGCCTCGACTATTCGTGACGCTCGTGGCAACAATGCATGATCCTTAATATATGGAAATGGCGACACCGCACTCTTTTCCGGATCGCTCCAGGAATGGTGAAAATAAAGCGAAGCGCCATGGTCGATCAACCACAGCTCCTTATTCCAAAGAAGCATGTTCGTGTTGCGGAAAGTGCGATCTACATTTGTAAGAAATGCATCAAGCCAGACTATCTTTGACGCAAGCATTTCGTCGATGCCGTTTACATACGGATTTACCGTTAGCGAACCGGAAAGATAATGAAGACCCAAGTTTAGTCCACGGCTGCCCTTTAGCAGATCTTGAACCTCTTCGTCACTCTCCGACCGGCCAAACTCTTCGCCCAATTCTGCAAAGATTAGTTCGGGGACTTTAAATCCGAGAGCCCGCGCCACTTCTCCTCCAATAAGTTCTGCGACGAGAGCCTTAGTGCCGTGTCCGGCACCGCGAAATTTAATCACATATTTAAATCCGTCGTCGGCCTCAACCAAAGCCGGCAACGAGCCTCCCTCCCTAAGCGGGGTAATATACCGAACAACAGACTGATGTCTTATCTCTCTCATTTGTGTATTTACGACTTCTTATCTTCGCCATTATATTCGCGATACGGATGCTCAAGGTCAAGATAATAGAAATTATGCTGGACCCGCTTATTCTCCGGAGGAATCTGCATATAATCGCCATACATCACCCTCAGATATGAATCATAGTCGGCTATGCCCTGGACTGTATGTCCTTCAAACTCGTATGGGCCATAATAATCGCAGACTTTTTTCGGAAAGGCATTCTTAAAACCATCGGTATAGCTCGAAGCTAATGAGGCTTTACCGTAATCATTTTTTGTCAATATTTGGCGTATTCGCTTCTGCAGACCACGCATCGTGTACATTTTACGCGCTAAAAGCGGTATCCAAGAACTTGGCCCACGCCCATGCTTATACGGGTCACGGTGAACCAGATAAAGGCACTTCCTATAGTAAGCATATTTTGTGCATTGCCACCAACGAATCAGTTTATTGTCGGCAAAACCATCGTAAGGAAATATGTCTATATAACAGCCCCCAAGATAATACAGATGCGGGCGTTCAATCAGCGTAGTCGAAGCATCCTGAATTTTGCCGAACGGCAACGGATAGTCGGGATCATTCTCGGCACAGACAAACTCTAACGGACTTGGAAGCCATTCAGCAGAATGCGCAATCAGCCGTTCATAATCAGGCCTGGGCATCGACACGTCAAGGTCATCGTCCCATGGTATAAACCCCTTATGTCGAACAGCGCCAATCATTGTGCCTCCACATATACAATAGCGCAGTCCATGTTCTGTACAGACTTTATCAAATGCGAGCAATATGTTCAATATGCGCATTTGAAGGTTTCTGATATCATAGTTAGCCATTATATTTATTGTTTTATGTCCATTTATTATCTTGCGGCGATGAGTCACGCAATTCTCGCCTATGTCCTGTTGCGAAGCACAAAATTACGAAAAATTCAAGAATGTTTATTATCTTTGTGGTGAAAAGGCTAATGCCTAAAGTGCAAATATATAAAATGCTCCGAGCATCAGCCTGTAGCATAATCTCATAGTGATAAGTATGAACGGTTACACCATTTTTCGTCTATTTTGTTTGACTGCCCTTTGGGTGGCCTTATGCTACTTTCTCATTGTCGGACGCGGATTGACGGGTTGGACTATATTGACTATAATAATTTCGGGTGGCGTAGTGTTCATACCTTTGTATAAAAAGTATTTTCGCAATGGAAACGGAAAAGCCTGATGACGTAAAATATCCTCTGCTTTCAAATATCGACTCCCCGGCTGACCTTCGTCGGCTCGGAGCCAACCAATTGCCGGAAGTATGCAGTGAGATCCGTGAATTTTTAATCAGCTCTTTATCATCAAACCCGGGACATTTTGCCTCGAGCATGGGGGCTGTTGAGCTTACCGTAGCCCTCCATTATGTATTCAACACTCCCTATGACCGCATCGTATGGGATGTTGGACATCAGGCATACGGACATAAACTGCTTACCGGCAGACGTGACTCTTTTTGGACGAACCGGAAAAAGGGTGGAATCAGCGGATTTCCGAATCCTGCTGAAAGCGAATATGACACGTTCACGGCCGGACATGCGTCCAACTCCATATCTGCAGCCTTGGGAATGGCAGTCGCATCGACCCTTAAAGGAGAATCGCCCAAACGCAATGTGGTGGCTGTTATAGGCGATGCTTCCATCAGCGGCGGCCTCGCATTTGAAGGCCTTAACAACGCCACAAACACCCCAAACAATCTGCTGATTATACTCAACGACAACGACATGTCGATTGACCACAATGTAGGTGCGCTCAACTCGTATCTGACCCACTTGAACACCACGAAAGCATACAACAATTTTCGGTTCAAGCTGTATCAATTACTGAAGAAAGTGCATCTCGTTACCGACAAACAAAAAAACTTTATACTGCGGTTCAACAACAGTCTGAAGTCTATTATAGGCCATCAACAAAATATATTTGAGGGCTTAAATTTAAGATATTTCGGACCGTTTGACGGCCACGACATCGATAAAGTGGTCAGAGTCCTATCTGACATCAAGGATATTGAGGGCCCGAAGCTGCTTCACCTGCGAACTGTCAAAGGTAAAGGTTATGAACCGGCAGAAACCGACCCGGCATCGTGGCACGCTCCGGGGAAATTCGACCCTTCCACCGGGAAGAAAATTTCCGAATCGCAGCCGGATTCAGTGGCAAAATATCAGGACGTGTTTGGCCATACTCTTCTTGAACTTGCAAAACAGAATGACAAAATCATTGGCATAACGGCAGCCATGCCTTCAGGAACATCTATGAGCATACTCCAAGATGAAATGCCGGAGAGAGTATTTGATGTCGGCATTTCGGAAGGCCATGCCGTGACTTTTGCAGGAGGTCTGGCAAAAGACGGCATGAAACCATTCTGTGCCATATATTCGTCGTTCCTCCAAAGGGCTTTCGATCATATTATCCACGATGTTGCGATTCAGCATTTACCGGTGACATTCTGCATCGACAGAGCAGGTATTGTAGGCGAGGACGGCGTGACACATCATGGAGTATTTGACCTGTGTTATCTGCGTTCAATTCCCGGATTAACCATTGCAGCTCCTGCCGACGAAGAGACTCTGCGCAATCTGATGTTCACCGCCCAATCAACAGAAGCCGGCCCGTTTGCCATAAGGTATCCACGTGGAAAAGGGTCGAATCCGAGTTGGCGAACGCCAATGAAAACTATTGAAATAGGGAAAGGCCGATTGTTAAGGGATGGTGCCGACATTGCCGTGCTCACATTAGGAACTATGGCCGCGAAGGCAACAAAAGCCATCGAACGAATCAACGAAATAAATCCGGAGTTAAGCATAGCGCATTACGACATGATATTCCTCAAGCCTCTCGACGAATCAATTTTGAAAGCTGTTGGTGAAAAAGGGTGTCCCATAGTTACTGTCGAGGACGGTATGCGCGACGGAGGATTCGGATCAGCCGTACAAGAATGGCTGAACGACCACGGCTATCACCCGCAAATCTGCCGAATCGGAGTGCCGGACAGATTTGTCGAACATGGAAAAGTACCGGAACTTATGGCTGCCTGCCGGATGGATTCCGACGCTATATATGACTGCATCTTAAAATTATCAAAGAAGCCATGAAAATTGTCATTGCCGGAGCCGGAGAGGTGGGTTCGCACCTTGCAAAATTATTGTCGCGCGAGGAGCAGGATATAATGTTGCTCGACGACAACCGCGAACGTCTTGCGAACATCGATGCCAATTATAATCTTATGACTTTTAGGGGTAACCCTATATCGTTCAATTCTCAACGTGAAGCGGGAGTGGACCGTTGCGACTTGTTCATAGCTGTTACGCCCGACGAGACGAGCAATGTTGTGGCATGTGCCATGGCGAAAAGTTTGGGAGCAAAAAAGACAGTTGCTCGAATTGACAACTACGAGTTCCAGGACATGGCCAACCGTAGCTTCTTCACTAATCTGGGAGTTAACGCCGTGATTTATCCCGAATTTTTGGCGGCACAGGAAATCATCACGGCATTACGCCGTTCATGGGTACGCCATTGGTTTGAACTACATGACGGACAACTGATAATCGTCGGCGTGAAAATACGCGACACAGCCCGTATAATAGGTATGCAACTTAAGGAGTTTGCCATGACGGAGCACAACTTCCACGTAGCGGCCATAAAGCGCAAGCACGAAACCATCATTCCTCGCGGCGACGACAAGATACTGCTAAACGACATCCTTTACTTTGCCACCACTCGCGATCATGTCGACGACTTGATTGACATCTGCGGGAAAATACACCACCGCATCCGTAAAGTGATGATTATGGGAGGTAGCCGAATAGCGATACGTCTGGCAGCCCTTGCCGGAAATGAATTCCGATTCAAAATCATCGAAACTGACAGACGCAAGTGCCGTGTACTTCCGGAAAAATGCCCTAACTGCGATATTATTCAGGGCGACGCACGCGACATCGATGTGCTACGCGATGAAAATATTACAGACTATGACGCATTCATTGCTCTGACCAACAGTTCGGAAACCAACATTTTGACATGTCTAACGGCAAAAGAACTGGGCATCAAGAAGACTATTGCCGAGGTCGAAGATCTGCAGTTTATATCGGAGGCCGAAGGACTTAATATCGGAACTATAATCAACAAGAAACTCCTCGCTTCGAGCAAGATATTCCAGATACTTTTAGATTCAGACGCAAACACATCAAAGTGCTTGGCAATGGCAGATGCCGAGGTGGCTGAAATAGAGGTCAAGCCCAAAAGTAAAATCACTCGAGGGCCAG
Organism: uncultured Muribaculum sp.; assembly: GCA_964543345.1. Taxonomy (GTDB): domain Bacteria; phylum Bacteroidota; class Bacteroidia; order Bacteroidales; family Muribaculaceae; genus Muribaculum. The sequence continues at coordinate 59,688 of CAZIXM010000009.1, read as the reverse complement.
TTAAAAGCCTGTCGCTTCCATACGGAATGACCATTGCAGGTCTGGTCAGAAACGGCAAGGGTATGCTTGTATCAGGAAATACGGTCATTGAACCCGGCGACAATGTAGTGGTGTTCTGCCTGTCAGGCGCGCTACACAAGATAGAACGTCTTTTCTATTGATTTTAAAGGAGGCAAAATGCTTAATTTCAGAAATACACGCAGAATCAACTATCCGATGCTGTTACGGGTGTTGGGTTGGCTCCTTATGATTGAAGGCATATTCATGCTCATTCCGATGCTGACTTGCGTTCTATACAGGGAATCTGACGTTTGGGCTTTCGTAACGGCTATTGCCATAACAATGATAAGCGGGGCTGTTATGACATTCTGCATTCGCCCGGCATCGCCTTCGATGGCTAAACGCGAGGGTTTTTTACTGACTGCCTTAGTGTGGATAGTCTTCTCGTTTTTTGGAATGATTCCCTTTATGTTGTGTTCAACTCCAATCGGCATAACTGACGCATTCTATGAAACGATGTCGGGATTTACAACAACCGGGTCTACAGTCTACCCGACGGTTGAGGTGTTGTCACACGGCATCAATATGTGGCGTTGTTTGACGCAATGGCTCGGTGGCATGGGAATAATACTCTTCACGTTAGCTGTGTTGCCAATGCTTAATTATTCAGGAGGTATGCAGATGTTCAATGCTGAAGTGACCGGAATTACGCATGAAAAACTGCGTCCGCGCATCAGCCAGACAGCTAAAGGCCTGTGGGGTATATACTTCGGACTGACATTCATTCTATTCGGGCTACTTTGTTTCGGATCGATGGACATTTTCGACAGCATTTGCCATGCATTTTCAACCATGTCGACCGGAGGATTCTCTACCCACGACAACAGTATCGGTTATTGGGACTCAAACTACATAAAGATAGTAGTTACGGTATTCATGTTTTTGGGAGGTGTCAATTTCAGCCTGATTTACAAAAGCGCACACGGAAATTTGCGGGCATTATGGCACAACGACACATTTATGGCGTATATAAAGATAATATGTCTGGCATTCGTGGCATTTGTAGCGGCCATATCATTAGGGGGCAAAGCTTACAGTTGGGAAGACGTTACGATTGACCCGCTGTTTCAAATCATAACCACAATGTCGTCAACCGGACTGACCGCTAACAATTTTGAGAATTGGGGGCCGTTCGTACTCGCTCTGGTGTTCTTTTTGATGTTTTTTGGTGCATGTGCCGGTTCGACGAGCGGAGGGGCGAAAATCGACCGATTATTGTTTCTGTTGAAAAACACAAACAATGAACTGTACCGGTCGGTGCATCCTAACGCCATACGTTCGGTAAGAATTAACGGAACAATAATGTCAGCCGAAACTGTAGATAAAGTCATCGCCTTTTTATGCATCTATGTCATGATTATCGCCTTCGGAGGGATCGTCCTTACAGCAGTAGGCATTCCAATCGTGGATGCTTTTTTCAGCTCGTTCTCATGCGTTTCCAATATTGGATTGGGTGCCGGAGTTACGGGCGTAGGAGGAATCGGATATGACATAATCCCCGACTTTGGCAAGTGGGTTTTGTCGTTTTTGATGCTTATCGGACGTTTGGAATTATTCACCGTGCTGATACTTTTCACTCCCGCTTTTTGGTCAAAATAATTAACTACTTTTTTGAAATGTAGCCTAAAGTCGCTATCTTTGTAGTGTGATTAGCTTAACCGGACATATTGAATACCTTATACTGCGCCACGACTGCGTCGTAATCCCCGGAATAGGTGCGCTGATAGCCCACCAGACTCCGGCATATATCGATTCGGAGTTGGGCTGCATATTTCCGCCCAAGCGCAGCCTTTCATTCAATCCGGACATCACCCATAACGACGGACTATTAGCAAGTTCCTTTGCCAGAAAAGAGAGTGTCACTTACGAAAGTGCAGTGGAGATGGTGTGTGACGAGGTCAGAGAGATGCAATCACTAATCCAAGCACAAGGTGAGTTTGCGCTCGGACGGCTTGGAACTATCCGTTTAAACAAGGATAACAGCTCAACTTACATTTTCAATCCATTTACGTCGACAAATGTCGCTCCAAGATTGACCGGCCTAAATCCGACAGCCCTGAGAAAGCTCTCGGAAATGCCGGAAGTTGCCGCACAAAAAGTTACATCTGGTAAAAAGGACTTCTTTTATGTCCCCTTGAGCCGGAGCATCACTCGAATCGCGGCATCCATAGCGATATTTCTAATGCTTGGATTTGCACTGTCGACTCCTATAATTGACGAAAATGCAGTTATGGCCTCCATGGGCATAGCTATCACAGAAGCTTCGTCTGACGACACGTATTCGCCGTCGTTCGAGCTTAACCCACGCATTGACTTAAACATCGCATTCCCCGATGCAGAAGTGGCAACGGCATACGCGGAGCCTAAAAATGAAGCACATCAGGAAACTGCAGTATCTGCGGACATTAGAATAAATCCCAATGATGAATATTTCCTTATAGTGGCCTCCCTACCCTCAAAAGAAAAAGCGGAAGAATATATCCGGGCACATTCCGAGGAAGACAACTTAGGGCTGCTTGAAGCCGACGGGCGTTTCAGAGTCTACGTGGCCTCGGGAGCTTCATTTTCAGAAGCAAATTCCTTTAATAAATCCGGGCGTTATCCAGATGCCTGGGTCTGCAAACGATAAAATACTCAGTCAATGGAAAACTTTCATGACCTGATCGTCAGCCGTCGCAGTATCCGTAAATATACTGCAGAGGAGATTCCGGCCGACAAAGTCAAGACTATAATGGAGGCGGCCCTGATGGCACCGACCTCTAAGAGTTCACGTCCATGGCAGTTTGTGCTTGTGGAGGATTCGGCTAAACTCGAAGCGTTAAGCAAGTGCAAAGAGGTCGGAGCCGGACCGATAGCACATTGCGCATTGGCGGTGGTGGTAGCCGTCGATGTAGAAGCAAGCGATCCGTGGATTGAGGACGCCGCCATTGCGGCTACTTATATCCAACTCCAAGCTCAAGATTTAGGCTTAGGTTCATGCTGGATTCAATTGCGCGGACGCTATACGACTAACGACATTGAGTCGGAGACATACGTGCAAAACGTTCTCGAAATGCCCGATACCATACTACCGGTGTGCATCATCACACTCGGGTATCCGGATGAAACGAAAAAGCCACAGAACACAGAGAAGCTTCTTTGGGAAAAAGTTCATATAGGCAGTTGGCAGGAACGTTGATGGCTGAACGTAAAAAAGTCGTGATTTTAGGAGCGGGAAACGTAGCTACGCATCTTGCTCAGGCTCTTGCCGACAAGACCGACATTTTACAGATATATAACCACAGAATCGACAGTGCCAAGTCATTGTCCGGTCGTATAGGCGCAGAAGCGATCGACTCATTATCGGATTTGAATAAAAACGCCGACTTATACATTATTTCCGTAAAGGACGACGCAATATCCGAATTAGTCGGCTCACTTCAGGGGTTGTCTAACGGAATCTGGGTGCACACTTCCGGCTCTGTGGCCATGGACGCTCTTAACGGACTCGGAAGCGGGCACGGGGTACTGTATCCGCTCCAGACATTTTCCAAAGATGCAGAAGTAGAAATGGCAGAAGTGCCGTTTTTCATCGAGGCATCATCTTCTGACACGCTGGTGCAGATTGAAGAGACCGCCCGACTGATGAGCGACCGTATATACCATGCTGACTCGGACCGAAGAACACGCCTGCACATAGCGGCCGTGTTTGCATGTAATTTTACTAACTACATGTTGACCCAAGCCGACGAGCTTCTGCACGATGAAGGTCTTGACATAAGGGTGTTCCGTTCGCTTATCGAAGCCGCTTTTGACAAAGCAATGACTATTTCCCCGGAGAATGGCCAGACAGGCCCGGCCCGGCGCGGAGACGTAGCCATAATTGACAAGCACGAATCAATGCTCTCCGGCGAAAAGAAGGAACTTTACCGCGTGCTGTCGGAATCCATTTTTAAACATTACCATAACTCCAAGTGATATGAGTAAAATCGACTATGATTTAGTTAAAATAAATGCCGTCGCATTTGATGTCGACGGCGTTTTGTCGCCGTCGTGCATTCCGCTTGGCGCTGACGGAACACCTCAGCGCATGGTAAACATCAAGGACGGCTACGCGCTCCAATTGGCCGTAAAATGCGGACTAAAAATAGCTATAATCACCGGTGCCGACACTCATGCCATCAGAGTGCGTTATGAAGCCCTCGGAATAAAAGACATTTATCTAAAAGCAGGGAATAAAATCGACGTGTTGCAGGAATGGATGTCGCATCTTGACCTCAAACCGGAACAGGTGGCATTCGTCGGCGATGACATACCCGACTATCAGCCGATGCTATCGGTCGGACTCTCCGTAGCGCCGAGAGATGCTTGTCACGACATCAAAGCGATAGCACGCTATATCTCACCGGTCGACGGAGGGCACGGCGTGGCACGCGACTTGCTCGAAGAGATTCTTAAAGCGCAAGGATTGTGGATGAACGACGCTAAAGCATTCGGATGGTGAAAATTGATAATAAACAACGATTATGGACAGCCCTCTTGACAAAAAACTAAAGTACGACATTTTGCTCGCCAGCCATTCGCCACGCCGTAGAGAACTTTTGGCAATGCTCAACATACGTTTCGACATAGCCGAAGGCCTCGAAATCGACGAGACTTATCCTGACCTGCTCGCCCCTGAAGAGGTCCCGTCATACCTGTCAAGGAAAAAAAGTCACGCATATCAGCCAAGCTTGACAGATAATCAACTCATCATAACAGCCGACACTATAGTCATAATCGATAATGAAATCTTAGGTAAGCCGCAATCGCTTACAGAGGCCAAAGAGATGCTAAGAAAACTCTCGGGACGAACCCATAAGGTGGTCACTGGGGTGACTCTTGCCACTACGGAAAAAATCACGACTTTCTCCGTATCGACGGCCGTTGAGTTCGCACCTCTTTCCGAAGAGGTAATCAACTATTACGCAGACACTTTCAAGCCTCTTGACAAAGCGGGTGCCTACGGCATTCAGGAGTGGATCGGAGCAGTTGGCATCCGGGGCATTCATGGCAGTTACTATAACGTTATGGGATTGCCGGTACACAGGCTATACAACGAACTTATGCGATTCTGAGAGCAATAGTGGCTCAATCGACTTCTACGACAAATTCAAATTTAGAATCCGGAGTTAGGTGAGTCAACGACAAACGCCCCTTTATAAGGCGGCCATCACGTATTACGGGAGCATTCACGTTTGACTGGCCTGATGCTAAAAGTCTGACATAATATCGTCCGCGGGAATCAGGCGAAAGATAGCGGTCGCGCCAAATGGCGGCCACCATCCCCATTGTCATCCGGAGATTAACTTCGACGCACGGTACAATCATGCCATCCTCAGCCACCATCATATCCACACCGAAGCAACCTTCGTAATAGGGAGCCACCAAGTCGGTGAATATCGCTAAAAGCGTCTCTTTTAAGGCATTCAGCTTATCCAAATCAACGCCTTCGGATGCAAGAATTGACTCAATTTCAGAGTCAGGAGCGAGCAGATTGCCGCAGTATGACGTACCGTGTCCGTTAAAGAACAGGGAATAAGCCACCCACTCCACCCTGCCACCGAGGGAACGGAATTCCATGGCAAAGTCACGGCGTTTACTTACCGCAAACTCGCACATCACGCTGCCTTGCCGGCGAATGATGTTGGCTATTCGCAACTCGTCAGATTCGGACAATCGATCCAAGTAAATCACGCCCCTGCCGCTACTCGACCAAGGCTCTTTGACATACATCTTACCTCCCCACTTTTCAAACTGCCGCCTCACTTCCGCCACCGATTTGGCTTCCACCGGAATTTCCGGCAACTCAAAGGGAAGCATTACCCGAAGTCGGCTCATAACCGCCACTGTCAACCGACGGTGGCTAAGTTCACGGATTTTTAGTAACGACTCTTCGTCGGGCACAATGGCTCCGACAACCGACATCTGTCGAGCCGCATCAAGCGACCATCCCCATGGCGCTCCATCCAATCCGGAAGGCAATGAGTCAGACAGGTTGACTTTAAGTCCAAAAAGACAAGACATTTCTTTGCTCCATTCAGCAAAGTCACAAGCTTTAGGACAGTAAACATAATCGTCTGGAGAGGCATACCACACGGGAAGCGCGGCACCGTCGGCATGGAGCGACCGCACAAGCGGGGAAAGCGTGAAACTTCGTCGCCAATAGCCCAATGCCACGTCGTTTTCAGGATTAAACAGATGTACTTTAGCCATGACCCAACAAAGGTACAAATTAAATCGGAAGTAGAAAAAACGGCGGAGGCCAACCACAAAATCGGCAGGCCTCCGCACCTATCTAAAGTTTGGTTATGAGCAAAGGATTACATCATCGGGCTATAAACCTTAATGTTGTCGAGGAACCAACGGCGAGTACTTGTATGTGGCCACTGGTCGTCTGAGTTACGGATAGTAATCTTAGTGTTCTCATTAATGGTCGCACCAGTAAGAGTAATATCCGCGTCAACCCACCTTAATGGCTCATCCGCTGTTATTCCATGAGGATCAACGTCATACATCACCTCATTATCACCATTTGCAACTATGACTACAAGCGTTGTCGGATCCTTAGTACCAGAACCTTGTACCATCGGACACCACTGGAATGAAATATGTACAGTTGCACCTGATTCAATACCAGTTATCGAAGGCAGGGTAAGACCACACTGATAAGCCGTCAAACCGAACTTCAAGTAGTTAGTCTGCAGATATGTCTGTGTTCCAGGAGTTCTATCTGATTTACCATCGGCATGTATTATAGGTATTTCGTAGCCTTTTGCAACAAGTGCATCATAAGCAGAAACACCATCAATCTTCGGCGTTGCAAGCTGACATGCATTATCATCGGCACCGACCTCAACAGTTCGACCCGCGGGACTTCCATTACCAACAGCTGACCACGGAGCAAGCCACTCTAAGTCATCTGAGAAGTAAATAGTCTGAGCTTCACCAAGATCTTCAGCAGAAGCAACATACATTCTAACATACGGAGCGGCGATACCTGCGAAGAAGCCATTAACACGGACAACATGTCCACTAAGTGAAGCAATATCGATCGATGAAGGAACATCGACGAGAGTAAGCGACATCGAAGCACCTGTAACTGTAATAACACTACCATTTAAGATACCCTCAACAGCGACATAACTGCGCTTGTCAGAACTATATTCATCGAATTTTTCAGCGATATCAGTTGCATCTGGAAGATCAATGGTATTGTTCTTTGAATTTACAGTAACTTCCTCGGCCACAACGTAAGCAAGCGACTGAGTGTCGGTAAGTTTCTGCGCCATAATCGAAACATTGTCGCCTGCTTCGAGAGCCTCGCTCGTTTCAACGAAGATGAAGTTCTTGAAATCAGAATTAGAGATCATCGCGCCGCGAGAAGTCGGAACCACAACCAATGCGTTCGGAATCGACATATAAGTTTCATCTTCTGCCGAATAAAGTTGCTCAACAGTATAATCCTTACAGTCGCGGTAGTTATCACCGGTCTGAGAGACCAAAACGGTGGCACGGCTTGCAATAGTGTTGCCTTTGAACACGAGGTTATCCTTACGAGGATTGTTAAGCGTGCCGTCGCGAAGATTTTCGGTAACAGACACAGTCACTTCGGTAGTACCCGAGCCGGTAACAGGAGAAATAGTCACCCAATCGGGAACTTCAGCCGTCCAAGTAGCATCGGAATATACCGTAATAATCTGCGGAGACGAGCCGAGACCTTCAAAAGTCAAGGAAGATGCGCTCGCCAGGACGGCTTTGGCGACACCGTTATTGTCATTGTCGTCGTCCTTACAGCTCGACACCATGCATGAAGAAATCAGCACGAGCGCGGCCATCATATAATGTTTAATTTTCATATCTATTATAAATTGCTTGTTCGACAATCATTAATTCCAACCCGGATTCTGTTCCAATTTATATCCTCTATCCAGATATAGAGCGAGCTCATCGGAAGGAATCGGATACAAATAGTCGCGATCTTCATTAAACGGATAGCGGATAACGTCGCGGTGGTAGTTGACATATCCCTTATCGCCGTCAGTAAGCTTAACTTCGGTGCCGATTTGGTAAACCTGTGCACCGTCAACTGTAGGCTTTGACTGACCTTCCTTATAGAGTACGATGTCGGGATTTCCGTCACCGTCCAGGTCGTATTCGCCGGCACCGGGGAAATACATACCGGTTATTTCCTGGTTGTAGCAGTTACCGGCCTTCCAGCGGCGAATGTCGGCCCAACGGAAACCTTCCTGCAACAGCTCGATGGTACGTTCACGGCGAATTTCAAGAATGACACCCTTGTTTGCACCTTCGACATTGGTGAAACCATAGTCTTCGTGGCACATATAATAATCGGGGTTAGCGTTTGCAGTAGCCATTACAAGATGAGGCATACCCACGCGGTCGCGAATCTTATTAACCGTCTTGTCGAGGTCGTCCTGAGTAAGCGTACCGAGCTCGGCCTTTGCCTCAGCATAGTTGAGCATAGTTTCTGCGATACGGAACACGGGGAGGTCGCAAGTAGAGTAGTCGTTACGGGTAACACCATCCTGTACAAACTTGATGGGGTTGTATCCGGTTACAGACTCAGAAAGGTTAGGCAAAGTGGTCTTGCCGTTAAATACACATCCGGGGAAACGGATTGACTGGGTGAGACGCGGGTCGCGATTCTGAATCTCTTCAGCGTAGGTCATCTCCTGCCATCCCGGCTGGTCGGTAAAGCGAGAACCGTCCTTCATAAGATACATGTTCACGAAACGACGGGGCAGACCTGGCATACCGCGAGCGGTGGTAAAGGAGAATCCGTAAGAATCGTGGAATGTAGCGGTGTTGCCGTCGTACTTGATAGCAAGGATGTATTCGTCGCTATTGGCATTTTCGGCGCGGAAGAGTTCGCGATAGTCAGTGTCAGGATTTCCTGAAGTCCAGATTTTATACGGGCCTGAAGTAATCAGCTCGTTAGCGGCTTCAGCGGCCTGCTCGAGATAATATTTATAGTCATGTCCTTCAAGGTTAAGTCCGTGATATTTGCGGAAAGTGCCTTCAAACAGACAGAACTGGGACTTAAGAGCCAAAGCGGCCCACTTAGTGGCGCGATAAGGCATGTCGGTCTGGCTCTTTTCGTCAGGAAGATTAGCGATAGCATAGTCAACGTCGGCAATCATATTGGTCATAACCAACTCTCTTGAATCGCGCGGCTTATAAAGCAATTCGGTATCAGCTGAACCAATTTCGACATCAAACCAGGGCACATCGCCAAAACGCATCACTTTGTCAAAATAGAAGTAAGCGCGGAAGAAGCGCGACAATGCAGTGTATAAAACCACGGCATCCTGGTCATCGCAACGGTCAACGCGGGCCAACAGAGAGTTGATACGGCGAAGGTCGGTCCAATACCATCCGGTAGAGCTTGTAGTCTCAGACGGAACGGAACGATACGTGCCGCCAAGAAGTTCGTTGGAGAGATTCTGAATCAACAGAACGTCGCTCGGCATCTCGTAGGTCTTCTTGGGAAGAATATTGTTGTAATATGGGTTAGTAAACAGCTTAAGGTCGGTCTCAGTCGTGAAATAGTCAGCCTCAGTCACCTTGTCCTTCGGAGAAAGGTCAAGCTGATCGTCGCATGAGGTAAATCCGACAGCCAACAGAACCGCAAACGGAATTATATATTTCTTCATAATGATTCTATAATTAAAAGATTAGAATGTAACGTCAATACCGAACATGTAAGTCTTCTGCCAAGGATAGAAAGCATTGTTATAGTCGCCGCTACGAGAAATAGCACCTTCAGGATCGATATAATTTGTATGCTTCTTAAGCGGAGACCAGTAGTGGAGGTTTTCGCCGGAGAAGTAGACACGTACCTGGTCGATACCGGCTTTCTTAGTAATCTTGGCGGGAATGGTGTAACCTACAGTCAAGTTCTTGAAGCGAAGATAGCGTACGTTCTGCAGATAGCGGTCGTTGGCATCGCGCAGATAACCACCGGTCGACATGTTTGAACGCGGACGGATGAAGTAAGCGTCAGGATTGTCCTCCGACCAAACGTTGCTCAAGAAGTTCTTAGGCAAGAAAGAGTTGTAAGGATAGCCGTAAGAACCCCAGAAAGTCATCGCCTGGTTGTCGGGGTACCAATAGTGGTTACCGGTTCCCTGGAAGAACGCCGACACGTCGAATCCAAGATAGCGAATGCTTGCGTTGATACCATACTGGAGGCTCGGGAGTGAGTTACCGATAATCCTGCGGTCGCCGGGATTGTCGGCCGTATCGTTTTCAGATTCACCTACGACACCGTCGCCGTTCAAGTCAAGAATCTTAAGGTCACCGGCCTTCCAACCACCGGTCAAGTTAGCGGTCAGACGAGAGGTGAATGAAAGATTCTTAGTGTACTCCTCGGCTTCTTCATCAGTAGCGAAGAGACCGTCGGTGACATAGCCCCAAATTTCACCGATACGCATACCTACGTAGTAGTCTTTTGCGAATGTCTTGGTTGGGTTGTCATATTTTGTGATGACGCTCTGATAGTCGCTAAGATTAAATCCGATGCTATACTCAAGGTTCTTGCCGAACACCTGAACATTGTCGCGCCAGCTGATGGCCAATTCATAACCCTTAGTACGGAGGTCGGCAGTGTTCATGTCAGGCACGCTGGCACCGTAAACAGAAGGAAGTGCGATACCGTCGGTCAACATGTCCTTAGTGTCGCGGATGTAAAGGTCACCGGTGAAGTTGAGTCGTCCGTTCAGCATCGAGTAGTCGATACCGAGGTTGTACTGGTTAGCCTTCTCCCAAGTAAGGTCGGAAGCGATAGGAGCACCAAGCGAAGAATACTTACCAACAGAACCGTCGCCGAAAGTAAATGAATTAAAATCGCTAATAGAGATAAGACGGAGGAAAGTATAGTAAGAAGAAACATTCTGGTTACCGAGGCTACCGTAAGAAAGACGGAGCTTCAAGTTGTCGACAACGCTACGGGCAGAAGAGAAGAACGACTCCTCAGAGATACGCCAACCGATAGATGCGGAGGGGAAGAAACCCCAGCGGTTACCGCGTCCGAAGCGAGAAGAACCGTCGTAACGTCCACTGGCTTCAAACAGGTACTTGCCTTTGTAGTCGTAGTTGATACGGCCGAAGATACCTGAAAGGACATATTCGTTCTGGCCACCACCATAGTTGCTATCGGAAGCATAAGTTGTGGCAAGATTCAAGTCGTCGAGTGTAGAAGAGGAAAGCTCGGCGGCGGCTACGCTGATATTCTTTGTCTTCATAGTCTCGTTGTTATAACCGGCGGTCACCGTCACGTTGTGGGCACCTGCGAAAGTGTCAGTATAAGTGGCATATACGTTATACGACATGTAGTTGCGGGTATTAACTGATTCGTCAAGGCGGTCTTCACCTGCACCAGTAGTATAATATTCCAGATCACTATCAGGATATACGCGATATACAAAGTTCTGCGAACGGCTCGTATTGCGGGTCTGATAGAACCGGTAAGTGAAGTCGGCTGTAACGCTTAACTGCTTGAACGGAGTGATCACCAAACGGCTGGTATTAGAGAAGTCCATCTTACGGTTTACGTTGCGGTGGGTACCGTCAGTTGTCAAGATGTGACGACCATTGGCCACTGCATAAGACGAATAAGGAGTCTTATAGAGCCACGATCCGTCGGGATTCTTCATCGGGAAGCAAGCCAAAGCGTGACGAGTGGCATAAACCATCGTGTTTTCTATACTGCCGTCGCCCTGGAACTTATATTCAGAAGAGTAGAACGAGGTGTTGTTAGAGAAAGTGGCATACTTATTAACGCGGAAGTCAACTTTAGAGCGGAGGTTGTATTTGCGGAAGATGTCAGGATTCTCCTTCAGGATACCCTTCTGCCAGTCAAGACCGCCTGATACATAATACTTAACATCCTTGTTACCGCCACTGATAGAGACATTATGCTGGGTGCTGGGGTGCTTGTCGGTGAACAACATGTGATACCAGTCGTAGTTACCATAGTAAACCCATTGGTTACGACCGTTACGAACGTCTTGCACAACCCAAGGACGGTCGGGATTTTCAGTCTTGTCGTTAACACGGGCAAGGAGCTGCTGCATGTCGTAGTCGGTATAGTTCAGATAGTTAGTACCACGAGTAGCATAGTTGAACATGTTAACGGTATAAACTGACCAATAACCGGTGTCCATATAGTCGGTAGAAGTGGTAGGCTCTTCCCAACCTACACGGCCGCTATAGCGAACAGTAGCCTTACCATCTTTTTCAGCACCGGACTTGGTGGTTACGAGGATTACACCGAATGCTGCACGGGCACCGTAAACGGCGGCAGCTGATGCGTCCTTGATAACAGAGATCGACTCAACGTCGTTAGGATTGACGTTGGCAAGTTCGCCTTCGGCACCGTCAATCAACACCAAAGGATTAGTGGCGTTGATAGATGTAGTACCGCGGACATTGATAGAAGCGGACTCACCCGGAACACCTGAAGAAGTAGTCACGTTAAGACCAGCAACAGAACCCTGAAGCATGTTGGTCAGCGAGTGAGACACGCGGTTTTCAAGCTCTTTTGAGCCGACACTTGCAACGGCACCGGTCAAATTGACCTTCTTCTGAGTACCGTAACCGATAACCACAGTCTCGTCAAGCATCACGGCATCCTCTTGCATCACCACGTTGACAACGTTCTGATCGGGAGCAACTTTGATTCTTTGTGCTTTGAATCCCACGTATGTGAAACTCAATTCCACCTCTCGGGAAGGAACCTGGATAGTGAACTTACCGTCAATGTCGGTCATGCCACCATTTTGGGTGCCGACCATCATTACGGTAACACCCGCCAAAGGCTCATCCATTGTGTCGACAACGGTTCCCGACACAGTTCTGTTCTGAGCGGCAAGGGGCACGAAGCACGTTATCGCCAGCAACAGACTTAGAATTAAGGACTTAGTTACTTTCATAAATTTGCATCTGGTTTTTTAATAAATTATTGGTTAACTCTAAAAATTTCTATTTGTAGGCTTCAATCGAGAATGCTTTCGGACGAGCCATCTGTTCAATCCAGGTGTGTCCGAATTCATCCTTAACGGTGATGGTCAAGTCGGTGTCGGCATCGGGAGCGGTCACCTTGAAGAAGTGAGTGAACTCTTCAGTGATAAAGCTCGGTGCGCTCGTAAGAGTCGACTTATTGAAGCGGGGAACGGTGAGAGCGGCGATATGCAAGGGGTCGTATGCCCAAACGGCAGTCGGAGTCAAAGACTGTCCACCCTCAGTGGTCACAGTAATGGTCCAATTAGGATTGTAGTTCCAAACATTGATAAGCACCTCATTGCTGTTGCTTGGAGGATAAGCATCGATGTAAGGCTGGAACGAGGAGGCAACCTTCGAAGCCATGTCGGGCACGTCGGCTGAGGAGAAGCTGACATTGTTGAGGTCATAGCTACGGAACTGGTAATCTTCCGACTTTCCGGTAGGCTTGAAAATCCACTGCATGTCGGTGCCGTTGATGTCCCAAACGACGTATCCGCCGGGAGCACCGTCGGTGCCGATATGAACGCCGGGGGTCAGATAAGCCGACCACCACCAAGAGGCGCAGATGGCTCCTGAATTATGCTCAAAGATGTCACGTCCGCCCAAGATGCTTTCACCGGGGGCAATGTTGTAGACCTGATGGGTATGGCCGGTAACAATGTTCACCTTGTAGCCATCAATCAGCGAGAGGAACTGGTTGGTATTTGATTCATCGTGGTCAACCTTGAATCCACCGGTCTTAAGAGGCTTGTAAACCTGCGCATGCATAGTGATGATGAGCGGGGTCGACTTGGGCACGTATGCAAGATCCTTTGCCAACCAAGCGAGCTGGTCGGCTGAAATGCCTTTCTTGTAATTGCGTGAAGTAGTGCCGTCGTAAGAGCTGCAGTCGATGTCGTCAAGGACAACGTAGTGGACTTTACCGATATTAAAAGAATAATATGTGGGAGCCAAAATTGTGCGGTAACGGCTCTCGGCAGCGAAGTCGGATGTTGCCTTATAGTCGTTGTCATGGTTACCCATCGTGTGGAAAATCTGGAGATTCTTCACTTGAGAATTGACAGTATTCAGATAATCGGCTATCTCATACTTATTGTCATACCAGTAGAGGTCCCATGTCATGTCACCGAGAGTGATGGCATACATCTTTTCACCATAGTGGCTTTGGGTGTAGCTGTTAAGGTCATTGGTAAACTCAAGGAACTGCGCGGCATCGCCGGTGCGGGCGGCAAGGTGCATGTCGCCAAGGAAAAACACCTTATAAGTGTCTTGACCAGAGACTTTAGTCAGCTTAAAGTCAGCACGTTCCTGCACTTTTGCATCAGCCGTCAACAGCTTGTAGAGAACAGGGAGAACGCCTTCGGAGACTGCTTCATAGCCCGAAGGAATAGACATAAACACGTAGCCGTACTTCTTGGCTGATGTCAGTCGATAAACACCTTCGCTGTCGGTAACGGTAACTTCAACACCGTCAGACACAACGACTCCGGCTACCGGCTCATCGTCGGCAGTGATTATACCATAGACGGTAGAATCCCCTCCATCAATCTGTTGAGTGATAATATTGACGGCAGTTTGGCCGACAAGCTTTTTGCGTTGATCACGTTTGAGATAAACCTTGTAAGTGCCATCGACAACCTCCTCGGCAAAACGCACTGTAAACTGGGAAGCAGAAGCACTTACGACAGGGCAAAGATAGGACACTCCCGTAGCTGACTCCATGACTAAATAGTCGGAAGTCAATGGAGCTACACCATTTGTAACGGTGAATGTAAACTCACCGCCTTTAGTGACATCTATCTTTGTAGGGAGAGTGAACTGAATGTCGAAGTCATCGACATTCGGTTCATCGTCTGAAGACGATGAATCGCATCCCGCCATCATAAAAGGCAGGATTACGACCATCAGCATCCAAAACAAAGAATTGGATATATTTCTCATAATAATTAAGGTTAGTAAGATTTGCTATTAAAAATTATAAGCGATTATTTAGAAATTAACTTTTGAGCTTGTTCGGGCTGGTTGGTAGTGATGTAATCAACACCTTGCTCGAGGAAATACTTCATATCCTCTTCTTTATCTACAGTCCAAACATTGACTTCCAGACCGAGATCGTGAGCCTGCTGAATCCATTCGGGATGCTTGCGAAGCGCATTCATTGAATAATCAACGCCGGCGAGACCGAGTTTGGCAATTTTCTTGGGAGGAAGGTCACCGTCAAGATAATAAATCTTCACTCCAACAGGGCACAGCTTCTTAAATTGGATGCAGGCATTAATTGAGAAGCAGATTATGTCGGTACGGCCGAGAAGACCATACTTTTTTAATGCAGCGACAATCATCTTAGCGGCTTTATCCTCGCGGGTCAAGTCGGTAAGCGACTTGAGCTCAAGAATCAAGCGGGTGTCAGGCAATTGGGCAGCCTGAGTAAGATACTCGTCGAGAGAAGGCACAACCTCACCGTTGTCCAAACGGATGTTGCGGATCTGGTCGAATGTGGCGGTCTCAAAGTTGACACCTTTAAAAACATGGTCGTGGTTAACGACAAGTTTGTTGTCAGAGGTCAACCAAACGTCAAACTCCGAGCCGAACACCTTAATCGAATCGGCTTTCACAAGCGATCGGATTGAGTTCTGAGCCGAGCCGTCGGTCTTCCAATATCCACGGTGAGCTACCACTTTAGCCTGGGCAAATCCAAGCACGGCCACGCAAAGGCACAGCGTTGAAAATAATACTCTTTTCATTGTATTTTTAAGTTATTATAATTTCATTGGTTTAAATTATCATTATATCCCACGCAAGAAATATTCAACACTTTAAACACAAGTAGGGTTAATAATTTGAACGGGTTAGAACCATTATATTCATATCAACTCGACAAAGGTATGGAAGTGTTTAATTCTAAACATATATATTTAGTTAAAAAGTCCTAATAAGGTTCTTAAAAACCGAAAAATGGAATTTTCAGCTTGTAATCTGCGCTTCCCATGCCGAAATCGGCATGGGAGCAGAGACTTTTTAACTAAAATATTTGATATAAATTCTTACGCGTCGGTATCAGCGGCATCACCAGAATTATCGGCGATATTCTCCTCAGCTTCAAGGACATTATGCGCTTCGCCGGCATAGAACTGCTGGGCACGTGCATATCCGTCGCGGGGAGCCATCCACATAGTTAGGAATGTTATAGCGCCGAGGACACCTACACCTATAATAAGATAGAACACTACATTCCATCCATAGTGGTCGGCAATGATGCCGACACCGATGGCTGAGAGGAACGAGCCGACATAGCCGAAAATTCCGGCAAGACCGTTGGCAGTCGCGGCCGCCTCTTTAGTCGCCTGGTTAGCAGAACCGATTCCAATCAAAGCCTGAGGGCCGTAGATGAAGAAACCGGCGAAAGCAAGCACCACAAGCGAGAAGAAAGAGGGCATACCGGGGAAGAAAATGAATATACCCATAAATAATGATGCCAATGCCATACAGAGCAGACACATGCGGTGGGATTTGCCTTTAAATATGTGGTCAGTGGCCCATCCGGCAAAAATAGTGCCGACGATAGCAAAAATTTCAAATACGGCAACCGACCATGCCGCATCTTCAATCGACATACCACGTGACTCTGTCAAGAATTTCGGGCCCCAGTCGAGAATACCCATTCGCATCACATAAACAAACACATTGGCAACGCAAAGAGTCCAAATCCAACGGTTGGTCCAAACCATAGCCTTAAGGAAGCGTGAACGGCTGCCCTTGCTCGGAGCGGTGGCTGTGCTCTTGCCCGTATTAGTGTCGGGGAGCTCTGGAAGCCCAACCGAGCGCGGATCATCGCGCAACCCGAAGTAAAGCCACAACGAACCGCAAACCGCGATAGCGGCCGGAATCCAGAAACACCATCTCCAAGCATCCCAGTGCTGGGCATATTGAAGAATCTGCTTCATCCCGTCGGCGCTGTTTTTATCTACGCCGAGGTTTTTGGCCACAGTGTCGATAATTTCAGGATTACTGCTTAAGTCGGTACCTAAAGAACCCATGATGTAACCGCAAGCAACAACGGCAGCGGCGGCACCGATTGAATGCGATGTGTTCCAAATAGACATTTTGGTAGCTAACTCCGACGGATGAATCCAACTCGGCAACAAACGTGCGCAAGGCGGATAGCCAACCCCTTGGAATGCCTGGTTAAGCACAATGGTTATGGCCATGACCAAGACGAGCATGTTAATCAAGTCGGGTCCCTGGTCAACACCGGTGATCCACGAGGATATGTTCACTCCGAAGCCGAATGCAAAATTCGACAGGGCACAGAGCAAAAGTCCGATAGCCATTACTGTACGCGCGCTAAACCGGTCGACGATGAATCCGTTGGCAAAACGCGAAGCTCCATAAATCAGCGAACCGATACCGATAACGATACCGAAGCTGGTGTTGGAGATTCCATACTGGGCAGTAAGGCCCGGCATGGCGAGAGAGAAGTTTTTCCTAACAAAATAATAGATAGCGTAACCTATCATCGAGACCAAAATCGTGCGAAGTTGCCAATTCTTAAAGCGTTTGGTAACCGCCGGATCCCAATTAGCGTATATGTCTACCTTTGCCATTACAAGATTTAATTATGTTTTTAATTGGTTTATTTCAAGAATTAAAGTTAATGAAGATTATTGGCCTTTTTAGTGGCTTCTAAATCAAGAGCTTGGGCAATTATCGAGATCGGATTATCGACATGCACTCCGGTAGACATTTCAATCTGCCATTTACACGTCTCGCAGTCAGTGGCCACGACATCTACTCTTTCTGCAAGAATCTGCTTGAACAGGGCCGATCCAATCTCCTGTGAATATTTATAATTTTCTTTCTTAAAGCCATACGTGCCGGCGATGCCACAGCATACGGAATCGAGAGGCACGAAGTCAAGTCCCGGAATCATCTTCAACAACGACGTCGAATAGACTGCCCACCCGAGCTTCTCCATGTGACAGGGAGTGTGGTAAGCCACCCTCTTTTTAAAGTCTTTACGGAATACCAGCTTCACCTTACCCTCATCAACGAGGTTGAACAAGAATCTGGTTGCCAACATTATTTTGTCGCGTACATCGGCATTTTCGACATGTAACAAGTGAGGATACTCGTCGCGCATAGTAAACGTACATGTCGAGCTCGTTCCAAGTACTACTCTGCCCTGCTCGACCGACTTGCGTATTGAGGTCAGATTGATGTTTGCATCTCGCGTAGCCTCTTTAACGAGGCGGTTAGCAATCTTTGCCACTCCGCAGCAACGTTCTTTTTCAAGCAGATGGACACCATAGCCCACGGCGTTCATAATGGACACGAAGTCTTTTCCAAGCTGTGGATAGTTGTATTGTACGTAACATCCATGGAAATAAGTGACGTGGTTCTGAAACTTGTTCTGGTCTGATGCAACCTCTTTCTTAAACCATGAAGTGAATTTTTGTGAAGAATAAGCCGGGAACTGCCGGTGTTCGTCAATCTTCATTACCGAATCGAGTATCACCTTAACCGGCTTCAACTTGAGAGTTGTATTTACGATAGGAGCAAATGCCGACGACATAGTCCCGACAAAATCGGTGTTGGCCAACATTGTGTCGCGCAGACTCGGCTTGGACTTTGTATATTTAATACGTGCCGCCTGTATAATGTCGCCAATTTTAACATTTGACGGACAAGATACCTCGCAACGCTTGCAGTTTAAACAGTATTTTAAAGCCTCATCGTAAAAATACGGTTTTTTTAGTCGATAGCGTTCGCCGTCGGGTCCGGCCTGCTTAGGACCTGGATAATTTGGGTTAAACGGCGTGACAGGACAATAAACCGTACAAATAGTACACTTTATACAGTCCTCAAAATTATTGGCGCTTATGTTTTGTTCCTGATAATTCATTTTTTGCCTCCTTTCCCGTTCAAAATATCATCGGCCACTTTAATGGAAGTCAGAAGCGAAACTCCGCCTCCCGACTCTTCTTTCATAGAATTACATCCAGACAATACGGCACCGACAGCCATCAGATTGCCGATCTTCTTTCCATCTTTATATACATGAAATTCATTGTCGTTGACCACTCCGTACTGCATGTAGTTCTGAGTCTTGTATATGTCCATATCACACCAGTCAGGTCTGCTGGCAGAAGCGTCGACGTCAAGACCGAAAATCGGTTCGTAAATAGAGGTCGGATTTGCTTCGATACCGTGGCTGAAGAAGCTACCCGTAGCGAGGATGAAATTATCGGCTTCAAGAGGCATATCGCCTAAATTTTGCGTACTTACAGCCACCAGCTTGTCATCTACAAACTGGCCCGCAGTCACCTTGTCGCCTATTAAGTAGGTGCCGCCAAGCTTAAGGAAATACTTTCGGAGGCTCATCTGCGCCCTCATTCCACCTACAGACATAGGCATTGTAGACACTAAATATACCGGCTTAACAACCTTGCTTTTCAGCAGACGGATTGGTTCTTCATCGTAAAGTCCAAGTATGGCAGGCAGGAGAACCGTGTCGGCATTGCTGTCTTTAATATACGTATTTATCTGCGAGGCCATCTGAAGGATTACTTCATCTTTGAGCACTCGCGCTATGTTTGTGGCACGCATCTCCGTGGCACTCTTCCTTAGTGTCTCCAGACCGGGCAATATGAAAGTCCGCGAAGTACACTCCAAGCCTACCTTGCTTAAGCCTAACTCTATGAATTGAGGATAAAAATCAATAAATCCGGCCAGGTTAACTATAAGCACTTTACCCCAATCAATCGATTTTGGATCGTCGACCGTGGCGTAGCCGTCCATCGACAGCCAAGCAGGCTTAAACATACCAAATGGCGTCAGGCGATAATGGTTACGTTCGGCCGAACCATGCAATGTCACTCCGGCTTCGGCAAACAAAGGCACCACTTCTCCCTCATATTTCCGTATATTCTCTATACCCAACTTTGAGTAAGGATGCTCAGAAGGCAAGTGTTCCATTGACTTTAAAGGACATTCTACGTCATGGCCATGTTCGTGTCCGAGCAACGACATTGAGCCTGAGTTAAAGTGCAAAGCACTTTGCCCAACCGACACGATGGCAACCTTTTGCCCAGCATATCTCAGCCGGATACCTGCCACGAGCCCGCTCATGCCGCCTCCTATTATTATAGTATCGTATTTCATGATTTCCTTCTTTATTTAGCATCAATTAAATCTTCAGGATGCGCAAGCTGATCAATTCCACACACGCCTTCGTAAAGCCACGACATGAATTGACCCTCAACAAGAGTTTCTCCCCAAGAGACCGGGTACATTCCCTTCCATCGTTCATTAATGATTGAAGACAAATCGCGCAGCGTACGTTCGGCGCATCTGTTGTAGTTTACTAAAATGCCGGCAGCTCTGCAAGCGCACAGTTCACCCTGACAAGTTCCCATACCCATACGGGTACGTCTGCGGAGATTTATCAAGTTGCCCACATGCAAATGTTCAATAGCATATTTCATTTCACCGACTGAAACCTGCTCACATTCACAAACCAGCGCTTCATCATCTTCCGACTTATACTCTATCTCTTCGCTAAGAGAACCATGTCGGCCCTCTGCAGCTTTCTGCTCGGTACTTAACTCTATTATATGTGACTTTTTATGCTCGTCCGGGCCGAACGATTTATCCAACTCCGAACCGGGCAGAGGAGTCTCCGCTGTCTGACATTTAGCCGATCGTCCAAGCTTTTTGCAAGCCAAATCTGTGGCCCACTCAGCCATGAGGCGGTATGTCATAAGTTTTCCTCCGGTGATAGTTATAAATCCATCCAAGCCATCGCGTGTAGCGTGGTCAAGGCAGACAATTCCACGGCTAATGGTACGCCCAGAAGGATCATGGTCAGATGCGACAAGAGGCCGCACTCCGGCGTATGCCCTAAGGATTCGCGTATAAGCAAGCGAGGGGGCAATCTTGATACCCTCACGCAACAAGATGTCGACCTCCTCTGGAGTTACTTCCATATTGTCTATCTGATCATAAGGTATCCGCGTCGACGTTGTGCCTATCAATGATATAGTATCGCCGGGCACTAAAATATCGGCATCTGCCGGCTTGCGGCAACGGTTGATTACCACATCATTAACACGGTGTCCAAATATCAGCAAAGCCCCTTTTGCGGGGAACATATTAACTTTTACTCCTGCCAATTCTGCTATATGGTGCCCCCAGATACCGCCTGCATTAATCATCAAGTCGGCATACTCAACCGTCTCTTCACCGTTGCGCGTATCACGCAGACGCACTCCGACAAGGCGGTTTTGCTCGCGTTCAAAAGAAACAACTTCATGGTATGTCAGAACATCCGCACCGTCACGGCGCGCAGATACTACGTTAGCTACTGTCAAGCGGAAAGGATCAATCGCTCCGTCCGGCACTCTGACAGCACCGATTATGTCCTTGTTTACCGCAGGCTCGATAATCAACGCTTCTTTCGGATCTAAAATTTCCGCGCTTATACCTGCCTTCAGACAGGCTTCCACAAATTTTTTCTGATAGTCAAGGTCGTCTTCTGGTAAAGTGACAAAGAGACCTCCGGTATCTTCAACACAGTGACGCGCTATGCGCCTCAAAATCATATTCTCCTTAATACACTCTGTGGCCGACTCCTGATCGGTAACGGCATAACGCGCGCCGCTATGCAACAGTCCGTGATTTCGTCCCGTGGCACCGGCGGTAAAGTCAAACCGCTCCACAAGCAACGTCTTCAGACCTCGCATAGCACAGTCGCGGGCAGTGCCGGCACCGGTGGCGCCACCTCCAATCACTATGACATCATAGTGTTTTTTGCCGAATTTATTGTCCATGGCTGGAATATGGTATATAATTTATTCTGGGGTTAGTATATAATCCTATTATAACAAAACAGATGTCCGTCAATTAGTTCACGAAGCTCATTACCACAATGAACCGAAATGGACATTAAAGTTTCGCAACAAAAGTATGAATTTTTATATTCAAAACAAAACTTTTCTTGATTTTTTTGCTTTCTCGACTCAATTTTTCCGATTTTGCCCTCGCAAGCCCCTTCGTTAAGTTAAATTCAATAAATTCACAAACACAAAATCAATATTTTTAGGCTATTGCCAGCTTTCATTGCGCCACCATCAACTTTCATTTCGTAAAATAGATATTTATGCCACATGAAATCAACGCACCATTTCATACACGTAGAGTTCGTGAACCTCACCGCTATAACCTTCATCGGCAAGCGGACCCTCAGACATCCCAAGTACGATTCGCGTTCCCCTATTATTGAGCACAACGAGATCGTTAGTAACCGGGTCAATGGACAGACCCTCAATCTCGCCTTCGCGAATAAAGTCAGACATCTCCCTTAAATGATGGACTTTTGCTCTCGAAGCCCCGGCAGCAACAAGGCCATGACGCTTTTCCGGATGCCCGTCCTCGTCAAGCTTGATGCTAAACGGAGTCTCTTTAACCACCTCTTCGCCTTCCTTTAGCCCGGCAAATGTCGCGCCAGATATGTCTGCCACATATATATTATCAGGAATCCGATATGATGCCTCACCATCGTCGGCCGAAAACAACATCATTCCGTCCACAACGAATATGCCTTGACACCAATACGGAGTAGGCGCGCACTGCAGTTTGGTGAAATATTCGCCGGTAGACAGATCATAGCCATAGACATAACGGCTGTCGACCCAATCAGACATCCAGACTAAGTTTCGGTCGCGATCCACCGCCAATCCCGACACTTCAACCTGTCCTGACTCGGGAACCCACTGCAAGTCACGCTTCCATTTGAGGGTAGACGCATCATAGATAGACACCGCGATGTTATATCCACGCCCATACTCAAACTTTTCAATGCCACAATAGATCTCGCCATTCCACACATCAATGTCTCCGAAATGATTGGCAACTTCGGGATGCATGAACGGAGAATCGTTAACAGCGACCAGACCGCCTTCCTTGTCATATTTATAAATGGCCTTAGTGTCTGACACATAATAATATGTGCTGTCTATAGCGATACCCTGCCTTCCGGCCACAGGAATTACTTTCTTCAGTCTATATTCCGAACCCAACTTTTGCCCGAAAGCCGGAATTGAGCACAAGACTATGGCCAATGCATACCAAGCCCACCTCATAAATAATCAAGATTTTTTACGAGAAGCCAATAAAAGTTCTCCGAACTGAGCAACAGTGGGTACCGTTATCGGAGGTTGGGGATTTGAATTAACGGCAGTATCAAGCGTGGTCTCGCCTGACAGCACAAGCACACCCAGCGCACCGGCATTATTTGCCATCGCCACATCAGTATAAATACGGTCGCCACACATGGCTATCTCATCAGCTTCGAGCCCGTAACGGCGACGTATACCCGTCAGCATATCGGGATTAGGCTTACCTATGACAATATCCGGCCGACGGCCAGTAGCGTGGTGAATGCACTCACACAGCGAACCGCAGTCCACAAGAATAGTCTGCTGATCAGTGGGGCACACTCTATCCGGGTTTGTAGCTATGTAAGGAAGGCCCTGCGAAGCGAGCCATGACGCATGACATAATTTTTCATATACAAGAGTAGTGTCAAAAGCCACAACTAATGCATCAGGCATATCAGAAGCATCGGCCCCGGTCAGCACAAAACCGGCATCTTCAAACTCCTTAAGCATACTCGGGGTACCTATGGCATAAAGTTTTTTCACTTCCGGCATCGTAGCTTTAAGGTACTCAATAGTGGCCACGGCCGTTGTATACATCCTTTCTTCATCGGCTTCAATACCCAGCCCTTCAAGCTTCTTTAGGTAATCCGCGATGCTTTTGGTGGGATTATTGGTCAAAAAGGAGTATCCGATACCATTTTCTTCAAGCGAGCGCAAAAAATCTTTTGTGAACGGGAATAGTTTAGATCCAAGGTAGATGGTTCCGTCCATGTCAAGAGCCACGTGCTTTATCTTTGCACATGCCTCCATAAGCTCTTTGTCGCTCATCGGCGACATGTACTTTTCTATTGTTGCCATAGCCATATCTTATGAATTACGTTTTAGTTTCGCAACAAAAGTAGGAATTTTCCATTTAAAATCAAAACTTTCGGATGTTAAATCTTTTGTGCCATATCGAATAATAGCATAAAGCCGATTTTTATAGCTATTAATTCGCTATCTTTGCACTATCTATGGAAACTAAAGACGTTAGACTCACACTTTATTGCCCCGACGATTCCACCGAATTGTCTATCCCGTATGCTGACGGAGGCGTACGCGCCGGCTTCCCAAGTCCGGCCCAGGAATATGTCAATGAACGCATCGACCTTAACAAAGCCTTAATCCCCCACCCTGCGGCGACATTTTTCGCAAAAGTGGAGGGGCTATCGATGGTAGAAGAAGGGATAGACGAAGGCGACATAATAATAGTAGACCGTTCTGTCGAACCCGAAGACGGCGACCTCGCCGTGTGCTGTATCGACGGCGACTTCACTCTTAAACGCATAAAAGCACAAAAGGGGAAAATATTTCTCATGCCTTCAAACCATGAATTTCGCCCAATTGAAATCACGGACGACAACGAGTTTAAAGTTTGGGGAATAGTCATACACACCATTAAGACCAACCGTCGGCTCCGGCGTAGATTATGATTGGACACATTGACTGCAACTCCTTTTTCGTGTCATGCGAACGTGTGTTCCGTCCCGACCTTGAAGGCAAGCCGGTTGTCGTACTTACAAACAACGACGGCTGCATATCCTCACTTTCGCCCGAAGCAAAAAGTCTTGGGCTTAAGCGGGGAACTCCGTTCTTTAAATTCAAGCAAATAGCGGAAACCAAAGGAGTGGTCTGTTTCTCTTGTAACCACCGACTGTACGGCGACATGTCTTCGAGAGTCATGTCCACCCTAAGATCCATCTCAGACGATGTAGAAATATACTCGATTGACGACGCTTTTATCAAGCTTGATGAATGCCACAGCGACGACCTTGGCGAATTCGGCCGATACATAGTGCGTAAAATCCGTCGTGAAGTAGGAATCCCGACTTCAATGGGGATAGCACCCACAAAGACGCTGGGAAAATTGGCAAGCCATTTTGCCAAACGCTATCCAGCATATCGCGGAGTGGCAGTCATTGATTCTGTAGAAAAAGCCCGCAAGGCAATGAGTTTAGTGAACGTCGAGGATGTATGGGGCATAGGACGACGTCTCGCAGAACGGCTTCACCGAATCGGAATCAACACAGCACTTGAGCTTGCCGACATATCCGAAGATATGGCCAAAGAATTGTTCAATGCCACTGCTCAACGCACTTGGCGCGAACTTAACGGACAGCCGTGCATCCCACACGAAATCTCACATCCCGACCAGAAGACAATGACATCTTCCCGATCTTTTGCGACGGACATTTCCGACCCGAAGATACTGGCCGAGGCTATAAGCGAATTTGCAAGTACGATAGCACGCAAACTCAGGCGCGACAACATGTATGCCCTCGAAATATCGGTATTTCTTGCCACTAACCGATTTCGTACCGACTCCCCACAAATGTTCGACAGCGCACAAGCCACATTTCCGGAGGGCACCAATGACACAATCGCAATTACCAAAGCGGCCGTAGAAGCTCTATCTAAAATATTCCGCCGTGGCTATGGGTTCAAAAGAGCAGGGCTTACGGCTACCCGCATAGTAACTCGTGACGGATTACAACCGGAACTGTTTACCGACCCGGAAGTCAGAAACCGACGCCGCCGGCTAATGAACACTATCGATGCAGTCAACACGGCATGTATGGCGAAAGATATTGTCAGGCTCGCATCAACCGGCAATGGCATTTCGGCACTTGTCAGACACGACCTCGGCTCGCCATTATACACTACGAGACTATCCGACATCATTACCGTGCACGTATAAACCAAAATAGATGGCATTCTTTAGGCAGATCACCTCAGAATGCCATCATATAATAATATTATATTTTATACTATTTGCTAAAAAAGCGGGAATGTCGAGGTGGTATAGACATACTTACGTTCAAAGTCTTGCTGACTCATGCATAGCATAAGAATACCTTGGATAAGCCATATAATACTCGGTATGCCGCAAAGACATAAAGAAACGACCAACGTAATCACTCCGGCAGTATTCTTTCCGAGATAAAAATACTGAATGCCGAGATAGCCTAAAAATATTGCCAGCAATCCGGCAACTCCACGACTTTTACCAGACGGACCGGGAGTGAAAATATCGCCATTATTTACCGGCGGTTGAGGGGGATATTCATTGTTGCCATATCCGCCACCATTATTATAATAGCTTCCGCTGTTACTGTAATAATTACCGTTGTTCATTGTCAACAAAAATTAATAATGATTGATTACACAAACTTACTACTATTTTTCATCATTTGCAAGCGAATGGCATAAAATCGAGCAAAAACTTAACGCACACGCCAAATTTATTAAAATTTCACTTGTATATTAAGATGCATTTACATATCTTTGCAAATATCATATAATCAAAACTTAATTTTTAGAATATGTATCAGTATCAAGTATCATTCGGAGATGCCATTAGTCGCGCATTTAATAAGTACTGCTGTTTTACGGGTCGTGCATCACGTTCAGAATTTTGGTGGTGGATTCTTTTCACATTCATATTATCAGGAGTAGTCAACTTCGTCACGTCGCTTTTTGCGCAGCAAGAGACTGTTTTTACCGTAAGCATGATATTAAGTCTGATTCTTTTCTTGCCAAACTTAGGACTTTGGTTCCGTAGACTGCACGACATAGGCAAATCAGGATGGTGGTGGCTCTTAGCGTTGATTCCCATAATTGGGATCATCGTTCTGATCGTCTGGTTCTGTCAAGACAGCCAGCCTTCGGAAAACCAATACGGCCCCATTCCGAACTTGACGGCACGCAAATAATATAGAATCGGCATAAAGAGGCTGTATCGCAAAACATAATTACGACACCCACGAAGTTCTCCAACAGACTATCAGTGTCATAATCTAAAAAACTCGCATAATTGTGTACCGGGTAAAGCGATCGAAAGGTCGCTTTACCCGGTTAGAGTATAATTATAATACACCGATTTTATTAGATTAATCTATTAAAAGGCGAAGTGAAGGGCCACCCTTATGCCCCAATCAGGCGCACCCGGAGTACCTCGATATGACAATCGGGTCACATAGTCGACACGCAACACGCGGAAAATATTATCAATACCGGCACTGAGTTCCATATAGGGCGTATTTGACATTCGCCGTGTGAGAACATCTGTAGGAAATACAAACAAATTCTGATTCGCAGAAGGATCATTTCTGTCACTCAAATGTCCCCATAATCCTTTAAAATTGACCACTTCACGCAATTTTAATTTATTCAGCAAAGGGATACGATTGAATATCAACCCATTAAGCCAGTAAGTAAAATCGACCGACGCATAAGAGTCGTTAATAAACTCAAGCGGATTCATCAAAGTATAACTTTCTGGCTGAATTGTATATGACAGGTTTGTGTTTGGCAACAACAAGTTCATATATGGAACCGAACTCCACACATGACCTCCCTTTATAATGGCATCAATATACCCGAAAGCCGACAGCCACCAACGCTGTTGGTAACGTAATTCAGTCCGGTTTATAGTGAATTTGCTTCCAAACATGCCTCCCGGAGCAAAGGTATGGGTAAGTTCAAACACCGGAGCATCAAGATTTATCGGCAAACGATAAGTCTTACCTTGATAGAATTTCTCACCCGGAGCATATCTTAACTTAAGCTCAAGAGATGTCTCATTGTAATGTCCGAACTGACGGCCGAATCCGTCGATAAAAGGTATCCATCGCGTAGCTTCCTGTCGTTCAAACATAACCCCCGCTTCAACAGAGAAGTTATTCTTTAATTCAAGAATATAGTCAAGACGCTGATATCTCTGATAAGTCACCCTTACATCCTCCATTCTCTTTAACGACAAGAAAATATTGTCGGCATTCGTATTAGAGTAACGTTGCCCAAGCTGGTCAAGATCGTAGAGAGACGTAAACCTCATCGAATGAATTGGGAATTCTCTTGAGTGATATTTTTTATCGTGAAATGAATATTCCAATTCCCCTCGGTATTTTACCTTTTTATCACGAAATCCGTATGCCACATATCCACGCATAAACCAACGCTTCGATAAATTGGCGGTAGTCATTCCTCCCGTACGCAGACGAAGTCCTTCGACGGTATTATAAGAAGCACTCGTATTGACTGGTCCATAATCGAATTTACTTGGATTGCCGGTATGCACATAACCGCTTACAAGGAGACGTAAAGCTCTCTCCGACCAATAATAGAGAGGCTGTTTGCGAAGTTTAGTCATCATTTCACCAATGCCTGACTCACCCTTGTTTAATGGGACTGCCCGATTGTCGGCCCAAAAGGCCTCTGATTGACCGTAGGCATTATCGTCAACCACTTGATATTCCGCATATTTAAATACAGCATCGTCATCAGGAGCTTCAAAACTAAAATTTTGATAAACCGTATTTCGGCGCACATACATCTTCGGTGCGCCTGGAAGAACGGACAGCTCAAAAATCATGTCATCCTTAGTCTTAAGGCGTGACCCGTCAGTGGCTTTCTCAAATGTCTGTGACACAGTCATTCCATCAATGAAGTTCACATTAATAGTGTGCGGCAAATGCAGATCTACCCTCTTTATGAACATTGTGGAGTCATTCTTAGGCACGTATAATTTACCAATGAACCCCCACGTCTGTGGCGTATGGGGCACGAAACTCAGCACTATACATGTGTCCTGCTCAACAACAAGAGTATCCGTAAGATAAAACTTATAAAAGTCTGCCGCAATGCGCGATAAAGGACTTACAAATCTATTTTGGAGCAACGTGACATCATTTTCATATATGTCAATCTCCCGGAACACGTCCTCCATTGCCTGACGAATGCCTTCTTGATTGTTTGCTATATCATCAACACCCTCTTGGCGCATACCCTTGACATGCTCGTGCTCTGAATGCGGACTACCCCTATAGTTTACAGTCGACGTTTTCTCACGCACCGAAATGTTTAGTATAGGTTTGCCGGAAATCTCGGAGATGTCAACATAATCATTTAGAAATCCGAATTTCTTACTTGACCAAGAACCTTCCGACTGGTTAAAATCATTTATGGCCATGGTCAAACGTTCATACTTATCGAAGTTGAAATATTCATTACGTCTTGGATCGGTAAGATCCCTTGCTGAACGAATACGCTCCAAAAATTCGACAGCCGGATTATTTTTCTTACTATATTTCTCCTTCTTCGGCCTAACAACAACCTCATTAAGACGCACTCCGGCAGGCACAATTTCTATGGTTAAATCAGATAAATTTTTACCTTCCAAGGGGATCATTTTTGTCGTGTAGCCCATTACTGAAACTCGCAGACTATCAGGTCTATTCGATGTTTTTATATAGAATGTGCCTTTGTCGTCAGACATAGCTCCATTACCGGTCCTATTGATTAACAACGCCACGTATGGCACCGGCTCACGAGTCACCGAATCCACTACTATCCCCTTAAGTCCTATACTTTGAGAATAAGCGGTCAGCATCGAAAGCAACAATATAACCGAAAGCAACAGCCTGCGCATTGAAGCGCAATAAAATATGTCTATTAAATTAAGCAATGTGTTCTTTTCTGAAGTTTATGCCGAGACATTTCAAAGTCTCTGCATTTTAATGCCGCAAAATTACAAAATACCCATCTAAAATTCCGCCAAAATACCATAATTTATCTTATTTTACCGCCTGGACACAATTATTCCAGTTGCTTTTCCTTCTGATTGGTGCTAAAATGAATATTTTTCCATATCAAGTCGGAATGTCCCAATGCAATGCCTATTTTGATGGATCATGGATGGCCGGATGCCTTACGGAGGACATTTCACCGCAATGGAAGCCCCCGAACCATTCGTCGCCGACATAAAAGTATTTATAGATAAACTAAAAGGACATTCCTAATCGCATATTATCTTTCAAAAGAACTTAATTTTGATAAGACTTTGTCCATATCTTCTGTAAAAGCAATGGTTTGGGATGCAGTTTCTCTTGGTCCATGCGGATAATCTGCATTGAGCCTTATAATAGTTGCTTGGGGGTTGCTATAGGTTATTTGCTCAAACGGATAGCGTATTATGGCCGGTGTGTTATACCCTACCCCAAGCTCGAAGAGCACCACTTTGCCGGATTCCGCATAACGGCTAATAAATGCTTCGTATCGATTAGCCGCCGCATACCATGCCTCGTCCTGTACAAAATATCGGTTCTTCCTGACATGAACATCCATATTGCCGCCACATACGGGGCAAACCGGCACATCCTCTGCCGTAATCAAGACCGGCGGCCGCAGAGAGTCCGGCTCCGGCTCCAATGACAATGGCAGCAGACTCGCGCAATTTCTCTGATGCAAGTGAAATTTTCTTTTCAAATTCAGCCATAACCCAATAGTTTTTTATACATATTCAAGTCTGTATCTTTGAATACGTTGAACACCACGGCATCAATCTTTGTGTCAGGAGTGGAATGGAAATATTCATTTACCGTTTCCACTGCAATTTCAGCGGCTTTATTCTGTGGAAAATGGAACTCGCCTGTTGAAATGCAACAGAATGCAATGGATTTCAATCCTTTATTTTCTGCAGTGCGGAGGCAATTACAATAGCAGTCCGCCAGCAACTTACAATCTCTATCGGTTGGATAGTTGCCATATACAATAGGCCCTACGGTGTGTATGACATACTTTGCCGGGAGATTGTATCCATGAGTTATCTTCGCATTGCCGGTTGGTTCTTGATGACCTTGCACACGCATAATCCTATTGCATTCCTCCCTCAACTGCATCCCGGCGCCTGAGTGAATGGCATTGTCTATACACTTATGAAGCGGAATGAAGCACCCTAACATCTGAGAATTTGCAGCATTGACAATGGCATCCACTTTCAGTCGGGTTATGTCACCTTGCCATAAGCGAAACCGCGGATATATCGGAGATGGGGGAATTGAGTCTAATGCCACAACACCCTTCTCGTCACGTTGCTCCATAAGTTCCTCATCCTGCAACCTCAACAGTTCCTCAGGAAATGGTTTAGGAGGTCTGACATTCATAAGGGCGCGGAGCAGATTCCTTTTGTCATGTATAGATACAGGAAACTGTATATTGAAATACTCCGGCCTCTCCCGAAGAAGAGTCCGGAGCAGTATGTCTAATTTTTCACTTTCCGAATACATGATGTTTGCTATTTGGATTGCAGGAAGAGCCAATCCCGTACAGCTGATATTTTATAAGCATAATCAAATGAATACATATGATCTATTCCATTTGTCATTCCTTCAGGTAGCACAGATCCTTTCTCAAACTCAAAAATATTAACCGGAGCACCCTTTACAAGCATGGTGGATGCCAGTTCATTTTGCTGATTTTCCGGTAGTTTTGCACTCCATTCAGCAAAAGTATAAGATATGCCTTCATTTTCGGCCGCTTCTTCAAGAGGTTTTAATTTGGGATATGCCTTTCCGCCGTCACCTGCTATAAACCATACAAATTTATGTTTTACAAGCTCGGAGAATGTAGATTCGGCCCAGTGGCTGTCAACAAATATTGATGCGGCAAATAGGTCTGGATACGCTACATCGTAATACATCGCCATCATTCCGCCCATAGATTGTCCTGTGGAGTATAGACGGTTGTTATCAACAGGATAATCCGCAGCGATTTGCTTAACCAACCCGATGAGCTGATCCACTTGCGGAGAGTGATTATATGAATCGTCTGTCGCACCGCGTGACATTTGGGGAACGAGCACAAAACACGGATTCTTTGCCTGTGATTCTTCTGTGGCCCAAACCAATGCCCCATATCCTTGAGTCAGCGGCACAGTCACTGCCTTATCTACAGTTGATGCATCCGCCACAAACAGCACCAGGGGGTATTCCTTTCCTTCTTCAATATTCTTGGGGACATAGAGATTGTATGCTATAGAGTCGTTAGTGTCAGGAACGTTATAAACAAATTGTTGAAACTTTGGAACCACATCCTTTATCATAGCCTGTAGCGTAGAGTCGCTTGATTTGTCAATATTAAACCCTCCAAATCCACCGCGTGAGGGTTTCATTCTCCCGACGTGATTTTGTGATTGCGTAACTGAAATATTCTCGTTATAGTCTGGATTATGGGCGTTTGAATTTAACACGCCAACGACTGTTGCTATTGCATATAATAAAAATTTTTTCATATTTGAACATTTTACATTTACAACACAAATCAAATCTTTAATGTTTATCGCAATGTATGACAGAAGTAGTGATTTCATGAGATGGCCTTATAAAAAAACAGTTCGGATGTGGCAGATGTTGCCAATCCGAACTGTAATCGATTGATTAGTAGCCGATGGTGAAACGTTCCTGGTGATGAGCCGGCTCGGCGAGTTCATCGACCATTGCCTTGGCATAGTCTTCAACTGAAATGAAGCTGTTGCCGTCTTTGTCGAAAATCATATCATCCTTGCCGAGGCGGTAAACTCCGGTGCGTTTGCCTGGCCCTTTAGCACCCATGTCGCCAAGGTTTCCTGCAGGCGAGAAAAATACCCAATCAATATCCTTTTCAGGAATAAGGGTGTTAAGATAAAACTCACCGAGCGATTTTACACCCGGAAGCCATTCGGCAGGAAGCGTGCCCATGTCAATAAGACGCACTCCGGGTTTTACGAACAATGTACCTGCCCCGCCAACGATGAGCAGACGCTTTACACCCGCCTTCTTTGCCGCATTGAGTATCTTGGGATAGTTTTCAAGTGTTTCTTCATATATGTGTGGATTAGCCCAGCCGGGATTGTAAGCACTGATTACATTATTGTAACCCTTAAGATCGCTTTCAAGAGCCTTCTCATCAGCAACATCTATTTTCTTTACTGAGAGTGCCGGATTTTCTACTTTCAGTTTTGAGGGATTGTGAACGAGAGCTTCTACTTGATAACCACGATTTAGAAGCTCGTTGAGAATGGCGGAGCCGACAAATCCGGTCGCGCCGATTAACGCTACTTTCTTATCCATAATTTATATGATATTGTTTATCAGTAATACTATATTTTATATATCGCAAATTTAAGGCAAAAGTTCAACGTAAAAAAGAGGAAATTATATTTCTCTTACTACCCTTTATGTTACTATTGATGGAAGTCAACGACAAAATTCATGGTTGAGCACAAATTATTCATAATCTTTAACAATTACCAAAAACTACCATAACTATATAATATATATAATCGCTGTAATTAAATGCATTAAGTATTGTACTGATTTGTAAAAAGCAGTAAATTTGTAGTCGTTATGGAAAGAAACTTTAATAAAAACGAACTGCATCCGGATTGTCCGATACGTAATATCCTCAATCGAATAAGCGATAAATGGACTCTTTTAGTGTTATACACATTGAACAGCTATGACACAATTCGCTATGTGGAACTTAAAAATGAATTACCAGACATATCCCCAAAGATGCTATCGCTCACTCTAAAAACGCTTGAAACTGACGGCTATATCACTCGCACCGTATATGCGGAAGTGCCGCCACGCGTTGAGTACAGATTGACAGACCGGGCTCACTCTCTTCTTCCAATAATCAATCAGCTCATTCAGTGGGCAAAGGAGAACATGGATGAAATACTTCTTGACCGCACCAAAACGATGACAAAAATATGAAAATTAATAAATTGCACCATATCGCCATTATTTGTTCCGACTATCAGCGGTCGCTTCGGTTTTATACCGAAGTGCTGGGTTATGATGTTTTGGCAGAGAACTATGATACGGTTGCCCGTCATAAGATATAGGCGGTTGTCGAGATTTGACAACCCTATGCCGTGGGTCTCATGTGCATTAGTTTTATGACAAATACAGTTTTCGACAATTAAATTGTTGTTCCCGACATAAATTTTCACCACCATGGGATGTTTCGAGTCAATACGGTTGTGGGATGAAACATTTTCCAACAAAGGCAACACGGACAATACCGGCAGTTTCATACTTCGGTATTCCTCAGTAACATCTATATGGAATTGGAGTTTGCCACCGAATCTCACTTGCATCACGTAGGCAAATGAATCAACAAACTGAAGCTCCTCTTCAAGGGGAACGAGCTGTTTGCCATCGCTGTTAAGGACGTAACGGAAAACATCTGATAGGCGTGCGATATAGTCAAGGGTAGTGTCTTCATTGCCACGTTGAACCAACGCTGAGATTCCATTGAGAGAATTAAAGAAGAAGTGAGGGTTTATCTGGTTGGACAAGGCTGCGCAACGACTCTCAAGATTCTCAATTTTAAGCGGCCGCTGCATAATCTCTATCCGCGTTTCGCCATTAGGGAAGGTCAGGAAATATGAGCTGAAGCCTTGAGCATTGTCGTAACGAGCCGAGACTAAAGCATCGAAATATGTCTCGAAAAACTGACGGGTGCGCTCTATGTCGCGGACCCAAACGGCTATATGTTCTATTCTCATGATTTTCTGCAAAGAAATTTATATGAAAGCCATTGGCGCACAGGCAAGTCGTAAAGTTTCATTGAGGCGTATGCCAAGCCGATTGCGATTACGAAGTAGCAACAGCCCATGAATATGTGTTGCGATATGGGTGCGTCGGGATGCGAAGCCGCCCAAGACATTTGCACATAGATTATTGGGTAATGAGTCACGTAAAGCGGATACGATATGTCGCCCAAGAACTTACACAAACCCTCATATCTTTCGCCGACAACCGTGCTTCCGCGCCCCATCATTATTATCACCGGGAACACAAGCAGAATGGCAAAAATTTCATAAATGCCGTTCATCCAGAAGTTTTCCGGGTTTGAACCGCCAATGCGTGGCAACACCAAAATAGAGGCCAATATTAAAGAACACCATACGAACCCATGGCGCGAGATCTGAATCTGCATCTTAGACACGCGACTGATTACAAGACCTATAAGAAACGGATAAGCCAAGCGAGAGAAACCGATAAGCAGTTGGTCAGGGGTAAGGCTCCATCCGCCAATCATGGTGTAAGCGGCATAATCGCGTACATCAAGCACTCCGAAGATATCAATGTTGAGACAGACATTGATGACCAACAAGCCTGCAATAACAGATAATACAATTAGAGTGCGCAACTTGAATCGATGCAGGAACAGGCCGTAAAGAAGGTTGGCAATGTATTCCCATAGGAGCGACCATGTGGCTCCGTTAAGCGGATTAAACTCCGACCACCCACGAATGTCCCACGACTTGGGTATCGGCAACACAGTGCCTCCCCATATCATCAGAATCACAACAATCCACCATGGCGTCTCCCTGATAATTGAGAAGTCTGGATGATCACCCTGCATATAAAACAGCAACGCTCCGACAACTGTGCCAAATATCAGCATCGGCTGAAGTCGGATGATGCGTCGTTTGCAAAAGTTCCCGAATGTCATACCGTTGCCCCAACGGCTATCGTAGGCATAGCCAACCACAAAACCCGAAAGTACGAAGAAGAAGTCAACGGCAAGATAGCCATGGTTCAAAATTTGATACGGCACTCCTTTTGAATAGGTTTCAAATAGGTGAAACATAACTACTATTACTGCCGCCACTCCGCGCAGTCCGTCAAGTATTTCATAACGTGGCTTCGAGCCTGTGATAGGTTGGTTCATGTTGTTGCTTTTTTAAGAATGCAAATTTATTTAAAATTTTGTAATGCCACGCTGGAGAATATTTGTTAAATTTGTCGTATATTCACACAGGATAAGGTTTTCAGGATGAAAAAGCAGATTTCTTACGAAAATATTATCAAACAAGAGGGACGATCTTTTCTGTTACGGGAGGAAGTGGTCAGCTATACGTCCGAAACCGGACTGCACGTGCACCCCGAATACGAAATGGCATACATGTCAAAAGGAGGCGGTGTCCGATGTATCAATGATATAGTTGATGAATTTAACGGCGAGGATATTGTGATTGTGCCCGGCGGCATACCACATGGCTGGTTCTTTGACCCTACACTTTGCCCTGACAATGGCATTATTCGCGACTGTTGCTGCCAATTCTCATTTGATATTGCAAAAAGACTAGTGGTCGCAATTCCCGAACTTAGCGACATGGTAACATTTTATAGTGAATTGAAACAGGCTATTAAACTTACAGGCAACGCACATCGGAGTGCCGTCAAATTCTTCGATTCAATCACCGGACTATCGGCAACACGACAAGCATTGTCATTCGTATGGCTGCTCAACGAAATATACGAGAGTGGCGAATATACATTCATTGGCTCGCCCGCGACAATTGACATAAAAGGCCTTCAACCGAGAATGAAATTTAATGCCATCCACAGACTCATCGCAGAAAACTATTCGCGAAACATTCCTCTTAGCGAAGCCGCACAAGCGGTCAGCATGAACAAAACAGCTTTTTGCAACGCATTCCGACGAATGTATGGCACATCATTCATCAAATACCTTACACATTATCGCATGAAAATAGCCGGACTCTTAGAAACTACGACATTGAACATCAGCGACATCGCATATCGAATTGGCTTCAACGACATACCTCACTTCAATCGCATCTTCTCCCACCATTTCCACACGACACCAACCAAGTACCGGCGCAGCATCGGCACTCCTCAAAATTAATAATGATAGCCTTTTTCAACATCTGAATAAAGAATTCTTTCTTCCTCTCATCCTGACTCACTTATTTGAGAAGAGCAACAAGACTTGTCTGCTCACTGCTCACGCCATGAACATGAGATTTTATCCAGTTATATAGCGAAGCGATTTTAGAAGCGTCCTCCGACAATGACACCTTACCGAATGAGGAAAGAACCGAATGGTTGTTCAGTGTACGCTACCTCAGAGTCCTAAGTGTATTTGCCTTTATTCGGATGCTTGTGCCGAATTTAATCTCACATTGGCCGTCTTCACCCACATAATCGCGCTCGTAAAAAAGCGATTTACTTTTGTTTGGATAGTAGTTCAACTCCTCACGAATGAGGCAGTTCAAAATAGGCGTAGCCTCTCCGTTTTATGTTTTTCAGCATATTATAAGAAAAGAGGCTGCGCCAATTTTGACACAGCCTCCTAATCTTTCTGCAACTTCCTCTGTCGGAATTGAGCTAAGCCTTTCTATTATATAAGAAGGTATGAAAGCCAAGTAATAACTTAGTTTATATTTACTCTTCGATAGCTTCTTTTACGGCATCAACAATGTAGCGGACATCGTCGTCGGTTACGTAGGGGCCGGCGGGGAGGCAGATGCCGACTTTGAAGAGGGCTTCCGAAACGCCGTTGACGTATGCGGGGGCGTTCTTGTATACAGGCTGCTTGTGCATCGGTTTCCAGAGGGGACGGGCTTCGATGTTGGCTTTGTCGAGATAGATGCGCAGGGCCTCTACGTTGTCGTTAGGCTGGCAGTCTGTTGTGGCTTTTGACGCAGTGTGGATTACCCCAGCCGCGCCGCCTACGGCACCCGTGATGATGGTCTTGTAAGCGTTCTCCTGTCCTTTGATGCGGAGGTCTGGGTCAAGAGTTGCTGTGCAGAGCCAGAAGTTAGAATCGGACTCTGGCCACGGATTGGTGTGCATTGTTATGCCCTTAACATCTTTCAGCAACTCGCAATACAGTTCCTGTACATGCTTGTGGTGGGCGATGTGGTCGTTGATGACCGTCATCTGACCTCGGCCGATACCGGCGCAGATGTTCGACATACGGTAGTTGTAACCGATTGCTTCGTGCTGATAATAGGGATACGACTCGCGGGCCTGGGTCGCGTACCACATCACCTTGTTCTTATCCTCTTCGTTGTCGCAAACGAGTGCCCCGCCTCCTGAGGTGGTAATCATCTTGTTGCCGTTGAACGAAAGCACTCCATACTTGCCGAATGTACCGAGCACTTGACCGTTGTAGCGTGAGCCGAGACCTTCGGCAGCATCCTCTATCACCGGAATCCCATATCGGTTGGCAATTTCCATGATTTTGTCAATCTTGTAGGGCATACCATAGAGAGCCACAGGGATGATGGCTTTCGGTTTCTTTCCAGTCTTGGCAATTCGGTCTTTTATAGCCTCCTCAAGCAGTTCGGGATCCATGTTCCACGACTCTTTTTCTGAATCTATAAATATAGGTGTTGCACCGAGGTAGGTAATCGGATGAGAGGAAGCGCAGAAAGTAAAAGACTGCACAAGCACCTCACTGCCTGGACCAACACCGCAGGCAATCAATGCAAGATGCACCGCCGCAGTTCCGGCAGACAAAGCCACCACCTTCTTGTTAAGAGGTACAGCTCCAGCTCGGCTGTTTACAAACTCCTCGAGGTCTTTTTCAAAACCGTTTACATTCGGACCGAGGGGCACAACCCAATTCTGGTCAAACGCCTCCTTGATAAAATCCTGTTCCTTGCCGCTCATGTGAGCCAAGCAAAGCAATATCCGTTCTCTTCTCATTATTTACTGTTTGCTTTCAATGACTTTTTTAACAGTATCGAAGCTTTTCATCTCGGCGATTTCCTCGGGTTCAAACTCCATATCAAAAGCCTCTTCAAGCTCCACGATGAGGTTAAGATGGTGAAGTGAATCCCACTTTTCGCAGTTATGTTGGTCGGTTGCCGTAGTGATTGCGTCTGTATTAAAGACGCTTTTCATTATCTCTATAATCTTTTCGTCCATATTATTTTATTGTTATGTGGTAATAATCAGGTATTTCAAATTTGGAAGACATCTGAAGCTGATAATCATGCGCAGTGTCAGTCTCCTTGATTCGTTCAAAGCCTATCTTATCATAAAAGTCAGCTACTTGTGCATTCTTGGCCGTAGCGACATACTTGGCCTTGACCTTACGCACTCCTTTATCATAAAGGATGTTGAGAACAGATTTTACAAAGGCCTTTTCGATATCCTTTCCAAGAATTCGACAACTCAACAGCAGGGTGTCAATTTCGGCCTGGTCCCCATTCTTGGAGACAATAATCTCACCTGTTATTCCATTATCCCCAAACTTGTCAGCCACCGAAATGCAATACACGTCATAGCCCTTTCCAATGAAAGAATTGATGTCGGCTTCGGTGTAACGATGTGTGGTGAGATTGAATTGGTTGGTTTTCTGCGTCATCTGTGCGATGCGCGGAATGTTGAACTCGTTCGCTTTTATTATATCAATGTGAATGTCGAGGCTTCGGATGAAATCTGTCATGTCGGTAAACTTCGCCTGCTCGGAAGCCCTTTGGGCGTTGGCTTTATATTGCTCAGTCTTTGCTAAATCCTCATTTGTTAGGCGGTAGGTGTGGAAATAGTCATTTACAAGAGATTTGTAAAACTCCATCAATCCATACGGCCTTTTGGGGAACTCCGGCACAGCCACCATCGGTAACTGCTGGCGCACCAATTCGCGCTCGGTGGGGTTATCGTCAACAAATACCATGCTGTCAAGTCCAATGTTCAGTTCCTTTGCCAGTTCGCGTATATTGTCGGCCTTGTTCTGCCAGTTGATGCGGTATGCCGCTATATGCTTCGGACCGAGTTTTACAAACGGATTCTTCGCCCACAGCTCCTTTACGTCAGCCTCATTGTTTTTGCTGCATATTGTCAGAATCACGCCACTATTGGCAAGAGACACAAGAGCCTCCTGAAAATACATAAAGGCATTGCCGGGATAATCGCCATTCATCTGCACACCGGTAATGCCGTCTTCGCCCAAAACGCCGCCCCAAAGAGTATTGTCGAGGTCAAGAACAAGGCACTTCTTACGCGTGCGGGTCAATTCTGACAGTTTCTTGCCCCACCATTCCTTAAAAGCGGGTGCAATAGCCGGGCTTATTACCATTTGCGAGAGGAAATAGAACTTCCAGTTGATCCAACTGTCGGGTGTATGTTGCGCTAAAAATTCGCCAAAATCAATAACGCGGACATTCGATTTCTCAGAGGCAATTTTCCATGCCAATTCGTTGACCGAAGCAATGGCCTCATCAACCTTGCGGTCGGAGTCGCTGACCGTAACCTTGAAAAGAGTTTCAAGAGTAAAAATGTAGAAAGGTGCTGACGCCGGGATAGATTCGGCCACAAACTTTAGTTTATCAGCAATTCCATTTATTTCAGCAACAGTGTGATTGCTTACAGCACCAACAGGCACATTGTAGAACCACAGATAAGAATCGGCTTCGGGAATTTCCGATATATCATCATAACCGGAGAACTGTACCGACTCATCAAACAGGTTCTCAATGGTGTAATTTCGGAATACAAACATAATTTACTTCTCAACAAGTTCTATCAGACCCATGTCTGCATTATACAAGAACGCCACTCTCCGTCCGTCTATAGCGAACGCCTGTTTCGGCTTTGAGACAACCACATATCTCAACCTTTTGAATGATTTTATAGCACTGTCAAGGTCTTCAACAGTATAACATGTGTGATACGGTGTTACTCCATTCTTCTCAAGTATCTGCACAACCGGGGAGTTTTCATCTACGGGAGATAATAATTCAACGAGAGGCATTTCAGAATGAGTAAGAAAACAAATATTTATATTCTGCAAAGGGTCGAAAACTGTATCGCCCTTTGAGTAACCTAACTGTGCGTATGCCTCAGCAGTTTTATCTATTTCTCTACAAGCAATGCCGAAATGATGAAACTTTACACCATCCATATCAATACTCTATAAGGTCAGAGATTTTGCAATCGTTGAAATTAACAAGAGCCGTTCCCCATGATAGTCCCGCTCCAAAACCACACATTACAACCCTCGTTGGCACATTGAGTTTATCTTTCAATTCAGAAACAATGGTCAGGGGGACAGATGCGGAACTTGTATTGCCAAAACGGTCTATACAGTATGGCACTTTGTCGGAGTTGAATTTCAGTTTTTTGACAAAGAAGTCGGTCATAAACCTGTTGGATTGATGAAATACGATATAGTCGATGTCGTCAAGTTCAGCATCGGTTGCTTTCATCATTTCCTTGACACCTTTCGGCACAACGCGAATGGCGAAATTGAATACTTCCATACCGTCCATATACACCTGTATATCGTTTCTCTTGTTCCCATCTTCTCTTTCCGTCACTACGAGCGAATCAGGAGTCAAAGGATTACGCATCCCTGCCGGAATCTTGACGGCCTCTTCTCCGGAGCCGTCGGTATGGAGTATGAATACAGAATTTCCATAATCCCCCTTTTCTATAAGGGTTGCTGTTCCGGCGTCACCATATAGAGGCACGTTGACTTTGTCTTCCGGATTTACTATTTTGGAAAATGCCTCACCATCAAGCAACAACACACGATTTACGCCTTCCATTGAGGCATACGCCATTGCTGTGGACAACGCATAGACATACCCTGAACATCCAAGACTTAAATCAATAGCGGCACAATCTTTTGAAAGTCCAAGCCGATGCTGCAAGATACAAGCGGTGGCAGGTATTCGGTAATCTGCGCCTTGGCTCATGAAAAGAAGCATGTCTATAGACTCAGGGGCAATGTCATTGTCCTCCATAAGTTTCTTTGCGGCCTTGTAGCACAGATCCGACGCGAAGACATCATCATCGCAGATGCGACGCTCATGGATTCCGACCGAGGAAATCATCTTTTCAACTTCCTCCTCTGACATTATCGTCGTCAAATCCTTGTTGTAGGCAATCTTTGTAGGCACACAGGCCGCCATAGCCCGTATGCCAACGTTTTTATATCGTATTATAGCCATAATTATTGTTTAAAGAGTTGTACCACCGTCAATTGTGAATGCCGATCCCGTCACCCAGCGAGAAGCATCCGAAAGTAGGTAAATTGCGCAATATGCTATCTCCTCGGGCTCGCCAAATCGCTTCATGGGAATTGAATTGCGGTAGGATTCATATTGTTCCTCTGTTATGTCGCCTGTCGCATTCATTGGGGTGTTTATTTGACCCGGACAGATGCAATTTACGCGATATTTAGGTGCAAGTTCTTTTGCCGCCACTTTCATCCACGACAACAATGCGGCTTTGGAAGCTCCATATGCGGCGGCTCCCGGTGAAAAGTTTGAGTTACCTCCTATTGAAGACAAGGCTACAATAGAGGCATCTTCATTTAGCACTTTCTTCTTTATTATTAACCTCATCAATTCAACGGGGCTAAAGAAATTGGTGTTAAAGATTCCGTCAATCTTCTTCCTTGTCAGGAAGGATATCGGCATAGTCTGATTAACACCCGCGCATAAGACGACTCCGTCAAGTTTGGGAAGAGATGCAACCATCGACTTTGTTTGCTCCTCATCGTTTAGGTCACAAACCATTTGGAAGTGACCGGAGCCTTTAAGTGTAGAATTGGTTGCATTGAGCCGTTCCTCGTTGCGTCCGGTAATGACAAGTTTTGCTCCCGCATTGGCACATCCTATGGCTGTGGCTGCACCGATACCGGAGGAGGCACCTGTTATAAGTATTGTCTTACCTTCGAGTGAAAAAGGATTCATGCTTTTTCGCTGATTATATTGAAAATATCTGCTATTGTGGCCGCTTTGCGAATTTCGTCTCCCTTCAACTCAACCTCGTATTCTTCATCAGCCATCGCAATGAGGCCGAGGGCGGAGAGTGATGACCATTCGTCGAGTTCGCGGAAGTTGGTTTCAGGAGTGAGGGTTGTTGCGTCTGTATCGTCGAAGATTTCGGCGAACTTCTCAATAAATTCGTTGATTTCCATTACTTGTGGATTTATGAAGTTAAAATATGATTTTCTTTGCAGGATTCCCGACATACGTGCCGGGAGTCTTTATATTGCGGATCACTACACTACTTGCGCCTATTACAATGTCATCGCATAGCGATTTGTACTGAAGAATCACAGAGTTGACACCAAGGAAATTTCTATTACCAAGTTTGACACCTCCCGAAATCTTTGTGGCTGGCATTATTGAGTTGAAATTTCCAATCATAGAATCGTGACCTACTGTTATGTAGCCGTTGAATGTGTTGAAATCTCCAATCTCAACATTACATGAGATCAAGCAACGAGAACATATCACATTGCCCTTACCTATCCTGACATTATTTTGGTCAAGAAAAAGTGTATCTGGAGCAATGATATTGGGAAAATCAATCTTGTCGTTAGTGACCTTAGAATAAAGAAGTTCAACAATCTTTGGAGAACCGATGGCAAAAACCACAGCTAAAGGGTTGTCCCAAGAATTGAGAGTGTCAATATTTCCAAGTACTTTGCCATACTCATTCTCTGTACCGACAGTAACACCGTCATCGAAGAATCCGACAAGATTCCATTTCTCCGCTGTCTCAATGTTAATTCTGCGCAGGAGACAGGCTACTTCTCTGCCGAATCCTCCGGCACCGTATATAGCGATGTCTTTAACTTCAGGCTGCATAATTCTCTATTTCATGCAGCCAAGTAATGGATTGGAAGACAATTACCCCCCCCGTTAACTCATTGTTATACTGCATATTACAATTATTGATTATTATTATTCTTGCAGGATTTCCGTATGCAGTCGAGTCATCTGGTATGTCCTTTACGACAACCGCCCCGGCACCTATCATACAGTTTTTCCCTATTTTAATTCCTTGTTTCACACATGCACCGACACCT
The DNA here is from genome assembly GCA_964543345.1 of uncultured Muribaculum sp. Taxonomy (GTDB): domain Bacteria; phylum Bacteroidota; class Bacteroidia; order Bacteroidales; family Muribaculaceae; genus Muribaculum. The sequence continues at coordinate 15,973 of CAZIXM010000009.1, read as the reverse complement.
ATCCATGTGCACTCGCCAACTTCAACGTTTCCGCTAAGGGTCGCGCCGGGAGCGATGTGAACGTAATCACCGATTCTACACTCGTGGTCAACCGAAGCTTTTGTGTTGATGATACAGTGTTTCCCAATCTTTGTATCTGCATTTATAATTGCGCCAGGCATTATTACCGTTCCTTTGCCTATCGTAGCAGAATCAGAAATTATGGATTTAGGATGGATTGCAGTAGCAAATTTTAGATATCCATACCTTTCGGCAATTAGTTTGCGGATTTTACAAGAGCCAATGCTGACAATCAGAAGTCCTTCTACAGATTTATCTGTAGATTTGAAAACCTGCGTGCCATCAATCTCATCACAATGCGGATTATCGTCATAAAGGCATCCCACCTTATCTCCTTGGGCTGTAATGACGTCCATCACAACCTTTGCATGACCACTTGCACCGAATAAATTAATTGTTGCCATTAAAAGCCTCCATTGTTGCGGCAGTACCGGAGTTTATATCCTCTCTGCCAAGCACCTTTTTTATTGTAGTCAAAATAACTTTACAGTCAGTTAAGAATGAGATGTGGTCGACGTACCACACATCAAGTTCAAATTTCTTCTTCCATGAAATTGCATTGCGCCCGTGGCATTGTGCCCAACCGGTTATCCCCGGGCGAACTTCATGTCGACGCGCCTGCTCTTTGGAGTACAACGGAAGATACTGCACGAGCAGCGGTCTTGGACCAATCAACGACATATCGCCCTTGAAGACATTCCATAGCTGCGGTAGCTCGTCAATGGAAGTAGAACGCACAAACCGTCCGACCTTAGTCAGACGTTCACCATCAGGCAAAAGATTGCCGTCAGCATCACGCTCATCAGTCATAGTCTTAAACTTCACCACCCGGAAGATCTTGCCATCCTTCCCCGGACGCTCCTGAAAGAAGAACGCCCCCGCACCCTTATTGGCAAAATGAAGCCAAACAGTCACCGCCGCCAATGGCACAGACAGCACTACCAGCGCACCTCCCGCCGCCACCAAATCAATCCCCCGCTTAAAGAATGACTTATATAAACCCATGGTTAAATGCTCTTGATTTCATCCAAATATGCTTTAACTACTATCCTTCGGTCGAATTGATTCCGCATTTTTTCATTTGCTTTTCGGCCCATTGACACCTTGTCGAGATATGGCAGATTTATGAACTGCTGAACTTTTGAAATCAATCCTTTAGTATCTTTTTCATCTATCAAATATCCGGTCAATCCATCATCTACCGTCTCTCCGCATCCAGGCCTGCGAGTGGTAATCACCGGACGGCCGGTTGCCGCTGACTCCAAAATCACGTTCGACATCCCCTCCGGATAGTATGATGGGTGAATCAGACAGTGAGCTGCCTCTATAAATGGCTTTACATTAGCTTGACGGCCATGCCACACCACAACACCCAGCTCTTGAAGCTTTCCCAACTCATCGAGATAATCATCCTCACAATCGCCCACTATATGAAACTCCGTTGAAATGTCCTTCGCTTTAAAATGTTTAGCTACCGCAAAATATTCCTCAATACCCTTCTCTTTCATCAACCGTCCCATAAACAGAAATCTAATGGGTTCACTATCTGACGGATATTGCGAATAATCAAATCTATTTAGATTCACGCCTGACCCGGGAATTAACCGATGTGCTTTATTATTAATTTTATGCTTGGCAAAGAATCGCTTGTTAAACTCATTCTGAAAAAAAATACATTTAGCCCTTTTAAGAGCCACCCGATATAGAGCCAACGTAATTTGCTGAAGCCATCCCGGATTTTCTACAGCAGTGCCAAGTCCGGTGATATTGACTATTTGAGGAACTCCGCATAGCCTACAAGCCATACCGCCATAAATATTCGGCTTAATGGTGTATGTTAAAACTACATCAGGCCTGACCTCCTTCAACAAGGCGACATATCTCTTAAGCAATCTGGCATCGGCAAGCGGATTCGTCCCTCGTCGATCGACCTCTGTAGAAATAAACTTAATTCCTTTCTCTATCAGCTTATCGGAATACAATTTATCATCCGGTGCACATACTATCACGTCATTGCCTTGTTCTAATAGAGCATCAAGTAGCTCAATACGAAAGCTAAACAGCCCGCCAAGACTATTTGCCAAAATTAAAATCCTCATTTAAACTTTGATATATCGAATTTTTCGCCTAAATCTGTATCGAACGTGTCAGGAGTGAACGACATATAGCCGGAGCCGTCGTAGAATGTCAGCTCCCCTAAGTATATTTTGCCGCCGACGTTGTACAGATCAACACGGACATGCGGAAAATGTCCCGCTATTGTTTCGGCAATCTCGACCATACGTTCGTAATTTTTCGGTTTGGTCATGGCTCTCAGCTGTGGCCTTTCATCGTTTCGGCACACTTCCTGCTTCTCAAAATCGCGCGTATAAATGCCTATTCGGGCACTCTCCCCTAAGTTTCTGCCGTTGATTCCATATACCATCCTCACTTTGCCGTTGAAACAAAAGAATTTATAATCATTTAATGAATCCTCAATTGGGCTCGCATTTAATTCACTATCAATCAACCACTTACCCCCCCTAACAAGGTGTCGAGCTTAATTAAATCACCGATTCGTTCATCCCATTTATCGGGAGAAAAGTGTCCCAATCCGCTGGCCGGATAAAATGTCAATTCTCCAAAATAAACTGTTTCATCAGTGTTATAGAGATCGACACGGACAAACGGATAATCTTTCGACAGCTTGGAGGCGATCGCCTTAAGTTGCTCAAAATTTTCCGGTTTAGGGGCAATCCTCCCGCTGTTACGGCACACCGGATTAAGCCCTACAAAATCCTGATGCACCCAGTTCATATCATAAAAATCTATTGTTTCGGTAGTTGACCTGTTGTCGATAAGTTGACAATAATAAGGTTTACCGTTAAAGCAGTAAAATTTATAATCAGGCACATCATTATGGTCAGCAACTTTAAGGAGCTTTTCAATTATGATTCGTCGAGGATACCCGTTCTCGTATGCCCATTCCCGACCCGCGTTCTTGCCTTTAGGAGCAGACATCCACTCGTCCATCCGGGCGAAAAACTCATCTTTATTAAAGTCAGATTTGTTACGGCAAATCAGTACCTGATTGCCACCGCCACCGTCAGTAGTCTTGGCCACAAACTCGTTAGGCAATGCGCCAAAGTCAATCTCAGATGGTCTGTTGTATATGCCAATAAGTGGAACAAGAATATCTCCCAAACCCATTTCCTCAACTACCGTACGCACCTCATATTTATCAGTGCAACGAAGCATCAGCGGATTGCGGTACTTCAATTTATACACTTGGAGCTTTTCCGTAAACCGCCTCGGATTCTTCAGATTCAGTTTTCTTCCAGTGTGAATCCTATACTGCAACGGCACCATAATCCGGTCAGGAACCCAGTTCAGCATTGACAGAATCCAAATTCTCAGCTTCCGCGACCGTACCAGCTTCTTATAATTCATATCCCAATGTCTTTAGCTGATTAGTAAGTGATTTATGGTATTTTTTTGCATTCCTACGATTATCCAACATAAGTTTTGCATACCTGGGACGTAATCGTTTTAAAAACCACTTTAAGTTACGCATCTCTTTTCGTCTCGACAGGTATTTACTACGTTGAGCCATTCTATTCTCCTTATATGCTTCTGGATTTTTGAAGTATTCTTTTATTTGAGTAGAATATGTATTAACAACTGTATTTTCAGTTAATAGAACGATAGTTCCATCGTCTTTGATAGCTGTGATATAAGTCTTGTAGTCAAGAATTTTATTGTTTTCTACTTCAAGAACAAGAATCATACCATTCCTGTTATTTTCAGAAAGTTCTATAGTAGGTCGATTTTTATCTTCATAGTTACCCGCAAAACAGAAATTGCCAAGACTGTGTGCTATCAAAGAATCTCCAATATTCTCAATTCCTTGAACTACGTGAGGATGATGTCCATACCAAACAAATGATGCCACATCCGCCAGAACATGCGCAGCCAAAATTTGTTCCACACTTGGAGTATTAACATGTTCAATTCCCGAATGTATTGCTAGGATGTTAAGCCATCCTTCATCTGACTTACTTTTTAAAATATCGGTTACCTCCTTTAAATTAAACCGATTGATACCCTGTGCACCAAAATGGGAAGACAATTTCAACGGATTTGTGGAGTAACAACAAAAACCGTTAAACAACAATCGATTCCCTGCTGCTTCAACCTTGAAAACCTTTCCATCTGCACCAAACCAATCTATACCATTAGACTCAAGAGTACTTATAGTAGTTTTAAAACCTTCACTACCAAAATCATACATGTGATTATTCGCAATCGTCACAGCATTGATATGAAGTGATTTCAGAACATCTATATTCATCGGGTCTGTACAAATATAAGCAGACTTTGCACCCCATGTCTTTTTTTTATATGAGAATGGGGTCTCCAAATTACCGATAACCAGATCGAATTGGCCTAAAAAATCACTTACGGGTTTTAGCCTCTTTATAAGTTCCGGATTGTTTGCAAGTGAATAGTTGCCCAACAGTCCAATATCTCCTAATAGCGCAATTTTCATATAGATTATACTTAATTAGAAAGGATTTTATTCCAAATGACGAGATTTTTTTCGAACGAATAAGCATCATTCCACCGTTTGAAAGAAGCAACAGAATATTTTGTCCAAACATTAGGGTCAGATAGTGTTATAATTGCGTCATTCCATTGTTGTTCAGAATCAACGAGGAAACCACAATTATAAGTAATTACATCTTTATTATAACCCACGTTAGATGCTATGCATGGCAAACCAACCGAAATATACTGAACCAATTTAAATCCACCTTTTCCACGAGTGAATTCATTATCGGTCAATGGCATAATCCCGATTGTGGCATTAAGCATACCATCAATGGCTCTTTGCCGCGTCCATAAAGTATTTATTAACTTAAGATGCTCAAACTTATATTCTAAAGGGCTATTACATATTACTTCCAAAGATAACTTTTTACCTTTTTCTATTAACAATCGATTAGCTATTAGATCCAACCAAGGACATATTCTAATAATATGTGGTAAATTCACGCTTGTAGCCACCCATACCAATCTAACCTCACTTTTTAATAATTCCAACCGCTTACACATTACTGAACGCTCATCATAATCACGATACATATCTCCGTCAGTTGTTGCAAGCAACGTGACTTTATGACGATATTCAGATGGAATTAACTCTGCCAAGTATGAGTGTGTACAGAAAATCTTACTCGATATTTTTGCATAAAAGTCAAATGTTGTTCGGGACACCTCTCCACTTTCAATTATTTGATCATCATAATCCCAAATAATATATGATTTTTTAGCAATTATACTTAATAGCCATTTATAGTGACCGGGCATAATTTTTGACGTAACTCGTCTGGTAATAACAAGTTTGTCTGGTTTTTTAATGCAATCAGCTATTAGGAAGAATAATATTCTGAAATACATCAAAAGAGTAAGATACAATTTAATGGTTAAAGGTTGCTTGCTTATTGGCATATATTTCCTATGTAGGCTTTCCGGAAACATAAGCCGATACTTTATATTATACTTATTTTGCAGAATATTTAAGTACTGATAAATACGATAATAGCTGGGGGATGTTTGTCCTCCCTTGATATAGACTGAGATATTCATAAACTGTTATTTATTCCGGATTTTATGCCGGAAATCATATTTTTTAAAGTAACTATTGGCTGTTTTGTAAAGAATGGTATCAGAAAGAACTCAAATACTTTTCTAATTACGACTTTTCTTTTCCACTTACGCGGGACATAGTCAAGTTTATTTAGCCACAAATAATTACGATACTGGTAGTAATAACGAATTGGAGCTGATACAAGAAATGGCATTTCAAATATCTTTACCATTTTATTACCAACTTGATGCGACAATGTGGCTTTTGATGATTTATAGATATTAAAACCATATTTTTGCGCGCGCCAACACCATTCGTGATCAACAAGATCTATGAATAGACGCTCTTCCATACCACCGACCTGAAGCAATACATCAATATCTGTAGTCATTCCTGAGCTAATGATAGTATCTGTCTCAATAAAGTCTCCTACAAGCTTTCCGCCACTTTTATAAGCTTTGCCTATGGCTTGATTGATAATTTTCGGTCCGACTGCTGCGACTTTTAAACCTTGTGACTTAAGTACTTTAAAATCGCTAATTAACCGATCCACCAGTTCGATAGTTGGACGGCTGTCTTGATCAAAGAAAACCACATATTCACAGCCTAACTCTTTAGCTTTAGCTATTCCTAAATTTTGAGCCTTTGCTATTCCGAGATTAGCTTTCTGTGGCAGATAAACTGTGTTGTTGCCGGACACGTCCAAGTCAACATCAGGAGTATTGTCCACGAGTATTACAACAGTGTCATCTCTATCGCATAAAACATCGTAAAAGAATTGTGACGGTTTGTATAATACAATTATAACAGCAGTTTTTCCCATGGCCTTAGAAACTTAAATTGACATTCCTAAGGCCAAGTAACGTACTTGGGTAATGGGAACTACCCCCCCCCATTAAGAATTTTTAACACCCAAAAGAAGTTTGATTCAAACCGTGTATACTTTATTTTGCGATTGAATATTAGCGAAAATCGCTTACACCAATCCTGCCGATAAAATACGACATTGGAGATTATGCCGATATCATCAACACTGAGAAGAGATTTGTATGCTTCAAGAAATCTGCGGTTTTGCAGTTCCAAGGTATGTGCCTTATAATTCTTGCTATGCAGTCTGTGCGACATCCTTGTCTTGAAACCGGGTCTGCCTATTTGATTATTTCTATGCTGTCGATATAGAATATACGAGTTCTCATCCCACACTACTTTGCCGAGAAACATGCATATTTGATACATCAGGTAATCATGTACCTTAACCACTTCGGGGCGGTGATCGACATATAGTCTTGCCGCTTTTCTATTGAACACCATTGTACATCCTGTTGCGAAACTTTGTATTAGGCATCGCTCTTTCGTCAGTTGTACTTTCTTGGGATTCCACCCCATCCTGATAGGCTTTAAATCAGAATCTACCAATTGCGTGTTAGAACAGTATACCATGGGCATATCAGTCGATTCCATACCTATTTTTTCAACAGCCTTTGCAAGCTTTTCCGGCAACCATACATCATCCTGGTCAGAAAACGCAAAATATTCACACTGAGGATAACACTTCAAACCTTCAACAATGAGTTGACTGAAACTCAACGCAAAGCCAAGATTCTTGCCCCTAATTAATTTCATCTCTGATGGGTGCTCCTGCTTGTATTGTTCCAGAATGTCCACAGTTTCATCTGTAGAACCATCATCTCGGACAAGCAATTTGACAGACACCATGCCAATTTGCGCAAAAATACTGTCTATCTGTTCCCGAAGCCAATTTGCTCCATTATAGGTCGACATCAGTACGACCACTGTAGGAATCTTATTAGTCATGTTTTTACTTTAAAATCCATGTATTATTGTAGCAACCCTTCGCCGGCATAGATATTGACAAGCAAGAAAATACTCGCAACTGCAATCACAGCCAACTGTCCGACAAATTTTGCTTTCCGAGGCACCGCGAAAATAATGCAGGGTATTAATAATATCTCAACTATATTATACAACTCACTCATTCTGAATGCGCCCGACATATCTGCAAACAATGGTATAATCGAAAGACCAATTGTATACACCTTTAGACAAATTATGAAATAAGGATTGTGTGGGGCTATTCGCTTACAGTTAAACCAAAGGATAAAACATATTGTGCACTCAAGCAATTGCCTTAAATTAAATATGTTGACCGACTCCTCGAAAATACCCTTGGTGTACATATCCATCAGAAACTGAACGCTTTCTATCGGGACAAGCAGAAGAAACTTTGATATGTAATTTCCGGTAATCGCTACCGCGTAGGCCACCGGAATCATCCAAATATAAAACGTGCGCTGATACTTCGTTGGATTTATGAACCAAACCAATATCAGCAACAAAGTAGAATAATGAATCAGAAACGACAGACATACCGTTATGATAAAAGCCTTCAAGTTTCCTTCTACCTTATATCTAATTGCGAACAAAGCACATCCCGAAGCAACAGCGGCGCGAACTTGAATCATATCGTGGAGTATGAAGAAATGGCTGATATAGATCGCTATCGAGGCCCATATCAGAGGTGACATCTTCTTTATAGAATACAGTTTCAGTGCAATAGAAATCAAGGCCATAAAGAAAAGCAACCATAAAAAGTTATCGCTTATATCTCTGAATAAATTATTAATAAATATATAGCCTCCCTCTATTCTTCCCGAAGTACTGTATCCTTGCTCGAACATTCTCAGATAGTTCTCATAGTCTGCCATCGTTGGCGGTCTAAAAGTTGCAATCAAAGCAAGCGCAAGCCAAAGTACGAATATTGGAACTAACCGGCCGAGCTTTCGTTGCCTTGTCTGCTCTTCCTTATCGCATACTAATGCAATACACGCCACTACAAATACAATACTTACTGCCTTTACCATTATACCGACACCTATCTTTTTTATGGGTTGTCCGTCTAAGTTTTATATGAAACAAGTATGAATGATGATTAACCTCGCACTCACTTACATAGCTGCATCTCTAATTTTATAAAGGACTCTTTCCATGAAAACCTTGACATAGTTTTGACAGATTCGTGCGCTAATTTAAATCTCAGTGAATCATTTTCTATTAGCAGTATTATTCGTTTAGCCATTTTTTCAACATCTTTCACAGGCACGATGAAGCCGTTCTCTCCATCTGTTACCATTTCATGAAAGCCCAATGTATCGGTGCATACCGGCACTGCGCCACAAATCATGGCCTCGCCGACGGTTAACCCCCATCCCTCCTGCAGGCTTGGAGCCAAGTAAATGGCCGAATTATTATAAATCCGGTTATGGGTTTCTTTGTCGGGACATTGGTAATAGCTAATCCAATCAGGTAAATCGGACGGACGCTTCGGTGTGCCGAAAAAGACGGCTTTTAACTGCGGATATCTTTCTTTAACGATTTTCAGTGCTTTTAATCCATAAACACAACCTTTTCTTTCTTGGTAATGATAGAGCATCGATATGGAATATTTATCCTTTTCCTCAACAGGCACGGATAATTTAAAGTAATCAAAATCAAACCCGTTTTTTATCAAAGTGCATTTAGCTCAGACAGATTTAACCCTATCTGCCAACCAATTTGAGATTACTATATTTTTCAGCCCCAGCTTGTATGAATTATACACATAATCATCGCTAACTCCCCAATTTTCAAAGCCTTGTATCAAGTACAGCTTTTTACGGTCTTCCACCGGATAATTAGCAAGGTAGTATGATGTATGTATTGCAGTCGCTACATAGTAGTCCGTTTTAGGCACATTATTGTAGTTCAATGAGACCGTTAAATGTTCTTTTATTTGGGGATTGAGACGAAACCACGCCTTACACCTATATCCTCTTAAAGTCCAATAAGGATATCTTAAAACAGCTTTTATCTTATTTCGTGGACTACTTCTTTTAAAATTTATGCTGACCGGATAAACTATATGAACTTCAAAGCCATCATCTGAAAGTCTATTTGCATACTCATATACAACATTAAATCCTCCGACGGGATTTCTACCAATACCTGGCATTAAAAACGTAATGGATTTCATTATCTTGTAATTCGTTTAAATCTTTCAAAGGAGGAAGATATACCCGTTTTAAATACTATTTGCATTATAGCACAGGCAATAAAGTATAGCAGAATCATTAATACACAGTAGGCCACATCGCCAGGTGTGGTATAATACGTAAATGAGACTTTGCGCATGATAGAAAAAATTAAGCCTACCGAGACTATGGCAGATAATAAATTTTTTAGCAATAGCTTCAAATATTTATTTATAGGCTCTGTCAATCCCCTGCTGAACAGATAATAAGGCTTCCAACAAAAAATCACAATAAACAGACTGAGACAAACTCCGAGTAAAATACCATTAAGCCCCCAATAATATCCGAACAGTACTGACAGGCCTATATTCAGCATGGCCGCCACCAATGGTGCATATATGTCGCCATATAGTCCGTATGATGCGATATAGTTGTCTACTGTCGACCGATTTAATGTAAAAAACATGTTTAAGATTATCAATAGCACCGTAGCATTGTTTAATATATACTCCTTACCGATCCAAAGGTATATCACGGTAGGTGATAAAATATAAAATCCCAGACATATCGATGTTATAAATAAAAATCTAAGCGAAAACAATTCGCTAAATACACTGAGAATTCGTTCTTGATTTCTTGACGCTACGAGATTACCGATACCTCCGTTCATACTGTTGAATACCGACGCCATTAGCGATGAAAAGGCCATCACAATAATTACATAGTTGCCATAGACGGCAAGAAGAGTCAAATTAGCATAAGCATAGATAATGAGCGGACTACTCTGAGTGAGAGCAAAACCTCCGATTTTATGATAAAATACCTGTCCTATCTTTTTTGTCAAATTATTATGTCTCGACTTTAGCTCCTTTATAGGTCTTTTGACATTTGATAAATATGGATAAGTCTTTTTTATTGTGTGATTCAAAGTCAGGGTTGCTACTATAGCAAACAAAGCCTCAAAAAACAACCATAATATATAGGGATATGGCAAGAATTTGATGGCAATTGTCTGAATAACAACTTTAAGCAGCATTATAGCCTTGTAGCTATACTGTATCTTGTAATCTTTCTGATCTGCAGAAAGTAAAACTTGCTTATAGTTGAAGAAATAACTGAGTAATGCACTCAAAAGTATGACACTATATGAAGCATAGGCATACCACAACGGAAGATTACTCTTTGAAAAGATCCAAGGGAAAAATAGCATTAAAACGCATGACCCTACAATAACAAAAATGGCTATTCGTCTATAGTACCATCCTTGCAATGTAAGAATCTCATTTATAGCATCTTTGTCATCATCAAATAATGGCTTATAAAGGGTAAACGCAATAGCCGCACCAATGCCTAATTCGGCAAGATTAAGGAATTGCAACAAGTTCGTTGCTGTAGTGTTTAAGCCAAGAATCTCTGTGCCAAGATAATCCAAAAATATCTTTCTGGAGAAGAATTGCAACAACAAGTTGAATCCATACATCAACAATGCTACCGCACTATTCTTTACGCTCTTTTTAGTTCTTGAATCAGACATTATTAACTATTTCAGTCAATTAATGTAGTCAGGTTATAGTTTAAGGAGTCGCAACTGCTGTTGCCTGTACTTTTATTGGTAAATTTCGGCGGAACTTATCAATCGCTTTACGGCTTCAATAAAGTCGCCGTCCTTAGGACGCAAATAAGCGTTACGAGCGTTTCTTTCATAGACGGATGGCTTCATTGTTGACATTGACCGTAAACGGTGTCTTGCGTGATATCCAGTCGCGACGAAGAAGTATTAACGGCGAAATATTTGTGGAGCTATTAAATTCGATGTCGTATTCCATAACATCGTCAATACCAAGGTCTGGAAAACGGCGGTCTTTGCCGTCCTTAATAACGTTGAGTTGGGCGCAGAGGTTTTTACCAACAAAACCTTTCGCTCCTGTAACTAAAATCTTAAGCTTGTTTGGGTGCATTACGGATGAAATTACCCGAATATATCTGAATGCGTGCCAGTGTTCGTGAACAACAATATTAAATTCTCATCATCTTGTTCCCATAAAAGAAGCCAGTCCGGTTCAATGTGGCATTCCCATGCAAAATTGAATTTTGAAGACAATTTATGTGGCCGGTATTTTTCTGGAAGCATTCCATTTTCGGCTAAAATATCGACGACATTTTGCAATTTATTCATATCCTTGCCTCTTTTAAGGCAAAGTTTGACAGCCTTTTTAAAACCTTTGGTACGAGAAATAGTATACATCAGTCCAATAGATCTTTCATGAAATCTTCAACAGATGTAAACGGGCCTACGATATCGCCACTCCTCACTTCCCTCATAGAATCCTCAATAGTGTAAGCACTTCTTTTCTTTGAAGGCTTGATTGTGGCTCCGTCGAATGCTTTAAGTATTTTCTTAAGCACACGATAGTCTGCGTTTGAATTTAATGTTATCGTATATTCCATAATGCGTTACTTTTATGCAAAGATAACCATTTCGCGCGATAATCAGTTCAGATATAACGGTTTATTTTTATTAAAAATTGCTAATTAGACAGATAGGCAAAAGACATTAAAACTATATAGCTGTATTTATGTTTTTATGCCGATTATTCGCTCCTTATTTCGCGTTTGGTGTCGGCATCTATCATACCTAGGTCGGCCTGAATGAAACGGAGCCGCATCAGTTGTTCCTTCATGCCCTCAACGTCGAGGCGACGTGTATTATGGCTGTGATAATCCTCGATCTTGCTGACTTCTTCGTTTCCTTCAGTGAAGAATTTGTCATAGTTGAGGTCTCGGGTGTCACAAGGTACTACATTCTTTACGCCATTCTCTATAGCGGAAAGAAGCACATTGTTTGTCCCTTCGACATTGGTGCGTGTCGCTTCCATCGGAAAGAACTCGCATGAAGGAACTTGCTTAAGTGCAGCAGCATGGAAAATGTAGTCTACGCCCGGCATTACACCACGACAAGATTCCAATGAGCGAACATCACCAATGAAGAACTTAATCTTATGAGCTACTTCAGGATAACGCACCTGATACTCATGGCGCATATCATCCTGTTTCTTTTCATCACGACTGAAAATACGGATTTCTTTAATGTCCGTATTAAGAAATCTACGGAGCACGGCATTGCCAAAGCTTCCGGTACCTCCAGTAATAAGGAGCGTTTTATCTTTAAAAACTGACATTTTATTTAGTTTTAATATTATTTTTTGCGACAATTGCTTTAAGTTTATTGTAGAAACCTGTCCTACGGGGGTTGAGTACCTCTGTAGTATATTCTTTACTCTTGTTAAAATTGCTCTTACTTACAGATTCATACAATTCTCTATTAGTGAGCAACTCAATTATGCAAGAAGCAAATCCTTCTACATCAGAATATTCAATCAAATATTTCTTGTCAATGAGTTCAGGATTACCTGATACAGGAGTCGTGATACATGGCAATCCCATGGCAAGTGCCTCAATCACCACTCTCGGTAAGCCCTCAGCCTTTGTGGGTAGTACAGCCAAATCAGATTCTATCATCAATTCTCTGAGCCTTTCCCTATTTACAAAGCCAGTAAATATCACAGATTCTTCAATCTTATATTTCTTTGCAAATTCTGTTAATTTTAAGAATCCGTTATCATAATCTTCCCCTACAAACACAATCTTGGCATCTATTCCATGATCCCTAACTATTTTTAATGCCTTGATAAGTTCGTTATGACCTTTTCGGCTATTAAAATTTACTTGATTGGCTACATGTATAATAGAAAATTGGGGCTTTTCGGGGAATCGTCGAGCCTTGAAAAGAAAATCTGGCATCATTTCAATGGAAGAATAATTTGAAACCGGTGCTCCTGGATTAAGAGGATAATAATGACGTTGCAGATATTTTGCTGTAACACAAGACACACCCACTGCATTATTGCAAGCTTTCACTTGATCTCTGTGTATTTTTGACCAAATCAATTTCGATAATAAGTCTTCTGCTGAATCTACTGCATCCTTACAGTCAAACACAATCTCAGTCGCATAAGGAATCTTCTTAGAGACGCATATATGCCACAAGGCAAAAGCAGTTGTTGACGGAAGCCGAAAGATTGCTAAATCACAATCTTTCACAGCTTCTTTAGCAGCCTTTCTTACGCCTAAGAAATGTTTTGCATATTGAATTGGACCTTGAAAGAATGGTATATAACACATCCTTACTCTTGAATCCCTAACTTCATTTTTGTATTTACCCAAATCCTCAATTGATGTAACAATTTTAGTTCTGAATGCCACGTTTATATTTTCAAAGCAAGCAAGATATCGGTTTATCAAGATTTGGGTGTGATCGCTGATATAGAACGAACCTTTGTATTGGCAACAATATTCATCTCCTGATAATAGAAGTCGCATAGGGATATTGTCTATTTTATCGGATTTCTTTAATAAACTCATTTAATGCGGAACAATAGTTCCTATAATCGAAATATCTAAGGCCTGTTTCTTTTGCATTATTGTGCAACACTGTAATATCCTCTTTGGAAATTCTTGTCACAGTCCATTTTAAAAGATCATATATTGAATCGGAAGTCGGTTTTTCAACAATGAATCCATTTGCTCCATTTTTGAGATATTGTCCCAAATCGCTTGTCAAATTAGCAATAACGGGAGTACCAGACATCATTGATTCTGCAAATTTCGTTGGAAAACCAGCATTCGACTTGCGATTTGAATCTCGTAGAAGCACCATAAAGTCGGATTGAGCATAATATTTCGGGACCATATCCTGACTAACTCTACCCCAAAAACATGTAGCACTCGACAAATCATTAGATTCTATAAGATTAGAATATCTTGATAAATAAGCACTCTTATCTATCCCAAGTATCAATAATCTAATTTTATCCGGATATGTTTTTTGAAATTTCTCAACTGCATTTATCACCTCATGCAACTTGTCCTTTTTCGCAGGGATCCCGGCGTAGATTAGCGTTATTCCATCAAAATCAGACCCATCATTATCCTTGCATATCCATTTGGAATCTTTAGAATTACATGTAGCCGGTATAACAACATTATTTCCCGTGATATAATAATTATCAAGAAAAGAACTGATTAATATGCGATTATGAACTTTCCGCGAGTTCGTCTTTGTCATATTAATCCAATTCGGAAGATAATCCGTAATTTTCAATTCATTATTGTCATACCATTCGGTAAGATCTACTGCATATTTTACACGATTTTGCTTACTTAACTTCAATAATTTCTTGTTAAAATTCCAATCTGGGTTATACGCGATTATTAAATCAACATTATTTATAATTTGTCTTAACTTTCTTATTGATTGACATCCAGATGAGAATTTATTCTTTAATTTAAAAATGCTCTTAGATTCATTAAGTTCACCTGATATATAGTATGTAAAGCCATCATACTCTGACTTTCCATTATCATCAGTTTCAGTCATATATTTTCCTCCCCATGATATGAACGTCACTTCATGGCCTGCATCTCGAAGCGCTCTCCCTATGTTTAATACTCGTGCCGCTGCGGCATCAAATGTTGGAAACCTAAATGCTCCTATATATACTATTTGCATAATTCCTTTTGCCTAAATAATCCTAAAATTATGCCAGATAACATAAAATAAAAATACATGGATATTGAAGAGCCAGAATGAACAGGCTCTGTAAAAAATGCAATATTTATGATATAAGTAAAAATTAAAAGATTAAATCTAACATGTAAAGGAATTTTATGAAATGATTGTAGACGTATACAGATTATTATTATCGAAATTGAAAATATGATTAATATAAAAGATGGAATTATTCCTCCCTCTCTTCCAAAATCTAGCCAAAAGTTATGAGCATACCAATCATAGCTCTGATATCCCATAGGATGGTCAAAAAGACTAGCCAAACCGATACTCCACCTGACACTTCGACCGCCCGCATCATAGATATTACTACCTTCAATTTCTCGACTAGAAAATACTTGATAAATTTCAGAATTTTCCATATAATTCCAACAAACTATTGCCAGTACACATAAAAACAATAATCCTCTAAAAATATTATGGTCTTTATATGTATATAAATATCCAATAATAATGGATATTATAAAGATAGCAATACCCTGTTCTTGAAACGTAATGTAATGTACAAATTTCAGCAATTACGGCTGTTGCTATGTAATATTTTAAATATCTATTTACATATATGTATTTATTAAAATATATCATGGATATCCCTGAAATAGCCAAAGATAACTCAATAGTTCTACC
>CAZIXM010000008.1:0-87932 GCA_964543345.1 uncultured Muribaculum sp. | reverse complement strand
ATTTATCCATATTTACTGTCGGTTTATAATCCTTCAATATCGAATCAATTTGCTCCTCGGAATATTCAAAAATCATTTTAGCTATAACATCTCCAATACGTTGTGTCCTTTTATTATTTTCTGCTCGAGAAACGGTTTCTCTTTGATAGAAATCATTCACAAGAGACTTCCTAACGTCATTATATGCCATTAAAATCAAATTTGAATTTGATTCACTTTCATCAGTCCGATTTACATATCCATCATAACACCCAAACAAGATAAAACTTCCTATGAACAAAAACAACAGAGGTAAAAACGCTTAAATTTTAGTTTTTTCATAAAACAATGAGTAGTTAAACAATTTATATATTAAATAAACAATTTATATATAAAATAGTTTAACAACATCTTAACATTAAATAACGAGGGATCCAAATACGACAATTATGTAATTATTTAGGATTTTTCGGAAAGTTCGAGCCAACGCATTTCTTTCTCATCGAGAAGCGATTTGACCTCTTCGTAACGGGCAGACTTTTCAATAATGTCGTCAATCTGCTCTCCGCTGTTGAATAATGCATCAAGTAGCGACTTTTCTTCATTCAAAGCATCAATTTCTGCCGTCAACTGTTCAAACTCACGTCGTTCTTTAAACGTCATCTTATTTGCATCACGTTCGCGCTTTTGACGGGTGTCCTCTTTCTGATGTGTTTCTTTATTCTGTATGGGAATTTGTGCCCGCTCGTCAAGCCATCGGCGATAATCGGAATAGTTTCCCGGAAAGTCACGCACTTCTCCGTCCCCCTCAAGAACAAAAATATGGTCAACGATGCTGTCGAGAAAGAATCGGTCGTGGCTTATGACTATCAGACATCCCTTAAACCTGCTAAGATATTCTTCGAGAAGTCCCAAGGTTACAATGTCGAGATCGTTGGTCGGCTCGTCGAGTATAAGAAAATTTGGCGACCGCATCAGAACGGATGCTAAATGAAGCCTTGCCTTCTCACCGCCACTTAAATTGTGTATATATTTTTGCTGGTCGGCCGGACTAAAAAGGAAATGCGTCAAGAACTGCATCGGCGTATAGCGCACACCGTCGTTGACTACAATATCGTCGGCTATCTCCGTTATGGCATCTATGACGCGCTTATTCTCGTCAAATGCGATTCCCTCCTGGCTGTAATATCCGAACCGCACAGTCTCTCCGACATTCCATTCGCCGGAATCCTGCCTAACGATGCCCATAAGCATCTTGATGAACGTCGACTTACCCACCCCGTTGTGACCGATGATGCCTAACCGCTCATAGCGGGCAAACGTATAGCTGAAGTCGTTGAGTATTACCTTGTCGCCATACCGCTTGTTGATACCTGCCGCCTCGAAAATTTTTGAACCTATGTACGACGATTTTACGTTAAGATCTACATTATCGTCGCGCATATTTACCTGCGAACGCTTCTTCAAGTCATAGAAAGCGTCAATACGATATTTTGCTTTGCCGGCACGCGCCTGTGGCTGGCGGCGCATCCATTCCTGCTCCCTGCGGAGCGTATTTTTTACCTTTGCCAATTCAGCCGACATAGCTTCAATTCGTTCTTGACGACGACGCAGATAGTAATCGTAATTTCCGTCATACGCAAACATCTGTTCCCGGTCTAATTCAATAATGTGATTGGTCACACGGTCAAGGAAATAACGGTCATGTGTCACCATGAGTAGCGTTACCCTCGACCGGGTCAAATAGTTTTCAAGCCACTCGATAGTATCTATGTCAAGATGGTTTGTCGGCTCGTCGAGAATAATAAGTTCGGGATTACCGAGGATTACTCTCGCCAATGCCACTCGCTTTGCCTGGCCGCCCGAAAGCGTCTCCATCCTGGCTGTCACGTCATGGATGCCAAGTTGCGACAACATCTGCTTGACACGATCCTCATATTCCCATGCCGAAGTGCCGTCCATCAGATGAAGGGCTTTATTTAATTCTTGTTCGTTTCCCAAGGCTAAAGCATTCTCATATACGGATATTGCATGGCACATGTCGCTGTCGCCATCCAGACATGCATCCATAACAGTAGTTCCCGGAGCGAACACAGGAGTCTGTTCCAAGTAGCCTACACGAAGTCCATTATGGAATGTTACTTTGCCGGAATCAGGACTCTCTTTTCCGGCAATGATGCTTAATAGCGTTGACTTTCCCGTTCCGTTTTTGGCAATTACACCTATTTTATCTCCTTCGTTCACGCCGAAAGTGACATCGCGAAACAGCATCCTGTCGCCGTAGCTCTTACAAAGATTTTCAACCTGCAGGAAACTCGTAGCCATAAACGGGAACTAAGTATCAATTAAATTTCTTGCGAATAAACGTAAAATTTCGACCCAAATATTTCTCCCTCACGACAGGATTTTCGGCCAGCTCTTCCGACGTACCCTGGAACAGAATTTTACCCTCAAACAAGAGGTAGGCACGATCGGTTATAGACAGCGTCTCAGGTGCATTATGGTCGGTAATCAAGATGCCGATGTTTTTCTCCTTCAGCTTATATACTATATACTGAATATCCTCTACCGCAATAGGGTCGACTCCGGCAAAAGGCTCGTCGAGCATTATAAACTTCGGATTAATGGCCAGACAACGGGCTATCTCGGTCCGTCGTCGTTCACCTCCGGAAAGCTGGTCGCCGAGATTCTTGCGCACTTTTTGCAGACGGAATTCAGAAATGAGGCTTTCGAGTTTCTCGCGCTGATACTCCTTGGAGGTATTAGTCATCTCAAGTACGGCTCTAATGTTGTTTTCGACGCTGAGTTTACGAAACACCGAGGGCTCCTGTGCAAGATACCCGATGCCATTCTGAGCCCGCTTATATACCGGGTATTTAGTTATGTTTAGGTCATTAAGAAATATCTCGCCTTCATTCGGAGTAATCAGACCCACGGTCATATAGAATGTGGTGGTTTTGCCGGCACCGTTGGGGCCGAGAAGCCCCACAATCTCTCCTTGAGTCACATTGATAGAGACGTGGTTAGCTACGGTGCGTTTACCGTATTTTTTGACAAGGTTCTCAGTGCGAAGCACCATCTTGCCCTCATAGAGAGTCTTACCGGCATCCGGATCGGCCGCTCCATCACTTATCGGCGCATCGTTACCCATATTTATATCCTCATCAACCGACAGCTCAAATGACGTGTCGGGAGCTTTCTCCTCAGGATTGTATTCGAAATGTTCTGCCATACATTTACGCTGATTAAAAATTGGAGATGATGCCCGGACGGCGTATCCGGCTTTCGATATACTCGGTCAATAGCTTTACGGCAACTCGATTATTGCCGCCTTGGGGCACTATCAAATCGGCGTACCGCTTTGACGGTTCAATGTAAAGTTGGTGCATTGGCTTCAGGACAGATTCATAACGGTCTATCACCATCTGCGGCGTGCGTCCTCGCTCTATACAATCTCGCGAGATTACGCGGATTAGCCTCTCGTCAGCATCGGCATCAACAAAAACCTTAATGTCAAGAAGCTCGCGCAGTTTAGGTTGAGTAAGAATCAGAATACCCTCCACAATAACCACGTCACGAGGCTCGACCGTGACCGTCTCAGGCTGGCGTGTACAAGTAAGATAGCTATATGTAGGCACCTGTATGGTTTGGCCATTTTTCAGCTCGACCAACTGTCGCTCAAGCAATTCCCATTCTATCGCGGCTGGCTCGTCAAAGTTAATTTTCGAGCGTTCGCTCATAGGTATATGACTTGAGTCGCGATAGTAAGAATCTTGCGGGAGCACGGCCACCTCTCCGGGGGGCAAGCTCTGGATAATCTTATTGACTACTGTGGTTTTGCCGGAACCGGTTCCTCCGGCGATGCCGATTACAAGCATTTTTTGCTACATTTTTAGTTGTTTGTGAGATACAAAGTAACGAAAAAATCTACTACAAGCCAAAGAAAATACGTAACTTTGCAACAATATCTATGTATTCCGACGTTATACGAGCATGATAATCGAATCTTCACTAACGACATTCGGCCGATACTGCATATTTATGAGCAGGGTGTTCTCGGCTCCGCAGAAGTGGAAGGTGTTTGGCCGCAAGTTTCTTCAAGAGGTCAGCAAACTCGGGCTTGACTCAATTCCGCTTACTATAGTAATATCGGTGTTCATCGGCGCGGTGATATGCATCCAAATGCAGCTGAATATGACCTCTCCGATTATGCCTGCCTACTCCACCGGTTTGGCCACACGCGATATTCTTCTTCTTGAGTTCAGCTCGGCAGTGCTTTGCCTTATACTTTCGGGTAAAGTCGGCTCAAACATTGCTTCTGAAATCGGCACGATGAGGGTGACGGAGCAAATTGACGCATTGGAAATAATGGGTATTAATTCTGCTCAGTTTCTGGTTCTGCCAAAAATTCTCGCATTCATGTTTTTCATCCCCGTGTTGGTGGTCTTCTCAATTGCCACCGGACTGTTCGGAGGTTGGATCATAGCCGCTTTTACCGACATGATACCGGTGTCGCGCTATATATACGGCATCCAGACCATGTTTGTGGAATGGTACGTTTGGTACACCATCATCAAAGCCATCGTATTTTCAGTCATAATAACGTCTGTGGCTTCTTATTACGGCTATTATGTCAAGGGAGGAGCTCTCGATGTGGGAAAGGCTTCGACACAAGCCGTGGTGTCCAGCTCTATACTCATACTGCTTTTTGATGTCATACTTACAAAACTCCTTATGCAATGATTGAAGTTAAAGACATAGAAAAGTCGTTTGACGGCGTTAAGGTGCTAAAAGGCGTTTCGTGCACTTTTGAGACAGGAAAGACAAATCTTATAATCGGACAGAGCGGTTCCGGAAAGACCGTGCTGATGAAGTCGCTCGTCGGACTACTCCGGCCTGAGAAGGGCGAAATACTTTATGACGGGCGCGACTTGCTGAAGATGAACCGCGAAGAGACTCAGAATCTTCGCACCGAGATAGGTATGCTGTTCCAAGGGTCGGCACTGTTCGACTCGGAGACGGTGCTCGGCAATGTTGAGTTTCCTTTGATGATGTACACCCGCATGACAGATGCCGAACGAAAGGACCGTGCCCGTTTTTGTCTGGAAAGAGTCGGTCTTAAGGGTGCCGACGACAAGTATCCGAGCGAAATATCGGGAGGTATGCAAAAGCGAGTGGCTATAGCGCGTGCAATAGCGTTGAATCCTAAATATCTGTTTTGTGACGAGCCCAACTCCGGACTTGATCCGAAGACCTCAATATTAATTGACGAGCTTCTGAGCGACATAACCCATGAGTATCAGATGACTACAGTGATAAACACTCACGACATGAACTCCGTGCTCGGCATTGGCGAAAACATCGTGTTCATACGAAAAGGGCACCGCGAATGGGTCGGCAACAAGGACTTGGTCTACACGGCAACAAATGAAGCCCTGTCGCAATTCATATTTGCGACAGAACTATTCCAGAAAGTAAAAGAATACGTAATTCACAACAGCCATCCGGAGGCTCCCGACAAAGCCAACTGACAGTCGCTTAAGGCTCCCCTCAGATAACCTCCATATTTGAGTTCAGACGCTGACGCACCACTTCATACATGATTACTCCGGCTGCGACAGATACATTGAGCGAACCGATTTTACCGAACTGCGGTATAGAGACAAACGTGTCGCACTGCCGAAGCACCTCGGGCGAAATGCCGACATCTTCCGCACCCATTACGATGGCAACAGGCACCGTATAGTCGGCCTGCGTATAATTAATGTCGGCCTTTTCTGAGGCTGCGACAATCTTATAGCCATTATCTTTCAGAAATCTGACAGCACCGGTAATAGTGCGCTCGCGACAAACCGGCAGATGAAGCAACGCCCCGGCAGATGTCTTAACAGCATCTGCACCGACGCTGACACTACCACGCTCCGGAATTACTATGGCATCAACTCCGGCGCATTCACATGTACGGGCTATAGCGCCGAAATTACGCACGTCGGTTATTCCGTCGAGCAATACAATAAACGGCAATACTCCATCTTCGTAAAGCTCAGGAACAAGATAATCGAGACGATGGTAAGTGACGGCTGACAACATGGCCAGCACTCCCTGATGGTTCTTACGGGTGATTCGGTTGATTCGCTCAACCGGCACTCGCTGCACCGGAATGGAATGAGTTTTCACAAGAGCCATCAACTCTGAGAACAATTCGCCGTTGAGATCCTTCTTTATGAATATCTTATCGATTTCCTTTCCGGCCTCAATCGCCTCAATTACGGCACGTATGCCAAAGATATAGTCATTTGCTTCCATAGGACTTTATTTTGAAGTGGAGTTGAGTAAAGATTTGGCGTTGGCTCTGGCGGCTTCATCGACTTTCGAGCCGCTGAGCATAACGGCCAATTCATCAATGCGCTCTTCAGAGGTCAGCCTGCGTATATAAGTATGAGTGGAGTGCTCGTCATCCTCCTTGTAAACCTTAAAATGAGAGGAACCCTTTGAGGCAACCTGCGGCAGATGGGTGATGGCCATCACTTGAATATTGCGAGAGATGTCAAGCATCATCTTCCCCATGCGATTGGCCACGTCGCCCGACACACCGGTGTCGACTTCGTCAAATATTATTGACGGCAACTGCATCTTGCTGGCTATTATAGACTTAATTGACAGCATAAGTCTCGAAATTTCACCGCCCGAAGCAGTTCCTCCTACCGGCAGCAGAGGCTGGTTCTTGTTAAATGCGAAAAGAAATTCAACATTGTCGATGCCTTGCGGGGTCATGGAAGACTGGGTAATATTCACTTTAGTCCTGAGGTTCTTCATTCCGAGTGGCATAGCGGTTTCGCAAAGATGCTTTTCAAACTTTTCGGCCACATCAACACGCCGTTTTGACAATTCCAAAGCCGCACTTCTGGCCACTGACTTCGTGCGTCGCACCTCCTTCTCAAGCTCCTCAAGAGTGAACGAACTGTTCTCAAGAGCATCGAGCCTTTCGCGAAATGATTCGCGCAGTTCAATTAGCTTCTCAATAGAGTCGACATGGTGTTTATGCTGGAGTGAATAAATGTTATTGAGTCTCTCTTCTACGGCATCGAGTTCTTCGGGGTCGGCCGACAGTTCATTGTCGTATGCCTGAAGCGTCTCGGCGATGTCTTGCAGCTCTATTTTTGCCGATTTCAACCGTTCGAGAATATTGTCGGAATCATCGAGCACCTGACTGAGAGCTTCGCAATATTCCTCTGTCTCGCCCAATAACGACAGCACATTTGCCTGTCCATTATACAGCGAGTCGAGTGCCCCGTTAAGAGTCGCCTTAATCTCAGTCATATTAGCCAGAATATCGCGGTCGCGTTCGAGTTGCTCCTGTTCTCCCGGCTGGAGTTTCATGGCATCAAGCTGTTCGAGCTGAAAGCGTGTAAAGTCCTCGTCCTCGCGGTTGGCGTTCATCTGCTTAACCGTTTCGTTATAACGTTTCAATGCAGTTCGGTATGAAGCATACTTACGTGTATATTCCTTAAGCATTTCGCTGTTGGAAGCCAATGTGTCGAGAATCCTAAGCTGAAAATCAGCGGAAGCCAACAGCTGATTCTGATGCTGAGAGTGGATGTCGACAAGCTGCATGGCCACGTGCGACAACAAGTCGAGCGTAACAGGCGAATCGTTGATAAAAGCACGTGAACGGCCCGCCGGAGCTATTTCTCGACGTAATATGCACACTGCATCATCCCACTCTATGTCATTTGCCAGACAGTATTCCTTAAGACCGGAATAACCTGCCACGTCGAAAGAAGCCTCTATTACTGACTTCTTACCTGAATCACGAACAGCTTTCAGATCGGCCCTGCCGCCAAGTATAAGCGACAACGCCCCAAGCATTATCGACTTTCCGGCGCCGGTCTCTCCGGTAATGATGTTCAGTCCGTCGGCAAATTCGATGTCGACGGAATCGATCAAGGCATAGTTTGAAATATGGAGTGTCTTTAACATATCGAAGGCTACATCATTTGTTGACACCGCGCTTAATCATGTCGAGGCGCGTTGTTTCTGTGGGATAAATCTTATATAATAAATCGTAGACTTTAGTGCGCTCGTCCTGCGAACCCTTAGTGTACACATTTACCAATTCATCTAACTTGGCATCCTTAAACATTGACAGGATAACAGACAAGGGAGCCACTTTGGCAATCTTTTCCAAAGTCTCGAGCGATGCCGTAATGGCGGCTCGTCCTTTGTCAGGGCTTATCGACATCTCATCCAATCCATGGCGGTGATATTGATATATTAAGTCGCGGAACTGTATAGTGGACGGTTCCGTATAGGCATTCAGCACAGCGCTTCTATTTTTATTGTCCTCAAATGCTCGCCAGCCACTTTCACTCGTTGACTGCGCTAACTGCACGACATTTCTGGCCTGATCATAGAAGCCGTTGCCTCCACGCTCTGAAAAGCTGTCGAAGTCAATGGCAAGAATCAAATAGACATAGAAGTTCAAAATAGCGGTCAAATTGCTCTCCATCGAGTTTTCTGAGAATATCAGAGGCTGTCCTTCGAGGTAGTCAAATTCAATCTTTGTGTCCTTGAAGTTTAGCATTGTGGTGGTATAATTGCTGTTATACACAGGCCTCGACGACTGAATCTGCAGTTCACCCGTAAACTTTGCATCCTCGTAAGACTTTATCGTGAAGAACATACGGCAATCGATCTTCTCATTGGCCGCAATCTGAGCATTTGACCATTTGCGTGTGTTAACGTATTCGGAAATGGCATTTTCAAGTGTGGTAAATACCGAAGTGTTAGTTCCCTGCACCTGCGAGTAGTCGACCTGCACCTGACAGTTAAGTTCCTGTGCACGCGCAAATGTAACTACGGAGGCCAAAACGAAAATAATTAAGATAAGGCGGTTCAAATTCATAGAGTTTTAATTGTGTCAATGATGTCGCTCGCCACCTCCTGTTTCGACTTTGTGCCAAATTGAAGTTGGCGGCCGTCGGCGGTAAAGATGGTCACTTTATTAGTGTCTGTTCCGAATCCGGCACCTTGGTCGCGCAGAGAATTCAGCACTATCATGTCGAGATTTTTAGATTCAAGCTTCTTCAACGCGTTTACCGACTCGTCGTCGGTCTCCAAAGCGAATCCTACTAAAATCTGCCCCTCGCGTTTAAGTTGTCCGAGGGTTTTTGCTATGTCGGGATTCTTCACCAATTCAATTACCGGAATTTCCGATGTCTCGCGCTTGATTTTCTTTTCTACCGGATGGGCAGGCGCATAATCGGCAACTGCCGCGCACATTATAGCAACGTCAGAGTCGGTAAAGCATCGTTGACACTCGTCAAGCATCTCATGCGCTGACTCAACATGCACAATCTTTACCGCCGGATGGTCAAGCGACAAGCTGACCGGACCGCTCACAAGAGTCACCTCTGCGCCTCGCCGGGCAGCTTCAAGAGCGAGCGCATAGCCCATCTTGCCGGAGCTATAATTTCCGATAAACCTCACAGGGTCAATTTTTTCATAAGTTGGGCCGGCCGTGATGAGAACTTTTTTGCCGTTAAAGTCGGTCTTGGGCGCAAAAAACGCCTCAAGAGCCTTAAAAATATTTTCAGGCTCTTCCATTCGGCCCTTTCCTACGAGATGACTTGCCAACTCTCCTTCGGCCGCTTCTATAATATAGTTGCCGTAAGAACGAAGCAACTCGATGTTGCGCACAGTCGAAGGATGTGACATCATGTCCAAATCCATAGCCGGCGCAATGAATACCGGAGCTTTTGCCGAGAGATAAGTAGTGACAAGCATATTGTCGGCCACTCCGTTAGCCATTTTTGCGATAGTGTTTGCCGTAGCGGGAGCGACCACCATTGCATCGGCCCAAAGGCCAAGATCGACATGGCTGTGCCATTCGCCGGTGTTGGCAGAGAAAAACTCGCTCACCACCGGCCTGCCACTTAGAGCCGACATAGTCACGGGCGTAATGAATTCCTTTCCTGCAGGAGTCATAACGACCTGGACTTCAGCACCGGCCTTTACAAGCAATCTCAACAAAATCGCAGACTTATAGGCCGCAATTCCTCCGGAGATTCCCAATATTATGTGTTTACCTTTAAGTGTTGACTGCATTACCGTAGCTTATTTAAGCCGAAGTTTAATGTTAGTTATAACCTGTTTGGTGTTTGCCGGGAATTCGCCCTGCATCATCCACGAATAATACCCAACGTCACGGCGGAACACGTCCTCCACCAACTGACCCTTATATTTACCGAAGTTAAATACCTCTTTGTGGTCGGCATTGTAAATTATTCGCCCCATCAAGTCGACATTCTTATTTTGCGAAGAAAACTCCGACAGAAAATCAACATCGTTTTTGAGCGTCGGATAATGGTCAAGCTGGGCTTTAAGCACCTCGTAAGTGGCTCGAGTATCTGCATTGGCTGAATGTGCTTCTGTAAGGTCCTTCCCACAATAGAACTTATACGCCGCAATTAGCGTGCGCTGTTCCATTTTATGGAATATGGTCTGTACATCTACAAATTTACGCCGCGAAAGGTCAATGCTGACACCCGCACGTATAAACTCCTCCATCAGCATCGGTATGTCAAACCGATTAGAGTTAAAACCTGCTAAGTCGGCACCCAAAAATTCGTTGGCGAGCTCCTGAGCCACTTGACGGAAAGTGGGTTTATCTTTAACGTCTTCGTCAGTTATATGATGAACGGCAGTGGCCTCCTCCGGTATGTGCATTCCCGGATTAATCCGTATGGTTCGCTCCGATTCGGCACCGGAAGGCATCACTTTGATATAGGAAATTTCGACTATCCTGTCGGTTAGGATATTTGTGCCGGTGGTCTCCAAGTCAAAAAATATGATGGGGTTCCTCAAAGAGAGTTCCATGTCTTGCTATGTATAATACAAATTTGAAGTTAATCTTAGAAGTCAGTAACTGTCATGGGCATTAACAGCATGAGAAGCTCGCTGTCACCGTCGTTTTCCGAAGGGAGGAAAACACCAGGCCGGCTCGGGTCAGAGAGTTTAATGACCAAATCCGAAGTTGAAATAGTGTTTGAGATTTCAATCAGATACGGAGCACTGAATCCAATGACCATTTCATTGCCCGTAAAGTCACACGCCACCTCTTCGCGAGCCGAAGTGCAGAAGTTATTGTCAGTGGCTTTCATCACCAACTGTTCAGGCGTGATTTTGAACTTCACAAGGCCATGACCTTGATCAACAAACACTCCGACACGACGCACAGCCGTCAGGAACGACTGGCGGTCAATGGTCAGCACGTAAGGATTATTGGCCGGAATCACCCTGTTATAATCAGGGAAGGAACCTTTTATGAAACGACAATTGAATTTATACGACTGGCTTTCAAAAGTGACGCTTTTAGGCTCAACCGTGATTTTCACCTCTTCCTCTTTTGCAAACACATTTTTTACGACTGTGGCAGGCTTTACCGGAAGTATGAATGAGCCTTCTTGACCTGGGGCCGACAGAGCGTTGCGGTATTTTACCAGCTTGCGGGTGTCGGTCGCCACAAAAGTAATCGCATCGGGCTTTATATCCCAAAGAATACCCATCATTTGCGGACGAAGGTCATCGTTGCCGACAGCAAACAGAGTGTTGTCGATGCCCTTAAGCACTTGTTCAGTCGGGCAGGTAAATGAAAATACGCCCTCGGGATTTTCGGCCGACTCATTTGAAGGATACTCATTCCCGTTCAGAGCGATAAAGCTGTACTTACCGCTTGAATAAGTTATCTCAACCGACAGATTGTCGTCATTGATGTCAAAAGTAACGCCTTGGTCAGGCATCTCCTTGAGCAGGTCTACGATACGACGGGCATCGACACAGAACCGGCCTTCTCCCTCGGCATCAAACACATCCACGTGTGCCACAAGAGTATTCTCCAAATCCGAAGCAGTGATTATCAACTGGTTGTCTTTCAACTCGAACAAGAAGTTGTTGAGTATGGTCAACGCATTCTTGGAATTGATTACTTTACTGACAGCCGACACGTAGCTGTAAAGGGTCTTGCTTGAGACGTTAAACTTCATAATGTATGGTATTTTGTAGTAATTTCATCTATTACGAAAAATCACGCCGGAGACACGCACAAAGAATCCCGCACGGATTTTAACCTACAAAAATAATAAATTCCCATCACATTCACAGAATAAATCGCCAAGAAAACCGCCATGAATCATTGCCGTTTTACGCCACGAAGAGGCATACACAAAGATAGTCAGCCACTTAGCATATACTAAATGGCTGACTATTCACTCAAGATTATTAAACAACCTATTAATTTCGCATCAATTTACAGTCACGTCAATTGTGAGTATATCGGTGAAATTATATTTCTTGTAAGTATCGCTTACATTAGCACCGATGCGAACCCAATATTTCATGCTGTACTTGATAGGAATTTTCGATGACAACTCAATCTCCTCACCTTCCTCGTCGGCAGTGATTTTACGAAGGCCCGGAGTATAATTGCCGTCGCCCTCGGTGCCGCAATATTGCGTGCGGGAAATCCACATACAGCACTCATTGGGAGCCGGCATGTCAAACCCTGCCTTTGCATTGCGGCGGAACTTAAACGAAGCTTTCAGATAGCCTTCGCTGTCGATATACGGAGTCTTTACCCATTCGAGAGTCAAATAGGGTGTCACCGTAAAGTCAACAGTTGTCGATTTATTGCTCGACAGATTGACGTTGGCTGCTTCCACATCCTCATAAAAGGCACCCTGCTCAGGCAATACCGAATAGTTGCCGGGGAAAAGCTTGGTGTTGATGAACGAGCCGTCCTGGCGCATATTCAGGTACTGCGGAGTGACTGTGACCGTTTCATCGCCATTGGCGTAGCTTTCTTCCACGATTTTTATCCTCATGCTCCCCTGCGAATTGGCAGTCTGGAACGGTTTGCCTTCATTGTCATAAATCTGGCCCTGGAGAGTGGCATCAGGAGCATCGTAATTATCCTTCTCGCATGATGTGGCACCAAACAACAAGATGGCCGAGGCAAATGCTAAAAATATCTTTTTCATTTGAAAGTCGTTGTTTATCCGTTAATACTGATTGTTCTGGACCAAAAGCGGATTCAGCGTACGTTCGCTGTTAGGAATCTGGTCGTAATAGTTCTTTGTGGCGAATGTGAGCGAGTTATTGGCGCGTTCACATACTCGGGTGTCGTAGATGTACTTGCCTTCAGGATTTCCGGTAGATGCGTTTAGCGTAGCACCTTTGGCAAACATGAACGGAGCCAACATGCGGCGACGATAGTTGTTGATTTGAGTGTCAAATGTAAACCAACGACGAAGGTCCCAGTAAATTTTGTGTTCAAAAGCCAATTCTTTGTAACGCTCAACACGTATAATCTGCATAGCCTTATTGGGAGCGAATACAAACGAATTTATGCCGGTGTGGCGCACATTGGCAACTGCATCTTGCGAAAGTTCGGCTGTAGAGCCAAGCAAATTGGCACCTCCGCGCTGGCGCACTTTATTAATGCAATCCATCGCATCGTCGAGCATTGAGCGGCCTTCGAGGGTAGAAACCCCATTCTGAGCAAGCTCTATTGCGGCCTCTGCACGGTTAAGGAGAACTTCAGCATAGCGGATGTCAATCCAGCTCTGCACGCCACGGTGAAGCTGGGTTTCAGCCACTGTCCAATTGATATTTATCCATTTCCTGCCATGGAAACCTGTCAGTGTGCTGTTTGAGCCGCCGTTGGCCGGTCCGTCAATGCCGTTAATGTTCAGCTTAACTCCATTAACTTCGTAAGGATCCTGGTTACGCGAGTCCTTAGTGGTCACAATTACATTATTTTTAAACCACTGGTTATTGCTCCAAGCTGTAGTAGTCTGACCATCGTCAGCGACAAATTTTTGGATTGGAGTCGAAGGATCGATATTCTCATTGATAAGTCCCGAACGGATGTCGACAGTTATGCCTTTAAACGTTTCGCCGGGAAGCATGAGGTTGGCACGCAGACGGGGCTCGGCATTGGCGAAAAGCTCCTTCTCATCGTTATACACGATGTAGTTGCCGTCGTCGTCTACAGTCTTTAGATGGCCAGTTGCGGGGTCAAGGGGCAGTCCGTCGAAAAGCTCTACCCAGTCGAGCGTCACATTGTAGCGGTCGCCATAAGTGGTAGTCATACGCGGAGTGCAGTACACTGCATCGAAGCTATGCACATTATTATTAATATTGTACTGGCGGATAAATATGCTTTCAGGGCTGTCATCGGCCTTCAAGAATATGTTGGCAAAATTGGTCTCTTTGTCGGCATCTCCGCTGTAAAGCGAGTAGCCGCCTTCGTCAGTTGCCAGCGAAGCTTTGTAGGCCTGCGTAAAATAGTCATTGGCGCGAGATTCGGGAAGACCGCACACTTGGACTCCGTCAACCGAAAAGTTAAACTGCTGACCGTAGCGCGCTACAGAACCGGCATAAAGAGCTACCCTCGACTTAAATGCAGCGGCCACATACTTGTTGGCACGTCCGGCCGTCTTTGTTGCGGTCATGTGCTCCATGGCATAATCGAGGTCGGCAAGAATAAAGTCGATTGACTCCTCATGGCTGCTTCTTGCCACCCAAAGATCCTCGTCGTTGCCGGTAGCCTTCTGCGGCACCTCGATAATCGGCATACCGCCGTAGCGCTTAACCATTGCAAAATAGGTATAAGCTCTAATAAAGCGTGCTTCTGCAATCCACTCTTCAGCTTCATTTAGCGTACCGATATAGTTCGGAAGGTCTTCAATTAGCACGTTTGCCTGACGAATCACCTTGTAACCTTCCGACCAGTAGCCTTTCTGAGGAATGTATATGCCTGTGTTGTTACGGTTGACTGTTTCACCTGTACTGAGCATGTCCCAAACGATACAGTTCCATCCGAAGAAACCGTTCTTGCTGCCACCGTCGTCGCTCACATTAAAATCCTCCATCGGGAGTCGGCCGTAAAGACCGGCCATATATGCGGTTATACCGCCTTCGCTGTAGATGTCGCTTCCCGAGATGATGTTCTTAGGCTCGATGTCGAGGTCGGAACATGCGCTGAATGTGGCTCCGAGAGCGAGTCCTAACAGTATATGCTTGATATTTATCATGACTTGTTTTGATTTAGAAAGTTAATGACAGTCCGAAGTTATAAGTGCGGTTCAACGGGTACATATATCCATACAAGTTGGCCGGCTTTTCCGGATCGACACCCTTCACATTAGTGATGGTGAGTAGGTTGTAAGCATTGAAGTACACTCGCAGATTGCTGATACGCACCTTATTGGTCCACTTTTGCGGGAAAGTATAGCCGATTTCGGCTGATTTCAGACGCATATAGTCGCCTTTTTGGATGCTGAATTCCGAATTGGCATCGGGAGTAGTGCCTCCGTAAGAGTAATATCCGGATATCCACTTAGTGGTCGGGTCGTAGGGATCCTGTGTCGGGTCGGCGGGATGCCAACGATCCATGAACATGCCCAATGCGTTACCGTTGAACTGCAATGGAGCTGAGAGCTGTTCGCCGTATGCTATATATGAGAGGGCCGAACCCTGGAACGCCAGACTTAGATCGATTCCACGCCATGCTCCGGTTATGTTAAGGCCGAAGTTCATCAACGGATAGTTGCGCTTGTTCTGGAACTCGTCAAAGCTTCCTGAGCTTAAAGTGGTGGCAATCGGATGACGGTCCATGTCGTCAATCGTACCGTCACCGTTCCAGTCCTCGTAGATATAGTCACCCGGGAGCGTGCTGTTGCCTGCAAACACGTTTGAGGTAGCTATCTGGTCGTAGTTCTGATAGCGTCCGGCGGCTCCGTAGCCGAACCAGATGTCGTTGTAGCGGTTGCTATTGTTGCGGTCGCGCCAGTTTTCGTAGGAGTTTCCAGATGGATTGCGCTCCACATAACGGTTTTGGGTACGTGTATATGAAACATTTCCTGACACACTGTAAGAGAATTCACCAATACGGTTAAAGTGGCGGAGTTCGAGTTCGATACCGCGTGTACGGTCACTGTTAAGGTTTTCCTGCGACATTGACGAGCCGAAGCTGCCGGGGATGTTACCGATGCGGCTCGCGAGAAGTCCGTCGCGGTCGCGTTGGAATATTTCAAATGTCACTCCAAGTTTATTATGGAGGAAGTCGGCATCGATACCGAAGTTCATCGTCTCAACGGTATACCAAGTGATGTTTTCGTTGGCGGCGGCACGGAATCCGAGTGAGTTCTGCACACTGCCTCCGAACACATAACCTTTGGGGTAATTATTGTAAGTGCCGCCGGAAGTGTTTGGATAGTCATATCCGCTGATATATTGGAAGTCGACAGCACTGTCGTCACCCATCTTACCCCAAGAGAAGCGGAACTTGAGGTTGTCAAGCCACGAAGAAAGATTATTCTTAATGAAAGACTCCTCTGAGA
Source organism: uncultured Muribaculum sp. (assembly GCA_964543345.1). Classification (GTDB taxonomy): domain Bacteria; phylum Bacteroidota; class Bacteroidia; order Bacteroidales; family Muribaculaceae; genus Muribaculum. Next base: position 71,550 of record CAZIXM010000008.1, on the reverse strand, counting down.
TACGCCATCCTACCGACACGCTCGGGAAGAAGCCCCAACGCTTGCTCTTCGGGAATTTTGAAGAACCGTCGTTACGGAATGCAAATTCAGCGAGATACTTGCCGGCGTATGAGTAATTCAGTCGTCCGATAAGCGACTTGTTGGCGCGGTCAGAGATTCCGCTGGCGTTGGCCGTACCAATCTGCTCGTCATCGTCACCGGCAAACAGGTAAGGCATATATATCGACATGTTGCGTTCGGCATTGATGTTGTCGCCTTTAGAATAGCTCTCTTCCCAAAGGAGCATGGCACCTATAGTGTTCGAGCCGAACGTACGGTCGTAGCTAAGACCGGCTTGCCACAGGCGCGTCCAGCTGTTGCCGTAATAACGGGTCAAGTGAGTTGGAGAGTTACGTGTAACAGCTGTATAAGCGTCGGTAGCGACATCGTAATTATACTCATTGTAGGCAAGTTTGTAGCTCGTATTGTCGGAGATAGTGTTGTCATAGCTGAATAATGCCCTGGCTTTAAGACCCTTTACCCAAGGGAGGTCGTATGTGGCCTCGAAGTTGGTTGTAATCAACTTATTGGTGTTTTTCTTAAAGCCGGCCACACTCTTGTCGATAAGAGCGGCAGGGTTATTAATGTCGGCCGACGGTTTTGCCAAATACATCGAATTATTGTTGGCATATACGGTTTCGTCGGGAATCGAACGCCAAAGCGACTTGAATACCTCCCAAGCATCGGTGTATGGACGGTCGCGATTGTCGATTATACCGGAGAGACGAGCCGAAATACGCAGGCCTTCGAGAACCTCCATGCTAAGGTTTGAACGAACGTTGTAGCGGTTATAAAGCATCGAGTTTGTCTTCCAGAAACCTTCCTGCGCCATGTAACCGAAATTCACATAATAGTCATACGTCTTTGTACCACCGCTGACCGATACGTTGTGGCTCTGCTGAGGTGCATAGTCGCGCATCACGGCATCATACCAGTCTGTCGAAGTGGCAGTGCCGTCGTAATACGGATCAAACTGGTCGCTTGTGTATGTCAGACGTGGGTCAGTGAGGCTGCGCATTGACTTTTCGTTGAAAAGCGTCATACGGTCGACCGCACCAACCGGAGTCAGGATTTCGGCCGGCTTCTGGAAACCATAATACATACTGTATTCAACCTTTGCCTTTCCCTCTTTACCGCGCTTGGTGGTTACAAGAATCACACCATTTGCAGCGCGCACACCATAAATGGCGGCCGAGGCATCCTTAAGAACCGAGATAGACTCGATGTCGTTAGGATCCATACGTTCAAAATTGCCGCGGGGCACTCCGTCGACTACGATAAGCGGGCTGCTTCCGTAACCACGGATGTCGAAGTTGCCTTGGCCGAATTCACCCGGCTCGGAAGTGTTTTGAGTGACACGCACGCCGGGAATCTTACCGGTAAGCATGTTTTTAGTGTCCTGGTTTTTGGTCACCACGAGTTGCTTGTTGTCAATCTGAGAAACGGCGCCGGTCAATGTCGACTTCTTCTGGGTGCCGTAGCCCACAACCACTACCTCGTCAAGAGTCGACATATCCTCAGTCATCTTGACATTGTAGACAGTAGAACTGTTAAGTTTCACTTTTACCGGAGCATAGCCGATATACGAAACTTCGAGAGTTCCCTGCAAGGGAGCGGTAAGGGCAAAGTCGCCGTTAACGTTTGTAGCCGTGGCGACTGCAGTACCCGTAATTTTCACTGTGGCACCAATCAGAGGCTCGCCGTCTTGATCGGTTACCGTACCGGTAATCTGCCTGTTTTGGGCGAACATGTTCAAGGCCAACCCTACAAACAGCATCAATATCCAAGATCTAATACCTTTCAATTTCGGAGGGTAAAATTTCATGGATTTTCCATTGGTTAATAGCTGGATTTTTTCCATTGGTTAAGTTATTAGTTATGTATAAATAATCAAGAAATCTCGGCATAGTTCCGTGTATTTCATGATTCAGCGGCAAATTTAAAGGCGCCAAATTAATCGTTAATATATTTTAAGATTAATCTTCACTTAATACGCCTCAACTTTCAATTAATACATATATTTCTCTGTATTACAATAACTTAACATATTAGCTTATTTTCACTAATCAAATTAAATTAAGTGATTCGCTAAGTGAAAACAGGCTTGGAAATATTAAAAACGGCTACTTTTAATGCGAAAATCGGCTCTTAATGCGTAATCTGACCCGGCTCCTCTAATTAGAACTACGGCGTTGTTGCGCGAAATATCTGACGAATTTACTATCTTTGCATAAATGAAAGACAGTAATTAATACAAGACCCAATTATAATGCTACGTCTGTTATCCTACGCCATGATGTTAATGTTGACGGCTTCCGCCAACTTAATGGCTATGAACCTCGGACTGAGATTTCAATCACACGGCTACCCGATAGAACAACGAACATCGCTCTCCGTTGGCGACACATATTATAAGTTTAACGATGAATTTTGCCTCGGATTCGATTTTGATTTTTATTCCGCGACTATGTTCGGCAACATAGCCTCTATCAATACCGATGACGGGAACCGAATATCAATTCTATGCTCCTACAACAGCAACGCCGATTCTTATCGACTCGGAATGGTGGTAAACGACAAACAACTAATTCTGCACGACAGTCCGATCACATATTCCGATTCGCTGTACCTGCACAACGCCGCTTTTCTGCTCGACAAACAGCACAACAAAGCTCAACTGAATCTGGACGGCTCTGTGATAGAAGCTCCGGTCGACCTGTCAAAGACTAAATCGGCCACTTTTAAATTCGGCATAAATCTTGAACTTAAGAGGCACGATATCGCACCCATTGAGCTGGAAGATGTAACTGTCATGGTCGACGGCAAAAAGGCGAGTTTCTGGAATTTCACTTACCACAACGGACCCGACACGGCAGTCGACAGCATTAGCGGAATCATAGCCACGGCTCAGAATCCGCACTGGCTGATTGACGACCACACGCTATGGCGCACAATCTACTCAGAGGAGTTTAAGGATAACACCCAGACTGCCTTTGATCCTCGCCGCGAGATGTTTTATATAGTTTCCGACAGCAATGTTCTGACTTTTTCACCTCTGACAGGCGAAAAAGGGTCGATTCCCGTCAAGTCAGGAAAGCGTCCGATGGTCTTTTCAAATCACCTCACATACGATACCATCTCAAACAGCCTTATTAACTACAACCTGACTGAGAAAAAGGTGGCACGGTTTGACATGAAGTCGCAATCATGGGACTACAGCTCTGATGACGAGGATGTTGAAGCCAACTACTCCAACCATGCATTCGTCATTGACGGTAAATATGCATACGCATTCGGAGGTTATGGCTTTTACCGATTCCACAACGACCTTTTTAAAATCGATTTGACCTCAGGCTCGATTCAGGAATGCAAACTGTCGCCGGCTATGACACCTCTTACATCGGCCGCTTTGGGTATTCATAACGGCAAATTATACATATTCGGAGGAAGGGGAAACGAAACCGGTCAGCAAGAATTAGCATCGGCTTACGATTACTCTCTTTATGAATATGACTTAGCCACGTGGGAAGGCAAAAGACTATGGCACATCGACTCCGTGCCCAAAGATTTTCTGCCCTCACAAACCATGTATTACGACGATACCGACGACTGCTTCTATCTTGCCACTACCACCCACGGAGGGGATCTCGTCAAAATACCGAGAACGCGTCCGGAATTAATAAAGCTTTCAGGCAATATATATTCAAAAATGTATGCCTTTGACTTCGTCTTTGACCTGTTCCGCAGTTCCGACTCGAAACGATTCTATCTCGTATTTGACCGCAGACAAGATCCGGTCACCCACGAATACGCCATTTACGAAATATCTTCGCCGTTCGTGGCGGATGCCGTCGCAAAACTATACCCGGAAGAGCCGGAAAATGAAGTTTCTGATGAAAAGTCAGCTGTAAATTGGGCTGTTATACTGATTATACTGCTATGTATGGCCGGAGGTATAATCGTTTATGTCAACCTTCGCAGAAGAAAAGTCAACACGCCTGTTTTGCCGACCGACGACTCTGTTCCCAACACATCAGAAGTTATAGAAGAATCAGTCCCCCAATCGCCGACAGAAGAGGAACCCGACTATCAGTTTATGGTGCTCGACAAGCCCAAAACTGAGATCTGCCGATTCGATCGAAGCCACTCATCCATCTCAATGTTAGGGGGATTCTGCGTACGCGACAAAGAGGGCAACGACATAACCTCAAAATTCACGTCGCGCCTTAAGAATCTGCTTATATTCCTGCTTCTCTCATGCGAGGAAAACAGTGCGGGCATTAAATACCAGATAATCGACAGCGAAATTTGGAACGATAAAGACGAGAAAGCGGCCAAAAACAATCGAAACGTATCGATGCGCAAGCTTCGATTTCTTCTCGAAGAAGTCGGCAACATTTCTATCACATTTGACCGAGGGTTCTTCAAAATTGACATCGGCGATGTTTTCTTTGATTACAGGGAAATTATAAAACGAATATCCGACATTAAACATTCGCAAAACGTATCCCCAGAACTGGTCAACGAAATACTTGAATTGCTTCTGATGGGGCCGTTGGTGCCAAACACCACATACGAATGGCTCGACAGGTACAAAGGCGACTATTCCGATCAGGCACTCACGCTTCTCGGCAAACTGCTTAAGCATGAATATGGTAAAAATGACGATTTGGCTTACCGTATTGCCGAGACTAATTCGAAACATGAACTTCTGAGCGAAGAAGCCATGATTGCAAAATGCCACATTTTAAGCAAACGCAAGATGATAAGAATGGCCCAGACGGTCTATAACAAATTCTGTCGCGAATACCGGCATAGCCTCGGCGAAGACTACCCCCTGTCGTTTGTCGATGTCTGCAAAAGGGATATATAAGAGCCTAAACCATTGCAAGTAACGAGCCCCTCACGCGAACACTGCGGGAGGGGCTCTTTCTAACCTTTTACAAATTTCTTACCTTAAGAGAACTAAAGTACCTAAAAATCGTGTTACATTTCTGTTTTTCATTATTCACTCTGCAAAGTTAAAGTCAGCGGATTAAGCAGACGGTTATTTTACGGTTAACGAGAACATTAATACACTCTGAAGCAACATTTTTTTTAACCATTAACCGTCAATTTTACATTTCCACGTATATCGGCGGATGATGAGCCTACCATTATGGTGAATGTACCAGGCTCGACAACAAACCTGTTAGACTGATCGTAAATCGACAAATCGCGGGGAGTCAACCTAAAAGTTACCGTTTTCGTTTCTCCCGGATTCAATGCTATTCTGTCAAAGCCTCTTAGAACCTTGTCATAAGTAATTACGCTGCTTATATCATCGCGGAGATAAAGCTGAACCACCTCCTCGCCTTTGACACTACCCGTATTGGTTACATCTACCGAGACAAGCACGTCGTCGTCGGCATCTGCGAAATCTTTATCCAATCGCAAATTGCTATAGTCGAATGTAGTATAGCTCAAACCGTAACCAAAGGGATACAGGGCATGGGCCACGCGTACGTTACCGTTAGTGTCGCTTCCCGGCTTCATCGGAAATGCAAACGGAATCTGACCCACGCTCTTGGGGAATGTCACGGCGAGCTTGCCTCCCGGATTATAGTCGCCCCACAGCACTTCGGCAATCGCATCGCCCATAAATTCTCCGGGGAACCACGCATGGATAATCGACGGCACATATCGGTCGGCCCAATTGATGCTGGCTGCCCGGCCGTCAACCATGACCAACACAACCGGGGTGCCCGTGGCATAGACAGCCTCGAGCAATTGTTGCTGCCTTCCGGCGAGATTCAATGAAGTTCGGGAATACTCCTCTCGAACCGTCTTCTCATTGCCGCCTAAGACTACTATAGCCACATCCGACTCTCGGGCAAGGCCTACCGCCTCGCCGATCATGGCTTTCTCCGCCGAATCAAGCGGTACGTCATATAATTCACTCTCGGGGAAATGCGAATCTATTATGTCAGCTCCTTTGGCATATCTGACATTTGCGCCCGGCAAATAGTCGCGTATTCCCTCATAGACAGTCTTTATATCGGCATTTGCCGGCCCGTATCGACATATCAGATTGGCCTGTTCGTTGGCATTAGGGCCGATTACCGCCACATTCTTAATAGATTTATCCAACGGAAGCATTGAACCCTCGTTCTTTAGGAGCACAATTGATTCAAGGGCCGCGCGCTTTGATACGGATTTATGTTCAGCCGAATGTACTGTTTTAACGGCATCTTTCGACCCTTTGTAAGGATTATCGAAAAGTCCAAGCTCAAACTTCACTCTAAGTACATCCCTTACACGGCTGTCAATTATTGAATCGGAAACCAATCCGCGCCTATAAGCTTCGCGCAGTGGCTCCACGAATTGCTCTGGTGGAGTGAAGTTAGTGCGCACATTCAGTCCTGCGTTTATTACTTGAGCGGCCGCCTCAACGGCATCCTCAGCAACACGATGTTTACTGTACAGAAATTCAACCGCTTCGCTGTCAGACACCACATATCCCCTAAATCCCCATTCGTTTCTTAAAATGTCGGTCAGGAAATATCCGCTTCCGGTCACCGGGATTCCGTCATAATCATTATAGGAACTCATTATGCCCATTATGCCACCCTCCTGGACAGCCTTTCGGAACGGTTCAAGATATAATGTGCGCATTTCCCGAGGTGCCACGTGCGGATCAGTTCTTGTTCCCCCGTCACGACCTCCTACCGGAACGCTATAAACGGCAAAGTGCTTCGGGGTCGACACGAGTCCGCGCGATTGCAGTCCGAGAATCATCTCTTTGCCCAGTTCACCGACTAAATACGGATCTTCACCATAGCATTCGACCACCCTGCCCCAACGCGGATCCTGCGATATGTCGAGCAACGGAGCATATATATTGGTATACCCCAGAGCATTGGCTTCTTCAGCGGTAACTCGCGCTATTTCGCGGATTAGACTCCGATCCCACGTGGCTCCCTGTCCGCATTGAGCCGGAAACATTGTGGCGCGGTCATGGTTAAGTCCGCGTATGCCCTCATTGGTAAAATCTACCGGAATGCCCAGCCTCGTCTCTTCCACGAACCAACGTTGAATGGCGTGCCGATTATCAACGCTTACTCCGAACGGATATGAAAGTGCCGATCCGAACGTACCCAAACCATTAGCCTGCTCATCGATGTTGGCTATGCCGTCTTTCCATATCTCCGACTTCCATCCCGCTGTCGGGGAAGCGTCCTTTAGTACTCGGCCGGAGCCATAAAGAGTGGCAAGCTGACACGTCTTCTCCTCGAGGGTCATCTGCTTAAGCAAGTCCTCAATACGTTCGTCGACAGATGCTTCCGGTGACTCATAGACATCTTTCTTCCCGTTTTTGTTAAAATCAATCCATCCATTTCTGTATATATCGGATCCGGCGGATGGCAGGCACAGAAGTCCGCAAATAAGCGTAAATACAGCTCTATTCTTCATATTATCAAAATTTTACCACTCGTCGGTTCGGAATGAAGAAGCCGGCAAGCCAAACATATTAAACAATGACCCTTTCACATAGTCTTTAAAAGCATATCTCACCGCCACCGGAGCGTCGACCTCTTTGGAACTGACAATGACTGTCTGTGAATCTTTTCCAAAACGTGCCTCCGCGGGATGAAATACCCTGTCGGCACCCGCCACTTCAAATCCGGTCAGAGGCTCACGGTAGGATGTAAGTCCCTTCCCCACGTTGTCAAATGCTATCTCCGCCTCGTTGCCTTTAACATCCATCGAACGATAAATGGGGCCGGTCGGAGTATACCCTTTTTTCCCGTAAGTACGTGACAATGTCAAATAGGCGAATCGGTCACCTACTGCAATCTTTTCCATCGGATGGATGGTTCGCGAATCGCCGATATCCGTCAGTATAATCATGCCTGACGAAGGTATTAATTCAAGACATTTCGTCTGAGCCTCACGCAAATAAGCCGAACTCTGACCCTTCTCTTCACCCTTATTGTAGGCAAAGGGAGCTATCTGCGCATAATAGAATGGAAATTCGCCTTGGCCCCACTTTTCGCGCCAGTCGGCCACTAACGCCGGAAACAGACTCATGTATAAGTCGGGGGCATCTATATTCGCTTCGCCTTGATACCACAGACATCCTCGGATTCCGTAGCCGACAACAGGCGCAAGCATACCGTTGTAAAGAATTGACTCGTTGTGCACATCCGGATTACCCTTATAAGGCTCGACACCTTCGGGACTCATCCACGCCTCAACACGCGACCCGCCATAACTGCTGTGGATAATGCCTACCGGCACATTAAGCACTGAGTGAAGTTTTCGAGCAAAGAAGTAAGCCGTAGCTGAAAATTCGGGAACTGTCTCCGTCGAGGCTTCCTCCCAGCTGCCCACGCAATCCGATTCGGGCTGAGAAGTCATTTTAGCCCCAACAGTAAACATTCTTATCTCGGGATTTTCAGAAGTTACCACAGCGTCAATGGCTCCAATTACCGGATCATTAAACCTTCCGCTGACCCGCATATCCATATTTGACTGACCTGAACAAAGCCAGACCTCCCCGACAAGCACATTACGGATGGTCAACGGTTCGCCGTCACTGACCGTAATCTCGTATGGCCCTCCAAATGACGGAGTATTAAATCTCAGTTCCCAATTTCCATCATTGTCTGTAATCGTCCGATAAGCTTTATCGTTCCACGGCACAGACACACTAAGTTCATGATTTTTGCGGTCGCTCGTACCACGGATGGCAACCTCGCTCTCCTGCTGAAGCACCATACCGTCAGAGAATATGGACGGCAACGATACTTTTGCCCCCATTACTCCGGGGAAAAGCAACGCCATAACTGCTATACTTTTATTTATTCCTGCCATTGCACTGTTTTTTTAATGTTATTCCGGTATTTTTTAATTCCGCACACAAAGAAACATCCCTTCAATTAAAAAAGAGGAAATTCGGCGATTAATTAAGCATTAAAATTTATCGCGCGTTTAAAACTTACTGTAATTGGGGTTGATATGTACGGTGCTTTGTTTGGACAAGCGGAGGATTTTGATTATTTTTGTTGAAAATTATATGTAGGGGACTCTAAACCCCGATTATTTAAATCCATTTATCATTATGAACACAGCGACCAGAATTTTATGGGCCATCGCCCTTACACTGACGGTTATTCCGGCAGTGGCTCAACCCCGTCCCAACCGCAACAGACTGCGCCACGACGTGCCTCTTGATTCAATCATTATGAGCGATCCGTGCATCCTGGCCGACGATGCCACTAACATGTATTATATGACCGGCACAGGGGGAAAGCTCTGGAAAAGTCACGACCTTAAGCTTTGGGAAGGCCCGTATACTGTGGCAATGACCGACTCTACATCGTGGATGGGGCCGCGTCCTGCCATCTGGGCAGCAGAACTTCATAAATATGGCGATAAATACTACTACTTTGCCACATTCACCAACCACGCCGTATCTGTAGGCTCATATAAGGGCACAAATCTTGAACGCCGCGCATGTCACGTGCTTGTCAGCGACAAGGCCGAAGGGCCCTACCGGCCTGCCGAAGGCGCAGATGCAGAATACCTTCCTGCCGACAAACTGACCCTCGACGGTACGCTTTGGGTCGACACCGACGGAAAGCCTTACATGGTCTACTGTTGGGAATGGCTACAAAACTGGGACGGTACCATTGAGAAAATAGAGTTAAAGCCGGATATGACCGGCACCGTTGGCGACGGACAGATTCTGTTCCGCGCAAGCGCGTCGCCCTGGAGCCACGAAGTAGTCGAAGGGAAAGAGCGTCCGAACCGAGTGACCGACGGCCCGTATCTGCACCGTACCGCCACCGGACGGCTGGCAATGATCTGGACGAGCTGGATAGATAAAATCTACACTCAAGGCATCGCATATTCACAAAGCGGCACACTCGACGGCCCCTGGATTCAAGAGGAGAAGCCCTTTACCCCGGACGACTTCGGACACGGAATGCTGTTCCGCACATTCGACGGGCAGCTGCTGATGTCGGTTCACAGCCATAAGGATGTCAACGGCCGCTACATCCGCGTGCCTCACCTGTTCCACGTCGACGACTCCGGCGACAAGCTCGTCCTCGGCGAGGAATACCGTCCCTAAGCTATTTGATATACGTTTTCCGCACAAAGGTATCGCTATTCCTAAAATATCATAATATCACAATGAGAACTCCGCAAAAGCTATATTGTTGTTAATAATGCACACTATTTCTCCTTTAGCGAACGTTATGTTTGCGTTATTCGCTTTTCGGTTGTAATTTTGTGAAGATATGTTTTGGCTAAATAAGAAACCATACAAGATAGGTCTGGCTCTCAGCGGAGGGGGCGCACGGGGATTGGCCCATTTGGGTGCCTTGTATGCCATGGACGAACTCGGCATCAAGCCCGACATTATTGCCGGGGTAAGTGCCGGCTCCATAGCCGCGGCCTTGTACGGCTCGGGAATGCCTCCGATGGAAATATTCAAGCGGTTCCTCAAAATTAAAATGTCGGATTTTTGCGAGATTGCCGTCCCCAAGGACGGATTTCTCCGCATGGAAGGGTTTAAGGAATTTCTCGATGCCAACCTTCTCGTCAAAAATATTGAAGAATGCCCGACGCCCATAGCCATCTGCGCCACCGACATTTTTAACGCCGTGCCGGTGCAGTGGCGACAAGGCAGGATAGCCGAACGCGTAATGGCGTCATGCTCGTTACCGATAGTGTTCAAGCCGGTGAAAATCGGAGGGGTCAGTTATGTCGACGGCGGTGTGCTCCACAATCTGCCGGCATGGGCCATAAGAAACGAGTGCGAGCATCTTATCGGAGTTAATGTAAGCCCGCTGAGCACCATCGACGAAATGTCGAGCTCCATCATAGACATAGCCACACGCTCATATCATCTGATGGCAAGGGCAAATGCGGTGAACGATATGAAGATGTGCGACACCATCATATCGACCGACTCCATCTCGGATGTCAACGTGTTTAACATGCATGAAAAAGACAAGATGTTCAAAAGCGGCTATAAAGCCACCAAGAAAGCCTTGTTGGAGTCAAAACTATGCAAATAAGAAAGTGATTTAATGGAATTATGATTGTGCTATATAATTAAGGAATATGATGAACAACGAAAAACCGGTCATTTATCAGCTATTGCCGCGCCTGTTCGCAAACACCTGCGCCAACTGCGTGCCCAACGGCACTATTGAGCAAAACGGTTCAGGCAAGATGAACGACATCACCACTCGTGTGCTACGCTCCATTAAAGACCTCGGAGCTACCCACGTATGGTACACAGGCGTAATCGAGCACTCTAATCAGACAGACTATACGCAATACGGCATACACCGCGACAATCCATACGTGGTAAAAGGGAAAGCAGGCTCTCCGTACGCCATCAAGGACTACTACGATATTGACCCCGACATAGCTGTCGACGTAAAGAACCGAATGCAGGAATTTGAAGCGCTCGTCGAGCGTACGCACGATGCCGGCATGAAGGTGATAATTGACTTTGTGCCTAACCACGTTTCGAGGCAATACATCTCTGATGCCAGACCACCTCACGTGTCAGACTTCGGCGAGGGCGACGACAAGACCCGGTTCTTTGACCGTGACAATAATTTCTACTATATTCCTCACCAGCTGTTCGCTCCGAGTTTCGACTTGGGCGAAGGTAAAGATGCATACGTGGAATTTCCGGCCAAGGCTTCCGGCAACGACTGTTTCAACGCATTCCCCTCGGTCAACGACTGGTATGAGACGGTAAAATTGAACTATGGCGTTGACTATGGCGACGGCTCACGCCACTTTTACCCTATTCCCAAGACGTGGTTCCAGATGCTCGACATCTTGCGTTTCTGGGCCTCCAAGGGGGTTGATTCCTTCAGGTGCGATATGGCCCACATGGTGCCGCTTGAATTTTGGTCGTGGGCATTGTCGAATGTGCGCGAGCGGTATCCCAGAGTCACTTTCATAGCCGAAATATACGACGTGTCGCTCTATCCTTCATTCGTAAACCATGGCGGGTTTGACTATCTTTACGACAAAGTCAACTTATATGACACCTTGCGGGGCATCCAATGTTGGAACGTTTCTGCGGCACAGCTAACCAACTGCTGGCAGACAGTCGAAAGTGTGGCTCCCCACATGCTAAACTTCCTTGAGAACCATGACGAGCAGAGATTCGGATCGCCACAATATGCCGGCGACCCCTCGCTCGTGATACCCTCGCTCGTGGTGAGCGCATTTTTCAATACGGGACCGATGATGATCTATTCCGGCCAAGAACTCGGAGAACGCGCCCTCGACGCAGAAGGTTTCAGCGGCCTGGACGGACGCACTACAATATTTGACTATTGGAGTATGCCGACAGTGCGCCGTTGGTTTAACGACGGAAAGTGCGACACTGAAAAGCTTTCCGGACGCGAAATTTGGTTGCGCAATAAATACCGGTCAATTCTCCGGCTTTGCAATTCTGAAAAGTCCATATCACGCGGACGCTTCTTCGACCTCATGTATGTCAACTATGACAATCCCACACTAAATCCCCATCGGCAATACGTTTTCCTGCGCAGTTGCGACGACGAGACACTGATGATAGCCGTGAATTTCTCACCGACACCGTGTAATTTGAGCATCAATATACCGCTCCATGCCTTTGAAGTGCTGAGCCTGCCTCAAGGCGACTGCGTGGCTACGGAGCTTTTGTCCCGCGACATGATGCGCAAGTCGCTGTCGCCTGACAAGCCGTTTGTGACAGAAGTGGGTCCCAATGATGCCGTAGTATGGAAGATTAAGCATAAAAATGTGCTTCCCTACGATAAAAAAAGTGGCTCCAATAGACGAAGTCAAGTCAAAAAAGCATAATTTTGTAGAAAATTTCTGAACTAAATAATTTGTAATGTTACCTCCCTTTAAGATTTTTGCCGGAACAAAGTCGGAATACATGGCCAAGGAGATATGCGAAGACTTGGGCGTGGAGCTTGGCAAGATGAATATCCAGCGTTTTGCCGACGGCGAGTTTGAAGTATCTTTTGAAGAGTCAATCCGCGGATGCGAAGTGTATTTGGTACAGTCGACTTTCCCCAACTGCGACAATCTCATGGAGCTATTGCTGATGATCGATGCAGCCAAGCGCGCATCTGCCGCTTCAATCATTGCCGTTATGCCATATTTCGGCTGGGCGCGTCAGGACCGCAAGGATAAGCCCCGTGTGTCTATCGCCGCCAAGCTTGTGGCCGACCTTCTGAGCACAGCCGGTGTCAACCGTGTTATCTGCATGGATCTTCATGCCGATCAGATACAGGGATTCTTCAATGTTCCCGTCGACCATCTATATGCTTCGTCGGTGTTCATCCCTTATATCGAATCTTTGCATCTGGACAACATGGTTATTGCCACTCCGGACGTAGGCGGTGCCAAACGCGCAAACAACTATGCCAAATATTTCGACGTGCCCTTGGTTTTGTGCCACAAACAACGTGCCAAAGCAAACGTCGTAGCTTCAATGACCGTCATTGGCGATGTTAGGGACAAGAACGTTATCCTCATTGACGATATGGTCGACACGGCAGGCACCATCACCAAGGCGGCCGACCTTATGATGGCAGAAGGAGCCAAAAGTGTTCGCGCCTTATGCTCACACGCTATTATGAGCGACCCTGCAAGCCAGCGCGTCGACGAGTGTTCAGTGGTCGAGATGATTTTCACTAACAGTATTCCTTACAAAGGTGACTGCAAAAAGTGCACGATTCTCTCCGTTGCACATCTTTTTGCCGACACCATCCGACGCGTACACGAAAATCAGTCCATCTCTTCGCAGTATCTGATTTAAGGGTCTGTGTCAAAATACAAAAGCATCTGAAAGATGCATAAAATAAATAGCCGGGGATTGGCGCAACGCGCCTATCTCCGGCTTAAGTTTGATAAAGAAATAAAAATCTTTCAGATGCGATAATTCTATTTTGACACAGCGTCTTATTCCTTTTTTACTCGCCGAGTTCTTGGCGCAAAATTTCTTCGATGCGCGATGCATCCGGATCAACTTCGAGGATTACTCCGTCACGCCCCACAAGGATTACCGTTCCACCGGCATTTCCGGCTCCATATTTATTCCAAATTCCGGCACGGTCATTCAGTTCCACCAAATTTATCCACTGGTATCCGTCAGCACTGATGGCTCGGCGCATCGCATCGGTAGAGCCATTTTCGCGCGCCACCCCTACAATCTCAAAACCACGATCGCGATACTTCTCATAAAGTGGAATCATCGAGATGGAGTGTCGGCGACAAGGCCCGCACCATGAAGCCCACAAATCGATTACTGCTATCTTACCGTCAATCAACTCAGAGAGAGTCTTGTTGCATCCGTCAAGGTCCGGAGCAGTAAAGTCAATGAATTTATTTCCCGGCACAGCCTGTCCGGCTTTGACAATCTCACTCAGCATACGATGATATGGATGCTCCATCAGAGTATCGGCAAAATTGCGGGAGAAAGCATCAAGCGATTTTCCCATTAATTTACTGCCATTCATGACATTGTTGGCAAGCATGAACAGTGCCGGCAGACTCCTGAGCGGTGCTATTGAGTCGAGCCACTCCTCCTGCGCCTTATTGCTGAGATTAAGAAGCTCTTCGTTCAGACGCTTCACCTCGGGTTGATTCCATGCATCTTCACCAATCGAATCGACCATCTGCAGGAATCTCCGATATTCCGGCGATTGACGAACCTTGCTATTAAGTATGTTGTTTTTACTCCTTTTAAGAGTCTGCAAATCAGCCGTAAATCCATCCGACTCAACAATTGAGCAACTGTCACGATTCACATTTACTACGACATCGCCTCCGTCGCAGAAAAAGATATCCGTCGTCCACGAACCGCTGACCAACTCGATCCCCGGCGAAAATTCGTACACAATCGGCGTATCGGAGTATATGTCAAATGAAAATTTTCCGTCACGCACCGGAACAAGAATACTTTTATTGACCCTGAAATCCTTTCCGGCTTCCAATGACACAATCCACGTGCAGTCAGGATAGTCATCGACAGTACCGCTGACATGGGTCACCATTGAGCCTTTGTGCCCTCCATGCAGATTCAGGCCTCTGACATTCCAACCATCAGGCTCGATGAAGCTAATCACAGAGTCGGCTGTGGCTATAGGCTTAAAACTCAAAACGGCACCAACATGCGTCGTGTCGTTAAACGCCAACTTTTCTCCGGGCTTTATGCCCTGCGTACCGATTAAAGGATAGCGTTCGCCCGTCACCTCTCCGAGCAGATAACTGTCCGGCGAAAGATTGACCGTATGTCCCTTGCGGGCATAAATGTCGACAGTCAATATAGTTGCCGTATCGGTTAGTTCAATTTCAGCTACCGAGAATGTCAGACCGCCCGATGTGTAATCCGGATTTACAATGCGCGTATTCACGCCAAATGCATTCGCGATAAAGGCCAATGCGACAAAGGAAAGCACTAATCTGTTCATAATTTTTTGAATGACAATCTGTTAATTCGGGAAAAGAATTTGATAGTCGCGACGTGCCGCATTGCCGACCCAGTCTTCCGGCACGAAACGCCATTGATTGAGTTTGCGTGGGTTAAGAGTACCCAATCGTTTGATATAGTCAGTGAGATAGAAACGCAGGTCGCGGTCGGTAGAATATATTATGCGCTCCGAAAGCTTGTCCTGCGGAATGCCTGCGCCCTTGGTCAGAAGCTCACCGCCTCCGTTACCTCTGTAAGAATTTAAAGCCACTTTATACGTTTTAGCCGTATCGAATGGCGATCCGTCGGCCATGCTTATTATGGTCACTTTACTGCCTGTGGGCTTGGTAACATCCACTTTGTAAATGATGCCGGCTGCCGAATCGAAGTTATATGTAGGATAGCGTAAGGTCGAACGGCTTTCGTCGCCTTCTGTGGCTTGCTCCTTAAACAGTAGCAGATGGTCGTCGGCCGACTTCATCTGATTAGTCCATATCGAGTAGGCATATTCGAGATAATCCTTTATCTCCTGTCCGGTAAGCTCCATGACATAGAGCATATTCTCGTACTTATAGAGATTAAACATGTCGTTCATCATTATCGGGCCCTCGGCAATTGTGGCATCATACGACAGCGGAGCCGCAAACGATATGTCGGCACCGGTCAACCCGAGCTGAAGCTCATGTATTAGATCAACGAACTTCGAGGGGCCGAAATATGCATCGCGTGTGGTAATGGTCTCGCTCATAGTGCCTATGCGTCCGTTGACAAATTCCGTGATTGTCTGTATCTGCGGAGCGAAAGCCTCAATCATCTCGGGGTCAGGAGCATAGTCGTCAGTTGCCGTAAGCTTGCCGTCGAAACTCTTCGACTTAACCCGGCCGTTGTCGTCAACGTCAAATGTCATGGTTATGTCGGTAATCATAACGCCATTGTTGGCCGGATTCATCACCAAAACTGTATCGCCCTCTACATTGACCACCTTCATGTCGGCCCTACGATGGTCATGGCCCATAAGCACAATGTCAAAACCCGGAACGCGCTCGGCCACTTCCAGACACGCATTTTCGCGCGTACCTGCAAGATCGTATGCCGACTGCCCGGCGTGGAACATGCCGACAATGACATCCGGATTTTCGCGCTCTTTTATTATAGGCACCCATTTACGAGCCGTCGACTCCATGTCGTCAAACCGCAGACCTTGCCATAGCGATTCCGGAAGCCATGCCGGTATGGCCGGAGTTATCATGCCTAATATAGCCACCTTAACGCCCTCGCGCTCCACCACCTTGTAAGGGGGGAAATGTGTCTCGCCGGTCGCAGTGTCGATAATATTGGCTCCGAGAATCGGCATGTCGCACTGCGAAGCCCAACGGTCAAGCACCGACCTGCCCGTCTCCACGTCATGATTTCCAACATTTCCGGCATCATAACGCAGAAAGTTAAGCACCTGCGATGCCACGTGGGGCGACACCGTATCCATATAGTTGTAGTAGTACACCGTAGGCTGTCCTTGCAGAATGTCGCCATTGTCTATCAGTATGACATTATTGCTATAATCCTCACGCATTTGTTTGACAAGCGAACTCACCCTTGCCATACTGCCCTTCGACGGCTGACGGGTAATAAAATTAGTCGGGAAATAATTTCCGTGTATGTCGCTCGTCTGAAGCAACTTAATCTTCACCTCCTTAGCCTCGGCCGGATTACCGCCCGCCATTGCACACAATGCCAACGACAAAACCGCTATACCATTTTTGCACCTCATATCTTATTTATGTTTTATCTATGGTTTATTGCGCCAAAACATCTTCACGGACACATCATCCTGTCTTATTTAGCGCAATGCAAATATAATCATTTTCGCCCCACTCCCCGCCATTTCCACCCTACTTTTTATGAGATTCACCCCACTTTCTCCCAAAATCCATCAATAATACATTCATTGAATGCATCAACTTCTCCTCTAAAGAGATAGCTTATAAAATCGCGGGGGTCGCCATGAAAAGCAAAAAGGTGTCGGCATTCATTGCTGCAATGCCGACACCTTTAAGTGCTATAGAACGTGTGTCTCGTTCATAATATCAGAGAATCATCGTTTGTTGATATTAAAACGCCGACAGTAAGCTTTGGGTTTGTCGTCGAAAAGTGAAAATAGGACAAATTATGTCAACGAATTTTCGTCGCCAACGCTACGCATTAATGTATCGCCGAAAATATTCTCGCCCATAAATGTCGAAAATTCTGCAATGAATTCGTATATTTGTGCTATATGGATAAGAAATACATATTTGAGCTCGAAATGAAGGTCCGCGACTATGAAGTGGATGCCGAAGGCATTGTCAACAATGCCAACTATCTTCACAATATGGAGCATACCCGACATGAGTTTTGCGAACGCGAGGGCATCTCGTTTCGCGAAATGTGCGCCCGCGACATTTATCCGGTATTGAACAAGGTCACAATCGAATATAAAGTGCCTTTGGTGTCTGGCGAAAAGTTTGTCAGCCGCTTGAACCTGTCGCGCAAAGGTCCGCGATTCATCTTTTATCAGGAAATTTTCAACCACGAAGGACGGCTGGCCGCGAAGGCCGAGGTCAGTTGCGTGACGATGGTCAACGGCAAGCTGACCCGCGGCGACGAACTGGCCGCATACTTCAAAAAATATATACATTAACTCTCTCCCACCCGGATGGTAGACATCTACAAAATAGCATTTGCATCGCTACGAGGCCTCACGAGGCAACTGGCCTGCGAAATATTGGCCCGAACAGGATCGGAACAAAACTTTTTTGAGGCATCAGAGCAGGAACTGACCCACCGAATGGCGTGCCGCAACAATCTGTTTGCCCAGGCTTATCGGCAGGAATTGCTCGAAAGAGCCCGTCGCGAACTTGACTTCATGGAGTCGAACAATGTCGACACCTACTACTTCAGTGACGACAACTTTCCGGCAAGGCTTGCCGAATGCGACGACGCTCCGCTCTTATTATTCGGACTTGGGACTGCCGACTTAAATGCATCGCACGTGGTGAGCATCGTCGGCACCCGACACGCTACACCTTACGGACTGAAATTCGTCGACGACATTGTCAAGGAACTCTCGGCCAAAATACCCGGCCTTATCGTGGTCAGCGGATTGGCTTACGGAATCGACGTGGCCGCCCACAAGTCAGCGATGGCATACAATGCGCCGACAGTCGGAGTATTAGCACACGGACTTAATACTATATATCCGGCAGTTCATCGCCGGATAGCCGCTGACATGGCACGGCATGGCGGAATGCTTGTCACGGAATATTCGTCGCAGACTCAGATGCATAAAGGCAACTTCCTGGCCCGAAACCGCATCGTGGCTGGTATGGCCGACTGTATTATAGTGGCTGAATCGGCTGAAAAAGGGGGTGCGCTTGTGACGGCCAACATCGCATCGGAATATAACCGCGACGTGTTTGCGCTGCCCGGCCGTAACTCCGACAAGTATAGCCGCGGATGCAACAAGCTCATAGCCCGAAATGTGGCGCAACTTGCGGAGTGTGCCGAAGATATTATCAGAGCCATGCGCTGGACTGCCGTGGCCGACGAAGGGTCACAGCCGTCTCTGCCAATCGAACTATCAGCCGACGAATCAAAAGTCATTGACTTTTTGCGGGACGCGGGCGAAGAGACGCTTAACGGCTTGTGTGTCAAGCTGTCGATTCCTATCAACCGACTTATGCCCTTGTTAGTAGATATGGAATTTAAAGAACTTGTTCTGACTTATCCCGGAGGCAAATACCGACTGGCGTGACCGCGCAACTTTTTAGGATTAACAATGTTTAATATAATATAGAATCAAAACCAAAATTTAAGACATAAACATTATGGCACCACGCACCATTCAGGCTTCGGAAATGATTATCAATCCCGACGGCTCTATATTCCATCTGCATCTATTGCCCGAACAATTGACTGACCGAATCATTCTGGTGGGTGATCCCGGCCGCGTCGACATGGTGGCATCGTTTTTCGACACCAAGACTTTTGAAGTGTCGTCAAGAGAGTTCCACACCATCGGCGGAACGTATAAAGGGAAGCCTATAATGTGCCTAAGCCACGGTATCGGGCCTGACAACATTGACATCGTAATCAACGAGCTCGACGCGCTTGCCAATATCGACTTCAAGACACGCGAGGTGAAAGAGAACCACAGGACTCTAACGTTAGTCCGCATAGGCACTTCCGGCGCATTACAGCCGGAACTCATCTTAGGCACCCCGGTAGTCGCAGCCCATTCCATTGGCTTCGACGGAGTGCTAAACTTCTACGCCGGACGCAACCGGGTATGCGACCTCGACTATGAGCGTGCATTCTGCGAATATGTCGGATGGAACGCATTGTGGGCGGCTCCATACGTTGTTCCCGCCGATAAGGAGCTGGTAGAACGCATCGGCCGCGACGACATGGTGCTCGGACACACCATCTCAGCCGTAGGATTCTATGGCCCGCAGGGACGGGAACTGAGACTGCCGCTTGCCAATCCCGATCTCAACAGCCGGATTGAGTCGTTCCGCTACAAGGGCGAGCCGGTCACTAACTACGAGATGGAGAGCGCTCCGCTTCAAGGCTTGGCCCTATTGCTCGGACACAAAGCCATGACCGTATGCTCAATCATTGCCAATCGCGTCTCGACCAGCGCCACGCCTAATTATAAAACAGCGATCCACGACCTGATTGCCACAGTCCTGGATCGCATATAAACTGCATTTGTGAATTAGGGGAATTACCAGCCTCCTGGGCGGCCACCGCCGCCACCCATTCCGCCGCCCATACCGGTTGAGCCGACGGTTGTGATCACGCTATTGCTGGTGAACGAACCAACGGTGGTTCCATCCGACCAGGTGCCGCCATCGTACCATCCGTTCCAACTTTCGCTGTAGCCGGAGATTTCTCCGCCTTTACTTACGGTGTACGAGGCTTTTGCCGCGATCGAGGGCGAACTCAAGAACAGAGTGCCACTGCTATAAGAACGCGGTACGGTAAAGGTCATTATCGGCGAGCCGGATGAATCGAGCACGGCTACCTTTGCATTTTTTGAGACGGATACACCACCATAAATAACGACCCTCTGAGAGGACGAGGATGAGGGACTCGTCATTGACGTTCCGCCGATTCCGAGAATGGTTCCTCCGTTTATAAGGAACTTGCTGCTATATTCACAGTCAAGTGCCTCTTCTGAGCCGGCCGCTCCGGAAGCAATTATAAGGCCACCATTCACGTAGAGATATCCGTTAGAGTCGATAGCATCGTTGTTTGAGGCATACGCATATATACGTCCGCCGTTGAAGGTCAAACCCTTAGAAGCGTTGATTGCATCGTCATACGCATAAATATAAATCTCACCGCCATTGATGGTCAGCTCTGCTTTGCTCTCCATTCCTTCAGAACCGTCGCTGACTCCCTTGACAGATATGTTCAGATTTCCATCATTGATAGTGATGTTGCCGTCGGCCTTAATGCCTTTAGGCGACGATTCAAGATTTTTAGATGAGTTATACACGTATTTGCCCCCCGAGGTGCATAAGGTTGCAGTACCTCCAGTCATATATAGATTACCATCGGCCTTTATGCCTTTACCTCCGGTGCCGGTGCTCTTCACAGAGATCTCGCCGCCTTCGATATATACATTTCCGTCCGCCTTGATGCCGGATGCCGATGAGGTGTCATTCTCTGATGAGTCATAAATTGCCTTGCCGGATGTATTCAGGTCCAGCGTTCCGCCGGTTATCTGTACATGGTAATCGGTCTTTATGCCTTTACCTGCTTCCGAGGATGTGTTGGTATAGATCAGACCGCCGGTAATTACCACGCCCATACCGTTGTCAGTGTCGATCTCACCCTTGTAGCCGATAAGAAGATCATCGGTCTTGTCGCCCTTTATATGTATGGCGTTTTTGGCGGCCTCAGTCACTGCTATCGTCACACCGGGACGGGTGTACATATATCCGTCGGAAACTATGCCGTGCTTCATCTTGCCGGCAACGACGATAGATCCGGTACCACTGAATATCAAATTTCCTTCACTGAAGAAACAGCCTTTGCGATCCTCGCTGTCTTCATTGGAACCCGATATATAATAAATGTCGGATGAATAATTAGCAGCATCGGTCAATGTATTTACAGTACCGTCAGTAAGATGCACGAATATGCGCTTCTTGCACTGGCTGTTAATAGCCGGACCGCGCGAAGAGGTCAATTCAACACCGTTGAATGTCAATTTAAACTTCTTCTCTCCATAAATTTTCAGACTACCGTCGCTACTCGAGCCTTCAAGATTTATATCCACCCCGCTAACTGAGTTGGTGAGCATGTCAATAACTACATGAGCCCCGCTGACATGCGATAATATATCTTCAGAATCCGACTCTACCGAGGCAGTAGCGCCGTTGTATTTTACAGTTACTTTCTTCTTAAAATTATTGGCTTCCCAATAGATGTCGTCATTGGTGCCGACCTTATCATTGGAGCCGTCATTGGCAAGTTGGCCGGCGTACGGATAAATGTCATGGTCAAATGATGGGGCATCTCCGTCATCTGATCCTGTAGTTCCTCCAATTCCTCCTGGAGTATCCCCCGGAAGCAATCCTCCTCCGGGAGTAATAGTGTTATCGGTATTACAAGCCACAAGCACACCCAACACTGCAATCGAAATGATTTGATAAAATTTATTCATAAGATAGTTTATATTACCTAATAATTATTTTTATAACTCGCGATTGTCCAAAATATTATGAACTCATAAATATTTATTTGCGATTTCTTTAAAAAAACCCGGCCGACACATACCGCGTTCTTCCGCGGGACTGCTTCACAGAAATGTAAGGCCTGCAACAAGCCATAAAAATCAAGAAACAAACCTTTGGGAACAAACCACTTAGCAAAGATATAAAATTTACCCCAATTTCGCAGTATCAATAGCTCAAAGGCGTATTATCTTTACAAAAGTTTAACCTTTAAAAAACAAAAAATAATGAAACACACTGCAATACGCGCCCCGCGCTTCGACCGCGAATGGAAAGAGTTGATAGCCATGCTACCCGAACACCGCCAAGCCTTGATGGAGAAAGCCATCCGCGACTATCAACTGCACGGCACCGAACCTGTGGGACTTTACGGAGCCGAGACAATGGCATTCCTATTAATTAAGAAGATCGTGGACCGCCGCGCGAAACAGCGACGCGCCCGTATGCGCCGACATGCCCCAAACAACCAAGCCGAAAAAAACGCTAAAACCGAAGCGAATCCGACACAGAAAAGTACGACACGCCCGAATGTGGCTCCGGAAATAATGCATACAACCGCATCTGCATCAAAAGAACCTTCATTAGACATCGAAATCGGCGACAATCCAGAACCGTATCGCCCGACGGACAAACGACCGACACAACAACCCCGGACTAAAACTGACCGGCACAAAGCCATAATCAAACGCCTGAACCGCATCTCACAAAACAGCAACCGCAACAAAAACAAACCGCCCAAGCGACGCTAACCACCCCAAAACATAATCCTGCACCTTGGCTATTCCAGCTATTTGTTAATTCGGCAGTAAACATGTGGATGTCTCATTATGGGAGGCCAAGTTATCCAAGCATCGTTTCAAAGCAGGAACTTTAACAAACTTTAAAAACAAATTTTAATGGCTGATGATGAGTAAAAAATGTGCCGATCCAAACTGAAAATTTTGTACTTTTACATACTTTTCCGCCCATAGCGGAAGGATGTTCCGTACAGTTTCGTTGCGGGAGTCACTTTCACAGAAATAAACCGATAAAAAATGAGAATTTTTAAGTGTTTTTTTGCGTTTGCCATATTCTCTCTTGTAAGCTTTATCGTAAAAGCTGAGTGTGATCCGGCATGGCGCGTCATTATCTCAGGTAAGGTCATCAATATGACCGACAAATCGGCAAAAGTCATCACAGCAATTAACTGCAATCCATGGTCTGACAAAATTTCACGTCATGCGGTTGAGATAGATTCGGCAGGACAGTTCGACACATACGTAGAAATACCATTTGGACATAATTTCACCATACACTATGACCGCAACTTTTTCTGCCAGTATGCCGAACCCGGTGACTCTTTGTTCCTTACCATCGATGCATCCAATCTAAAATCCGGCGCTCGCTACTCAGGCTCACACGCGAGACTCAACAATGAATATGGCAAAGTCTACGCCGATATTTTCAGTAAATCATTTGTGGAACTTCCTTCGGGAGAAATGCCAAAAGAGGAGTATTTAGATAATTTCAAGAAGATATGTTCCGGACTGGAAGACATTCTAAATAATTATGCCGACTCCGTGGAAATAGGTAACGAGACTAAAGACTTGATGAGGCGGTCTTTATTGTTTGGCGCAGCAAACTATGCTCTCGATCACAAGGACAAAACACCGGAAAGGGTATTGGAATTTTTTGAAGACCCCATATTCGGACTCAATGACGAGGATAATCTTCGGGAAATGATGTTCCCCTATCACTTATCAGCATATCTCAACAGGCTTGAAAGGGTGGTTTGTCCCGACACTATTTCTCAAATGATTGATGCCATTGTGGAGCGCCATCCAAAATCCTTGAACAGGGATGTAATGTTGGCGATGCTTTTAAAAGAATCTGATGAAGGGGATGGTTATCCAAAAATTTCTCAAGAGTTGTTTGCCAACCCCGATATTTATAATATGCTCTATGGGCAGACTGCGAATAACGAGTTGCTTCCTGATGAAAAACCTATGGATGGTAATATTTTAGAGTTAAGCAATGGGGAAGTCATCAATAGTAGATACGCAACGCTTACGGAACTGCTCAAAAAGGAATTCATTGGGAAAATTGTATATCTTGACTTGTGGGCCACATGGTGCGGACCCTGCATAGAGTCAAATAAGCCTATGCCAGAAGTGGCTGATTTTTTCAAGGACAAGGATATAGTTTTCGTAAGCGTCGCTATGAGTTCTGACATTGATAAATGGATGAACCTTGTGAGTGGTCATCCTGAAAATTGTAGAGACTTTTTCATAAATAGCGAAGCCGACGCCGAATTGATTATGTCAGCATTCGGAATGAACGGATTTCCGGCATATCGTATTATCAGCAATGATTCGGAAATAATCAATCCTAACCCACCCCGACCCAATAATTCTGCCATATACGAATGTCTGCTTAAACTATTATAAGCCCCTGAGAGAATTGATTTATTTGCATCAAGGCATATATTCAACTGGAGGGCTGTGGGTAAAGATAGTTATTAGCAAGTAAATTTGGCGGCCATGCCAAAGAAGAAGATGAATGGGTAGAGAAATTCATAGACCGTATTCTTGACCTTGGAGCATCTGAAAGATGCATAAAATGAATAGCCGGGGATTGGCGCGGAGCGCCTATCTCCGGTTCACAGTTGATAAAGACAAAAAATCTGCAAAGATTTAACGTCGTAACATACTAATTGATAAATCTTTACAGATTTCACCTACTCGTCGTCGGATTTCCGGGCAAATCGACCTAACGGTCGCTTTACCCGGCTACCCAATTTTGGGCTTCTTTCAGAAGCTTTTGAATTTTGACACAGCCTCATTTTTACACTGCACACTCTTTTTGTTTCTATTGATAAGAAATTTCACGATACATAAGGTTAAACACAAACATTGCTCACTGCTAAAATGTTTTTTTATGTACTATGAAACAAACAATAAACATAAAGAGAGCATACGAACCGGCATCGGCAGATGACGGCTATCGCATCTATATCGACCGATTGTGGCCTCGTGGATTGTCACACGAAACATTCCATTATGACGTATGGGATAAGAACGTTGCTCCCTCAACCGAACTTAGAGAATGGTTTCATCAGAATCCAGATGAAGAATGGAGTGAGTTCGAGCAAAGATACCGTTCTGAGCTTCTTGCCAATCCTGCGTTTTCGGCTCTCAAAGAGGAAGTCAAGGATAAGCCGGCAGTAACATTGCTGTATTCCTCGCACGACACGGAACACAACAACGCCGTCGTTCTTCGTGATATGCTTGTGTCAAATGGATGACAGTATCATTTTTATGAAGTCAGATTTTGCTACGGCGTCAGAATATTGGTTTCAATAAATACCACCATTCGGACAGATTATCAAAAATGATAATCATTATCGTAAACAATATTATATCCGCTACAAAGAAGCCAAGAGCCGTATATTTCAGATGCTTAAATTTTGGACTTTTATATCTCTGATTCAGTTCCTCTCTATGAATAAGAAACTTTTCCATACCGTTTTCTCTTTTCATGATTTCCTTCTCCTTTTATATTTGTAGCAGTTTCAATTCTGCCATTACTTCTCTATGATATTAGGGTTGATTTCCTTGAGTTGGGCGATGAAGCCGTCACGGTCTTTGGGCGAAATTTCCAACGGCATCGAGCTTTTCAGAATTTTCTTGTCTGAAAACTTGATGGATAAGCGCTTCGTAGAAAGAGCCGGTGCGGAAAGTATTCCGCTTGATTTTTTAACTTCAGAGATTTTGTCAATGGGAAACCATTCCCATTTATAGAAGATATTCCGAACACCAAGTCTTCCATCGCTAATCCGATACTTGACACTGGCAAACATCATAATTTCCATAATACATAGCCATATCCCAAGCAGGAGACCTACTAAAAATATTTCTCCGTCAATCAATGGCCCTATAAAGGCAACTGACGCGGTGAAAATTACAATAACAGGTATCCACCAGTCTATCTTTGAATTATAGATAGTAGTGTTCATTTTCTTTTGCTTGATAGGAAAAACAATGCACCACTTACAATGGCGGTCATGAAGAATGATAGCCATTGAGCATCATCACAAAATATTGTACTGTATAGCCAATAAAGGCTACATGCCAATGATATGTAAGCGGCGGCAATCATTATGTGCCGTCCAGTGACCGTCAGTTTGTTATTCTTGATTTCCATATCTATGCAATTCCTACTAATTCGATTTCAAAGATGAGGGTAGAGCCGCCGGGGATGCCGGGCTGATTGAGTTTACCGTATGCTTTATCGGCAGGGATATAGATCTCCCACTTGTCGCCAACGTGCATCTGCTGGAGTGCTATAATCCAACCGGAAATCAAATCACGCAAACGGAATGCCGAGGCCACGCCTCCGCGACTGCTGTCAAAAGTCTTGCCATTGATTGTTTTGCCGGTATAATGCACCGTCACCACGCTGCCTCTGTTGGGTGTATGACTATCCTTGTTGCCCGACTTCAACACCTTATAGTAGATGCCTCCGTCAAGAGCCTTTACTCCCGGCTCCTGCGCCTTAGCTGCCAGCCATGCCTTGTTCTTTTCGATATATTCTTTCTTCATTTCATTACGAAAGTGCTAAAGCGATTACTTACTTTGCCATAACTTTATCGTTTTACTATCCACTTGCCTGATTTGGTTGATCCTTCACGCTCCAATTTGCCTTCAGATTTCAGTTTGTCAGTGATTTTCTGAACTCCTCTTCTGGTCATATTGAGTTTGTCGGCAACCTCCTGCAAGTTCATGTTAGGATTACTTTCAAGCATTCTTAAGATTAGTTTAGGCTTTTCTTGTGAACTGACAGTGATTTCTTGTGAACTTTCTTGTGAACTTTGCTTTTGGGTTCCTAACACTTCACTTGCTCTAATGTGCAAATAGCGGTTTTTCAACTCGTTGTTTTCGCCGAGCAGAAGATTGCGGAGGAACAGCACAAGATATTCATCTGTAGGCTCCACACCCTTGACTGCATTGCGGTAGTTGGCACGGACAAGAGCGTTGCGGAAATACCACGAATGGCTCTTGAACATATCATTCTCAACCTTATATCCCATTGAGCGGAGATATTTTATTGTGAACACAGCGGTGGTTCGTGTATTCCCCTCCGGGAATGGGTGAATCTGCCATATTCCCGATATGAATTTGGCAATATGCTCAATGATTTGAAGCGGAGTCAGCCCCTTGTAACGGAACTGCCGTTCTTGATCGATATCATATTCAATGGTTTGGGTCAGATCCTCGTATGGCCCATATAACACCGTCTCTCCGTCAAGCACCCATTCCTTTTTCGTCATATTGTACTTTCGGAACTCGCCGGCATGTTTCATCACGCCTTGGAAAATGCGTCGATGAAGTCCGGCCAAACCTTGCACAGAGAAAGAAAACGACTGCTCTGAAAGCACACGGACAATATTCTTTGAAACCTCGTCTGCCTCCTTCATACCATCCGGAATTTCACGAGCCGCCTCACTCTGATAATAGGTCGTTATCAGCCGGTCAACATCATCAATGCTGACCTCACCCTCGATATGCTTCTTGGCGGTGTCAACAAGGTAATCGGACACCTCCAGCCCATCGACCTTTTGCAGACCGATAGCCGTTTGCCACAGTTCAGCCCTCTCCTTAGGCCCCGGCTCCTTAGCCCTTATATATTGCTCAAATTCGTCGTACTTCATACAATTAGGAATTATGAGTTATGAATTAGGGATTGATTGCAGAATACAGGACTCATTTTAAGCATTTTCAGAATATACTTCCATGCCGGAATCACCTCAATCACAAGACCGTCTTTCTCAACCACACCTTCGTCCTCATACGTGACAATGATGTTACGTTTTGTCTTAATCCTGTCTTGGAGTTTAACGAGGGCTGATGTCTCTCGCTCGAATGTCCCTTCTGAGTCATTCATCGTATAGCACACCTGCACTGCCAGTTCCGCATCGGGTATCACAAAGTCAACTTCGATGCCATGATTGTAATGATATACAGCATCCTTGACCCCATATCTTCTGAACAGCGTCAGGGCAACAAGATTTTCCAGCAGTGAAGTCCGGATGTCCATTGCCAGCAATGAGATAATCCCATTGTCGATGAAGTAATATTTGGGGGTTGTCATTCTGTCGGTTAAAGTGTCGGCGATATTAGGCACTGTCAAGAGCAGATATGCGTCCAAGGCATAACCGAGATAATTTATGACCGTGGCCTTCCCTATTTTCGTTCCCGTAGAAGCCACAATGTTGGTAGCCCTTGTAAAGGATATTGGATGTTTAACACTCTCAGCCATCTTTCTGAAAAGAATCCTGAGTGAGAAAAGGTTTTCAATCTTGTTTCGTGCCGCTATATCACCCAAAAATATCTTTTGATATAGACTCGTCAGATAATCTCTCTTGACCGGGAGCGTGGCACACTCCGGGATGCATCATCACTTCTGCACGGTTTTCGAGCATTACCTCACGTAGTATTTCATTACTTATCATACTTATGCCGTTCTATCCACAGAACAAAATTAGTCAAATTTTGTTTCATACACAAAACATAGTGCGATTTTCTTCAAAAAAAGCGGTGAATTGAAAATCGCCGAATACCTCTTAAATAAAACCAATATGAGGCAAAGGTGGAGCCTTATGCCGGGTGACCTCAATGCCGCCCATGACCTCTATGTCAGAAAAATAAACCGCAAGCGTGAACAAGAGCGCAGAGAAGAAGACCAAAAGAAAGCCATTGACGGTTGTTTCGGTATTTTGGCAGAAGACTTAGTTTCAGGGTTTCATATTCCTTCGCGACAAATTCAACGTATGCCGTATCCGACTTTAGCGTAGGATATGGTGGATAGTTGAAAGTCTTTGACAATCGGTAACGACCCGGTACAAGCATTTCATTATATTCCTTGGTTGGATTGGAATGTTGACGAGTTGAATGTGGACAAACCGGATTACTTCTTAGTATGGTTGTCACCACTGGCGAGGATAAAATCAACGTTTCTTCATCCTTTTCTTTCGATTGTCGTTTTACTTAGTTGTTATTTGAAAATCAAGCGAATAAGCTGATTTATGAACTTTTATATCAGGATTTGATTCTAAAATAGCAGCCACTAAACCGTCTCTGTCAGCAGGGCCAAAGCGAATTGGTTCGACACTTTTCACATACTTTCGGTCAAAGTATATTGCCAATTGGTATCTTGCATTTGGTGGGTTCCGTCCCCAATCTGTACCAAGGTCAACATATTCAATCCTTTGGATTTTATCAATGCGGTATTTTCTTGTTTTGGTCCAGAACATCTCAACGACAATTTCTTTGTCGGTCACGATATACTTGTTGTTGTGGATTATCATATATTGGAGCCATCCCAAGAATGCCATTATAGCAAGGAATCCAATCCCAAGAACTGGAACATGGATTAGAAATATCCAAATTAGTGGAAGCACCATGACAATTCCAATGATTGGCATATAATATGAGCCTTTACCCCAGCCCCACATAAATGTTCGTTCCATATCCTATTCAGCTTTGTTAAGTCGTTCCTTCAGCATGGTGTTGCGTTTGGAGAGATAGTAAAAAAAGACCAAATTTCAGCATTTATACCGAAAATTTAGTCTTCATTAATCATAAAATGTTGGTTGTCAGCAAGAGTAGTGGAGCTGGAGGGGATTGAACCCTCGTCCAAACGTGGAACTAATGAGCTTTCTACATGCTTATTCGCGACTTGTTTGTCGGGCGACGACAGGATCACGACTACCAATCGGCACCTTATCCTCTAAGGTTTCGGAAGCCTTCCGAGGCTGTAGGCTTCCTATTCCCGATTTATCTGCACCGCCTTGTCGATCCGTCTCGGGAAAAGGACAATCGGGCGATGTCTTGTCTCTGCCACTGTGGCGGAGATTAAGCTAATCTACTGTGCTTCGATTAAGCAGCAAGAGCGTAGTTGTTTTCGCCATTTATAATTTTGATAACGGATATTATAGAGCATTGCTATCATAGCTCTGCATGCTTACACACCACTTCTACACGCTGTCAAAGCCAGTCAGCCCCGTAGTAGTCAATGTTTTGGTGCGCAAAGATAGTGATTTTCCCTTGCATATCAGCTATACTTTTAAATTTTTTATCTCTTTCTTACGATTTCGGCACCTGTATTTACAAGAATTTATTTCTCGCTCTTATTGAAAGTTCTGCTTACGAAAGGCAGGCATGTATAAAGAGCCGAGTGCCAATATTCCCAATCGTGGGCACCATCGCGTACACGGAACTGGCAAGGTATGCCGGCATTACGCATTGCCTGATAAAATTCTATGTTCCTGTCAAGGAGAAAATCGTCATCACCGCAATCGACAAACCAAGCCACACTACGTAGGTCAGTCTTGCGGGCATCATCTGCTTCATTGACATACTTCACACAACTGTTGGCTACTACAGAGTCAGTGAGTTTAGCCAATTTTCCTGTCGGGTTAGAAGGCTCGGCCTTTCCATAGTCGGGAATATCCATCAGAGCACTCATTGCATATACCGCGCCAAACTTATCGGCATGGCGTTGTCCGTATGAAGTAGCGCCTCCGCCACCCATCGACAGACCGGCAACTGCACGGTGCCGCTTATCGCCAAAGATTCGATATCGGCTCTCGATCTCAGGCATGAATTCATCGAAGAAAAAAGTCTCATAGTCCCATCCGGGCATATTAAAATAGCCATTTTGAAACTCCTCAGGATTACCGCCACCGGCATCCGGGGTCACCACAATCATCTCATCGGCCTCGCCGGAAGCTATCAGACGATCCATAACATCTTTAAGATGACCTCGGCCTGTCCAGTCGTCATTCTTACCCCACATGCCATGCAACAAATAAAGTACCGGGTATTTCCGCGAACTTTCAGCATCAAAGCTCGGCGGCAGGTAGACATCGTAAGCTCTCGGAGCATTTAATGCTTTACTAAAAATGGTGTCGGTCAACACTCGGCTCCCCCGGCGCGGTTGAGCAAACGCAACGAGCGGCACAAACACCGCCAACAAAATAAATAGGGTCAAATTTTTTCTCATCGGTCTGAAACTAATATTGATTTTAACGTACAAATATACATAAATGCCTCCTATTTTAGCAAACGAGCAGGGATAAAATGCCACATCCGCGTCCAAAAAGCCAGCCGATGTTACGCCTTCAAAGATATATGTTACGCGAAAATCTGTTCATGTAATACTGTCAAAGACTTGTGATACGCAATGATTCATCCTCAAGCACTCCGCCAGCGTATCTTTGTAAACACAAATTTAACTATGACGAAGACAATTCCACGCCGTGGTCATCATACATTCACAAAATACGCGACTTAATAACCAAGCTATGCAATTAAATGTCTTATTATCACGCCTTACACTTATCGTCTTAACACTGCTTACGCCCCATATACTATATGCGTGGGAAGGCATGGAGATGCCCGAACTTCACGTCGAGGGGCGATATCTGAAAGACGACAGCGGAAACATCGTCAATCTACACGGATTTGCGCAAACCTATAGTCCGTGGTTTAACGAACAGGGTTCGCAATGGACAAACTATGACGTCAGCGGATGTCTAAACTACAACAAGACTAAAATCGACCAAATTTTAGCGGCAGGATGGAAAATGAATTTCATCCGACTACACATGGATCCATACTGGAGCAACCGGCCGGGTTCACAAGTGACCGGAGAAAGCGACATATCGGCTTTTGATTACGACAGATTCTCCAAATATCTAAATCAGGTGTTTATTCCCATGGCTGAATATGCCATAAGCAAGGGCCTGTACGTGGTTATGCGTCCGCCCGGCGTATGTCCAGACAAAATTGCCGTAGGCGACGACTATCAAAAATATCTAATTAAAATATGGCGTCACGTGGCATCACATATCAAACTTAAGAATCACCCTAATATAATGTTTGAGCTGGCCAACGAACCGATCAGCATACTCGGCACCGACGGCACTTACGGAAGCGACACGCCGGCTCACTTCGAGAGCCTAAGCGCATTTTTTCAGGATATTGTCGATGTTATGCGCGAACAAGACTGTAAAAACATTCTATGGATTCCGGGGCTGAGCTATCAATCACAGTTCTCCGGCTTTGCCCAATATCCCATCACGGGCGACAATATCGGCTATGCAGTCCACGTTTATCCCGGATGGTATGGAAGCGACGCCGAAGAACCAAGCCAAGAGTTAGGAGGCGTCATGGGCGGAGGTTATGAAGGATTCCAGAAAGGATGGGACCGTCAAATAATGCCTGTTGCAGACTGGGCACCGATAATGGTTACTGAAATGGATTGGGCACCGGCCAAATATGACGCTTCATGGGGCAAAAGCATCACAGGCACAGCGAAGGGGGTTGGGTTTGGAGCCAACTTCAAATACATTGCCGACCGCACGCGCAACGTCAGTTGGCTATTATTTACCGGATGTGAGCATTTAGCCCAGTTTAAAGATGTTCCTGCCGACGGCACGACTTTTCTCACCGACAGCGAAGCTTGTCCCTGGCCTATATATCATTGGTTTAACGAGTATTACGAATCAGCCACACAAGAGCCTGAGCATCTCGACCATATAGAAATCGAACCTAACGAGGCCAAAATCACACTTCTGACCGGTGACTTCAAGAGCATAAATGTAATGGCCTATTACTCCTCGGGAAATTCTGAGGACATTTCAATAGAGGTCACATACGAATCGTCGGATCCGTCTGTTGCCACAGCCGTCAATGGACGTTTATATGCCCATGACAACGGCACGGCAAGAATCGACATAACATACACCGGAGCATACGGTGAAGTCAAGACCGCTTCCATCACCGTGAGTTCACAGACATTCCCTTTAGTGAGCGGACTTTTTAACCCGTCGATATTCGGCGACGGCACATTCGACGAAGCGACAAACGAAGTAAAGCTCGGTCAATGGGGATTCGGCGGATGGCAATATTCGAGCGGCATAGATCTTTCAGACTATGCCTATTGCGTGGCCAAATTAGCCTCGGCAAACACTGACAATCTCGCCTTCCGTCTGTTTGACATCGACAGCTATTGGAGCGACCCCTCTGACAACGGGTTCAATTCCTCCAATATGTCAGTGGTCAATCTGCACGAAATGGTTTCGAGCCAGGGGCGTTCGATGGACCCTTCGCACATATACATCATTGGCTTCTGGGGATATGGCAACAATCCTTTCCGAATCGAAAAGGTCTACCTAACCAATTCAGAAGATCTTACCGACGCTATTGGCCCAGTTCTATACGATGCAGACGAAATTGTTGACGTGTACACTATTACAGGAATACGTGTGAAACGCCAAGTGAAGCGTAGCGATGCAATCGACGGACTTTCACGCGGAATATACATAATAGGGGGCATGAAAGTTGTGATTGCCAATTAAATACGCCCTACAATGTTACACGGCAAAAGAAATATGTAACTAATCTGACAGACGATGTAACATCAGCAAAGATACGTGTCACACATTAACTCCGGATGTGTGACACGCGTATTTTAACTTTGCAAGCACAATCATCAGCACGTAACCATCATTACTTATGAATGTTAGAAATATCATATTAACTATCGGCATACTTTGCACTTCAATCGGCCTCCCCGCAAGGATAAGCGCCGAACAAGCTCAGATGCAAAATCCAGTACTTTGGGCCGATGTTCCCGACCCCGACGTTATACGCGTAGGCGACGATTATTATATGGTGTCAACAACAATGCACTTGATGCCGGGATGCCCCATTATGCACTCAAAAGACTTGGTCAACTGGAATGTAATCAGTTATGTGTTTGACACTCTCAATGACACTCCTTATTATAACCTTGAAGGAGGAAGCGTATACGGCAAAGGACAGTGGGCCACATCTTTACGGTATCACAACGGACGTTTTTATGCGCTTTTCTCCCCCAACGACCACCCGTATAAATCATATATTTATACCACTACCGACCCGGCCGGTAAGTGGGAAGTTCTGTCACGCACAAGGCATTTCCACGACTCGTCATTCTTATTTGACGACGACGGAAAAGTCTATGTGTTCTCCGGCTCAGGCGAAATACATGTCACTGAATTAGAGCCGGACCTGAGCGACGTTAAGCAAGGAGGCATAGACCAAGTTGTAATTACACAGGACGACGACACATCCGGACTGCACGAAGGCAGTCGAGCCATAAAACACAATGGCAAATATTATGTCATGGTTATTAACTGGCCTGCCGGACGTCCGCGCCGACAACTCTGTTACCGCGCCGACAAAATCACCGGCCCATACGAACGCCAAGTGGTGCTTGAGGATAATTTTGCAGGCTTCCCATACGCAGGGCAAGGCACCATAGTTGATGCCCCTGACGGCAAGTGGTGGGGAATGATATTCCAAGACCGCGGAGCCGTAGGCCGTGTCTTAACCCTAATGCCATGCCGATGGATTGACGGATGGCCTATGCTCGGCAATGACGAGGGCAAGATACCTGAAACAATGAATTACGAAAGAATGTCTGAATCTGCGACCGGCATAGTAAGTTCAGACACATTCGATGCCCCCGAACTCGGCAAAAACTGGCAATGGAACCATTGCCCCGACAATACCGCGTGGTCACTGACTGACCGCAAAGGCTATCTACGCCTGAAGACTTCGCGCCAGGCGCAGAATATATATGAAGCCCCAAACACTATCAGCCAGCGCATGGAAGGTCCGGCCTGCCGGGCTGAAATATGCATGGACATCTCGCACATGAATGACGGCGACGTAGCCGGATTTGGAGCTTTTAACGGACACTCGACTTTAATGTCTATAAAAAAACATGGCAATAAGACCTATCTCGTCAAGCACAATACCACGGTCAATTTTAAAGAAGGCAGTAAAGTCATTGACTTTGTCGACGACACAGAAGAAGCCTCTCTCGAAATCACAGGAGATAAGATATATCTGCGCGTCGATGGAGACTTCCGTCTTAACAAGGACACGGCAACCTGCCACTACTCCATTGACGGGAAAAATTGGTCACCCATAGGAAACGAGTATAAGATGCGCTACGACTACACCAGACTCTTCATGGGCAGTCGGTTTGCAATATACAATTATGCCACTTCCACTCCCGGCGGATATGTAGACGTAGACTATTTCGACTACCAACCGTTCACCGAGGAGCAGGCAGACAACACTGAATATTCTTTAAATCTAAAATAGGTTATAGTAAAAAAGATTGGGTTAGAATAATATTTAGTTTAGGGCCCTTTGATTCACTTAACGAGCCGGGCTACCGGATGTCGCGGAAGTCCGGCTCTCTTTTTAACACCGCAGTTAACGAGTTGTGAATCAATACACATGTTACATCTTCAAAGAAATTTGTAACACGTCAATCAACCAATGTAACGCGCCCAAAGAAACTTGTTACACGGGTCTACGCGCGTTAATTATGGATAAATGTAAATTCGCATGTTTTTAAAACAATAAATACCGATCAACCACATAATCAATGGACAAAAAACTTTCATTCTGCGTCATTTCAGCCTCGATACTTCTAAGCGTGTCGGGATGCACCGCATCGAAAAATGCAGGCATCGATCCACAGAATTCGGTAGCCATTTTCGATTCATTCTCTTACAAGGGCATGGATGACTTTTACACTGACAACCCGTTGCCAGATCAAAGTTCATTCTACAATCCGATTCTTCCGGGGTGGTATTCCGACCCGACAATCTGCACGAACGGAGAAGGCGACTATTTCCTTGCCACTTCAACGTTCACTTATGTACCCGGAGTACCCCTTTTCCATAGCCGGGACTTGGTGAATTGGAAACAAATCGGGCACATACTCACCCGTGAGTCCCAATTGAACAACTTCCAGCATCAACATGTCAGCGGAGGTATCTTCGCACCAGACTTGAAATATAATCCCGCCAATAAGACATATTATATGATAACCACAAATGTTGGCGCGGGAAATTTCTTCGTAAAGACCCAGGATCCGTTCGCAGGCGAATGGAGCGATCCGGTCTATCTGCCCGAGGTGCAAGGTATAGATCCCTCGTTCTTCTTCGACAATGACGGAAAGGCATATATTGTCAATAACGACGATGCCCCCGAGGGAAAAGCAGAATATCCGGGACACAGAACTGTCAGAATCGTTGAGTTTGACACTGAATCGGAAAAGTGTATAGGCGAGCGCAAAATCATAGTCAATAAAGGCTGGCGTCCTGACGACAAACCGATCTGGTGCGAAGGTCCTCACATTTACAATATAAACGGCACATACTATCTGATGACTGCAGAAGGGGGAACTGCCGAAAACCACAGCGAAGTAATCTATAAAGCGAAGACACCGTTCGGCCCCTACCAACCATGGGAACAGAACCCGATACTTACGCAACGCGGGCTCGACCCCACTCGTCAGAATCCGGTTACTTGCGCCGGACACGCCGATCTGATTCAAGCAAAAGAGGGTGATTGGTGGGCAGTATTTTTAGCTTGTCGCCCAATTGACGGCGAATTTGAAAATCTTGGACGCGAAACATTTATGATGCCCGTCCAATGGACAGAAGACGGCTGGCCCTATATCACACGCCAAAACGAGACTGTGCCCATGATAGTACGCCGTGAAGGTATAGTCAGAGGCGAAAACGTGACGTTTGGAAACG
Source organism: uncultured Muribaculum sp. (assembly GCA_964543345.1). GTDB lineage: Bacteria > Bacteroidota > Bacteroidia > Bacteroidales > Muribaculaceae > Muribaculum. The sequence continues at coordinate 34,592 of CAZIXM010000008.1, read as the reverse complement.
TAGAGACCGTCTCCGACTTTTCAGATAAGACATTAGGAAATGAGTGGATGACTCTCAGAGGTTCTGCTTCAGAAATGTTGTCGCTTGATACCAATCCCGGACACCTGACAATAAAGTGTGCCGATGTCACTACTTCAGACAAAAATATTTTGCCATTTGTGGGCAGGCGTGTGCATAACCACAAATATGAGTGCCATACACGTCTGACATTCAACGCCGAACATCCCCATCAACAAGCGGGCATCGTAGTTATGAAAGATGAATCACATCAATACATCCTGGCGAAAGGCTGCAGCGCGACTGGCAAACATATAGTGCTTCAACGAATCCACGAAGCAGGAACGGAAGATTTGGCCCAAAACCAACTCGACGACATGAATGATTCAGTGGATCTAAAAGTAGTGTCAAAGGGCAAAACCTACGACTTTTATTACTCAACCGACGGAGGAGAAAACTGGACACTCGTCAAGGCGGATGTCGATGCACGCTTCACCTCAACAGCGGAGGCCGGCGGATTTACCGGTACCACAGTCGGACTCTATGCTTCGAACAAGAGATAATAAACCATAATATTGTTAAACTAAAAATCACCGACTCAATAACCTAAAACAATCACAAACAAGACAAAACAACCTTAACCAAAATCGGTGCCGTCCGGCCAAGCCGGATATTTACCGAAAAACATTAAATTAACAGTAATTATAAAGACCAATCACAATGAAGAATGTAAAGAATTTACATCGATGCATCGCCTTTCTATTTACGGCCTTTATGCTCGGAATATTCCCGGCACTGGCCGATACCGTGAAAGGTACGGTAGTCGACGACACCGGCGAACCGCTGATCGGAGCTACCGTGGCGCTAAAAGGCCAAAAAGCCATCGGAACAGCCACCGACCTCGACGGTAGGTACGTACTTAATGTTCCCGATGCTAAAAAGGCAGTTCTCGTCTTCTCTTATATCGGTACACTGCCGAGAGAAGAAAAAGTCAACGGACGCTCTACTGTCGACGTGGTGCTTCAAAGCAACACTGCCGAGCTCGACGAAGTGGTAGTTGTCGGCTACGGACAACAGAAGAAAGTGTCGGTAGTAGGAGCAATCACTCAAACCACCGGCGAAGTCCTCGAACGAACCGGAGGTGTCTCCAGCGTAGGAGCGGCACTTACGGGTAATCTTCCCGGTGTGACAACCATTGCATCAACCGGACGACCCGGTGACGAAGACCCCCAAATCGTAATCCGTGGCGTCAGCTCATGGAACGGCAGCGATCCTCTGATTCTCGTCGACGGCATCGAACGCCCCATTAGCTCTGTCGACATCGGCTCAGTTAAATCAGTATCCGTGCTTAAAGACGCATCAGCCACTGCAGTCTACGGTGTGAAGGGTGCAAACGGTGTCATCCTCATCACCACAAAGCGTGGTCAGGAAGGACGCGCAAACATCTCCGTGGGCATGAACGTAACGGCAAAGGTAGTGTCACAGCTTCCGGCAAAGTATGACTCTTACGGAGCTTTGTATATCCGCAACCAGGCCATCGAGCGCGAACTTGGTCTGTCGCCCGACTCATGGGCCGACATCCGCGCAATGGAGATTCTTGACAAATACCGCAACCCTGCCAACCTCGAAGAAGCAGAACGCTATCCTAACGTTGACTGGCAAGACGAATTGTTCAAGAAACACGCCATGAGCTACAACCCCAACATCAACATCTCAGGTGGTACAAAGAACGTAAAATACTTCGCTTCGGTCGACTATCTGCACGAAGGCGACCTCTTCAAGGAGTGGGACAATAACCGCGGTTATCAAGCCGGCTATGGTTACGACCGAATAAATGTACGTTCAAACCTTGACTTCCAGATTACTCCGTCGACTGTACTTAAGGTTAATCTGTCCGGGTCACACGGACAGAAAAAGGGACCTTTTTCGATCGAATTCGACTCATGGTCTGAGACGCAGCTTTGGCAGGCTGCCTACTCTGCTCCTTCCGACGCATTCCTTCCACGCTACAGCGACGGCTCATGGGGTTACTATCCGCGAGACACTCAAGGTGCACCAAACTCGGTTGTAAACCTCGCCCTGTCAGGTTCCGGTAAGCACACTACGACCCGTATAAACACAGACTTTACTCTTGAACAGGATCTGTCATTCATTACGAAGGGTTTAAAAGCAAGTGCCCTCGTATCTTGGGACAACGTATTCGTTGAACGCAAACGCGGAATTTCCGACGATTACAACGCCGCCCAATATAAGTGGATCAACCCGGACACCGGCGAAGTCACCGTGGCAGAAAAAGGCAACAGCTCTAACAACTTCGACTTCAATGAGGAACTTAAATGGGCTACAAACGGAGGTACAGTAGACAATTCAGCGACTCAACGCAATATGTTCTATCAGGTACAGCTTAACTATGGACGCAAGTTCGGGCTGCACGACGTTACCGCAATGGCAGTGTTCAACCGTACCGAACGCGCCACAGGCTCCAACTTCGCTACATATCGCGAAGACTGGGCATTCCGCGCCACATATAATTTTGCCGATAAATATTTCGCCGAATTCAACGGTGCCTACAACGGATCTGAAAAGTTCTCCAACGACAACCGCTTTGAATTCTTCCCGTCGGGAGCTGTGGGATGGATGATCAGCCAAGAAAAGTTCATGGGATTCTCCCGCGGATGGCTCGACATGCTAAAAGTGCGTTATTCATTGGGAAAAGTCGGCGACGACAATGTCGGCACACGTTGGCTATATGAAAACCAATGGGCTTATTCTAACGTAATGAACCTTTCGACCACGCCTGAGAAGAATCGCTCGCCCTATACTTGGTACTATATGACGGTTCTCGGCAATCCCGACGTACATTGGGAGACTGCCACCAAGCAGAACATAGGTATTGACTATTCATTCCTTAACAATACTTTTGCAGGAACAGTTGAAATCTTTAGAGAGAAGCGCACCGACATCCTCGTTGCAGGAAGCAGCCGTGCAATTCCCTCGTTCTTCGGAACCGACGCCCCGTATCTCAACATGGGTAAAGTAGACTCTAAAGGTTACGAACTTGAACTGCGATTCAACAAGACCATCGGCAACGGAATGCACTTCTGGGCAAACCTCAATATGACTCACGCCGAGAACAAAATCAAGACATACGATGACCCTGAACTTTCGCCTGCTTATCAGAAACAAACCGGATTTGCCATCGGCCAAGACCACGTCATCTATGACAACGGATTTGCCAACACTTGGGACGACGTAATCGCCATGACCAAGCATAACACCAACGACAACCAGAAACTCCCGGGACAATACTTCACAGTGGACTATAACGGTGACGGCGTAATTGACTCAAACGACTCTACGCCTTACGGATATACAAGCACTCCGCAAAACAACTATAACGCCACTATCGGTTGGGATTATAAAGGCTGGAGCATTTATGTACAGTTCTATGGTGTGACCAACGTACAACGTACCGTAGTGTTTAATTCGCTCAGTGGCAACCTTAACACCGTATTTGACGAAGGGTCATATTGGAGCGCATCCAACACCAACGCTGACCGACCGCTACCTCGATGGAACTCAACTCCGTCGTATTACACCGGATGGGACAATATCGCAAACCACTACGATGGCTCATATATCCGATTGAAGAACGCCGAAATAGCTTATACTTGGACTAAAGGTTGGGTACGTTCACTCGGCTTATCTTCTCTTAAGTTATATCTTAACGGAAACAACCTTTGGGTATGGAGCCGTATGCCTGACGACCGCGAATCTAACTACGCATCCACAGGTAATGCTTCGCAGGGTGCATACCCGACAGTGCGTCGTTTCAACTTCGGATTCAAGTTTGAATTATAGTTAAATGCCAATACATTATCAAATGAAACACTTTAGCAAATATATATATTCGGCAATTGCCACTGCCCTTTCATTTGGCGCGGTGTCATGCACCGATTATCTCGACAAAGCTCCTGAAGTTGACCTGTCGGAAAAAGACGCATTCTCCGACTTCCGCAGCTTCCAGGGATACACCGAGGAGATCTATAGCTGTATTCCAGACTTCTGCAAACGCTACTGGACCAACAGCTGGAACTGGGGTGAAGATGAAATTATGAACGTCGGAATCGACTACCACATGACCTACAAAGTCGACAACGGCGACTTCTGGGGATGGCAGTCGGAACACGACGGCTGGAATGCCGGATGGCTCGATAAGGGCGACTTCAATCCTCGCGGCGACCGCTTCGCAAAAGGCCTATGGCCCGGAGCATGGTATGGAATCCGCAAGGCCAACATGGGTCTTGACAATCTCGACATGCTAACCGATGCCACCACAGAGCAACGTAACTTCGTCGAAGGACAGCTCTACTTCTTCCGCGGATGGTTCCACTTCCAGCTAATGCAATATTTCGGCGGACTTCCTTACATCGACACAGTTCTTGAGAATGACTTTAGACTTCCGCGTCTGTCTTATTCCGAATGTGCTGAGAAAGCTGCCGCAGACCTTCGCAAAGCTGCCGATTTACTGCCTATCAATTGGGACAAGACCACGACAGGTAACCCCACTCTCGGCAATAATGACCTCCGAATCAACAAAATCATGGCTTTAGGCTATCTTGGAAAGTGTCTGCTTTGGGCCGGCAGTCCGCTAATGAACGAAGAATCAACCGGAAGCGCCACTTATAATCAAGACTATTGTAACCGCGCCGCAGAAGTGTTCGGCGAAATGCTGACCCTGATTGAAAGCGGCCAGACCCAATACTCTATGGTAACATTCAGCGAAATGCCTGAGATTTTCTACACAAAAGGCAAGAGCGGTCTGATGCCCGGTCTGACTGAAGCCATATTCCGCTGTCCGTCTGATGCCGGTTGGGGAGCGGCCGTATGGGGACAGGCCAAGTGCTATTCTCCAAGTGCCATCAACGGCGATGGAGGCGTACTCTTCCTTCCGACAGCCAACTATGTCAACTACTATGGTATGGCCAACGGACTACCTCTCGATGACCCGGATTCAGGCTTTGACCCGACACATCCGTTCAAAGGCCGTGATCCGCGCTTCTATGTCGACATAGCATACGACGGCGTGCGCATCGTACGTAGCGACAGCAAGGAAGCCGACGGATGCCGCTATGCATCGCTCGCTACCGACGGAACCATGCGCTCAGTAACCACTGACAGCCGTACCGGCTACCTGCTTCTCAAGTTCACCGGAGTCGGCATAAACGATTATGATCAGGATCAGGGTTGGTCGCCACAATACAACCTTGCAGTACCCTGGATGCGTATTCCCGACGTATATCTAATGTATGCTGAGGCCATTGCCAATGCCAAAGGCGTTCCTACGGCCAAGTCGTCCAACTTCTCAAAGACCGCTATTGAAGCTGTCAATGTTGTACGCGAGCGCGTCGGCGTTGATCCTCTCAATGCTAAATACACCGGAAGTCTCGACGGATTCATGAGCGAGCTTCGTCGCGAACGTGCAGTGGAACTTTCATTTGAAGGACACCGCTTCAACGACCTTCGCCGTTGGAAACTTCTCGACAAATCGCCCTACAACATCAAGACTTCACAGGAATTCACCCGCGATCCGGGATTTAATCCGGCCACCGACGACGCATCAGAAGCCCGTGTCATCGGTTGGAGCGAAAAGGAGATTCTTACCCGAAACTTCACGTCGAAACACTACTGGCTTCCGCTGAAGGTTTCTGACGTCACTATCTACCCTGAGTTCTATCAAAATCCGGGATGGTAATGAACGTTGTAAAAACTCTAAATAAGAATAAAATGAAAAATAAATATAACTATATGATTCTCGGAGCGTTCATGGCGACATTGCCTGTGACCGTGACCGCTCAGGATGAATTCGGAGAGTCGGCCGACTCACTGAACCAAATGGTACACGTGGCCTTCCGTGAAATGGACCAGCGCGACATCATGGGCGGTGTGTCATACGTCGATATGGAGCGACTGTTCGACAAACGCTACTCCAATTACTCTCTCACCGACATGATGTCGGTCACTACAAGCGACCTTTGGGATATGGGTGGCTCACTCGTGCTCGTTGACGGAGTTGAACGTCCGGCCAACGACATTACACCCTCGGAAATTAGCCAAGTCACCTATCTTAAGGGCGCCCAGGCGGTAGTTCTCTATGGTAGCCGAGCTTCTAAAGGTGCAATTTTGATTACGACCAAGCGTGGCACCGGCGACGGACTTCACATTACCGTACATGGTAATGCCGGTCTTTACGTACCGAAGCGCTATCCGAAGTATCTTGCTTCGGCAGAGTATATGACTCTTTACAACGAAGCTCGCCTCAACGACGGACTTGACGAAGCATTCTCGGCTGAAGACATCTACAACTATTCGACAGGCCTGAACAAGTACCGCTATCCGAGCACGAACTTCTTCTCCGACGAATATCTCAAGAAGCACTACGAGCGCTACGAAGGAACCGCGCAGTTCTACGGCGGTGGCCGTTTCGCGAAGTTCTATGCCAACGTTGGCCTTTACAATACGGGCGATCTGATTAACTTCGGAGAGGGTAAAAAGAACCATACTACCCGACTCAACGTACGCGGAAACATCGACCTTACAATGAACGACTGGATCGGAGGTTGGGTCAACACAAGCGCAACCTTTTATGACGGTCGTGGCGACCTCGCTAACTATTGGAGCGAATCGGCCTCTATGCGCCCGACGACACCGGGTACTTCTCCGCTCGTTCCGCTGATACCGATTGATGCAATCGACCCCAACGACGAGGCTTCAATGACATACGTCAACAACTCGCGCTACATCATCAACGGCAAATACCTGATCGGTGGTACACAGAACTATCAGACCAACCCGTTTGCCGCCATGTATGCCGCCGGCTATAACAAGTACACAAGCCGTCACCTTAACTTCGATGCCGGAATCAAGATTGACCTCGGCAAAGTAGTGCCCGGATTAAAATTCCAGACACAGGTGGCCGTTGACTACGCCACCAGCTATAATACGCATATCAACAACGACTATGCCGTCTATGAAGCTCAGTGGTACACTTATAATGGACAGGATTATATCGGAGGTCTGACAAAATACGGTGAGGATCAGCGTACAGGCACACAAAATGTCTCTGACTCCTACGAACAGCAGACCATCATGTGGTCCGGACAGTTCAACTACGACCGCAAGTTCGGCGAGGCCCACAATTTTAACGCAATGCTCGTAGCCAATGCTTATCAGCTGACTTATACCGGCAAGTATCACCGCGACAGCAACGCCAATCTCGGCCTTAACCTGTCATACAACTACGACCATCGCTACTACGTAGAATTTAACGGAGCCATGGTACACTCCGCAAAACTCGCTCCCGGCCACCGCTTGGGATTCTCTCCCGTCGGCACTCTTGGATGGCGTATCAGTCAGGAAGACTTCCTGAAAGATTCTTCATGGCTCAATGAGCTTAAAGTAGATGTCACCTACGGACGAATCAAGCAGGATATTGACCTTGTAGTTAATTCGGGAGATGTTGACTCTAATTACTATATGTACATGGGCAACTATACCGCAGCCGGAACATGGTGGGGATGGAACGAAGTGGCCAACTCAAAGCAGACGTTCCAGTCGCTCCGCGGCGACAATCCCGACCTGACATTCGTGACACGCGAAGAGTTCAACATTGGACTTGACTTAGGACTTTTCAACAACCGTGTTCGACTAAATGCCAATTACTATAACATCACTATGGACGGTATTCCCGTATTGGCATCGACAGTCTACCCCAACTACTTCTACACCTATTGGCCCGAGACATCGTTTATCCCTTACGTCAACTACAATAAGCAGCGTCATACCGGATTTGATGCATCACTTAACCTGAGCGAGCGTTTCGGCGACTTTACGGCAGCACTTGGAGTAAACGTTGCATACCATACCTCTAAGAACCTAAAAGTAAGCGAACTTGTCGACTATGAATGGCAAAAGACTGAAGGACAGGCCATCGATGCCCTTCGCGGATATAAGTGTCTGGGCTTCTTCACTTCTGAAGAGGAGATTGCATCTTCAGCCTGTGTCGACCGTGCCAACACCAAACCAGGCGACCTGAAATATCTTGACATGAACGAAGACGGAATCATCGACTCAAAGGACCAGGTGGTTCTCGGCAAGTGGGGTGCTCCGTGGGCTATGGGTGCCAATATCACTGTCGGATATAAGGGATTAACCCTCTATGTGGCCGGAAGCGGAAACTTCGGGGCGACCGGGGTTATGAACAACTCCTATATGTGGGTCTATGGCGACCGTAAATACTCTGAGGTCGTGCGCGGACGTTGGACTCCGGAGACTGCAGAGACCGCTACATATCCTCGTCTGACAACACAGGGTGGCAATAACAACTTCGTTACCTCGGACTTTTGGACATACAGTACCGACGCATTCTATCTCAACTGCGTCCAGCTCACTTACGACCTACCCTCAACCTTGTTTAAGGACAAGTTCGTAAAAGGGCTTCAGGTGTACGTTTCCGGCAATGACCTTGCCACAATTTCCAAACATGCGAAGTACATGGAGACAAACGTAGGCTCCACTCCTCAGTGCCGCAGCTATAATCTCGGTGTTAAAGTAAACTTCTAATCATTTCAGAACTATATAATGAAAAAGATAATTTCCATAGCACTTTGCTCCTGTGCAATCGCTTTGACCTCCTGCGAAGATCTCTTCGAGCCGGCCATCGAGAACACTCAGGACATTGATGCCATACATCGAAATCCAAACTATGCCGAGGGGCTTTTAGGTAATGCTTACGCCCGTATACCCGGCTACTCCTGGAACGACCCCGCGACTGACGATGCCGTATCCAACGAAGCAACCAACAGCTACCGCCAGATAGCTTCCGGAACATGGACCTCGTCAAACAACCCGCTCGATGCCTGGAGCAACAGCCGTTCGGCCATTCAGTACATCAACCTTCTTTTAGCCAATGCCGACGAAGTAAATTGGGCTGAAGATGAAGTAGCTTCCGCCATGTATTGCGACCGCTTTAAGGGCGAAGCATACGCATTGCGTGCATTCTACATGTACAATCTTCTCCGTGCCCATGCAGGTACCACTGCCGATGGTCAACTCCTCGGAGTGCCCATCGTTACCGAGCCGGAAGGTTCAAGCACCAACTTCAACATTCCCCGCAATACTTTCGCAGAATGCCTTCAGGCCATTCGCGACGATGTCGCATTGGCAATGTCACTGCTTCCGCTCGACTACAGCGACACAGACAATGCCAGTATGGCTTCAAAATATGAAGGTGCCGACAACAGCCACGTCATACGCGTGTTCGGACAGAAATTTGCAGGACGCATCTCGGGACGTATAGCAGAGGCCATCCTCGCCCGGGCTGAGCTACTCGGCGCTTCACCCGCATATCAAGCTTCAGGAGTTACATGGGCAGAAGCCGCCGATGCTTCGGCCAAAGTGCTTGACCGAATCAACGGTGTAAACGGTATCGACCCGACCGGATGGCATTGGTTCATTAATTCCGATGACATAAAGAACCTAACCGACGGTCTTAACGTGCCTGAAATGATCTGGCGAAGTGAGAAAGACAATGCCAACAGCCTTGAGTCGGACAATTTCCCGCCCACTCTATACGGAAGCGGAAAAATCAACCCGACACAAAATCTCGTTGACGCGTTCCCGATGGCAAACGGTTATCCCATTGACAATGCAAACTCTTACTTCGATTCTGCAGATCCATACACCGGACGCGATCCCCGCTTGACCACATATATCTTATGCGACGGGAAAGAAGCCGGAACTGCCAACAGCATTATCCGCACCTCTACCGACGGTGGCACAAACGACGGAATCAACGTCATCAGCACATCTACACGCACAGGATATTACCTCAAAAAACTCCTTCGTCAAGATGTTAACTGCAATCCGTCAAACTCAAACACCCAACAACACTATACGGCACGCATCCGCTATACAGAACTGTTCCTCAATTATGCGGAAGCCGCCAATGAGGCATGGGGTCCGACAGGAGCAGGCACTCACGGTTACTCGGCATACGACGTAATCAAGGCCATTCGCTCCCGTGCAGGTGTCGGTGTAGACAACGGAGACCCGTATCTCGAATCCATAAAAAGCGACAAGGACGCCATGCGGCAGCTCATACGCAACGAACGTCGCATAGAGCTTTGCTTCGAGGGATTCCGCTTCTGGGATCTGCGCCGTTGGAAAGCAGACCTCAATGAGACTGCGCAGGGCGTGCAGATAACCGGATCGACCTATAATGTCATCGACGTGGACACCCGAAATTATAAAGACTATATGATTTATGGCCCTATACCTAACAGCGAAGTCTTGAAGTTTAGCGAACTTAAGCAAAACGCCGGATGGTAAATCTTTAACACTCTAAACTAAACATTTCATGAAAAAATCACTTTTTGCAATGATAGCAGTCGGCATGTTAGGCGTTTCTTCATGCAAGAATTCCGACATTGACTTCCCCGACTACATTTATCAGACCATCTACTTCGCTCAGCAGTCGCCTGTACGAACCATCGTATTAGGTGAAGACGGCGACTTTGACACTGAACTTGACAATAAGCATCAATTTCAGGTAATGGCAACCCTCGGAGGCATAAACACGAACGGTAAAAATCGCTCTGTTGACGTAAAAATAGCCCCCGAGCTCCTTAACGGATTGACTTTTGACGACGGTTCGGAAATTAAGCTCCTCCCCGACAATTACTACTCTATGGAGTCAAAGTCAATAACCATTCCGAAAGGCATGGTACGCGGCGGCACTCTCGTACAGCTGACCGATGCGTTCTTTGCCGACGAAGCATCTGCCGAAGTCACTTACGTGCTTCCGATGATACTCTACAATGGATCCGATTCCATTCTCGAAGGCCAGGCCGGTGAAGGCATCATAAGTCCTAACAGGTTTGTATCATCAGATTGGGAAGTTGCTCCTATGGACTACCAGCTTCTTGCAATAAAATACAAGAACAGCTACCATGGAGTATGGCTGTCACAGGGCACGGACGAGGTAAGCGTCAACGGCAACGTCACCACCACCGAGCGCAAACAGCAGTATTGGGAAAATGCCGACACTTGCTGGATGTCGACCGTTGGCCTCAACGTCAGCCGCCGTCAATTCTCTCCCGTTGTGTCGATCATCAATGCAGCCGGCGAGGAATCGGATCTTCGCTTAAGCTGCACCCTCTACTTTACAATCAGCGACGACGGCGACGTGACCGTGTCGACACCGACCGAAGGATGTTCCGCATCCGGCTCGGGCAAGTGGACTTACCACGGAGCAACGAAAGCTTGGGGCGACAAGGACCGCGACCAAATCAAGGTCAACTATGAGTATGAAATCCCATACGTATCCAACCAGATTACAAATGCCGTTTCATACTATAAAGTTAAGCGAGAGGAAACTATGGTTATGCGCGACCGTCAAAGCAAGTTCGAGACATTCTCATTTACCTATAATCAGTAAATTTGACCAAACATGAAATTATTGAATATATTCTCTGTAGCGGCAATGTCGTCAATTCTGTTGACGGCATGTGCCGACACGGACATCACCGACATCACCGTCGATATGCCGGCTTCCATGGCTACCAATCCGGTGATTGACGCATACGCTCCGTTGAAGTTCTACATTGACCGTTCGGCTCACCCCGATTTCAAACTCGGAGGCGCGCTCGAAGCCGGCGATTACAACAAAATCGGCATAGTTTGGCGTCTGGCTAACGAAAACTTCGACGAATTGACTGCCGGAAACCACATGAAGTACAGCTTCTGCGTCGGTTCTGACGGAACAATGAACTTCACCGACGTGCAGACTTTCGTAAAGAATGCGACTACAGCAGGACTTTCGGTCTACGGGCACACCCTGATGTGGCACGCCCAACAGCAAAATGACTATCTTAACGGACTTATTGCCGACGACATACCCGATGTCGACCCCGACGCAAAAGACGAGATAGTCGATGCGCTCCAAAAATATGACGGATTTTCAAGCTTCCCATATTATGTGATGGGGTATGAGCCCCAAATCATCGACGGCATCTTGACAAGTGAATATCCCGGTTCTTGGTATCAATATTTCGTAGCCGACGGTCTTTCGCTTACTCCCGGAACATCTTACAAAGTAACGGCCAAGATAAGGGGAAGCAAGTCAGGCGACTTGAATGTACAGCTTGGTAACTGGGGAGCACTTATTGAAAATAGACTTTCATTTTCCGATGAATGGGACGAAGTGTCTGCAACATTTGACGGAGTCTCCACAACAAGCGGATTTATCGTGTTCCAGCCCGGTACATTTGACGGTAAAGTAGAAATCGAATGGGTTAAACTATCGCATCTCGAAACTCCTGTCACCAAATACATTGACAACTACGTAACTAACGGTGATTTGACAGGCAATGACTTCTCTTGCTTCTATATGACCGAAAGCAATGACGGACCTAAACAGGCCAGCAACTTGGAGGACGGAGCACTCGTAGTCAACATCGGAGCAAACCCCAGCACCGCGTGGGACAGCCAATTCTTCATTAAAGTCAACCACACTTTCAAAGAGGGAGAGGAATATACCATCAAGTTCCAGCACCGTATTACCAGTAGCCGTTCGATTGACCTCCAAGCTCATAATAATCCGGGCAATTATCTGCATTGGACCATGGGTAAAGGCTCGTTCACATCTACCGACGAATGGCAGGAATACTATGCCACAACCACTATTTCATCATCACAAGCAGGATGTAACACAATAGCGTTCAACCTATCCGGCGCGACTGAAGCCGCCAAGTTCTACATCAAGGATATTGAGTGGGGCGTTGAAAAAGAATCAAATACCATACCCAAGTCTGATGAAGAGAAGTATGAGATTCTTTCGGCCGAACTTTACCGCTGGATTGACGGTATGATGGAGGCATGTGAAGGCAAAGTCGTTGCTTGGGACGTCACCAATGAGGTAATGTCCGGTTCCGACCAGGACGGCGACGGATTCTACGAACCATGGTCAAGCTCCAACACCGACGACGATTTTAAATCGAGCAACTTTATCTGGCGCGACTATTTGGGCGACCTTGATGTAGTACGTCTGCCGGTTAAATATGCGCGTGAATGCTTCGAGAAGCATGGAGGCGACTTAAGCAAACTGAAGCTCTTCGTCAACGACTATAACTTGGAAAGCGATTGGGACAATAACGCAAAAGTTAAGTCATACGCCCACTGGATTCCCATCTGGGAAGAGGAAGACGGCGTAGTCATCGACGGCGTGTCTACCCAAATGCATCTCAGCTATTACGAAAACGAGCAGACTCTCGAAAGCAAAAAGTCCCACATCAAACAGATGTTTGAAATAATGGCAGCGACCGGCAAACTGGTTCGAGTATCTGAACTCGACATGGGCTATGTTGACGCTAACGGGGTTTCGCTCAAGACACCGGAACTCACAGAAGACCAACACAAGGCCATGGCCGAATACTATAAGTGGATTATTAAGACCTACTTTGAAGTAGTTCCTGCCAACCAGCAGTACGGCATCTGTCAGTGGTGCATCACCGATGCTCCCGAGTCATCAGGATGGCGTGGAGGTGAGCCTGTCGGGCTTTGGGATCTCGACTACAACCGCAAGTGGACATACACCGGTTTTGCCGACGGTCTTGCCGGAAAATAACTCGAACAAATATAACATCCACTTTAGCTCAATTTAAGAGCTTAACAATTTAACATTTGTGCATCTATATTTTAAAGCCCACTGGGAAGTGGGCTTTAAAATTATAACATTGACTTTTTCTCATATCAAACCACAAACAGTATGACAATTAGACCACTCATATCAGCCATAACTGTCGTTTTAGGCTTATCTATGACCGCAGTAGCGCAAAATCCGATAATACAGACCTGCTTCACCACCGACCCGGCGCCGATGGTACACGGCGACACTCTGTACATCTATACGGGACACGATGAAGATGGAGCCGACTTTTTCTGGATGCAGGAATGGCGCGTCTATTCCACCACCGATATGGCAAACTGGACTGACCATGGCTCACCGCTCGCCATTGAAGACTTCACGTGGGGCGACGACCGTGCTTGGGCTCCGCAATGTGTCGAACGCGACGGAAAGTTTTATTTCTACGTTCCTTTACACTCAAAATTGTCCGGAGGAATGGCTATAGGAGTTGCAGTTGGCGACTCTCCGACAGGGCCGTTTAAAGATGCCATAGGCAAACCGCTCTTCGACAATGGCAGTTGGGACAACATTGACCCGACAGTGTTCATCGATGATGACGGTCAAGCCTACCTCTATTGGGGTAATCCGCGCATTTATTATGCCCGGCTGAATCCTGACATGATTTCCATTGACGGTGAAGTCGAAGAAATCATACAAACCGAGGAGGCGTTTGGAGCGCCGGCACCTGACAAGCGAGCCGAAAACGCAAAGTACCGAGATGTTTACACCGAGGGCCCTTGGTTCTATAAGCGCGCCGGCAAATACTATCTGCTTTATGCCGCCGGAGGCGTACCGGAACATATTGCATACTCTATGAGCGACCATCCTACAGGGCCATGGACTTATATGGGCGAAATAATGCCTCTGCAGGACACAGACTCTTTCACAAATCACTGTGGGGTGACTGACTATAAAGGTAATTCATATTTCTTTTACCATACCGGCAAACTTCCACGAGGTGGAGGCTTTGCCCGAAGTGTGGCAGTAGAAGAGTTCAAGTATAATTCTGACGGGACTTTTCCCATCATTAATGCTACTGCCGACGGAGTGAGGCCGGTAGCCATGCTCGACCCCTACAAACGCGTCGAGGCTGAGACAATGGCTTTTTCCAGCGGTGTAAGAACGGAACAAAATGAAGAAACCGGGGTCTACGTGTCCGACATCCATAATGGCGACTACATTAAGGTGGCCAACGTTAATTTCCTTAGCGGAGGGCCTAAGTCATTTGAAGTGTCGGCGGCGAGCGCGCTCAGAGGTGGCACGATTGAAGTGCGCCTTGACAGCATCGACGGCCCTGTAATGGCTTTGCTCGACATAACCGGAACTGGAGGATGGGAAAACTGGAAACATTTTGAGACCCCGGCACTCGCCGAAATTCCGGGAGTACACGACATTTACTTCCTTTTCAAAGGCCGTAAAGGCCCCAAACTATTTAATCTCGATTATTGGACTTTTAAATAACACTTAAATGAAAAAACTACTTAAGCATGCATTAATGGCAAGTGCAGTTCTGACAGCTTCTCAAATCCATGCCACGGTTGACCAAAACTTCTATATTTATCTCTGCATAGGCCAGTCAAACATGGAGGGTAATGCTCCTGTCGAACCGCAGGATCGGCAAAACGTCCCTGAACGTTTCAAAATGATGGCCACAGTCAATTTCAGCAACCCTCAACGCCAACAGGCTGAATGGTACACAGCTGTTCCGCCTCTTGTCCGCGAAAACACAGGACTTACACCAATGGACTATTTCGGACGAACTATGGTAAATAATCTTCCCGACGAAGTGACCATAGGGGTCGTTCCCGTGGCTGTCGGAGGATGCAAAATCGAGCATCTTGATAAGGATTTTGACCCATCATCGCTCGTCGACGAAGCCGGATGGTTTCAGACGTACATGTCATATTACGACAATCATCCATACACTCGCCTCATCGAATGCGCGAAAGAGGCTCAAAAACAAGGTGTCATAAAGGGAGTGCTTTTACATCAAGGTGAATCAAACACCAACGATCAACAGTGGCCACAAAAAGTCAAGAAGGTCTATGAGGACATTCTTAGCGACCTTAACCTTAACGCAGAGGAAGTACCTCTATTGGCAGGCGAGGTAGTGACCTCAAGCGAAGGAGGAGTGTGCGGCTCCATGAACGCCATCATTGACGCTCTTCCGCAGACCATCCCAACAGCACACGTAGTTTCGTCGGGAGGGCTTCCTCAGAAGGGCGACGGACTACACTTCACCGCCCATGGCTATCGAGTGCTCGGATGCCGTTATGCCGTTGAGATGCTTTCCAGCATGGGAATAACCGATCCTATAGTAGAATATTCCGAAGATGAACCGTTTGTTCCAAACCCAGACCCAACGGAAGGCGACTTTGTATTCGATCTGAGCACTTTTAATCCGTCGATTTGGGAAACGGGTACGTTCAATCTTTCCGACAGCACATTCGTAGCCGGCCAGTACGGTTTCGGAGGTTGGCAATACGATAAGCCCATAGACCTGTCCGGTTATAAGTATATTGTGGCAGTCCTTTCAGAACCCGAGGCTAACGGAGTGGAGTTTAGGGTATTCGACACGCAGAGTTATTGGGAAACTCCATACTCGGCCAAGTTCAATGGCGGAACGCTGATTGTCGGCGAACTTGACGGCATGATGAAGAATCTTGACAGCGGTATAGTTCCGTTGAATACCAAACAGATTTACCGTGTAGGTTTCTGGGCATACGGAGGGCAACCAATAAAAATCAAGCATGTCTACGCCACCAATAACGATCCGTATAACCTTATTTCACAGATTGTTGCCGATAAAGCCGACACACCGAAACCAGTGTTTGATCTTCAAGGCCGCAAAGTAGCCGACTCAAGTGACTTTTCAGAGCTATCTTCCGGCATCTATATATCAGAAGGACGTAAAATGATTATCAGCAGGAAATAATTTCTCATTCGATAATTATTTTTTACAATAAATCGCTAACTTTGTAAGTAATGTGGTTGATTTTACGTCACATCAATCATCCACATTACTTTTATTATCAACCTTTCTAAGAATCTACAACAATGAATCGTAGTGCATTTATTGCAACAATTTGCGTGCTTTCACTATGTCCAACTATGGCTTTTGCCGAACAATATAATCTGGCCAGCCCTGACGGCCGGGTGATGGTAAAAATCGACGATAATGGAGGCAATCCATCTTATTCGGTCGACTACGACGGCAAGCCTTTTATACTGCCTTCACGATTAGGCATCGTAACCAATGGCACCGACTTATCCACAGGATTGAAACTGTCAGGCGCCTCACCCCTAACTCAGCTCAACGAGACTTATTCTCTCCCCAATATAAAAAAGCATGATGTCAATGTCAACGCCAATCGCGCCGTCTACACATTCAGTAAGGACGGGAGCGACGTAATGTCGGTGACATTTCACGTATCAGACAATGACGTTGCTTTCAAGTACACCGTTTTTCCGAAAGGTGACACAAAATGCTATGTTGTCGAACAAGAGACCACCGGATTTCATCTGCCAGAAGGAACCACTACATTCCTCTGTCCGCAAAGCGCACCGATGGGAGGGTTTGCCCGCACGTCACCCAGCTATGAGACACCTTACACCGTAGATGACACTATGGGTAAGAACGGTTGGGGCGAAGGCTACACATTCCCCTGCCTGTTCCGCAACGGCAATAACGGCTGGATTCTGATTTCCGAGACAGGCGTCGACGGCTCATATTGTGCAAGCCGCCTGCTTTGGGACGACGCGACTAAAGAATATGTCATAGGATTTCCGCAACCCGGCGAGATGAATGGACTCGGGTCTACAACCCCCGGCATATCGCTTCCAAGCGACACACCTTGGCGCACTATTACGCTTGGCAATTCTTTGGCACCTATTGTCGAAACCACTATCCCATTTGATGTGGTAACTCCGAAATATGAAGCCGGAAAAGCATTTGAACCCACAAAAGGCACATGGAGCTGGATTATGAAAATGGATCCAAGCTGTAACTTCGACGAGCAAAAACGCTACATCGACTTCTCCTCAGAGATGGGCTATAATACAGTTCTTGTAGACGCTCTTTGGGACACCCAAATAGGCTACGACAAGATTGAGGAGCTTGCTCGTTATGGCAAGTCTAAAAATGTAAGTCTATATCTCTGGTACAACTCAAACGGCTACTGGAACGACGCTCCACAAGGCCCGCGCGGGAAAATGGACAACTCCGCAGCACGCCGTAAAGAGATGAAATGGATGCAGGACAATGGCATCAAGGGCATCAAAGTCGACTTTTTTGGAGGTGACAAGCAGGACATGATGCGCATTTATGAAGATATTCTTACTGATGCCAACGATTTCGGACTGCAAGTTATATTCCATGGATGTACGTTGCCCCGCGGATGGGAGCGTATGTATCCTAACTATGCCGCTTCTGAAGCCGTGCTTGCAAGCGAGAATCTCCACTTCTCACAAGGTAGCTGCGATGCAGAAGCGTTCAACGCCACAATTCATCCCATTGTCCGTAACACGGTAGGGAGTATGGACTTTGGAGGGAGCGCCCTGAATAAATACTACAATGCCAATAATGAGCCAAAGGGCTCCAAGCGCATGACTTCCGACGTTTTCGCGTTGGCCACTGCCGTGCTATTTCAATCCGCAGTGCAGCATTTCGCACTTACACCTAACAACTTGACCGATGCGCCGGCGTGGGCAATGGAATTTATGCGTGAGGTCCCGACAACATGGGACGACACCAAATTTATTGACGGCTATCCCGGGAAATACGTTATTTTAGCACGTCGGCACGGCGACAAATGGTACATAGCAGGCGTAAATGCACAGAACGAACCCCTAAAAGCGTCTGTTAAGTTACCGATACTCGAACCGGGTACAGAAGTTACCGTATATTCCGACAACGAAAATCTCGAAGGCAAGAAAAGTATCGAGAAGCTCAATAAAAAGGGTGAAGTTAAAATAAACATTCCTACCGGAGGCGGAGCGCTCTTAGTTGGCGATGCAATTCTCAATTAGTCAAAAATTTCAATTATAGTAATGAATCTACGTCATCCATCATTTTTCAAATCATCAGTCGTTACGCTGACTTTAGCATTTGTGACATTACCGGCAATGTCGCACGATTTAAAGCTTTGGTACGACCGTCCTGCCACAAAATGGCTTGAGGCTCTACCTATCGGTAATTCCCATTTAGGAGCTATGGTGTTCGGCGGAGTTGATACCGAAACTGTTCAACTAAATGAAGAGACTTTTTGGTCAGGTTCGCCACATGACAATAATCCTGCAGAAGCGAACCGGCACCTTGAAGATGTCAGAAGATTGATATTTGAAGGGAAAGAACTTGAAGCCCGCGACCTAACCGACAAATATTTCTTCTCGGGAAAGCACGGTATGCGTTATCTTCCATTGGGTGACGTTAAGATTTCGTTTGGCGGCGTAGAATCTTACTCTGACTACCGCCGAGAACTTGACCTGACCACTGCCATTACCACTACCGAGTATAAGTCAAGCGGTGTCACATTCAATCGTTCTACATTCGCATCCCAGGCCGACAACGCAATAGTCATGCACTTATCAGCCGACAAAGAGGGGGCACTCTCCTTTTCCCTCTCATACGATACTCAGCTTGAACATACCGTTTCGGCTTCCGGAAATGTCTTAACAGCCAAAGTCCAGAATGTAGCCCAAGAAGGAGTTAATCCGGGCCTTAACGCCGAATGTTCTATAAAGATAACAACCGACGGCAAATTGCTCGACAACAACAATAAGTTAACTGTCAGTGATGCCAACTCCGCTACTATATATATCGTGGCGGCTACTAATTATGTAAACTATAGCGACATAAGCGCCAATCCGGCGGACAAAAACGCCTCTACATTAAAGAGTCTTGACAGAGTTTCATACGAAACTCTACTAAACCGGCATCTTGGTAAATATCAGAGTCAGTTCGGACGTGTAAATCTTAGGCTGCCGTCGACCGAAGCTTCGGCACTCCCTACCGATAAACGACTCGAAACTTTCCCGACGACCGGCGATGACCTGTCGCTTGTGGCACTTATGATGCAATACGGACGCTACCTGCTAATCTCCGCTTCACAACCGGGAGGCCAACCGGCCACCCTGCAAGGTGTATGGAATGACAAGATGAACGCTCCCTGGGATTCAAAATACACCATTAACATCAACACCGAGATGAACTATTGGCCTGCTCTTGTAGGGAATCTTGTAGAGACACAGGAGCCGTTGATTGCCATGGTCAACGACTTAAGCAAGACAGGCTCGGCAACCGCTGAAAAGATGTACGGTTGCCGAGGATGGGTGGCCCATCATAATACCGACCTTTGGAGAATCGCCGCCCCTGTTGACGGAACGGAATGGGGCATATTCCCCACCGGAGGTGCTTGGCTTGCCACTCATATTTGGCAACAATACCTGTTTACCGGCGACAAGCAGTTGCTCGCCGACAACTATGATGCACTGAAAGGTGCTTCCGACTTCCTCCTCGACTACATGCAGATTCATCCCGAATATGATTGGCTCGTTACCATACCGACTGTTTCGCCTGAACATGGACCCGAGGGGAAAGGCACAACACTGACCGTAGGGTCAACTATGGATAACCAGATAGTGCTTGACATTCTGACAGCGACACTCGCCGCCACCGATATACTCGAAAAAAACGACCCTGTCTATTCCGACAGACTTCAGGAGGCCATTGATCAGCTGCCGCCTATGCAAATCGGCCGACACGGACAGCTCCAAGAGTGGATTATCGATGGCGACAATCCCAACGACGATCATCGCCACATATCGCATCTTTACGGACTTTATCCATCAAACCAAATCTCTCCATATTCGCATCCGGAGCTGTTTACTGCAGCCCACACCACTCTCACCCAACGCGGCGACATGGCAACAGGATGGAGCCTCGGATGGAAAATAAACTTCTGGGCAAGAATGCTCGACGGAAACCATGCCTTTAAAATAATAAAGAACATGCTGCATCTGCTTCCCGACGATAAGTCGACCAACGAATATCCCGACGGAAGAACCTATCCGAATCTGTTCGACGCACATCCGCCATTTCAGATTGACGGCAACTTCGGATGCGCGGCCGGCATCTGCGAGATGCTTGTCCAAAGCCATGACGGTGCATTGCACATATTACCTGCTCTGCCCGACTCATGGACAGAAGGTTCGGTCGACGGACTTCTTGCCCGCGGAGGGTTTGAGACCGCAATTACGTGGAAAGACTGCAAGCCGACAACAGCCACGATAAAATCGACTATCGGCGGTACATTGCGTCTGCGTTCTTACTGGCCGTTGGAAGGCATCGGGCTACGTCCGGCAACCGGCGGCTGTCCTAATCCGTTAATGTTACCGGCTAAAATTAAAGAGCCGCTAAAATCCGCAGAACTATCCGGTTTTGAGGCAATGGAAGTACGCCCCGTCTACGAATATGACCTTGACACTAAAGCCGGCAACACATACACATTAACAATATCCAAATAACCGATGAAACAATTTTTTCTAAAGTCATTGTTAGGTATCGGGTTGATGACTGCATACGGCAATGCCGATGCACAAGAGGCTCTGTATCCTAACACATTTCCTCTCTCCGACGTGAGGCTGCTCGACAGCGAGTTTAAACACGCACAGGACCTTAACGTCGAAGTCCTGTTGAAATATGATGTCGACCGACTGTTGGCACCGTATCTCAAAGAAGCGGGATTACAGCCAAAGGCTGAGAGTTTCTCTTGTTGGGACGGACTTGACGGACACGTCGGCGGCCACTATCTGTCGGCCCTCGCAATCCACTACGCCGCCACAGGCAATCAGGAGTTAAAACAACGCATGGATTACATGCTGTCGGAACTCGACAGATGCCAGAAGGCAAACGGCAACGGATATGTTGGAGGAGTGCCTAACAGTGCCGGGCTTTGGCCTGAGATTAAGAAAGGTAATATCGGCTTGATATGGAAATATTGGGTTCCTTGGTACAATGTACATAAAATCTACGCCGGTCTGCGCGACGCATGGCTCTACGCAGGAAGTGAGGATGGCCGCCGGATGTTTCTTGAGATGTGCGATTGGGGTATAGATATAATTGCTCCTCTGAGCGATGAACAGATGGAAGCCATGCTCGACAATGAGTTCGGCGGAATGGATGAAGTATATGCTGACGCCTACGCCATGACTTCCGACAAAAAATATCTCGAAGCGGCAAAACGCTTTTCCCACCACTGGCTACTCGACAGCATGGCCGAGGGGATTGATAATCTCGACAATAAGCACGCAAACACACAAGTGCCTAAAGTTGTGGGTTATCAGCGCATAGCCGAGCTCTCGGGCGATAAGACTTACACCGACGCGGCCGGATTCTTCTGGCATACGGTAGTCGACACGCGTTCGCTTTCAATCGGAGGCAATAGCCGCCGCGAACATTTCGCATCGGCCGACGACTGTATTTCATACGCCACAGACCGAGAAGGCCCAGAATCGTGCAACACGAATAACATGCTGAAACTGACTGAAGGTCTGTTCAGAATGACCGGTGACCCTAAATACGCCGACTTTTATGAACGCGCCCTATACAACCACATTCTTTCCACTCAGCACCCCGAACATGGAGGATACGTTTACTTCACTTCCGCTCGTCCGGGTCATTACCGCGTCTATTCACAACCGAACAGCGCAATGTGGTGTTGTGTCGGTACGGGAATGGAAAACCATGGGAAGTACGGCCAGTTTATTTACACCCACGACGGCGATAAGCTAAACGTCAACCTTTATATTCCGTCGAAACTCGAATGGAAAGAAAAAGGAGTCACTTTAACACAAAACACAGATTTTCCTGATTCTGAAGAAAGCAGACTTGTCATCAACACCGCCGGGAAAAAAGACAAAAAGTTTACACTGATGCTTCGGAATCCGGGGTGGACCGATGGCATGTCGGTGGCCGTTAACGGTAAAGAAGTGACTTTAGACGCTCAGAACCACGAGTACATTCCTATCAACCGGAAATGGAAAGACGGAGATGTCGTTGAGCTGAAAATGCCAATGCACATTAGCGTTGTAGAGATGCCTAACGTGCCAGAGTACGTGTCTATCATGCGCGGGCCGATTGTACTTGGCGCAAAATACAGCGACAAAGACCTGACCGGACTTGTAGGCGACGACAGCCGATGGGCACATATTGCCGGTGGCCCGCTCGTATCGGTTTTTGATACGCCGATACTTATAGGTTCGCATCAGGATATTGAATCAAAGTTGGAAGCCATGATTCCCTGCGGCGACAAAAAATCAGCTTACACCGTTCCCGGACTCTTCGAGGAAGTCTATAAGGACTTAGTCCTTGAACCGTTTTATCGTCTGCACGACTGCCGCTATATGATGTACTGGCTGACAATGACTCCTGAGGCATACGCATCCCATCGTCGTGAAGAAGCTGAAAAGGAAGCCCTCCTGCTCGCCCTTGACAGGCGTACAGTAGATGCCGTAAACACCGGAGAACAACAGCCTGAAGCTGACCACTTCATAGTTTTCGACAAGTCGACCCGCGGAAATCACCAAGGTCAGGCATGGCGCAACGCCACTGATGGAGGTTACTTCACATATAAGATGAAGACCGAGTCAAATCCGGAGCTGTCGCTATTAGTGCGATATTGGGGCAATGAAAGCGGCGACCGAAACTTTGACATTTTAATTGACGACGAAGTAATCGCCTCAGAGAATGTGGCAGGCAAATGGAATGCCGACAAATTCGTTGATGTCGAGTATAACATCCCCACTCATCTGCTGGCCGATAAAAGCAGTGTCAATTTGACGTTTAAAAGCCATCCGGGAAACACGGCAGGCGGTATATTTATGGTCAGAATGGTTAAGCCTGAGTCTGAGCCTGAGCTTGAGTGACATACTCAGTCGGCGAGACACCGTAAAGGGACTTGAAGGCCGTTGCAAAGTTATTAGCATTCTTAAACCCGAGCGCCATAGCCACATCAGCCACTGACAACCGGTTCTCCACGAGCATCTTAGCCGCCATGCGCAGACGTGTATTGCGGATAAACTCGCGGGGAGCCTGGTTGGTCAACTCCTTAAGTTTTCTATGAAGATGCACACGCGATAAGCCAACCTCTGAAGCCAGCATCTCGACTGTTATATCCGGGTTAGAGATATTTTTGTCAATTACCTTCATAACCTTTGCCATCAGCTTGTCATCGTAAGAATCTATGTGTATGCCTGAGACCTTATCATCTTGAACTTGGCGACCGCTGAATGTCGCCTTAAGTTGCCGATGTTTACGCAATAGCGCCGTAACCGTCGATAAAAGCATATCTATGTTAAACGGCTTGGCTATATAAGCGTCGGCTCCCGCCTCCAGACCTTTGATATTGTCCTCATCTCGAGTATTGGCTGTCAGAAGCACCACCGGTATATGGTTGAGGTTTATGTTGCCCTTAATTTTTTGTGTCAACTCCAGACCGTCCATCTCCGGCATCATTACGTCGCTTATAACTATATCCGGGGCTTTACGCTGAATCATCGAGTAAGCCTCCTTCCCGTTTTCACAAGTTATCACGCGATAGGTTTGGCCAAGCTCATTCGCAAGATATTTTCGTATATCTTCATCGTCTTCTACTACCATCACAGACTCCTTATTGCTCGGACGACGCATTGACACTGTAGAATCTTCTGTCGGCACATCAACGTCAGAAGTCGGAGTCAGACCGCTGTCCATTAATTGTTTAATTTCATCTTCGGAATGTGTAACGGATGTTTCCGATAGCACAATTTCACTCTCTAAATGGGCTTTTCCGAGAGGAATGCGCACTACAAACCGCGTACCTTTTCCGTCGGGATTGTCCATAACAGTTATTACGCCGTGATGCAACTTGACAAGCGATTGCGTCAGATGCAATCCCACACCGGTACCGCCGGCAGTATTGCCCGCCACTTGATAAAAGCGTTCAAAGATGTGGATTTTTTCTTGATCAGGCACACCAATTCCCGTATCTGTCACAGATATTTCGGCATAATGATTCAACGGAGCTGAAGAAGTCATGTCGGTTCCGGTTGTCAGGCTCATTACAACCTTTCCGCCGTTAGGGGTATACTTGACCGCATTTGACAGCAGATTTACTATTACTTTGTCAAAGTTGACATGGTCTACCCATACTTTAAGGTCGTCACAGTTGTCGTGCCGGAACTCAAAGTCGATGTTTTTGGCCTGGGCCGCACTGCTGAATGTGTCATATAAGTCGGCCAAAAACGGCGTAATAAGAGTCTCTGAAAATGTAAGTTTTAATCGGTTTTTATCGATTTTCCTTATGTCCATCAGCTCGTTAATCAATCGGAGCACTCTTTTGGCGTTACGCTGTATCAACTGATAGTTTTTTTGTCGCGAAGCATCCTTATCGCTGTCTATCAGCTTCTGAAGCGGACTTATAACCAATGACATAGGTGTGCGTATCTCATGCGAGATATTGATAAAAAACTGGAATTTGGCTTCATTAATCTGTTCTGCCTGACGGCGTTCCATATCTTGGCGCTTACGGCGTTGCCGACGAATAATTTCGTAATATATATAAGCGAGTATCCCGACCAAAAGCACAGCATATATAAGATAAGCCAACCACGTCGAATACCATGGGCGACCGATGCTCAAAACCAAAGTCTTCGGATCAGAAATGACACCATTGTCTTCGGCACGTACCATCAGTTTATGTTCGCCCGGATTCAAATCGCTGAAATTAAACATATTCTGTCCATGAGCCAAAGTTACCCACTTATCGCCATCAAGCGAATATTGATAAACCATTGACCCTGAGTTACCAAACTCTTCAGTTGCAAATTCTATAGAAAACGAATTGTCGGCGTAACTCAAATAAATCTTCTCTGAATTGTATATCGGACTGTCAAGAATTTGCTTACCGCCGGAAGTCATTCCCCCATTCACAGGCTGTCCATGCAGATAAATGTCGGTCAACCGCACAGTCCATTTATGCCCCGGCTTTATAACTTCGTCAGGATTGAAATAGGTGATTCCGTCCGTTCCGCCAAAGTATAACGTTCCTGAAGCATCTTTATAGGAAGCCTTCTTATAAAATTCATTGCCCTGCAGTCCGTCGTCAACGTAAAAGTTTGTAATCAAGTTTCTTGAGGGTTCGAACTTCAACAAACCTCTACTCGTACTCACCCATAATACCCCATGATTGTTCTCTTCAATTCCATATACAGTGTTGACCGGCAGCCCATCTTCAACAGTGTAAACTCTGACAGAATCATTTTCAGGATGATAGCACACCAGACCTCCAGAAGACGCAAGCCATACACATCCGTCGGATGTTTCTCTTACAGCATGGACAATATTGCCACCAAAAATTTTCCTGGGAACTCCCCCTGAGTTAATGCTGTCAATTACGACCATTCCGTCATACGTGCCGAGATAGAGCGCTTTGGTTCTGTCTGAGTAATGGACTGAAGTAAACCATTTATCACCCGTGTGCGATTCTCCGGATATAACTTTACCCGAATTTAAATCGTATGAGTATAGGCCGCTGCCAAGTGTTGCTATCCATACATTACCCAATTCATCCTCAGAAAAATCATATACACTTTTTGCCTCTTTGCCACTGCTGTCATACAGAGGCACCTTTCGGTAAGTCTTCCTTACAGGGTCAAAAATACCACACCCTTCCGAAAAAGAACCCACCCAAAGATTATCCCGCGAATCGACATATAGTCCGGCTACTACACTTGGGACAATATTATTATAGCTGTGCGATGACTTTGCTTCTACATCTATTTCATATAGACCGCCATTGTCGATTCCAACCCAAAGGCCGCCGTTCCGGGAATCACGCGTAAGCGCCACAACACAGTTATCACCGATTAGATTGTCGGACTGCGATTTATATCCCACATATTTAAACGACTCTTGACGTGCCGGAGACATTACTATACCTTTTTGGAAAATAGCTACCCAAATATTACCACCTTTGTCTTTAAGCATCGAGTGCACTTTCTGATTTCTGTCGTCGAAAGTGCCGTCGCCGAACGACACTGTAGAAAACTCACCGGTCTCTGTGTCATAACATTTTAATCCATGTCCGTCTGTAGCAAGGTAAAGATCCGGGTCAGAGTCATTTGAATAAAGCGACCTTACTAATAGCGACTGTCCGGAAGGGTCGGGAACTTTTATGAATTTATCAGCCACGATGTCATAGCGATAAAGCCCCTTAGTGAACGCCGCCACGTATAAAGTGCCGTCGCGTGCGACAATGGCTTTTAGATTCACCGGATCGTTTATTTCTTCATGCTTTGCTACCACCTCATTCCGCTTGTTGACACGATAGAGACCATTCCGGTTGTAGAACCAAATAAATCCGGCAACATCGCACAATCCACCGTCGGTATCATAAAGTGGCGAATCCTCATCGCTCATTCTACGTACTATGACTCCGTCGTAATCGGCTTTAAGAATTTTAGCTCTGACATTTCGCAACGTCCATATCGAATCGGGCTGAGACTCAAGCATAAAAGCAACTGATGCATTATATACTGCACCCTCGTCCGTGCGCGCTAAGGGCGTAAAGGCATCTATATTCGGATTGTAAAGTTGAAGACCTTTATGGGTTCCGACATAAACACGTCCGCGCGAATCTTCAAAAATAGTATTCACATAATTGTGTGCCAACGAAGTCGAATCGCCCGGCACATTTCTATATTGCGTGAATTTAGAGCCGTCGTAACGGTTGAGGCCATCCTCTGTCCCAACCCATACCATTCCGTTGCAGTCCTGATATATTATGTTTATGAGACTACTGGTTATGTCATGGTCCGTAGTGAAAAATCGCGACTTTGCCGACATTGCCGACGCGCCACTTAAAGTCAATAAGATTATCAGTACACAAACTCGATTCATCTAAATTGTCGGTTTTTAGGTATCAATTTTGGGTTACAATTATCGTTCAGATAGTAAAATTATATATTTTTCTTCAAATGAGCAAATCCTTTAACACTTTTATAATCAGGCAATAACGTCATCTTATCGAGATTCATACAATAAGCATACATTCACTTTTACAATAACACATAGCACAACTTGCTTAGGATTAACGCATAAAAAAGCGACATATAGTCAAGAGTAAATACAATTATGGGCGAAGAGTTATCAACATGAAATGATTCTCCTCGCCCAGTTATATTTGCGATAATACTCTTTTACATCTTATTCTACCGTCACCGACTTGGCCAAATTACGCGGCATATCGACATCGCAACCTTTCATAATGGCTATATGATAAGCCAAAAGCTGTAATGGTACAGATACGACAACCGGCGAAATGCTTTCGGCCACAGGAGGAATCTCGAGCACATAGTCGGCAATTTTAGGAATTTCAGTATCGCCCTTGGTAACTATGGCAATTACAGAGCCTCCACGAGCCTTAACCTGCTGTATGTTGGAGATGACTTTTTCATGCAGGTCATCATTCGGAGCTATGACTACGGTCGGCAGCTCTTTGTCTATCAAAGCAATAGGCCCGTGCTTCATTTCGGCCGCAGGGTAGCCTTCGGCATGTATATAGCTTATCTCCTTTAGTTTGAGAGCTCCTTCGAGGGCACTGGGATAGTTATATCCACGTCCAAGGTATAAGAAATTATGGGCAAATGTGTATGTCCTTGACAATTTCTCTATCTGATCATTGAGTTTCAGAGTTTCCCGAAGCAGTTCAGGGAGCTTCTTTATGTCAGTTATGGCCTCCCGGAGTTGCTTGCGGCTGACCGTACCGCGTAACTGCCCGATGGCCAAAGCAAGCATCGTAAGGACTGTCACCTGTCCGGTAAATGCCTTGGTAGAAGCCACACCGATTTCGGGTCCGACATGGATGTAAGTTCCGGAATCCGTCTCACGCGCTATCGACGAGCCTACCACATTGCATATTCCATATACAAACGCACCTTTCTCTTTAGCAAGCTTAATGGCCGCGAGAGTATCGGCGGTCTCACCCGACTGTGATATTGCAATCACCACATCGCTCGGCTGTATCACCGGATTGGAGTATCGGAATTCGCTTGCATACTCAACGCGAGCCGGGATTCGGGCATAGTTCTCTATTAAACGTCCGCCGATAAGACCGGCATGCCACGAAGTGCCACATGCCACGATTACTATTCGTGATGCATTGATGAAGCGGTCAGGATGGTCTATCACACCTGACAACTTTATTTCGGTGTCATGATTTACTATACGGCCACGGATGCAATCATATATCGTGTTCGGCTGTTCGAAAATCTCTTTCAGCATGAAGTGCGGGTAGCCGCCTTTTTCGAGTTGCGACACGGAAAGTTCGAGCGTCTGAACGTCGATTTTAGCCGGGATATTGTCGTTATTTATAACCTGAAGAGGTTCATTCCGACGTATTATAGCTATTTCATCGTCGCCGAGATATACCACTTGGTTAGTGTAATCGATGATAGGTGACGCGTCAGAGCCGATGAATGTCTCACCATGTCCTATTCCGACTACGAGCGGCGAACTTTTACGCGCCGCGATAATCATGTCGGGATCCTCACAGTCGACCACTGCAAGGGCGTATGCACCTACAACCTGCTTCAGCGCACCGCGTACAGCATCGATAAGCGAACATTCATTGGTGTTTTGTATATACTCAATGAGTTTGACCACCACTTCGGTGTCTGTTTCGCTACGTAATTCGCATCCATGCTCAATAAGAGCCTGCTTCAATACTGCATAATTCTCAATCGTGCCGTTATGCACAATGGCAATTTTACCATTGGTGCTGTAATGCGGATGTGCGTTTATGTCGTTCGGTTCACCGTGAGTTGCCCAACGGGTATGGGCTATGCCTACAGTTCCGAATACATCTTTAGTCTCGCAGAAATGTTCGAGATCCTCGACTTTTCCGCGGGTTTTATACACATTCAATACATTGTCAGGATTTATCAGCGCAACTCCGGCACTGTCATAACCTCTATACTCCAGACGATGTAGACCTTTTATTAATATTGGATAAGCCTCCTGATGGCCTATATAACCAACGATTCCACACATAGTAGTTTTAGCCTAATTTACTGTATAATGCTTAAAGTGGTGCAAAGATACAAAATTCATGTCAATAATAATGATAAACGAATAGCCATTTGCGGATTATTAACTTTCGACACCGAAAATGTCGGAAAATATCCGTTTAGTGGCTCCCAGATGACCCTTTATATAATCACCGGCACTCTTGCCGGCTTGAGCTAAAGCCTTTGGATCATCGACAAGCGGCGACATGACCTCTTCAAACGAGGTGTTGTCGCTGAACGTAAATGCTCCCCCGACACTGATTAGGTCGCGGGCCTCCTTGAACTTATGATAATTCGGACCGAAAACCACCGGCATGTCATATACAGCCGCTTCGTTAACATTATGTATTCCGGTTCCGAAACCTCCTCCGATATATGCTATATTGCCGTAGCGGTAAGCGCTTGACAGCATTCCGTAGCAATCCACAATAAGGCAGTCTGCCTTGGCGGCATCCTCAGCCGTGCACTTCGACAACCGGCAACAAGGGCGGGTCAGCGACTTCTCTATCGACTCTATCCTGTCGGCCCTTACCTCGTGTGGAGCTATGATGAGCTTGACATCGGCGTGGCTGTTGACGAAGGGTATCAGATATTCTTCGTCCGGAGGCCAGGTGCTTCCGGCCACGATTGTCACACTTTTCCTCTTCTTAGCCATGGCTTCCATCTGCGGTATCTCTTTCCGCTCACGCATTATGTCGGTGACACGGTCAAAACGGGTATCGCCGGCCACCGTAACATTGTCCACCCCGATTTCCGAGAGCAGACGGCGCGAATTGTCGTCCTGTACAAATATCCGTGTATAGCACCGCAACATCGATCGGAACATGCCCCCCCAGGTCTTAAAGAATATCTGGCCGGGCCGGAAAATCGCGGATATTATATATGTCGGTATATTACGCCGGCAAAGCTCCTGCAGATAATTGCCCCAAAACTCATACTTTACGAATATGGCCATTGACGGGCGCACGGCATCCAGGAATTCGCACACACGGCCCTTAATGTCGAACGGAAGATAGCACACGGCATCGGCCATCGGATAATCGTGGCGCACCTCATAGCCCGAAAGCGAAAAGAATGTAAGCAGGATTTTCTTTTCCGGCATCCGCCGCTTAATCATCTCTATCAGTGGACGGCCTTGTTCAAACTCGCCAAGCGACGCTGCGTGAATCCAAACATAACCGGCACGGCTGTCGACGTGTTCGCGAAGATAAGGAATGACTTTTTTGTGCCCTTCGATTATCTTCTTCACCTTGGGATTACGTAAAGATACAATCTTTGCGCCCAAGCTCATTACCCGTATGCCGATGCTATATAGAGGATTCATGCTTATTCGTGGCTTATGACAATGGTTTTATATTTTCGATTCCGGCACGAATACGGCGTATAGTCTCGTCCTTGCCGATAAGCTCCGTTATATCAAACATGTGGGGTCCTTTGCATTCACCCACCACTGTTAAGCGGAATGCATTCATCACGTTGCCTAAGTGATAGCCTTTTGATGCTATCCAGTCGAGCACGATGGTCTCGGCGTTTTTGCTCGAAAAGTCATCAATAGCCTCAAGCACTTCGATAAGCTCGGCCATAATGCGCGGCATTTCGTCAGACCAGCGTTTCTTTATGTCCTTAGGATTATACTCCGACGGAGCCACGAAGAAGAACTTGGCCTGATCCCAAAGGTCGCGGACAAAGTAGATACGTCCTTTAACAAGACCTACCGCTTTCGCTATATATTCCATCGGGTAGGAGTCGACATCAACCCCATGCTCGCGCAGTACCGGGAGGAACAGCTCGGCCAACTCCATGTCAGGCTTGCGTTGAAGGTATTCATGGTTAAACCATCGTCCTTTTTCATAATCGAATTTCGCTCCGGAGCGCGAACAGTGCTTAAGGTCAAACTTCGCTATCAATTCGTCCATTGACATAAGCTCGCTGTCGTCACCGGGATTCCATCCGAGCAGAGCGAGGAAATTGACCACGGCCTCGGGCAAATAACCCGACTCGCGGTAGCCCGACGAGATCTCGCCTCCCTCCGGATGCCACTCCAACGGAAATACGGGGAATCCGAGACGGTCGCCGTCACGCTTGCTCAGCTTTCCTTTTCCGTCAGGCTTAAGAAGCAAAGGCAGATGCACGAACGCCGGAGCAGTGTCGGCCCATCCGAACGCCTCGTAAAGCAATACGTGCAGCGGTGCTGAAGGAAGCCATTCTTCGCCACGTATTACGTGGGACACCTCCATCAGATGGTCGTCAACGATATTGGCCAAGTGATATGTAGGCAGATCATCGGCACTCTTATATAGCACTTTATCATCGAGAATGCCCGAGTTAATAGTCACCTTCCCGCGAAGCAGGTCGTTGACTTCTACATCACGTCCCGGCTCGATTTTAAAGCGAACCACATACTTCTCGCCACTGTCCATCAGCCGCTTCACCTCTTCGGCGGGCAGACTGAGAGAATTGCGCATCGTCATTCTCGTCGACGCATCATATTGGAAATTAGGTATTTCGGCGCGCTTAGCTTCAAGCTCTGCGGGAGTGTCAAACGCCAAGTAGGCTTTTCCGGCATCAAGAAGCATCTTTACATGCTCGCGGTAGATGTCGCGCCGTTCGCTCTGCTTATAGGGGCCGTATTTACCGCCTTCGCGAACACCCTCGTCGATGCCGATGCCGAGCCATGCCAGAGCTTCGTTGATATAATCTTCGGCACCGGGGACAAAACGGTTGGAATCGGTGTCCTCGATACGCAAAATCATATCTCCCCCATTCTGACGGGCGAATAGATAATTGTAAAGCGCAGTACGCACTCCGCCTATATGCAATGGCCCTGTTGGTGAGGGGGCAAACCTAACTCTTACTCTGCGATTCATCACTTTGTCTTAATTTTGCCACAAAGTTAACAAATAATATCCAAAAATTACACATTTTTTAACACCAATCTCTTCAAACAGGCCTATTCGACTCAACGATTTCCGACTCAAGGCATCTAATTACCGCCTGAGACGCCTTGGTAAAAGGCCTGAACCTTCCCTATGGGCAATTTCCCTTCGAGTTTTATAGGTATGCGGTTGTCGTCGTCACTGATCCATGCCGACATGTCGTCTGAGACAGGGACACCGTCGCGGGTGAAGTTGAATGTCAGGTAGCAGGTGCGCCACTTCTTCTTATTAGAGGTGATGTTCACTTTGCCCTGATAGACTATCGTCAGCTCCTCGACATTCTTTCCGGAAAACACATTGAGCCTTATTGACTGTCCTTTTTTTAAGTTTGGGAAGTCCAAAGCACGAAGATAGTAAAACACGGATAGCATGTCGACTGTAGGCCCTACGGCATGTAGCACAGTGTCCATAGTGCTTACCGGACCGTCGTTCTTCTGGCGTATCCTCGTCACATATCCGGTCACCCTGTTGCCGTCGCGCTCATAAACCACCTTATCATTTTCATAACGTCCGCCCTCGTGAGTACGCTTGTTATACATTAGTGCCTGACAGTCAGGCTTTGACATCTTTGACACGAGCGTATCTCTCACCATAAACACTTTATCGGCCCAAGGCAACGTCCGAGCAGTCATCTTGGCCAAATAATAGTCGCCTTCATTTCTCAACGACAGGACCGCCGACGCAGCATCTTTATTTATCAATCCCCATCTGAACAGCACTATATAATCAAGACTTTCATCAGGGAGTTCCACACCTTTAACGGCAGGTATGGAGCATAATATCAGGAGAAGAGCACATATAAAATGTTTCATATCAGTGATGACGTTATATTTTAGAGGTTGTTAACAACAACATCATATATTTTATATAATGTAGCGCAGCCCCAAAAGGTTCTGTTGCGACAAAATTTATCTATTCAAGGAACGGCAACGCGTGACGTATCGACTGCTCGATGCGATTGTTTCGCCAACACTTACGGCAAACGGCTATGTAGCGGTCATCACCGCCAATCTCCACCTGGGCACCTTCAGTGATAAAGTCACCGTTGGCATCTATACGGGCATTGACAATCGTCTTTCGGCCGCATGAGCACGTCGATTTGATCTCATCTATCGTATCCGCTATCTCAAACAGTCTGCGCGATCCCTCGAACAAATGGGTCTGGAAGTCAGTGCGCAAGCCATAGCATATTACGTTACTCCCATAGTCGTCAACTATACGGGCGAGCTGGTCGACTTGCTCCGCTGTCAGGAACTGAGCCTCATCGACCAAAAACCAGTCAATCACAGTCATAGTGCGCTCAAACATCTCCTGCGCCATCTGATAGATGTCAGTGTCGTGGTAAATCCACGTACACTTTCGTTGGATGCCTATGCGCGAACGTATGACATTGTCCTTTTCGCGAGTGTCCACAATCGGCTTCATGCATGAATAAGTCATGCCACGCTCTTCAAAATTATACGCCGTGGTAAGCAACAAAGCCGTTTTGGCCGAGCCCATAGTACCATAGCGGAAATATAGTTTACCCTTTCTGTTCATCATCGGATCTTTCTTTCTGATTTATATTCCAAGTTGTAAAGGTAAAGATAATAGTTGGAATATGGTGTTTGACAGGCCCTAAAAGTTAGCGATTAAGAACCGGGATAAAAATATTTTTGCGCTAAGCCACTATTTTTTGAGCCGGAGTATTGCATAATTAAAAAATAAGGCTTAATTTTGCATCGCAATTTTCGGAGAGCCGAAATAAACGCAAACAGGCTTCAATAGCTCAGTCGGTTAGAGCATCTGACTGTTAATCAGAGGGTCGTTGG
>CAZIXM010000007.1:0-105050 GCA_964543345.1 uncultured Muribaculum sp. | reverse complement strand
TTATGCACTCTCGTTATCGGATCTCCGGGCAAATCGACCTAACGGTCTCTTTACCAGCTACCCAATTTTGGGCTTCTTTCAGAAGCTTTTGAATTTTGACACACCGGCTTTAATTAACAACATATTATTAGAAATAGACTTAGTAAATTGTGTTATAATTTATCTGCCAAGGTTTGTTGGGGCTATTGGTGGTTGAGGAATGGATCTTTGTCGGGGTGGTATTCGTATAGGTCGAGTTCATTTAGGCGGAAGCCGGTTTTGGTGACGAGGTGCTTTGCCGATGTGTTGTCATCCTTTACGTTGGTGAGGACTTTGCAACCTATCGAAGCTAAATTATGTATTAGGGTTATCCAGGACTTGGCGTACAGTAGTTTGCTGCGTGTATCATTATTCCAGCCTCCACCGTGTACCGAAACGACCGAGCCTGGCATATAGCCGTCGTATAGGGCATGTTCGGCCAATAGATAGCACATTGCTATGGGCTCCGTCGCACCATCGGGATAGAGGACGTAGCAAGCTAAGAAGTCACGGTATCTTTTTAGAAAGGCTTTCCACTGCTCGTTGTCGTCGATATCGTAGACAATCCTGTGCCATTGTTCGAGCGTAAACCTATCGGGCGTGATGAGGTTTTCACCATTGAAAGGAAGCCACAAAAAACCTCTCCCTGGTATTGGAAGAGGCTTCTGGAAATTAAAACCGCGTGTCATTTAAGAGTTTTGGCTTTAGCTTTCAGTTCAGCGATTTGAGCTTTAGTTGAGGCTATGCGGCCTTTCAACATTTCTATGGAGGCTTTATTCTTGCTCGCGCGTGCCGCAGCAAGTTGTACCTGATCGTCGGCTATGTTTGACTGCAAATGGGCAATTTTCTCATAGCAAGCTGCTTTTGATGACGGACTTCCCATAATGAGATTTCATTTAAGCGTTTTATTACCTACTCTTTTGGGGATTTTCGGTTTACTCCATTGTTATAAACTATACGTGTTGCAAAATTAGAAAATATGGATGGTTAGCGCGAATGTTATTTGTTAAAAAATACTTAAATGTTATTATTATAATCAACAACTTCCGATATTGTAAGTATTTCACTTCCAGCATTGTGAGTCCCTATAACCATTGTCTGCTATCAAAGATGATCACACTTGGATCCCATCTTTTATAAGTGGCCGGGGATTGCGTTTTTAAGTTAAGTTAACTGTCGGGCAACCGTAATTTTTTGTACTTTTGTGAACCGCACTACAGTGCAAAGCTCGAAGTACGACAGCGAGCAAGTGCGGTGCAGACCATAGACGGCAGATATTTTTTAACCTTAGCATGAGCAACAAGACGTTTCGATACATAGCGGCTTTGATTTTCGGAATCGTATTCACGGTGCCGGCAATGCCATTGTCGTTGAAGAAGCAGAAGGCCGAAGCTGACACGCCGGTCATTGACCATGCGCTCGTGGTGCCGGAAAAGGAGTCGATGCATTTGGCTTACGTCAACACTTGGACTCCGGAACTGCCGACTTTAAGCGGCCCGGTCACATACGCCGAACAGCCTTCATACATTGACGACATGATCAGCCATGCAAAAGAGTTCATGGGTCTGCGCTACCGCCGTGGCGGGAAAACGCCTAAAGGTTTTGACTGTTCGGGATTTACGGGTTATCTGTTCGGACAGTTCGGAATGAAGCTCAACGCATCGTCGCGCGACCAGTTTCTTCAAGGCGATGCCGTCGACCACGACGCGCTCCGCCCTGGCGACCTCGTATTCTTCTCCGGGCGCCGTGGGGGCACCAAAACCGTGGGCCACGTGGGCATGGTGGTGGAAATTCACGGCGACGGCACATTCAGCTTCATCCACTCGGCTAATTCATCAGGAATTACTATCAGCCACTCACTTGAACCTTATTACAAAAACCGTTACGTAGGCGCACGCCGTGTCACAGAATAAATTTCAGCCTTTAATCGGCTTGAAATGTGTAGATTTCTGCGTAACTTTGCGGCGGTGGAACAGCCGTGAAGAAGCAACTCTGTCCTACCGACGAAAAATATCGACAAAAATCCATTATGACTGTTGAGAAAGGATATGTCGACGCTCCAATCGAGCCCGGCACAAATCTGAAAGAAGAAATTAAGCGTCTTAAGAAAGAGAAAGGCGCCGTGATACTCGCCCACTACTATCAGAAAGGGGAGATTCAAGACCTCGCCGACTACATTGGCGACAGCCTCGCTCTGGCGCAGATAGCGTCAAAGCTTAAAGAGTCGGTCATCGTGCTCTGTGGTGTCAACTTCATGGGAGAGACCGCCAAAATGTTATGTCCCGACAAGACCGTGCTGATTCCA
The DNA here is from genome assembly GCA_964543345.1 of uncultured Muribaculum sp. Taxonomy (GTDB): domain Bacteria; phylum Bacteroidota; class Bacteroidia; order Bacteroidales; family Muribaculaceae; genus Muribaculum. Next base: position 102,727 of record CAZIXM010000007.1, on the reverse strand, counting down.
GACCTCTCAGCAGGATGTTCGCTCGCCGACAGCTGTCCGGCCGACGAATTCGAAGAATTTATAAAGAAGAATCCGGGGCACACGGTGATAAGCTATGTCAACACTTCTGCCAAGGTGAAAGCGCTTACCGACGTTGTCGTAACATCAAGTAACGCACGCCAGATAGTCGAAAGCTTCCCCAAAGACACCCCGATAATATTCGGCCCCGACCGCAACCTCGGCAACTACATCAACTCAATAACCGGCCGCGACATGAAGCTATGGGACGGCGCGTGCCATGTGCATGAAGAATTCTCCGTAGAGAAGCTTGTTGAGCTAAAACGCCAACATCCGAACGCCAAAGTGCTTGCACATCCCGAATGCAAACGTCAGATAATCATATTGGCCGACAAGGTTGGCTCAACCGCCGCACTGCTAAAATACGCTGTCGAAAGCGACGAAAAGGAGTTTATAGTAGCCACAGAAAGCGGAATCCTGCACGAAATGCAGAAGCGGTGTCCCGACAAGACTTTCATACCCGCCGCGCCCAATGACTCTACCTGCGCCTGCAACGACTGCGCATACATGAAGCTCAATTCCCTCGAAAAGCTATACAATACCCTAAAATACATGGCGCCTGAAGTTCAAATAGACCCCGAAATTGCCCAACGCGGACGCAAACCCATAGAGCGAATGCTTGAAATCAGCGAAAAGCTCGGACTTTAACCAACTTATAAAATAATAACGACAACTACAATAAAAATGGAATATAACCATAGAGACATCGAAAGCCGCTGGCAACGATATTGGAAAGACAACAACGTTTACAAAACTGAAATTAACCCCGACAAGCCGAAATTCTACGTGCTCGACATGTTCCCATACCCCTCAGGAGCCGGCCTGCACGTTGGACATCCGCTCGGCTATATAGCAAGCGACATTTATTCTCGCTTCAAACGCCTGCAAGGATTCAACGTCTTGCACCCGATGGGCTACGATGCTTACGGACTCCCGGCTGAGCAGTATGCCATCCAGACCGGACAACATCCGGAAGTGACCACCCGCCAAAACATCAACCGCTACCGCAGTCAACTTGACAAAATAGGCTTTTGCTATGACTGGGACCGCGAAATAAAGACGTGCGACCCCGAATACTATAAATGGACCCAATGGGCTTTCATGAAGATGTTCGGAAGCTATTATGACAAAAACGCCGACAAGGCTCTGCCAATTACCGACCTGATTGCCCACTTTGAGAAACATGGCACCGAGGGTGTAAACGCCGCCTGCGGAAAAGATATGACTTTCACGGCCGAAGAGTGGAATGCCTTTGACGAGAAGCAGAAAAGCGACGTGCTGATGAACTACCGAATCGCTTACCTCGGCAACACAATGGTCAATTGGTGCCCGAAACTCGGCACAGTGCTTGCCAACGACGAAGTAAGCGAAGGCTTGTCTATCCGCGGAGGTTACCCCGTAGAGCAGAAATTGATGTATCAGTGGTGCCTGAGAGTGTCAGCCTACGCACAGCGACTGCTCGAAGGGCTGGACCGCATTGACTGGACCGACTCGCTAAAAGAGACACAGCGCAACTGGATCGGACGTTCCGAGGGTGCCGAAATGCGGTTCCCAATTGCCGATTCCGATGTCGAGCTCGAAATATTCACGACCCGCGCCGACACCGTTTTCGGCGTGACTTTCATGGTTCTCGCGCCAGAAAGTGCCTACGTTAAGATGGTCACTACCCCTGAGCAGAAAGCCGATGTCGATGCCTATCTAAACGAAGTTAAGCACAAGACCGAGCGCGAGCGAATGATCGAAAAGACCGTGTCGGGCGTCTTCACCGGCTCGTATGCCGTCAATCCTCTGACCGGCAAGAAGATTCCCGTATGGGTCAGCGACTATGTGCTTGCCGGATACGGCACCGGCGCCATAATGGCAGTCCCCGCCCACGACAGCCGCGACTACGCCTTTGCGCGACACTTCTCGTTGCCGATCATACCGCTTATCGAAGGATGCGACGTCAGTGAGGAAAGTTTCGACGCAAAATCCGGCAAGATGACCAACTCAGCCGGAGCGGAACTGAATCTAAACGGATTGGAAGTTAAAGATGCCATCGCCGCGACTAAACGTTTTATCGAAGAGAAAGGCATAGGAAAAGTAAAAGTCAACTACCGCCTGCGCGATGCGATATTCAGCCGTCAGCGTTATTGGGGTGAGCCATTCCCCGTCTACTATAAAGACGGAATACCATACTTGCTCGATGAGAGCGAGCTTCCGCTGTTGTTGCCCGAAGTCGACAAATTTCTTCCTACAGAAAGCGGCGAGCCTCCTTTGGGTCGCGCTAAAGAATGGCACACCAAAGACGGTTATAAGCTTGAGCTGAACACAATGCCCGGATTTGCCGGATCGTCGGCCTACTACCTGCGCTACATGGATCCGCACAACGACAATGCCCTCGTTTCTAAAGAAGCCGACGCCTATTGGCAGGATGTCGATCTATATATCGGAGGCACCGAACATGCCACAGGCCACCTCATTTACAGTCGTTTCTGGAACAAGTTCCTCTACGACCTCGGAGTTGTAGTCAAAGACGAACCGTTCAAGAAACTCATAAACCAAGGTATGATTCAAGGTCGGTCCAACTTTGTCTATCGAATCAAAGACACCAACACATTCGTGTCGCACGGACTCAAAAAGAACTACGACGTTACTCCGATTCATGTCGATGTCAACATCGTCAGCAACGACATTCTCGACACTGAAAAGTTCAAGGCATGGCGTCCCGAATTCAACGACGCTGAATTCATACTCGAAGATGGTAAATACGTCTGCGGTTACGCTGTTGAAAAAATGTCTAAGTCAATGTTCAACGTCGTAAATCCCGACGACATTGTGGAGAAATACGGTGCCGACACCCTGCGCCTTTACGAAATGTTCCTCGGCCCGCTTGAGCAGAGCAAACCATGGGACACCAACGGCATCGACGGCGTTAATCGTTTCCTAAAAAAACTGTGGGGACTCTTTTATAAAGGCGACAATATGCTCGTTACCGACGAAAGGCCAACAAAGGAGTCGCTCAAATCGATTCATAAGCTTATCAAGAAGGTCACCTGGGACATCGAGAACTTCTCGTTCAACACCTCTATCGCCGCCTTTATGATATGTGTCAACGAACTGAGCCAGCAGAAGTGCCACAGCAGGGAAGTTCTCGCGCAACTGCTCGTCGTCCTTGCACCATTCGCACCCCACATCACCGAAGAGCTTTGGCACGCTATCGGCAACACCGGAACCATCGTCGACGCAAAGTGGCCGGCCTACAACGAGGATTATCTGAAAGAAGATGTTGTCACGATGGCCGTGTCATTCAACGGCAAAGCCCGCTACAACATCGAAGTGGCCGCCGACACCCCGCGTGAAATCGTCGAAAAGATTGCCCTTGAGCATGAAGGCTCAGCCAAATGGCTCGAAGGCAAGACTGTGAAGAAGATCATAGTGGTGCCCGGCAAGATTGTCAATATCGTCGTAGCTTAATCAACCGTAAAAAAATCAGCCGTTAAGCCAGTTATACAAGGCTCCGTCCAACAAAATCAAACGGAGCCTTATACAATATTCAACCCATATAATACGTTATTTCATTGACCTGATATTGTCGCAACGGTATGAGAGACTTAGTGTTCGCAACTAACAATGCACATAAACTCGACGAAGTTAGAAACATCGTCGGGCAAAACATTAACATCCTCAGCCTCACCGACATCGGTTGCAATGAAGATATTCCGGAAACAGCGTCGACACTCGAAGGTAATGCCCTTATCAAAGCACGTTACGTAAAGCAACATTACGGCTACGACTGCTTTGCCGACGACACCGGCCTTGAAGTGGCCTCTCTCGGAGGTGCTCCGGGCGTTTATTCGGCTCGTTACGCCGGCCCAGGACATGACTCGGAGGCAAACATGCGTCTTTTGCTAAAGAACATGCAAGGATTTACCGACCGTTCTGCCAGATTCCGCACCGTCATCGCTCTCGTAGAAGGCTCGGAAGAACGGCTTTTGGATGGTATAGTCGAAGGCTCAATCACGACAGCCCCAAAAGGCGACAGCGGATTCGGCTACGATCCGGTATTCCGTCCTGACGGGTTCGACTCGACTTTTGCCGAGATGGATTCGCAGGCGAAAAACGCCATCAGCCATCGAGGACGTGCTATGCGAAAGCTTATGGAATATCTTTTAAAGTAAGAACTTTTTTCCTCACTCGTATTATATCGGCTTTATATGTTGAAAATATGGTTAGCTCTGTTCCTGTCGGCCCTCCTGCCGGCAAACGCGCTCGCACAACTCGCAATAGGCGACTGGCAAATCTATAACAACTTCTCTCCAAACGCGGTTAAAGTGCTCGACACGCCCCACAAAGTCTACTTCCTTTCCGGTGGCAACCTTTATTCCTACGACAAAGACACGGAAGAGACATTCGGCTACACGTCGCGTAACTCTCTTAATGACATCGATGTCGCGGACTTCTACCGCCATCCTGACCGTAACTACATACTCGTAGCCTACGAATCGGGCAACATTGACCTCCTCGACGACAACTGCTCGACTATTAACCTCAGCGACATAAAAGACGCACAATATGTCAGCGACCGAACAATAAACGACGTGGCTTTTGACGGCGACTGCGCATACGTAGCCACAGGCTTCGGTCTCGTAAAATTTAACCTCAAAAACTATAGCGTCACCGAGTCGGGAATATATGCTTCGCCGGTTACCGCTGTGACCGTAATGGGTTCGCACCTTCTCATCTGCCTCGACGGACACATCTATGCCATTCCCACAACTGGCCGAATCAGCTCGTTCAGCTCATTCACCGATCTCGGAGAGCTAAAAGCCACAAATATGGAGGCAATTTCGTCAGACATCGTGTTCTCTGTCGACCAGTTAAACGGTAGAGTAAATGTTTTTAAGCCGGACACCGAAGCCGGCAACATTTCCATCTTGCGCGACTGGAATCTACCCACCGCATCCGACATATTGCCCCTTGGCAATAGATACATGGTGGCCAACAGCGGAGGCTTTTTCGTGGTAAAAGCCGAAAATGACAACTTTTCCGCCTCCTACCAAGATACTCCGGCAGAAAGCCGCGCATCGGGGCGCAACTACTATTCGCTTGGAATAAATGGCGACAATTCCCTTTGGTACGTTAACTCAAACGGATTGGGACGAATGCGCTACGACAACGATTTGGCAAATCCCGAACACGTTATGATGCCGGCCCGACCCGCAGGAACTAATATCGCCGGAGGCGTGCAGCGTATGACCATGACCGACTCCGGAACCGCTTATCTCTATAATGTCGCAGCCAACCGCTATCCTAACGTGGCAGCTATAACTGCCTCGGCCAACATCAACAGCTTCTCCGACGGATTCATTGAAGACATAACCCCCGATGTCGCCGACGTAGAGGTGCGTAATCCGTCTTCGGGAGGAAAGCTTCTGACAGCCTTCAACATCGTAGCCGATCCCGATGATCCCGAAGCTTACTATATGGGCACTTGGTTTGAAGGCATCTACAAGATAAAGAACGGAAAGCAAGTAATGAAATATGACTGGACCAACAGTCCGCTTACAATGAACTACTGCGGTGCCGCCATGAACATAGCAATTGACTCCCAGGGCAACCTCTGGGTGTATCATCGCGACAATAACTCGCCTGCACCTAATGTTGGTGTCTACGTATTGCCAGCCGCAAAACGTCGCCTCGATTCTTCGTCGGCATCTGACTGGGTAATTCTCAACTTACCCCAAATCAAGAGCGACGATACCCGCAACGCTCTTATTTACCCCTGCACCCACCAGAAAAACAAAAATATGGTGTTCATCTCCGAAGGTTACGAAGACAAGAACCTGTGTGCATACTTCACCAACGGAACAATTGACAATCTCTCGGACGACTCAAGCTACATCCGCAATAAATTTGTCGACCAGGACGGATACTCCTTCGGACCAGCATCCATAACAGCTATGGTCGAAGACCTCAACGGCGACATTTGGGTAGGCACTGAAGACGGCGTAATCGTCATTCACAACGCGCAAGCCATGGCCACCGCATCCGGAACAGTGGAAAGGGTTAAAGTGCCCCGTAACGACGGAACAAACTACGCCGATTATCTGCTCCAAAATCAGCAAGTATCGGCCATTGCCGTAGACGGTGCCAACCGAAAGTGGATTGCCACCACCGCGTCAGGAGTATACCTTGTTAGCTCCGACGGCAAGGAGATTATCGAAAATTTTAACACCGACAACAGTTACCTTCCGTCAAATACCGTTCACACCGTAGCATGCGACCCGACAAACAACAAGGTTTACTTCGGAACCGAATATGGCTTGGCATCCTATAGCTCAACTTCATCGCCCGCCGAAAACGACTATTCAGAAGTCTACGCCTATCCCAACCCCGTGCGCCCCGACTATACCGGATGGATCACCATAAAAGGACTCATGGATCACTCACTCGTCAAGATTGCTGATACCGCCGGAAACGTATTTTACCAGACCCGCTCAGAAGGCGGAATGGTAATCTGGGACGGCTGCAATCCTGGCGGAGAACGAGTGCGCACAGGCGTTTACTTTGTCTACGCATCACAAAACGAAAACGGCACCTCAGGCGACGTAGTCGCCAAAATCCTCGTCGTCAACTAACACCCCCCACTTTTTCGTTGCCGAAATCTTTTATTGGAGTTATATCAGCAATGTTACTCCCAAAAAAATGACATAAATGCCCACTTGTGGGAATATGTCATGACTATAAGAGGACTATTAAATCAGCTGATTGACAACAAGCATAATGGACTAATTAAAATAATTTCTGCTTGTGCCGAAATTGCGCAACAAAAAAAGAAGGGTTCTTTACCAGACCCGTAGGTCAAAGTAAAAAACCCTTCTCCTCTCTCCTCTGCGGTGCGTACGGGACTCGAACCCGTGACCCCATGCGTGACAGGCATGTATTCTAACCAACTGAACTAACGCACCTCAATTTTTTTTATTTTTATCGCTCAGGCCTCTGCCGTTTTGCGATTGCAAAGTTATAGCAAGATTTCCATTCCACCAAATAATTTTCAATATTTTTTCAACAAAAAAATATCCCCCACTGAAAATCAAGCCCTTGCACAAAGCGAATTTCCTTTGCCACGCCCAAGCCCGTCAGACCACGACACACTGATGGTCGACAGCGAAATTAGACTTGTTTCAAAACCCATGACCAGCATCCAGCTGCGTTATCAGTAGGAAAGGGCATTTAAGAATTTTAAATGTATGTAGATCGAAGTTCGAGCAGTTATGAAATGAAGCTTAAATCTTTATCACTTCAGAATTGAAATTTGGACTCGTCGTAAATATTTACTAAATTTGCGACATAATTGTCGTGTTTTTAGACAAAAAATGCGACAAAATACATCACAATAATGGCCGAAAGCATTGAAAATAAAGTATATAACTCTATAAAGCGCAAAAAAAGCGGTACGATACTATTCGCTTCCGACTTTCTGCATATAGGAAATGGGGCAGCTATAAATAAGGCATTGGAGAGGCTCACTAATGCGGGTAAGATTACAAGATTGTCAAAAGGCATCTATTGTAAGCCTCAAGCAGATACGGGATTAGGACTCGGCATTTTATATCCAACTTTAGAGGATATTGCTGAGGCTATTGCCAAACGCGACAGATCCAGAATAATGCCGACAGGTAATCATGCGCTCAATCGACTTGGCTTATCAACTCAAGTTCCGATGAACGCAGTATATTATACGGATGGATCACCAAGAAAAATAAAGATATACAATGGCAGAGGAATACTATTTCTAAGGGTCGTTCCCAAACGCCTCGCATTCAAGAGCAATCTCTCAGCAATGCTGACATTCGCATTGCAGGAGATAGGGAAAGGAAATATGACAGCTACACAAGAAAAACGAATAAAAGAACTGCTATCGCAAGTGCCCCAAGATACAATTGCAGAAGATTATCCTTTAATGCCAGAATGGATACGAATCACAATAAAAAAAATTTATGCAGACATTTCTTAAACTATCCGACACTCAACGCCAAACAGTGTATGAGCAAATTGCATTGAGAGTCGGGATTTCAGATCCACGAGCCATCGAAAAAGACATGTGGGTCACTTCATTATTGCAGATTGTATTCAGCCTGCCATATTCCGACAAATTTGTATTCAAAGGAGGCTCGTCCCTCAGTAAGATATGGAAAATCATCCACAGATTCTCTGAAGACATCGACCTTGCAATTGACCGTTCCTTGTTTGGCTTAGATGGAGATCTCACAAAAAAGCAACTAAAGAAACTGCGAAAAGAGTCATCATTGTTTGTAAAAGACAAACTTGCGACAGACATAGCCGACTTATTGAAGGATTTTGGGATATGCGAATATTGCGAGGTTATTCCAGAACCTGACGGTGAAGGTGACGGCACATACCCGGAGCCACGAAAAATACATATTGCGTATAATTCTGTGTTTGATACAGGAGAGGGCTATCTTCGCCCGGAAGTGCTGTTGGAAGTTGGCGCACGTTCATTATTTGAGCCAACATCACAGGCTCACGTTAAGTCTATGATTTCAGAGAATAGCCCCATAAATACATCTATAATTAATAACATGATCACATGCGCGATCCCACAAAAGACATTCTTAGAAAAAGCCTTTCTTCTCCACGAGCTCTTCACCACTGAAATGGGCGCCATAGCAAACCGCAAATCAAGACATCTTTACGATTTGGAGCATCTTATGAATCATAAAGATGTATTGGAAGCAGTTAATGACGATGAATTGTGGGAAGCGATTCGACATCATAGAGAAACGTTTACGTCGATAAAAGATGTGGACTACACTCCAGATATTCGACAACGTATCGTCCTGATTCCGCCAAAAGAGTATGAATCGGAATGGCGTAAGGACTACAATGCAATGCAAAAGTCAATGATATATGGGGATGAGATGTCATACGGTGACTTGATTCTACGCATCATCAAGCTTCAAGAAATATTCAGGAAAAGATGATTTTGTCCTAAATAAAAATTTAGGTAACGCCAAAATTTGATGCTATTGCCTTGCTTCAAGACTAAGGTGTGCGGAAATCACAAAATTTCTTTGTAATTTTGTGATTATTAAAATTTACAACAACAATCAAACACTGTGCTTATGAAGTACTTACTAAGTCTATTAGCCGCCTCAATGGCATTCGGAGCGTCAGCCGACGACAAAATCGTCATTCCCGACAGCACCGGCTTCAAGTTTACCGACGTAAAAGTCATAAAAACCACCCCTGTGCGCGATCAAAACCAGTCAGGCACATGCTGGTGTTTTTCCACCAATACTTTCCTCGAAAATGAAATTTTGCGCAAAGGAGGTCCGGAAGTAGACCTTAGCGACATGTTCGTGGTGCGCCAGTGCTACCTCGACAAAGCCCGCAAATACGTACTCATGGACGGCGAAATCAACTTTGCCCAGGGCGGAGCGGCCCACGATGTCCCCTACGTATGGGAAATGTACGGAGCTGTGCCCGAAGAAATATACCGAGGCGCAAACTACGGCGAGGAGAAGCCGGTCCACGGCGAGCTCTCCGGAGTGCTAAAGGCTTACCTCGACGTTATCGTGAAGCGTCCCGACAAGAAACTCTCCACAGCATGGCAGAAAGGGTTTGAAGGAATTCTTGACGCATACTTCGGTGAAGTTCCTGAGACTTTCACTTACAACGGCAAGACCTACACCCCCAAAAGCTTTGCTGAAAGCCTCGGCATTAATCCTGACGACTACATCGAGGTGACATCGTTCACCCACCATCCATTCTACAAGCCGTTTGCTCTTGAAGTGGCCGACAACTGGCTCTGGGGCACTATGCAGAACGTTCCGCTCGACGAGCTTAAAGCCATCGTTGACAACGCCATCGACAACGGGTACACCGTGGCATGGGGAGCTGACGTCAGCGAACCCTGCTTCAAATGGTACAAGGGGTATGCCGTACTGCCGGCGGAAAAGACCGAGAAAGATATGTCAGGTACCGAGCTCGCTCGTTGGGTCAAGCTGTCTGACAAAGACCGCAAGGAAGAGATGTACGACATAAAAGGTCCGGTAAAGGAGATTGACGTGACCCAAGAAGTGCGCCAGTCAATGTTCGACCGCAAAGAGACCACCGACGACCACGGCATGGTGATTGTAGGTAAAGCCGTCGACCAGGAAGGAAACAAATATTACAAAGTTCAGAACTCTTGGGACACTAACCAGGTCTACGGTGGCTTCTTCTATGTCAGCGAGCCATATTTCCTTGCAAAAACCATGGACATAATGGTCCACAAAGATGCCGTCCCCAAAGAGATAGCTAAGAAATTTAAATAACCGCCCAATTTACCCGACCATTCATGACTGTCAACGAATATAATTCGCGAACCGCCCTGCTCATCGGAGCAGAGGCCATCGACGTTTTGTCGCGCAGTCATGTCATGGTAGTGGGCGTAGGCGGAGTCGGGGCATACGCCGTTGAGATACTGGCCCGCGCCGGAATCGGACAGCTCACCATAATTGACGGCGACACCGTGTCGCCGTCAAATCTGAACCGACAGCTTCCCGCACTTGTTTCTACACTTGGCCACGCTAAGGTGGAAGTGATGAAAGACCGTGTTCGCGACATCGCTCCTGAATGTCGGGTAGACGCGCGGATGGAATTTTTAGATGCCGAATCTATCAGTTCGCTTATCGTCACGCTGAAGCCCGATTTCGTAGTCGATGCCATCGACTCGGTCAAGCCCAAGGTCGAATTGATATGGCAATGCCTGCGCAATAAAGTCAAGCTTATAAGCTCAATGGGTGCCGGAGGCCGACTCGACCCGTCAAAAGTCAAGTATGCCGACATTGCCGACACGTATAACGACGGCCTCGCCCGGGCTGTGCGCCAACGCCTGAAAGAGCGTGGAGTGTCGCATGGTGTGAAAGTCGTGTTTTCAACCGAACCGCCACGCAAAGACTCATTGTTGCTGACTGACGAACTTCCGTTTAAAGTATCGTCTTACGGCACCGCGCCATGGCTTCCTGCGCAGTTTGGCATCATGCTGGGAGCATACGTGGTCAACAAATTGACAAGACAGCGTTTATGATAAAAGTCCGCGACATAAAAAAGAACTATGGAACGCTCGAAGTGCTCCGGGGAATAAATCTCGACATAAATCGTGGCGAGGTTCTCTCCATTGTGGGTCCGAGCGGAGCCGGAAAGACCACCCTTCTGCAGATTATCGGCACTCTCGAACGTCCCGACTCCGGCGAAGTCCTCTTTGAAGGAGAGAATATATTGCGTCTCAACGATAACCGCCAGGCTTTATTCCGAAACGCCAACATAGGCTTCGTCTTTCAGTTTCATCAACTTCTGCCCGAATTCACAGTTCTTGAAAATGTGGCTATGCCCGCTCTGATAGGTGGCATGTCGCGAGCCGATGCCTACACACGTGCCAAAGAACTGATAACATATCTCGGACTCGAACCGCGCATCGACCATAAACCCATGCAACTTTCCGGAGGAGAGCGCCAACGTGCCGCTGTCGCGAGGGCCTTGGTTAACCGTCCGGCAGTGGTTTTGGCCGATGAACCTTCAGGAAGTCTTGACACTCGCAACCGCGAAGAACTGCATAGCCTGTTCTTCAAGTTGCGTCGCGACTTGGGACAGACATTTGTTATCGTGACACATGACGAATCGCTCGCGGCGCAATGCGACCGCATCGTCCACATGAGCGATGGAAGTATCACCGAAATATCAAAAAACCAAGCAAATTCCCGGACATGAAAATCAAGCACCTCATATCTGTTTCGATCGTAGCCGTCACGACGGCCACCGCGTGTTCTGACGACTCCTACAACGACAGCATCATGCTCTCCGACGTTGTGTCGATTCACGCAGTCGACGAGTCTGAGGGCACCACCTTCACATTCCGTCGCTACGACGACTCTCCTGTCATCACGCTCGTTGACCCGAGCCTAAAAATCAATGCGGAATATGTTGGCAACAGGGCACTTTTATATTACTATCCGGAAAGCGGACAAGCTTACGAATCGGGAAGCATTTCTGTTGCCGGCATTAATATAATAAACTCCGACACGACAATCATACGCCCGATATCCCGATATGACTGGGATGCTTCGCCTATATTTTTAAACTCTATATGGCGTTCCGGCGAATTTCTGAACTTCAGAATGAGGCTCGACTACTCTGAAGTTCCGCGCTATTTCGGCCTCGTGGTCGACTCGTTAACTCTGACCGACCCTGAGCCACAGTTATATCTGGTGCATGACTTGAACGGAGCCCCCGACAACTTCCTGCGCGAAAACTACGCATCGTTTGACATAACTAACGTATGGAATCAGCCTACATGTCGCGCCATAACCGTTCACGTCAATGACATAAACTTAAATAACGACACTTACAAATTTTCAAAATAAATACTTTTATGGACAACAAGAACAACCCAAAGAATGAGATAAAAATCGAGCTCACACCTGAAGTAGCTCACGGACATTATGCCAATCTGGCCATGATAGCCCACTCTCCCCACGAGTTCATCATGGACTTCATAAATATGGTGCCCAATCCCCCTCAGGCCAAAGTTCAGACCCGCGTGATAATGACCCCCGAAAACGCTAAAAACCTGCTCTTTGCCCTGCGCGAAAACATCGAACGCTACGAAAACACCTTCGGAGTAATCGAACAAAAGCGACCCCTTAACGGAGGAAATCAAGAAATGCCAAATCCTTTCAAGGCCTAACGAATTATGATAGACAACCAGCTGCTGATATACAACACTCTCTCCCGTCGTAAAGAGCTTTTTAAGCCTATCCACGAAGGTAAGGTGGGCATGTACGTCTGCGGGCCGACCGTTTACGGCGATGGGCATCTCGGCCACGCACGTCCGGCCATCACTTTTGACATTCTGTTTCGCTATCTGACACACCTCGGCTACAAAGTGCGATACGTGCGAAACATCACCGATGTAGGCCATCTCGAGCACGACGCCGACTCCGGTGAAGATAAGATTGCGAAAAAGGCGCGTCTTGAGCAACTGGAGCCGATGGAAGTGGTCCAATTTTACCTTAACCGCTACCATAAGGCTATGGATCAGCTCAACGTGTTGCCCCCCTCGATAGAGCCTCATGCTTCGGGACATATCATCGAACAAATCGAATATGTCCAGAAAATCCTCGACAGCGGATACGCCTACATAAGTGAAGGGTCGGTATATTTCGATGTGCCGAAGTACAATAAAGACCACCACTACGGCAAACTCTCCGGCCGCAACATCGACGAGTTGCTGGCCACCACACGCGAACTCGACGGTCAGCAGGAGAAACATAATCCGGCCGACTTTGCCCTCTGGAAAAAAGCCTCCCCCGAACATATCATGCGGTGGCCTTCACCTTGGAGCGACGGATTCCCCGGTTGGCACCTCGAATGCTCTACGATGGGACAGAAATATCTCGGCGAGACATTCGACATTCACGGCGGAGGAATGGACTTAATGTTCCCACATCACGAATGCGAAATTGCACAGTCGGTGGCGCACAACGGCAAAGAGACCGTCCGTTATTGGATGCATAATAACATGATTACCATCAACGGACAAAAGATGGGCAAGTCGCTTAACAACTTCATCACGCTCGATGAGTTCTTCACCGGCAACCACCCGGCCCTTGAACAGCCATATTCGCCAATGACCATACGCTTCTTCATCCTGCAGGCACAATATCGAAGCACACTCGACTTCTCAAATGCGGCTCTGCAAGCTTCGGAAAAAGCGCTTAACCGCATGCTTGAAGGCTATCGCCGACTGCAGGAGCTTACCCCCTCCGACGAGTCGACAATCGATGTTAAAGATTTGCGCCGTAAGTGCTACGAAGCCATGGACGACGATCTAAACACTCCAATTGTCATTGCCAACCTCTTTGAAGCCTGCAAACTTATCAACCAAGTAAAGGACGGCAATGCCAAGGCATCAGCCGACGACATAAAAGAGCTTAAAGAGCTTTTCGACACATTCCTCGTCGACATACTTGGCATTCGCACCGCAATGGTCGAAGGTTCAGCATCAGACAATGGCTCTCTTAAGCCTTTTGAAGATGCCGTCGGCCTCCTGCTCGAAATGAGAGCCAAAGCTAAAGCATCAAAAGACTGGGCAACAAGCGACTTTATCCGCGACAAACTGTCTGAAATAGGATTTGACGTAAAAGACACGAAAGACGGATTTGAGTGGAGCCTTAAAAAGTAAATGGACACCCTCGAATTCGCAAAGGTCATTTTGGGGCAACTACCATACGAGCCAACACCGCAACAGATTGAACTGATTGCGGCGTTGGCTCGTTTCTGTTCTGCGGGCACCCCGAGCGACAGCGTGTTCCTGCTAAATGGCTATGCCGGCACCGGAAAGACCTCTTTATGCGCCGCCCTGGTCAGGGCGCTGAACGGTGTTGGCATCGGGACTGTCCTGCTCGCTCCCACCGGACGCGCGGCTAAAGTGTTCAGCGCATTCGCACAGCATCCGGCTTACACTATCCATCGCCGCATCTATTCAGTCGGGGGCAACGGCATAACGCAGGAACGCGTTCTTCGGCTGACCGAAAACCGCTCAACAAACGTGGTATTCATCGTCGACGAGGCTTCAATGATCGGGGGCGATTCGTCGACCAACAACCTGCTTGAGCATCTTATCCACTACGTCTACTCCGGCATAAACTGTCGGCTGATATTACTCGGCGACACGGCACAGCTCCCGCCGGTTGGGTGCGATGAGAGTCCGGCCATGAGCGCCAAGACCCTTCATTCACTCGGACTAAGAGTTACACGTGCCGTACTTACTGCGACGGTGAGGCAGGCAAAAGACTCCGGCATATTATACAATGCCACGTGGCTGCGTCGAGCCATGCGACAAAATCCTTTGCCCGTGCCACGACTTTGGGCAAGTCCATTCCCCGACGTTGAGACCGTTGAGGGCTACGACATGGAAGAGGCCGTCAGCCGCTCTTTTTCACAGACGGGCGTAATGGACACAATTATCGTCACCCGCTCCAACCGCCGCGCAACAGAGTTCAATATGGCCGTCAGAAGCTCAATCCTTTACAAGGAAGTAGAACTCGGCGACGACGAAGTGATTCTCGTAGGCAAAAACAATTACTTTTGGAGCCGCGAAGTGAAGGGCCTCGACTTTATAGCCAACGGCGACATGGCTGTGGTGGAAAAAGTCTACGGCACCGAATACCGTTACGAAATGCATTTTGCCGATGTCAGGCTTCGTATGCCCGACCGCGATGTGACGTTTGACTGTAAAATCATGCTTGATACTCTGACAAGCGACGACGCTTCACTGCGTCGACAGGAGATGATGGAGTTGTATGAACGTATCGTAGCCGACCCGGAGGACGACACCGAATCGGCAGCCACCCGGGCCGCAAACGCCATGAAAAGTCCTTACTTCAACGCTCTTCAAGTGAAATACGGATATGCCCTGACGTGCCACAAAGCTCAAGGCGGACAATGGTCGCACGTCTATGTCGACCTTGGCTACATTCCGCTGGAAGCTATGGGGATGGAATTTTACCGTTGGCTCTATACGGCAGTCACACGTGCCACTAAAAAGCTATTCCTCGTCAATCCAACCGTCGAAGTAAAATAACCAAGATAAACACTCTTATTTAATTAGTTATGAATCGATTATTAATTGGACTGCTACTTGCGATTGTAGCGTCAGGCCAAGCAGTACACAGTGCAGACTGGCCCGGAAAGAAAAGCGAATGGCATAATGCCGACCGCTATGATTTTATCTTAGTTGACCGCGAAGCTACGGTCGTAGTTCCCTCTACCCCACTTCCCGGAAATCCCTGGATATGGCGTCCCGCATTTTTCGACGCTTTTCCCGACATCGACATTGCATTGTTAGAGAAAGGCTACCACATCCTGTATTTTAACGTAACTAACGAATGGGGACGGCCCTCCGCACTTAAAGCCGGAAAAGAATTCTACGACTACGCAGTATCAAACGGATTGATGGATCGTGTTATCCTCGAAGGACTAAGCCGTGGAGGCTATTACAGCATCTGCTGGGCCGAACAGTATCCTGAACATGTAGCGGCGCTCCTCCTCGACAATCCGCTTGTCGACTTACGCGAACTCAAGCGCAACGACGAATGGTTTGACGACGTAATCGCAAAATGGGACGAAGACTCTATAAAAAGTCCTGAGATATTTCACAACGCAGTCAACAACCTCACGCCAATTGTGAAAAATCACATACCCATTGTACTGTTGTCTGGAGGCAGCGACACCATCGTACCTTACGAACATAACGGAAAGATAATCAAGGATACTTACCGACGCTGGGAAGTGCCTATGAAGTCCATCGTCCGTCCATACTCAGGCCATCATCCGCATGGACTGTCCGAACCGACTCCCGTGGTTAATTATCTCACTGAATGCATATACGGGAATGCCGACAACGACACCACAATTCGAGTGGCATGCATAGGCGACAGCATGACCGAGGGAGTTGGCACAGATGACTTCTCGACACAAAGCTATCCGGCGGTTCTTCAAAGTCGGCTCGGCGAGGGATATAAAGTCGGTAACTTTGGCATTAGTTGTGCCACTATGCTGAAAAACGGCACTGACGCAGGCCAGCCATTCGGCTACTCAAAACTACCGGTTATGCAAAAAGCATTGGATTTCAATCCTGACATAGTAATAATTTCGCTCGGGGTCAACGACTGTAAATCGTACAACTGGGAGAGTCACGGCTCGGAATTTCTTGCCGATTATCAGGATATGATAAACAGATTCCGCGGACTCCCATCCATCCCTGAGATTTATCTGGTCATGGAACCGTACGTCCAGTTGAATCCACAGACAAACTCATGGGGATTTGAGGATAAGGGATACTATGAAGAGATGCTTTCACATATAGCCACATTGTCCCGCGATAACAGACTGACTGTCATCAATCTCACTGACATATTCAAAGGCGAGGAGCGCGATTGCTACGCTCCGAATGACCATCCCAATCCCCGAGGAGCCGCCATGATGGCCGATGCAGTACACAATGTGGTTACCCGTAGGTAATCACATTGCATAACGCATATCACGGAATTTATCTTTCAAAACGAGTTGCGAAGGAGTCGAGTTTATTTTGATAATAACCTTTGAGCTCCTTCCAACTGTAATATGCCCCTTCTACATGTCCTGCGGGCAACGACACCTCTCTTTCATTCAGCAGACATTTAACGAGGACATCGTCGTCATTGCCTTTTCGGTAAAATATAACTTGTATATTTGATGCCATAGGGAAAATCTCATAGTTACGCCACTGACTTGACAAGTCTTCCAGATTGTCGACACCCATACCGTAATGGTCTAATTCCATGAAACATACCATCGGAAGCACCACAGATTCATGTCCGAAGCGCAACGACGCACCGTGCCAAGGATTCTCAATGGCCCGGTCGGCGCTTGATAAAAAGTCAGCCAAAAGATAGCGTTGAGTAAAAGGCATACGCCCGATAGTGGCCGGAGAATTTCCCGAGCTCAAATACCATCCGGCATTATTGCATTCCCACTTTTTATAAAGTTCTTCCACCGTAAACAAGTCGTAAAGCTCATCGTCGTAGCAGTGGCTCTGCTGATTGGAGGCAAGCTCAAACATTTTGCTATAAAAGTCATGGACGTTAACATTCTGCTTAACATAGTCCATATCGGTGAATAGTTTGCCCATGAAAGGGTACGGATCTGTGTGGTCCTTTGCGAAATCAAAGTATACAGGATCGGCCTTCCGGCGTAGGGCATGCGCCACAGTGTCACGGTCGGAATTCTGCAGGAACCACTGGTTGGCTTCAGTAGACTCTTGCGTGATTTTAAGTTGCGGATTTATCTTAGCAAGCTCTACAAGTTCATTCGCCATTGAAAGTATACACCGTATGACTACTGTAGACTTTGCATCGACATAAGCCGAATCGGCAAAAATCTCCGGAAAATTATTATACATGCGCTTAGCAATTCCACGGTGTTGCAGTGCTCCTAAGGCAGTCAGATCACCGTAATGCGACTTGGCATCGTCCGCCATGCGCTCAACCGTAGCGTAAGCACGTTCGCCTCTCTCAGTCAAGACACCGGCTTTATGGGCATCACGGAGCACATCGCGAGGCACCGTATAGTCGCGGCGGCTCAGTAACCAACGGCTGCCGTGGCGGCCATAATGTTCGATATGAAACGGAACATATCCTTCAGGAGCTTCGCTCAATTCTGGATAGTTGTCGGTGGGATACGCCAACAGATTGCCGGCTGTCAGCTGCGGATTGTCAATAATCTCTTGTGGAAGTTCGTTCTTTGCCGCCAAAGTGCCTGACAAAGACAAAGCTAATAGCAATAAAATCGACTTGTGTTTATTCATGTTCATCTGACTTATTTTTATTCGGCATTGATAGGAATCTGTCGGTGAATGCTGTCGTCGAGCGATATGAGCGTTTCGGTGCCGTTGACACCGGGTATCATCTGGATTTTGTCGTTGAGCAGCTCCATCAGGTGTTCATTGTCGCGGGCATACAGCTTTATGAGCATCGTATAAGGCCCGGTCGTAAAGTGGCACTCTACTATTTCAGGAATCTTTTCGAGCTGAGGCACTACATCGCGGTACATGGCACCCCGTTCAAGGTTTACGCCGATATATGTACATGTCCTGTAGCCAAGCTCCTTAGGGTTTATATGATAGCCTGAGCCGGTTATCACATTCAGATCCACCATTCGCTGAATGCGCTGGTGTATAGCCGCACGCGATACGCCACACTCAATCGCAACGTCCTTGGAGGGAATTCTGGCGTTGCGCACTATAATTTCAAGAATCTTTCTGTCGAGATTATCTATCTTGTCCATTTCTGTAAAATTTGCGTATTGGTAATTACTGCTTACATCCCATGCCAAACTACTGACACAAGTTTCCTTTAAAGCCAGAACTTATGGCAAAAATACATAATAAAATTTAAATTTCAAGCAAATTGATACATAATTTTAACTTAACGGACAAAATTGCGTTTACTCACCCGTCAGTGGGCTTCGAGCCAGTTTTGGCCTATACCGGAAGTCACTTCCAACGGTACTTTTCCAATGTAAGCATGGGTCATATCTTCATGGACAATCTTTCTTACCGCATCTAACTCTTCAGGCACAACGTTGAATATAAGTTCGTCATGAACCTGCATTATCATCTTTGACTTGAGTCCGGCCTTAGCGAAATCACTGTAGACACGAACCATAGCGGCTTTTATAATGTCGGCAGCTGATCCTTGAATCGGGGCATTGACCGCATTGCGCTCAGCATATCCACGCACAACGGCATTGCGCGAATTAATGTCGGGCAGCATACGCTTACGTCCCATTATGGTAGACACGTAGCCGTCTTTACGGGCCTTCTCGATTGACTCGGCTATATACTCCTTGATATGCGGATAGGTGCGGAAATAGCCGTCGATAAGCTCCTTGGCCTCCGAACGAGGTATGTGCAGACGTTGCGACAGCCCGAACGCGGATATACCGTAGATGATGCCGAAGTTGGCCGTCTTAGCACGGCTTCGTTGCTGCGGAGTTACCTCGTCAAGATGTCGGTGGTAAATCTTGGCCGCCGTCGACTGGTGAATGTCAGTGTCAGATATAAATGCATCAATCATATCTTTATCGCCGCTTATATCGGCTATCAGACGCAACTCAATCTGAGAGTAATCGGCACTCATAAACAGATCACCCTTGTCGGCAATAAACGCACGACGAATCTCTCGGCCGTCGTCGGTGCGTATGGGTATGTTCTGAAGATTCGGATTAGCTGAGGATATACGGCCGGTGGCGGTCACCGTCTGATTGTATGTAGTATGAATCTTGCCGGTGGCCGGATTTATAAGCGCGGGGAGTGCATCTACGTATGTCGTCAAGAGTTTACGCAACCCTCTTATATCCAGAATAAGCCCGACGAGCGGATGGGCGTCGCGGTACTTGTCCAGAATCTCCTCAGTCGTAGAGTAACCGCCTTTTTTTGTACGCTTGGCTTTCGGGTCGAGCTTCAACCGTTCAAACAGCACCTCGCCAACCTGCGACGGAGATCCTATGTTGAATTCCGTACCCGCCAGTCGGTAGGCTTCCTCCTCCATGCCCCTAAGTCGCGCCGTAAACTTACGAGAGAGTTCAGCAAGCACATTCACATCAATTCTGACACCTGTCCACTCCATGTCGGCGAGCACTTTTACAAGCGGGAGTTCAATGTCGTCAAGCAATTTCTGATGCTCCTGCTCGGCAATAAGTTTCGACAGCACTCCGTAAAGCCGAAGCGTAATGTCGGCCTCCTCACAGAACCGAATCGATTCAGTCTCGGGTATGACAGGTTCACCCTTCTTGCGCAAGCGAGTCTCCTCCGTATAGTCAACGGTATGATAGCTGAGATAAGCCGAAGCCACACGTGGCAGTGCATGGTTCATCTCCGGTTCAAGCAGATAGTGAGCTATGGCTGTATCATAATATGCAGCTGTAAAGTCAATGCCTTCACGGCGCAGAAGCAGTATGTCGCGCTTCACATCGTGGCTGATTATGAGCGTGGTGCGCGACGAAAACAGCTCCTTAAGACATTCCATCAGTTCAGCTTTTTGTTGTGAATCAGCGGGGATGGGAATGTATTTTGCACGGCCTTCGTCGGTTGCTACGGCAATTCCGCGCCAAACAGCCGTCATATCTTCCGCTCCGACAGCATAAAGCGAGACTCCGACAGCCGGACACATCAGCGCACAAGAGACCACTGACTGCCAACCGGCAAGATCCTTTACTACGGCGTAATCCGTGTCGGCCGGATCATATTGTGCGCCTACGGCCGATTCTGAGCCATCGGCGGGCATGTCAAACAGCGACATCATCTTCCCTTCGGCAGAATGCGGAGAAGGCTCAACGGCAATCCCGGCCTTTATGGCCTTACGGTCGTTTATGCGGCTTATAAAAGTGCGGAATTCAAGATCGGTATATATCCGCACGAGCTCGTCGGTATCCACATCCCGACGAATCAACGAGTTTATATCTATGTCGACAGGCACGTCGGTGCGTATGGTGGCCAAAAATTTTGAGAAAACAATCTTCTCGGCATTTTCAATTAGGCGCTTTTGTAGAGCACCTTTGATTTGGTCGGTATGCTCAAGCAGGTTCTCTATGCTATGCCACTCGCCGATAAGCTTAACTGCCGTCTTTTCGCCAACGCCGGGACACCCCGGAATATTGTCGACGGCATCGCCTTCAAGCGCAAGCAGATCAATCACCTGGCGAGGCGATTCAATACCATACTTTTCGCATATCTCCTTAGGGCCGCGCACTTCCGTGTCGCCGCCCTTTAATGAAGGCTTGTACATCAACACCCGATCAGTGACAAGCTGTCCGTAGTCTTTATCGGGTGTCATCATATATGTTGTGAATCCCTCCTTTTCGGCCCTATTTGACAAAGTCCCTATAACGTCGTCGGCCTCATAACCCTTTACCTCCACGATAGGGATGCCGTAAGCCGTTATTATATCTTTAATGTAAGGAATCGAACGTGTGATATCCTCCGGCTGGGCATCACGCTGAGCCTTGTATTCCGGATAGGCCTCATGCCTGAAAGTCGGGCCTGACGGGTCAAAACATACGGCAATATGGGTCGGTGACTCTTTCTTAAGCACCTCTTCCAGAGTGTTCACAAAACCGAATATGGCCGAGGTGTTGAATCCCCGCGATGTCATTCGCGGAGCACGTATCAGAGCATAGTATGCGCGGTAAATCAGAGCATAAGCATCGAGCAGAAATAGTTTTTTGTCGTTCATTTGAACCAATTTTAGTTGTTGCAACAATAAAAGTACCCTAAATATACGCATAAAATTGCAACTTTTACTAATTTTGCACCATATTTTGCTTACATGACGAGTATCGACGACATACTGCAGACCATCTCACCGGAGATTACGGAGCTGAACCAGTGCATGGTACAGGCTCTCGCCACCTCAAATCCGCTTATGAACGAGATAGTCACCAACTATATGAAAGTTAAAGGGAAGCAGATTCGTCCGGTTCTCGTAATCCTTAGCGCAAAGCTTTTCGGACATATTAACCATGCGACCATAGCCGGAGCGGCCTCCATCGAGATGCTTCACAACGCATCGCTGATTCATGACGATGTCGTCGACGACACGCATGTCAGACGAAACCGCCCAACAATAAACGCCATTTGGGACAATCATATCGCAGTGCTTGTGGGCGACTTTTTTACCTCTACGTCGCTTCGGATGGGAGTCGAAACGGGCGACATAAGAATCATCGAAACTATAGCGAGCCTTGGGCGCACACTTTCGCTCGGCGAAATCGACCAAATCAATAAAGCACGCACCCACGTGCTTGACGAACAAGCTTATCTTGAGATAATAGCCAAAAAGACCGCTTCGCTCTTCGTGGCCTGCGTCGAGATGGGCGGACTTTCAGTCAATGCCGACAAAGCCATGACAGAACGGTTGGTACGATTCGCCTATAACCTTGGCCTGTGCTTCCAGATACGCGACGACATTTTTGACTACTTTGCCGATGCAAAAATCGGCAAGCCCACCGGCAATGATTTACGGGAAGGGAAAGTCACGCTACCACTGCTTTACGCACTTTCGCGCACCGATCTCCCTGAGCATGAAGCAATGCTTGATCTCGTACGCCAGGAAGAGCTCGATTCAGAAGCAATTGCCCGACTGATAGCTTTCGCCGTCGACAACGGTGGCGTCGACTATGCTTATCAACGTATGGCCGAGCTGCGCGAAGAGGCTGTTGAGATTATTTCCGATTTTCGGGAATCGCCTACGCGCAAAGCGTTCATCGATCTGTTTGACTACATAATAGCCAGAAACTATTGATAGGGATGTCTTCCCCCATACCGTCCTGACGCTTTCCTTCGCAACTGCCGATCGCGCGCCAATAATGCGCTCTTAACAAAATTCTGTTTCACTGACCTTTGTGCCTTGACACGCTTCGGCAATGCACATTCATCTTTTTTCGTCTCTGTTACGCTTTTTTCGGGAGCTTCCGGAGAAGCCGATTTACGGGAACGTGCCGCTTCCCTGCGCCGTTGCCTCCTGTCGACAATCTTCTTTATCAGACAAAACGCCATCATTTCAGCCCCATCGAGTCCTTCCGGCTCCTTACCTGACTTTTGATAGGTTCTAATGGCTTGTTCCATGGCAGACTGTCGGTTTTCGGGCAGCAGGGCTATCATCTCCTTCCATTCACGGTCAAACCGCGGTGTGCGTGTTGAAGTGTGTTTCATTTTCGTTTGATTTTTAGGTTTATTTCTGCAAAGATAATACGCGTTAGTCCGATTGATACTGCGAAATTGGGGTAAAAAAATTAGAGCCCGGCAAACTCAATGTCTGCCGGACTCTGCTTTAAAGAGAAAAACAATAACAGCTATATATCTTAACTCACTATTTTACAAGTTTATAGGCCTTATTTCCGACCTTAACCACGTAGATACCGTCAGCACCGAGGCTATAGCTCTTAACGCCGGCATCCTTAACATCGCTAACGATGAGCATACCCGATATGGTGTAGACTTCAACCTTAGCAGAATCGGCAGTGGTCACTTCGAGCATACCGCCTACTACACGGCAGACAACAGCGTCAGAATCAGCTCCGACTTCCTCAATCGCCGATGTGCCGGCAGTGGTAACGCCCACCTTACGCGATTCACGCGACACGAGCGAGCCCTGATGAGCCAGTACGGAATAGAAATAAAGCGTTCCCGGTTCGAGGCCATCAACAACCCATGAAGTTACCGAGCCGACCGAAACGTCGTTCTTTCCGCTCATGGGAGCATACTCACGGCCCTCCTGCGTTACAACTTTTACATCGTCAAGCACAATGTTGCTCATTGAACCTTTTCTGTGGACTATACGGACTTGGTAGGCACTCGTTCCGAGTGTTGAAGTGTCGAATGAGAAAGTCTGCCATGAGGTAGTCGCTGGCTGTATATTTACAACAGCCGTCCATCCGCCCTCCCCGTCAGGGATACAAATATCCAGAGTAGAGTTTCCGCTCTGACGACCTCTTGCACCAAAGGTCAAGGTAGCAATTGGCAAGTCAAACAGAGGCGACTCCAGATAGTTATTATCGGTGGCAAATGAGAGAGAAGGCGAGCTTTCGCCATAATATCCGTCGATAGTGGCATACGACTTCGAGTCGCTTGTCCAACCTTCGTTAATAGCCCTATCTGTAAAGTCAGCCGAACTTGACTGCGATGGGATAACAGTAGAGTTGTAGACTGTAACCGAGTATGATTCGGCATTCTGAAGAGCCTCCCAGTTAGCGGTAAACGAATTGGCCGTTATACCTGACGCACCAAGTACATTGACCGAATGGTAGTCAACCGTGCCAAACGGAGTCTCAAACTCCGAAGTTTTACCGGCGTAGAAATCACCGGAGCTATAATATACACTATAAATATATTTTGTTTCGCAGGTCAAGCCCTCAACGTTATATGATGTTCCGCTGACCTTGGCACGGTTAACAAGCTTCGTGCCGTCTGAAGTCTCAACGTCGACATAATATTGATTGACATCGCTGACAGCCGACCAATTGAGCGTTACGCTTTCAGCTGTAAGATTGCTCGGAGCCAAAAGATTCAATGACGGAGAATCCTCAATGACACCTCCCTTGAACTGGAAGAAGATGGTCTTATTGCTCTCGCGGATGTCAGTGATGGGTTTATCCAGACGGACGTTTGACCAGGTGAGCATCGACGGCTCTGTGTCGTCGGTAAATTCGGTCACATTCTTTGTGCCGGGGAAAGCATCAGCGGCACGAGTAGCTTCCGATTGGATGTTGTCGGCCTCCTCAATATCCACGCGTTGGCGTCCGACTGTATTGTTGACAGTATTCTGCCTCCAAATGGTCGAATTATAGTCAATATGCCAGATAAGCATACCGTGGCCCGGGATATAACGGTCCCACGCTGTCTGCTGGCGATTTTCCATCAAAAAGTATTCCGCATCGCGCGAAGTTGTTATGCGGTAAGCCGAATTATAATCTTCAGTAATTGGCTTCACTGTGACATTAGCTGCATATTCGAGAATTTCGGGAGTAAGCCAACCAAGCACGAATCGCTCGTAGGCACTGTGGGTGGGCGGGGTGCGCTGGTTATTATTGTAGCTACCCTGATCCATTACCGTCCATGCTCCAGGAGTGAATGCTCCGGTATAGCTTGTAGCATAAAGGTCGGGCAGTCCTAATACGTGGGAAAACTCATGGCAGAATGTTCCGATACCTGTCAGGACATCGCCTGAGGAAGTACGGCTCAACTCGCCCGAGCAGGCATATCGGTCGATAATCTTACCGTCGCAACGAAGGAACAGACCTCCGCCCGAATATACATACCATGCATGAGGCCAGATGCACTCCTCGATGGCAGTATCGGCTTCGCCGTTACCGGCATAAAACACATATACATTGTCGACATATCCGTTGCCGTCGGTGTCATACTGCGAGTAGTCAATCTCGTCGTCAAGGAGCTGACAGGCATCGCGGATCATCTCTGCTGCACGTGCATCGTTGCCCCCGCTGGAAGTATGCGCGCCGTAGTAAGCGCGGGTATTCGGCAATGTCACCGGACCGTATACGTCAAACTGTGGCTGGAACTGGCTGTTTGAACTGGCGGTAAAGTAGTCAAACGCCGAGCCTGACGCACCTCCGTCGGTATAACCGACTTCGTTCATAAGGCGGTCGAATGCCTCATGAGGATTGCTCGTAGAGAACTTAACGTCGCTGTATTCGGCAAGAATCACGAGAATCTTCTGTTGGCCGGTGGTAGGGAACGTACCGATGGTTTCGTTTGTTCCGGCACGACTGGGACTTTTCTGCATCGAAGTCGAGCTTTCCGAAGCGGCACGTTCCGACTCGAGAATGCTGATTGCGGCTTCTTTATCGTAGCCTGCCAAGAGCTGTTGGGCTTCGGCGGTGCGGTCGGCCACGTTGGTTACACGAACGTCAGACATGACAAGCTGTCCGCCGGCGGGAACCATGTAGCGAAGCACATTGTCGGCATCGGCTTTGATTACGTACCCGTCGACTGTAGTCACGAAGTGATGATGTTCGTCGCCGTGCAGATAGATGTCCACGACAGATCCGTCAGACATTTTGTAAGGAATGGCACCCTGTTTTGCAGGTACCGCATTTGCCGATAGACCGGCTCCTAACATAACCGCTAAGGCCACGGCAAAAGATGTGATGGATTTGTTTAGTTTCATATATGATAATGAATTATTTTCTGATGGGTCGGGCACAGAATCACTGATTTTAGTCAATAAATCCGGCCTTGCGCGCAAATTTACGCATTCTCATTGACAAAATGACATTTATGACCGTGAATTTTTCTCAAAAACCACGGTTAAAGCTTTCGCAGAGACCGATCAAGACGTTTACGGGACAACAATATCAATTTCACAGCATCGAAAGTGCGCGCAGATGCTCGACCACTTCCGATCTCGACAATTCACGCTGTTCGCGCAACACTCGGGCAAAGTCGTGGGCTATGGCATTGACACCCGCATGGCTGAACACCTTGTGCAGATATGAATAGCTCTTGTCGAACATGCGGTCGACCTCATCGGGCTCCAAAGCGCATGCCTCGCGCCCCTCCTCCTCAAAACATTCCTTGAGAGCATCCCGGTCGGCAGAGTCAAGACTTTCGCCATGTAACACATACTTCCGGCATAGCACATTTCCTAAAGTCATCCCCATCGATGCCTGATAGTGCTGAAGGATGTGCTTCCATGCCGCCTTGGCCGACAGACGCGGATTACCGCTGAAATAATATTCCGGGACGAACTCAACCACCGACCCGGGCTCGGCATCGAGCCTCACGGAGGCAATAACATCTTCCGAGTCCCAAATAATCAGGCTGATAGCCATGCCGGTTATGCCGTAGCATTTATCTTCTTCGTCGATATATCGCAGATTCATTTTTCTGAATTATAAGCTTGTTAAATACTGGTTATAAATATCTAACGTCAAATATAACCATTTGTATCTGATAATCCACAAAAAATTCCGTTAAAAACCTACTTCCCTCCATGCTCGTCCATCCAGCGTTGCCAGTCCTCCTCGCGCTCCCACAGCCACTTCCTTTTGTATAGTTCGTTGAAGAACCGATCGTCAGGCATGTCTGACTCCTGACTAAATTCTGGCGCTACCGCCTGCTCAAAAGTATATATCTGATTCAGCCGTGGCGACAGATCCTTAATGCCGTCAACAGGGTCATCATAATAGCGGTGAACCATTCGTACAGTAACACTGTCAAGAATCACAAACTTATATGAATGCTTCGCCATGTAGATCCCCTTGTACGTGTCAACCAAAATAGTATCGTCTTTGACTTTGTACAGACCATACTCGCGCTCGACAAATGCGCGTCCGTCGAGATAAAACCGTACCGGGCTGATGTATAGGTCATCAACATATTTTCCATCAATCTTTATCAAGCTGTCAAGGCCCGTGGTAGGGTTGCCGGTAAATTTTACCTCGGCCCGTGGTGGATAATACTTCCCCGCACCTCCGCTTTTGGCATACTTGTACATTCTGATGCAACCGCTTGAAGCTACAAGCATTGCCAATATCGGTATTATATACCCCCTTCTCTTCATATCAATAAGTCTTTACTTTTTTCGGCTTTGCTTCCACTTCTTTCGAGCATCCTCGGATTCCCACATCCACTTCTGCTTCCTTAAGAAACCATCGTGCACCTTAATATCCTCAGGACAATCAAACCGGACAAATATTCGCGGATGAACAAATTCTCTAAATTCAAAATTTTTAGTATCGACAGTTATACCCATTCCATCTATTTCTTTAATGGTATCTGGACTAACTATCAAATATCTAAATGTGCGACGAATCCATTGTCCATCAAAGAAATCCCATCTTTCATACCAATCAACAGTTATAGTATCTCCATTTATTTTATATGCACCTGGCACATACCCTTTTCTCATATAGGCAAATCCATCATCATCAAAATGAATCGGATCTTCCATTCCGTCTCCAAAAAAACATCCGTCGATATTTAAATTTTCAGACAATCCCGTTGGATTATCTGACCACCTAATATGTGGAATTTTGCTAAAAAAACGCTTGTCATTTATAGCACAGCCGGACAATAATAATCCAACTAAGAAAATTTTAAATATCCTATTAGCCATATTCTTTGCAATTAATAATTCCATAAATTAAAGGGATTCACACCTCCAATATAAAAATACAAACCCGTTCGCATATTCTCGCCATCCAAGAAATAGCTTGTTCTTGCAATATATTTATGTATGAGATTTTGTGTCAAATCCTGAACATCTACATGACTATAACCTAATCGACATGACATTGCTCCACTTCGAATCCCTACCCATAACGGAGCAAAATGGATTTTTCCAACATTCCAAGCACCTTTATCGTTTCTGTTTTCTCCAAGATTAGGCGACAATCCATTATAAGTACCACTTACATTTTTATCTCCACCTGTACTATCATACTTTCCCCAATTAGTATCCACAGAAGTTCCTATAGAGAATGCGCCCTTAGATATTTCCACCGCATTAGACCTCCATCTGTCTTCACGGTCGCCGATACAATCATTTGAAAAAGCGACAGACCATCCGCACGGAGCAAAGATTGGAATTGACCCTACCGACTGTTTGCCTAATTCTGCTCCATTAGGCGAAGTTCCCCCATTATAATAAGTTCTGCCATATCCACTGCCCCAATCTCTGTATGTAGCCTTTGTGTTCCATCCCCAATAGTTATTACCGACTCCAACTCCGGCACCTATATAAATATCTCTGTATGCAGCGGAAATACCCATGCCCATTCCATATGTAAAACCACCGGTTCCAACTCCCATCAGTGGACTTATAGAAATGCCAAGATATACATTCCCAATCTTAAAACTTACCGAAGGTGTGATATTAGACATTAGAGCCGAAAAGCCGATTTGTCCTGCATGGATTAGTGTCGAACTTGTGATGGCACCGGTTGCAAGACCTGCCGTATTGTAGCCGAGCCAACACATTCCCGCCCCTTTAAGACCGCTTTTGACGGACGACCATCCCCAATTACCCGTTGATATGGCGTTGGAGAAATATCCTGCCACAAAGCCGACAGTGGCTACGAACAAATCGTCAAGACCTAACCATTCTCCCGAAGGGTCGCAGTAGAGAAGCGGGTTGTTTAGGCAGTATGAGTAGCGGTTGAAGTTCTGCGGGAGCGTCGGGTTCTGCACGTAGGGGTCGGGTGACAGGAACCGGCCAAGGACGGGATCGTAAAGGCGAGCGTTCATGTTGACAAGCCCGAAATCTCGTAGGTATTCGTAGCTTCCGTAGCCTCGGCCGAGAATAAGCGACGGCTCCTTGCCCGACGCATACACCTCATGGGTGTCCGGGTCGCGTAGCCTACCCCACGCGTCATAACTAAGCTTCTGCTCAACCTTCCCTCCGTCGGCATTGACCAACGCCACGATACTTCCGACATGGTCGCGCACTATATAGTAGAGCTTTAGGCTTCCCTTTCCATAGGTGCTCTTAACCAAGACGGCAGGAGCTGTGTAAGCATCGCCACCGATAAAGAGCCTCTCAATGTCGTACATATACTGCTTTACGTCAACGGCACCTCCACCGGGATCTACAGCAGTTATGCCCCCGTTGGTGCTGTACGTATCGGTCAGGATCGGTTCTGCCGGAATGGGATCCTCTTTTGTGGCAAGCTCAAGAAGGGAAATATTCTCAAATTCGTAATTGCCTCCCAGATAATAACATTGCGACCGATACTGAGACTCCTGCTCATAACGCAACTTTATCCTATTGAATTCCGGGCTGTAGGTAAATGTGGCGGTATGGTCGTTTTCCGATAAAATCGAGGGGCGCATAAACGAGGTATAGGTTACGTCTTGATCCCGCGTCGGTATGTCTGCGTCGATGAATAGAGCCGCCTCCAAAGCATAAGGTTGGAAACTCTGGGAGTATTCAAATGCACCCACGTCGGATTTTACGATAATGTTGCCGTTGTCGGAATAATCGGCATAGTGGCCTCCATAGCTTGTCAGACGATTAAGGCCGTCATAGTCAAACTGTTCGTTTAGATTCCGGAGGTTGTCCTTGCGGGAAAGAAGATTGCCGTTGTAGGGGTCAAAGTCGAGGCTGACATCCGAGATATCGTCATCCCCCCAACAATCATGCCGACGCGTCAGACTGCCATATTCGTCGTAGGTGTAGCTGGTGGACATACCGCCCGCAAGCGTTTCCGTCACCTGACCGAAATCGTTGACTTCTGTACGGCACAACACAGTTACAGTATCGTTAAGAACAACCTCTTTCAGCAGGCCGTTGGAATATCTGTAGTTCTCCTTTATCTCCCAACCTGAATCGGATTTGTGGGTAGCTTGTTGGAGTAGGCCAGCTCCGTACGAATAATTCGTCTCTATAGTATGGTTCTCGAACGACTCTTTGCTTACCACAATCCGACCGGGAGCGTCGTAGGTTAGAGTTCTTGTAAATCCGTTGGAAGATGCCACTGATGTCAAATATCCGGTATCGGAATCATAGGTGTATGTAACCGTCATTTCCGGGGTTGTCATAGTTATTAGACGATTGTATGTATCGTAGTTGTACGATGTGGTCTGACCCTGCGCGTCGGTCTGTGAATTAAGGTTACCGTCGGAGTCGTATTCGAATGTTTCCGTGCCGATACTGGGGTCGGTGCGGCTTATGATTCGCCGGTAACTGTCGTATATGAAGGTGGTCTCCGCGCCTCCCGGTGCAGTTATCTTGTCGGGCTGACCGTCGGCTCCCAGTTCGTAAGTTATGACGCCGGATGGGTCGGAGACTTTTATAAGATTTCCGCGACAGTCGAAAGTGCGCATAGTTTCTATTCCGTTGACTGTCTCAGTGGCTGACAGTTTGCCGTATGAATAAGTGTTTTTCTTACCACTCGGAGAGGATTCGGAGAGCTTGCGACCCAAAAGGTCGTATGAGAATTCTGTCTTCATGGAGGGCGCATTGTTGGCATCGTGAGGATATGAAACGGCCGTCACATTACCGAATTTGTCATATTCGGTGGTGACTGCGGATACCTTACCGTCAATACGAAGATCCTCCTGCTGAATGGGTCGGTTAAGCGGATCAAAATATGTCACAGACGGAGTTCCGTTGGTATTGGCAGTCACCATCTGATAGCCGACATAACGCGCTGAATCCCAATCGTATGCAGTGGTTATTTGTGGATTAATAGGGTCGGAACGTTTAATTTCCCGTCCAAATTCGTCATACGTAAACTCCGTTTTTCCGGTCTTGTCCGTTATGGTTTCTACCAGACCATTGTCGGAATAATATGTATAGGCAGTGGTGAATCCCATAGGATCGGTTATCCTCGACAACTTATTGTCGGAATCGTACTCGTAGACGGTTTTGAATCTTTTCGCTGATGAATATGCCCTTTCCATTACAGATTTTGTAAGGCCGTTGTCGTAATACTCAAATGTCTGTTCCTTAAGCGGCAGGCCGTTACGTGTCGTCACCTTACCCAAAGGCAATCCTCGGTCGTAGAGTGTGACCGCCACCATTTCCGACAGCGAAGACGAGCCGAGGCTCATTGTTTTGGTTGAATTTAGCGGAAGGCCGATACAGTACCCGTCTGAAATACTTTCGCTGTTAATAAATGTATTAATTTCCGTTGCTTTTGCGCCATCGGAGTATGTGACGATTTTTTCCGTCATATTCCCGAATGAATCGTATGACATTGCAGTCTGAGTCACAAAATCATCCACAAGGTTATGGACACGCATGTTTATGGGCAATATACTGAGCAGGTAGTTTGAGCTTCTGACTATGTCATATTCATATTTAGTGGAGTCCGTCGGTGTAACATCGACAAGAATGCTACCGCGATTGTACACGTCGTATTCCTGTCTGTATACAAGCCCCCTGTAGTCTGTACGGGTCACGGCTTCAAATCCTTGAAATCCGAGACCGTATCTATGAATGACGGGGTTCTCGTATGACAGGGTCTCCTTCGAAAGTTCCGCGTAGTTGGCGGTCGTGCGCACTTGTGAAAGCAGTGGCATCGGCTCAAATATGTTGACATACGGGTATGTTGCGCCGGTACCCCTGAGACATATTTTTGTGGTCGCATCAGTCGCAAGGGTATAGGTGTTAGCCTCGGTTACTCCGAGGCTGTTGGTCATTCCGACACATAACGTCTGCAACGATCCGTTAACGGTGCATCCGTAGGCGGATAAGGTACACTTAGAGTCGCTGTGATGATATACAAGCAGATTTGAGAAATTACTTCTTGAGACCAAACTCGTGGGTATTATCTGAATGTCTTCATCAGTGGAATGAACCATGACTGCAAATGCCGATTTGGAATCCCTGTAGATGAATATTGAATCGTTTGGATGGTATTCATTAAAAAACTTGTAGAGTCCTACGATGTTGTCAGAAACTTTGTAGTACGGATTTTTTGACGGTAGGCATATTATGCCGTCGGCATTGTTTGAATAGTCATATTTCCCTTTAACAATCTTTGCGTCGGCAAACGAATATCTCAGGTTAGATACACTGTTCGTTTTAAGCCCGACATCAGTTCCGTCGCCGTAATAAAATTCCAATGGAGCGAAACTCTTACCTCCGGCCTCAAATTCTATCAACGACAACAATGACCTTGTCTCATAGGAGGTATATGAGAGCGTATATGAGCCTATGAGGGAATCTTTATGGTAACAGTCTATGCCTGTTAGCCTTGATGAAAGGGCAAACTTTTTACCTCCTCTATATGATTCTATCTTTTCGGATATATTGTCTTCATAGTTGAACTCTATTCTATTGCCATTATATATGATCACGCTCACGCCTAGATATTGGTCGTAATAATATCTGAATTCTATATTGTTGCCTCTTCGGTCTTCAATCTTTTTTATTGGATATACCAATGAATTTGGAACGGAAGGGTTAAATTCCCCCGTTCTTCCGTCGGGATAATATACTTCAAAATATCGTATGTCGCCGTCTTGGACATATCCTCTTGCCTTTACATATCCTCGCTCGGTCTGAAATAGAATTTCCGACTCGCCTTTTTCTATGGCAATAAGCCTATTGCCGTCCAAAGAAAAAGCGTCGTCACAGTCAAGTTTTACACCTTCCGGATAGTCGTCATAATAAATGGACTTCGACACCCTTGTTATTGAAGATAAACCGGACAGGCTCCAACCCGTACCTAATATACCGTTTCCTTGCTGGCTATTGTATGACAAGGCAATTCGAGGTGTCATCGCCTCGCTGATTCCTTCGGAAGCCTTTACCGGAACTGTGTACGTCTTTGCGCCGGACTGGCTGTTGCCAGACGTTACGTCAATTTGTCCGGCAGCAAAATTTTCGACTGAATTTTTTGCCACTTGAGATGAAGACAGACCGATTTGAGTTGGCAAAGCAAATAGTTCGATGCTACCTGCAATCTCTTTCGAATCAGCATGTATTACAGGAGTAAGTTCAGGAACTAACTCAACGTATGACGATATGGAGTCTTGGGATAAAGCATTCAAGAAAGATCCTGAGACTAGCACCAATAAGTATGTGGCGACAATATTTTTCATGAATGTTATTGTTTAAGGATTTTTATTGATTCAATCTGCTGACCGACATAAACATGGATTATGTACCATCCGGAGCGATAGGACGATAAATCGATTTGCAATGATTCTACAAATTCTCCCCAATCCTTAAGATGTGTGCCTTCAAGACTATATAGGCTTAGAGTGGCAACTGCTTCATCCTCGTCTGACACAATATCTACAGTCACAAGTCCGGATGTAGGATTTGGGGAGGCCGACACGACACTGATCGAATCGGAATTCGAGATTGCGCTTATACTTTGCTGATTAGTTTCACTAGCGACGGCACGGCGAATACGATTGCCCGACTGGTCGTAGGTATACTGTACTACTGTGGGCGTATCGGCGAAGGCAACCGACGTGGCGACTGGAAGAAGGGCGGTCAATGCTGTCAATGTTGAGCAGAGGAGTCTTGTCGTCATAATTGTTAGGGGTGAGGGGTATTTTCGCAAATTTAAATAAAAAACACGCGCGACGGAAATAATCGCGCATGTTTTTAGCATAAGTTTCCATAAGTTTTTAGGATTGGTCAGGGATTGACAACTGGTAGGGTGAGGGTGGCCGGCTTAAGGCCGGATGCCGTTGCGGTGAAGGTAAGGGTGCCCGGTTCACGGGCGCTTCGGACAATGGCCGTCGCCGCTCCTGAGAATAGATCCATCTCGGGGTTTTGGAACGGCAATAACGATGTCGGATCGCCATTGGCTGTCGCTTCGAAAGCACCGGCTCCGCTGACGCGGAACTTTACGCGGCGAGATTCTGTGGGCACAATGTTGCCGTCCTTGTCGGCGACCTGTACGGTTAGATATGCGAGGTCGTCGCCGTCGGCCGTGAGCGATTCGCGGTTGGATGTAACAACCAGATGATGGGGACGGCCTGCCGTACGGACAGTTTTTTCCGCCACGGGATTGCCGTCGCCGTCGTAGGCTACCACGCGGAGCTCGCCAGGCTGATAGACCACGTCGTTCCACATAAGGCGGTAGCGAGTTTGTAGTGTAGAGTCATTTTTCTCCCTAAATCCTTGACTTTTACCGTTGACGAACAGTTCGGCCTTAGGATAGGATGTATAAACGAACACAGGAGTCACCAACCCTTCGTGACCGGGCCAGTTCCAGTGCGGAAGAATGTGCAGAGTCGGTGATTCGGTGTTCCACTGCGAGCGATATAGATAGTAGCGGTCCTTGGGAAGGGAGGCGAGGTCAATGATTCCGAACACCGAGCTGTGGTTAGGCCATGCGTCAGTATCGTAGGGCGACGGCTCGCCAAGATAGTCAAAGCCGGTCCAGACAAACTGTCCGAGCACCCAGGGAAGCGTGTCCATATAAAAGTCTATGTCGGGGGTGTTTGACCAGGAGCAAGTCTCATCGTCGTAGGACGATGACTGATGGTCGGGTCTAAGAACGGGATTGTGCTCCTTGTCGAACGAGACCGGGAAGTGATATACTCCGCGTGACGAAACTGTCGACGCCGTCTCGGAGCCTAAGATGAGCCTTTGGGGCAACTTCTCGTAGGCCTGTTGGTATTGACGTGGCTTATAGTTGAATCCGGGTATGTCGAGCGACGCGGCGAAACCGTTGTCGAGCACGGCACGAATTTGATCCATCCCGGCAGTGACGGGGCGCGTCGGGTCGAGCGACTTCACAAGGTCGCGAAGCATGGTCAGCTCCGAAATTCCTTCGGGACTCCACTGGCTCGGAACTTCATTGCCTATGGACCACATCACCACCGACGGATTGTTGCGGTAATGGCGCACCATATTAGTGATGTCGCGCCCGGCCCATTCATTAAAGAACGGTCCATAGCCGTTTGGCGACTTCGGACGGAATCCCCAATCGTCGAAAGGCTCCACCATCAACATCATACCCAGCTCGTCGCAAAGCTCTACCAATTCCGGGGCCGGCATGTTGTGGGATGTGCGGATGGCATTGGCGCCCATATCCTTAAGGAGTTCTACCTGATGGCGTAGCGCCGAGCGGTTAACGGCGGCTCCAAGCGGGCCTAAGTCGTGATGATTGCATACGCCCTTGAACTTTGTCGGTACGTCGTTCAAGAAAAAGCCCTGTTCAGGAATATATTCGAGCTTGCGTATTCCGAAGCGTGTCTCGTAAGAGTCAACCTCCTGCCCGTCGGCAAAAATTCGCGTCCGTGCAGTGTAAAGCGACGGACTTTCCGGGCTCCAGAGCGCAGGCTTCTCTATGAGGAAGTTTTGGGCATGAGTCTGTCCGTGAGCCACGTATGGGGAGCTGTTTGAAGCGACTACCCGTCCGTCAGGCGACAATAAATCAGTCACTACATCAACCTTTTGGCCTTTATCCGCGCCTTCAATCTCCATCTCAAGCCTTACCGAGGCTCTGTCGGCAGAAACGGAGGGGGTAGTGACGTAGGTACCCCATACCGGAATATGTATCTTGTCGGTAGTAATCAAATGCACATTACGATATAGTCCGGCTCCGGGATACCATCGGGAGGACTGCTCAAAATTTTCAAGCTCCACTACGAGGTCATTTGTTCCCGGAGCGACGGCATCCGTGATGTCGGCATAAAAAGAATTGTAGCCATACGGCCAATATGCCACTTCGCGGCCATTTACTTTGACATGTGCATTGCTCATGGCTCCGTCGAAAAGCAATGTCACCGCGCGTTGCGCCGTATCAGGCACCTCAAAAACCGTGCGGTATGCACCCTTTCCTATGTACGGCAGACCACCGGTTCGACCAGTCTTTTCCGTGCGCTGCTTTTCGCCGTTCTGCTCCACGGCCACAGTCTGGAGATCATTGGCGCGGTCAAACGGCCCGTAAATGGCCCAATCGTGGGGCACGCGCACCTTCTGCCATCCGTCGGGCTGGGCGACAGTCCCTTTTGTAAACTCCCAACCTTCGTTAAGGGTGGTCATCGAGCGACCGGATTTTGCGTATGCGGCCACTGATAATAATCCGGCAAGAAGCATTACTGAGAGTCCTCGCAACGGAAATAGGTGAAAACGATTGATGAGCATGACTTTCTAATGATCGGTTGATAGGGGTTAATTATGTCGATGGTTGTATTAATAAATTCGGCGCGTATTTACTTATTCATCGCTTTATCATAGACCGACATTATCTGCGCGGCCATATTTTCGTGGGTAAACCTGCGTATGTATTCCTTCCCCGCCTTGACGAGCGACAAGCGATAATCGGGGTCATCAAGTATGCGCAGAGCCACAGACGCGTATGCCTCCACATCGTCCGGATCAATATATATAGCGCCCGGGCCTCCGGCCTCTTCAAGGACTGATCCTTTGCACGCTATTACGGGAGTTCCGGCACTGATGGATTCTATGACCGGAATACCGAATCCCTCAAAACGGGAGGTATAGCTCGACAAGGCCGCCATGGCGTAGAGCGGAGGCAAGTGGTCAAACGGTATGCCCTGAAGCCAACGCACGCGCTTTGAAAGATTATGCGCGCCGATATAACGCTCAATTTCCGTGGCGTAGTCAGTCTTTCCGCCGACGATATACAGAACGACATCCGCTGGGAGCAGTTCGAGAGCCTTTACGGCAAGCAACTGATTTTTCCGGGACTCGACGGTGCCGACCGACACGATATAACGTTCTGGAAGTTCGTATGCCAGCCTGACATGTTGCGCCACAGCCGGCTCAACTGGCACGGCAAATGACTCATGGCACCCTTGATAAACCACATCTATTTTATCGGCCGCGATGCCGTACATCTGCATTACATCGCGCTTGGTACATTCGCTGATGGCTATTATCCGGGTGGCATTTTCACAGGCCTTGCGAAACTTATAGTCGTAAATCCGACGGTCAACGGCGGTATAATATTCGGGATAATGGTTAAAAATCAAGTCATGTATAGTGACCACTGAAGGGCACCCCGCCTTACGGATATTTAAGGGCAATTCTCCCGACAGGCCATGAAAAAGCTCAACCCCGTCACGACGCATCTGAGGAGTTACTCCGCTTACTCTCCAAAGGGAAGGGACAAGCCTGCCGGAACTGGTATCGGGCAGCACCAGTTTGATATTGGAGCGCTTCAACAGCGGCTTAAGTCGTGGATTTTCGCGGTCGCGAGGAGCGTATAACAGATACTCGTTTTGTGGATAAAACTTAGCCAGCGAATCGACTACTAACCTCGAATAATTACCAAGTCCGGTATAATTCTGAACGGCACGTTTGCCGTCGTAACCTATCTTCATGGTTTAATAAATTTTATCATGTTTGAAAAAAAATGCCATAGGGCAATTCCTGCGCTGACCGACACATTCAGCGAGTGTTTAGTGCCATACTGCGGAATCTCCAGACACAGGTCAGCGGCATCGACTACTGCCTGATCGACCCCGTTCACTTCATGCCCGGCTATTATGGCATAGCCTTTGTCGGGCAGAACCTCCATCCGCTCAAGCGAAACACTGCCTTCAACCTGCTCAAGAGCACAAATCACATAGCCTTCATCGCGCAGACGCGACACCGCCGAAAGTGTGTCCGGCTCATGGATCCATTCGACAGAGTCTTCCGCGCCGAGAGCCGTCTTGTGTATTTCAGGCGACGGCGGGCAACCGGTCACTCCGCACAGCACCACGCGCTCTACCCGAAATGCGTCGCACGTGCGTAAAATAGCTCCAACGTTGCTAAGGCTCCTGACATTGTCGAGAACCATCACCAACGGCAACTTTTCCGATGCCTTAAACTGCTCGGCCGAGAGCCTGTTTAAATCCCAAACAGATTTCTTCTTCATAAAATTTACGGATGTAAGTAGGTCTTAATTCACAAAAGTACACAAAAATCGCATACTTACATAAAATCCATACGTAAATACAGTTAATCTTTAACTATAAAAAGACAATATGTTTGTAGTATTGCAATACGCGGTCACTTTGCACACCCTCGATATCTCTATTAAATGACATAAATTCGACGAGACATTTGTCAGCACGCTTTTTTCAAAAAGACAATTAAAATTACACTAATATTGATATATTTGCTATATTTGCAAAACAATTACAAAAACAAGCATTAAAATGATACTGGAAATACGTTTGAGCAACTTCTTTTCAATTAATGATGAGGTTGTGCTTGATATGCAGGCAGCAAACATTCAGACTAAAAAGGCGAAAGAGCTAAAAGAAAACACTTTCGTTTGCGGGAATGAGCACTTACTTAAGACTGTTGCCATTTATGGAGCTAATGCGTCCGGAAAAAGTAATATCATTAAGGCAATTCGAGCATGCGTAAGTATAATTATTTCATCGCATAATAATAATGAAAATACTATATTTGCTTTTACGCCATTCAAATTTGGAGGCATTGGAAAGCCGAGTAAATTCTTCATTCGATTTATCCTTGATGGCGTTGAATACGAGTATTCGTTTGAATTGACTAAAGCAGAAATTCTTAAAGAACATTTGTATTATTATCCCAATGGGCGACGTTCATTGGTGTTTTCCCGTGATGAAACAAAAGGGCCTGATAAAAAAGACGTATATGAATTCCGATCTGCAATCCGGCGCCCGATGGATGTTGCTGCAAATACCTCTAAAAAAACTCTATTTGTCTCACGTGCCAGCCAAATGGATCGTGATGTGGCAAAAGATGTTTTTCGATATTTCAATGAACGTTTTATACTAAATTATTTCGGATATAATTCGTTTTCAGTTGAGATGTTATTAAAAGAGAACAAAGAAAAGTTTCTTAATGTATTGCGGATTGCTGACAGTGATATAGTAAAAATTGACAGTCACCATGAGACCAAACGGTTATCAACTGCGGTATATGATCCGGCAGACAATCAGCTATTGTCAGTAGAAGATATCCAAAAACCACAATTAGTCATTACAACTTATCACAAGAATAATCCTGAAGTTCCATTCAATTTCTTTACTGAAGAGTCGGATGGAACACAGCGTTTATTTAATATGATGCTTACGATTCTGGATATTGTTACAAATAATAAAATTCTGTTGATAGATGAAATTGAAGCTCAACTTCATATAAAATTGGTGGAATATATTATTAGTCTGTTCAATAAAAGCATATCTGCACAGTTGATATATACTACCCATAACACTCACCTTCTTAAAAACAACACCCTGCGCAAAGATCAGATATATTTTGTCAACAAGAGAGAGGACGGATCGTCAGATTTGTATTCTTTGTTTGACTACAAGGATTTCCGTGATGGCATGGATATTGAGAAAGCATATCTGCAAGGTCGCTTTGACGCTATTCCTTACATTGATGAACCCATAAATAATTGCGTGGAATAATGGGACGCCAGATTAGAAAGTCCAAAGGTAAAACAATGAAGCCTAACTTCTTTGTTTTCTGTGAAGGAGAGACCGAAGTTGCATATATTAGTCATCTTCGCTCTCAATATCGAGTGCCTATTCAGATCATCCCAAGAAAGAGCAATTCTGACATATCCATTCGATATATAGAGAATTGTAAACGGGATTATACCGAAACTGGAAATGATAAAACATTTCTAATGTTTGACCTTGATGTGGACGGAATGTTAGAGCATTTGCAAGGTATTCCTAACACGATATTATTGGTATCGAATCCGTGTATTGAATTGTGGTATTTACTGCATTTTGAGGAGTGCCATGCGGAATTGACTCCGAATGCTTGCGTTAAGAAACTAAAGAGACATCTTGAATATTACACAAAAGGAACTTTGGCTCTGAAAGATAAACAGATTCTTTCTGATAAGATTTCTACTGCTTCTCAGAGAGCTAAAGCTTTGGAACCATACAAAAATCCATCGACAACCATTTATACGATGATAGATTTATTAGAAAGTTTATAATTTAGGATCTGCATGATTAGATAAAGAATCAGAAAAGAAATCACGTGCAAATAAGCGATAAAATTGGGTGACGTTTCTATTATTGTGGTGAATTATTGCTAACTTTGTCGAAATACTACAATTACAGACAATGAAAAAGGTTTTGCTATTGGGCTCGGGCGCTCTGAAAATCGGGCAAGCGGGCGAATTTGACTACTCAGGTTCACAGGCCCTCAAAGCTATGCGTGAAGAGGGTATCTCCACTGTGTTAATCAATCCGAACATCGCTACTATACAGACTTCCGAAGGGGTGGCCGACCAGGTGTATTTCCTGCCGATAACCCCTTATTTTGTAGAGGAGGTCATAAAGAAGGAACGCCCCGACGGCATCCTTTTGGCATTCGGCGGCCAGACCGCGCTTAACTGTGGCACAGAGCTTTATCTGAGCGGAGTGCTTGACCGCTACGGTGTAAAGGTGTTGGGCACCTCGGTTGAAGCCATTATGATTACGGAGGACCGAGACCTTTTTGTGCGTAAACTGGACGAAATTGACATAAAAACTCCTATATCGCAGGCCGTAGAGACGTTGGA
Source organism: uncultured Muribaculum sp. (assembly GCA_964543345.1). GTDB lineage: Bacteria > Bacteroidota > Bacteroidia > Bacteroidales > Muribaculaceae > Muribaculum. Next base: position 61,621 of record CAZIXM010000007.1, on the reverse strand, counting down.
CGACGCTATCGAAGTGGCTCATCGCATCGGATTTCCTGTCATGGTGCGTTCGGGATATGCCCTCGGCGGTCTGGGCTCAGGCATCTGCACCAACGACGAAGAGTTTGTCAAGCACTGTGAGAGCGCTTTGGCCTACTCCAAGCAGATTCTTGTCGAGGAGTCGCTTAAAGGTTGGAAAGAGATTGAGTTTGAGGTTATACGCGACGCCAACGACCACTGCTTCACAGTCGTTCCGATGGAGAACTTCGACCCGCTCGGCATCCATACGGGAGAGTCCATCGTGGTGGCGCCGATCGTTTCGCTCACAGCGGAACAAATCAAGATGCTCGAGGAGATTGCCATAAAGGTAGTGCGCCACATCGGAATCGTCGGCGAATGCAACATCCAGTATGCTTTCAACGCCGAGACAAACGACTACCGCATCATTGAAATAAATGCTCGCCTTAGCCGCTCGTCGGCTCTCGCCTCAAAGGCATCGGGCTACCCGCTGGCCTTCGTTGCAGCCAAGCTGGCTCTCGGATATACTCTGGATCAGATCGGCGAGATGGGCACTCCGAACTCGGCCTACGTCGCTCCGTCGGTCGACTATATGATAGTCAAGATTCCACGCTGGGACTTGACTAAATTCATCGGCGTAGACCGCGAAATCGGCTCTTCGATGAAGTCGGTGGGCGAAATAATGTCCATCGGCAAGTCGTTTGAAGAAATTATTCAGAAAGGCCTGCGAATGATCGGCCAGGGAATGCACGGATTCGTCGGCAACAACGACTTACGCTTTGACAATGTGGAACATGCTCTGTCGCATCCAACCGACATGCGTATATTCGCCATTGCACAGGCTCTTGAAGAGGGCTTCTCCATTGACCGGATTGTCGATTTGACTAAGATTGACCGCTGGTTTATCGAACGGCTTAACAACATCGTACAATTCTCCCACGTGCTTAAGGGTTACAGCAAGATTGAGGATCTGAACCGCGAAATAATGCACGAGGCAAAGCGTCTGGGATTCTCCGACTTCCAAATTGCGCGTCTGGTCGAAGCTCCGGAGGGCACGATGGAAGCTGAGGTGCTTCGTGTGCGCGCCCACCGCAAAGCCCTCGAAGTAACCCCGAAAGTGCGCCGCATAAACACCGTGGCCTCGGAATATCCTGACCTCACTAACTACTTGTATGTCACCTACGGAGCCGAAGAGCACTCTATTCCCTACGATCTTAATGCCGGGAACAACATCATTGTGCTCGGCTCGGGTGCTTACCGCATCGGCAGCTCCGTTGAGTTTGACTGGTGTTCGGTCAACGCGGCCTCAACATGCCGTCAGCTTGGCTATAAATCGATAATGATCAACTATAATCCGGAGACGGTGTCGACCGACTACGACATGTGCGACCGCCTTTACTTTGACGAGCTCAGCTTCGAGCGCGTCATGGACATTATCGAACTGGAGACTCCCCGGGGAGTAATCGTCAGCGTAGGCGGACAGATTCCCAACAATCTGGCAATGAAGCTTCACCGCCGACATGTGCCCATCCTCGGAACATCGCCCGTCTCAATAGACCGCGCCGAAAACCGCCACAAGTTTTCGGCCATGCTCGACCAACTCGGCATCGACCAGCCGCGATGGAAAGAGCTTACCACGACCGAAGACATCGACAACTTCATCGACGAGGTTGGATTCCCGGTGCTCATCCGTCCCAGCTACGTGCTGTCGGGCGCGGCCATGAACGTCTGCTACGATTACGAGCAGATGCACCGCTTCCTCGGACAGGCCGCTAAAGTATCTAAAGAGTTCCCCGTAGTCGTATCTGAATTCCTCCAGAACGCCAAAGAGATCGAATTTGATGCCGTAGCCCGAAACGGCGAGATCGTCGAATACGCCATTTCAGAGCATATAGAGTTTGCCGGCGTACACTCCGGCGACGCGACCCTGGTATTCCCCGCGCAGAAAATATATCTTGCCACGGCACGCCGCATCAAGCGCATAAGCGCCAAGATAGCCAAAGAGCTCAACATCTCCGGACCGTTTAACATTCAATATCTGGCCAAAGACAACGATGTCAAGGTCATCGAATGCAACCTGCGCGCCTCACGCTCGTTCCCGTTCGTCAGCAAAGTGCTTAAGCACAACTTTATCAACACCGCCACCCGCATCATGCTCGGTGAGAAGGTTGAGCCCATAAACTCCTCGACCTTCGACATAGACTATATCGGCGTCAAGGCATCGCAATTCTCGTTTGCACGTCTGCATAAAGCCGACCCGGTGTTGGGCGTGGATATGTCGTCGACCGGCGAAGTCGGATGCTTAGGTAAGGACTTCGACGAGGCCCTGCTCAACGCCATGATTTCCGTAGGCCACCATGTGCCCAAGGATGCAGTGCTCGTAAGCTCAGGCGATGTCCGCGGAAAGGTCGACATGCTCGATGCATGTCGCGCGCTGTTTGACAACGGTTACAAGATTTATGCCACGGAGGGTACGGCTAAGTTCCTTAAGAACAACGGCATAGACGCGCAGGCAGTTTGTTGGCCCGACGAAGAGGGCGAAAACGTGCTCGACCTAATAGCCCGCCACGGCGTTGACTTAGTGATTAATATCCCTAAGAACCATACCAAACGCGAGCTGACCAACGGCTACCGCATACGCCGCTGGGCCATCGACCACAACATTCCGTTGCTCACGAACGCCCGTCTGGCCGGCGCTTACGTCAAGGCATTTATAAACAAACCCGTAGAAAGCATAGCCATCACCCCCTGGAAAGAATATTGATATATCATTCCCTAACGTATTCAGCGGCCGTGCCAATTTGACACGGCCGCTTCGTTTATTGTTCAATATGATAGGTCTACAATGTATGTGTGTGCTATCTATGTTGTAAAACATAGCGAAAAGTTTGCAAAGTGCCATTTTTACCGGTAAATTTGCGAAAACATGGCGATAAATCGCCATTTAACCACTCACTTTATCACACTTAGCCAACCTTGAAGATGAATAGACCTCTCTTACTCGCCGCCTGCGCCGTTGCTCTCGCCTTGCCTTTGGCAACCAAAGGCAAATATTTAAATAATAAATAAGACTATATATGGAAGAGTTTGATTTAATTCGTCGTGACAAATTGACATTTGCATTATTTGGTTACATAATCAAACAAGTACCCAATGATGCGTTTATTGATTGTTATGATTATTTGGCTCTATTGAAAAGAAAGCCTATCGAAAAGCATCTTCCTGTCGATATTCTAAAATGGGAAATTCCTTGTCAGAATCATTATGAACCGGATTCTGTCAGAGTTGAGTTAAATCAAGAATGCAAAAAGTATTTGCATTCAAACATTTTGAGAGTGTCTGGAATTTTGTGTCACTTTACAATTAGTGATGCCCAAAAAACTTATGTTTGCGTATACGATGGATGTCATTTTGACATAGACGAGTCGATAAAGATTCCTCAGCGCGTGCTTGACGAGTGCGAGAGGGTGCTGGGAATGGACTTTCATTTCAGCGATCCAGTGACGCTATAGAAACTTAAATACCGTAACGTTATGAATAAAAACAAGATATTCGGCTATGCTGTGAGCGTTATATCATCTCTTTCTTTGCTTTCGACTACATGCATAGAGGAGCATGAGATATTAAAGATAGTGAATGACACTGATGGGCCGATAGTGGCCGTGCTTACCCGTGACAACCCCACTCCTTATTGGACGGATTATTACGATATTGTTATGAATGGGGTAATCAACTCACAACAAAGCATAGATGAAATAAGTGAGAGTTCACAAAAAGAATACTTTGCTCGGGTATCTGTGGTGCAGATTTTGGTCTATGATGCATCGGGTGAAGATTTCAACATAGGAGAATTGTTTGAAAAAGCGAGCAAAACCAGATGTGAATTAGTGCGCTATGTTTACAGCCCCAAAGACTTGGCTAAGATGGGGTGGACAGTGACTGTCACTACGGATGACATATTGGAATATCAGAGCCTTTATTTCACAGCCAACGACAATTCCCTTAATTAGACAAATTGACCATCACGAAGTTACGCATTATACTCCTAATCATCGTCACTTTAACATCTGAGGTGGGCATGGCACGCAACAATGAGCCATCCCGGAATACCGATAAAAACGGGCAATCGACCTCAACGGCAATCTCCTCTGACTCTGAAAAGGAGAATTTCCACAGGTTCATGTATTCGATAGGCAAAACCATCCCTGTCAATTCGTCAGCAAGTTATCTTATCCATCAGTCTGCTCATATAAGAGTTTATAAAAATGTTTTTGTTGGAGTCGATTATGAAGGTGGAATTGATAGGATGTTGAACCATGGCATGACTACCGATACAATAATCGGCATTTCCGCAGATTTGTCGATAACGATATTTTCTAATCCCATCTATCGGAAGGGGAAGTCGGCAGTAGGAGTTTGGGCGATTTAGGTGCGGGAATTTTTCAATGCACCCACTATATGGGCCTTCCAGGAGGATCTCATTATTTCGCTGAGCTTAACGAAAAACAGTATTATCTGAGATTTACCGGAGGGATCTATTACAAATACCGCGGAATCATTGTGACACTGGGTTGCTTCGTGAATAATATAAAGTTCAAGCAGTTTGATGGATACAAAGTAAACGGCATACTGCGCAAACCGACTAATTATGGGCCTCAGCTAACTCTTAGGTTTGTGATGTGGTAGGAGGGGGTGCCGTCTGGCAATCATTTTCCGGTTTCGATTTTGGCTGTTCGGAGGGAAAAGTGTAATTTTGGATTCACAATAACCAAAAGACAAATAAAGAGCATGAAATATATAGGAGCACACGTATCGGCCTCGGAAGGGGTCAGCAAAGCACCGGTCAATGCGGCCGCCATCGGAGCTAAAGCTTTTGCGCTGTTCACCCGCAACCCGTCGCGATGGAAGTCCAAGGCCATCTCCGACAAGGAGGCCGAGGCATTTAAAGCCAATTGCCTCGACCTTGGATATGAGCCGGCTCACATTTTGCCCCATGACAGCTATCTGATCAATTTAGGCTCGCCCGATGCCGAAAAGCTCGCCATGTCGCGCGAAGCGTTTCTCGACGAACTTCACCGATGCGAGCAGTTAGGACTGACGATGCTGAACTTTCATCCCGGAAGCCATCTGAAGCTCATCAGCGAAGAGGCATGTCTCGACCTGATAGCCGACAGCATTAACTTGGCTCTTGAGCAGACATCCGGAGTCAAGGCAGTAATCGAAAACACCGCCGGACAAGGCTCAAACTTAGGATACACGTTTGAACAGATAGCCCACATCATCGACCGGGTGGACGACAAGAGCCGCGTGGGGGTATGCATCGACACGTGCCACACCTTCGCCGCCGGCTACGACCTGGCCACACCCGAAGGGTATGAAGACACTTGGCGCAGATTTGACGACGTAATCGGACTCAATTATCTCTCGGCCATCCACCTGAACGACAGCAAGAAGGGATTGCGCTCGCGCGTAGACCGCCACGACAGCATAGGCAAAGGTATGCTCGGAGAGGGATTCTTCAAAATGCTTATGGCGGATCCGCGCACCGACAACATCCCCATCATCCTCGAGACCCCCAACGAAGCCCTTTGGCCACAGGAAATAAGCTCGCTCTACGCCCTTGCGAGGTAAAGTGTGTCAAAAGTTGAGGTTCGGCGTATAGATGAGAAAGATGGTTCTTGACAGAACTGATTATTAGGGATTCCGCCGTTTTTAGAAATTTTAGTGACTTTAGATTATGCAGATGGATGATATGTCGGCGTTTTTATGTACTTTTGCAAGTTAATTTAAGAGTACAATATTAACCAATCAACGTGAACGTGGAAACAAAATACATTTTTGTGACCGGAGGCGTAGTGTCATCGCTTGGTAAGGGCATCATTTCGTCATCCCTGGCTTGTCTGCTTAAGGCTCGTGGACTCAGTGTCACGATTCAAAAATTTGACCCATATATCAACATCGACCCCGGAACGCTTAACCCATACGAGCACGGCGAATGCTACGTCACTGTCGACGGACACGAGGCCGACCTCGACTTAGGCCACTATGAACGATTCACCAACGTACAGACCACCAAAGCCAACAACGTCACGACAGGGCGCATCTATCAAAGCGTTATCGACAAGGAGCGCCGCGGCGATTATCTCGGAAAGACGGTGCAAATCATTCCCCACGTGACCGACGAGATTAAGCGAAACATAAAGTTGCTCGGCAACACCGGCAAATTCGACTATATAATTACCGAGATAGGAGGAACGGTCGGCGACATCGAGTCGCTGCCTTATCTGGAAGCGGTCAGACAGCTTCGCTGGGAGCTTGGGCAAAACTCGCTCTGCATACATCTGACCTACGTGCCGTTTCTGCACGCGGCCAAAGAGCTTAAGACTAAGCCCACGCAACACTCGGTAAAGCAACTCCAGGAGGTCGGCATACAGCCCGACGTACTGATTTTGCGCACCGAGAAAGATATTCCCACGGACATGCGTCGCAAGATAGCACAGTTCTGTAACGTGGCTCCCGACGCTGTAATCCAGTCAATAGACCTCCCCACCATCTACGAAGTGCCCCTTAAAATGCATGAACAGCATCTCGACGAAATCGTGCTTAAAAAGACAGGCGAAAAGGCCGAAGGAGAGCCGGACCTAAAGGCTTGGCTTCACTTCCTTCAGAAGATGGACAATGCCGAAGAGACCGTCACCGTCGGACTCGTGGGAAAATACGTGGAGCTTCAGGATGCCTACAAGTCAATCAACGAGGCCCTGTTTCAGGCGGCCACTTATAACGACCACAAGCTGAAACTCGTTTACGTCCATTCAGAGAAGCTTAACGAGGCCAATGTCGATGAAAAGCTGTCGGGCCTCGACGGCGTAATCGTGGCTCCCGGTTTTGGCCAGCGAGGTATCGAAGGGAAATTCGTAGCGCTTAAATGGTGCCGCGAACACGACGTGCCTACTTTCGGAATATGCTTAGGAATGCAGTGCATGGTCATTGAATTTGCCAGAAACGTGCTCGGATACGCCGATGCCAACTCCACAGAGATGGACATTAAGACGCCCCACAACGTCATTGACCTGATGGAAGATCAAAAGTCGGTTACCGCTAAGGGGGGCACCATGCGCCTCGGGGCTTACGACTGTGTACTTAAGGAAGGCTCAAAAGCCGCACGCGCATACGGCTCGACACATGTGTCGGAACGCCACCGCCACCGCTTTGAGTTTAACAGCGATTATCGCGAACAGTATGAAAAGGCCGGTATGATGTGCGTCGGCGAAAATCCCGAGACCCACCTCGTAGAGGTGGTCGAACTGCCCGACCATCGTTGGTATATCGGGACTCAGTATCATCCCGAATACTCTTCGACGGTGCTCAGCCCCAATCCCATATTCCTCGACTTTATTAAAGCAGCCATAGAATACAAAAACCAGAAGAAGTAATGGATAAAAACACCATGACCGGCCTACTGCTGATGGCAGCGGCCTTCCTCGGATTCATGTGGTTAAACCAGCCAAAAGTAGATCCGAATTCAAGGACCCCCAACGTAGAGACTACCGAATCACAAAGAAGGGCCATTGCCGACGACATGCTGGCCTCCCCGTCCGATTCTATATCGGAGGCTGAGCTTTCGATGCTTGCAGCCGCCATCAGGCAATATGGTCAGCCGGACAGTGTGGCAGGACAATACATCCTCAAGAATAAGTCGGTCGATTTAATATCAGACGGCAAATCAGTAACCGGCACTGTGAATGTCGGCGACGGCGAGTCGGTCAACGTATCGTCATTGGTAGGTGACGCCATACTCGGCGTGGCTCCTCAGACAGCCGACAAGGCCGTGGCGACAGTAAAGCAGGCCCTACGCGACATCACCCAATATCAAGGCTTTGCCAGATACCTGCAGGGCGACGTTAAATCGGTGAAGCTGGAAAACGAAGTGCTTTCACTCAACTTGTCAAATAAAGGAGGCGTTATCTCATACGCCGAACTTAAGAAATATGACAGCTACCGCGGAGGCAATGTGGTGCTGTTTGACGGAGACGACGACAATTACTCGTTTATCCTAAACTCTGCCGATCGCGAATTTGATACCCGCAACTTCTACTTTACCCCGATTCAAGAAAACGACTCCACCGTGCTTATGAACCTCGATTTGGGCAAAGGCACCGAGTTTGGGCTTCGCTATACTTTGATTCCCGACAGCTACATCATCCGCCTTGACATTGTGCAAAAAGGTATGCAGACTATCATACCTTCGAGCGTAGTGACCATGGACTTCGTCTGGAATCAGCACATGAAACGCCAGGAAGAGGGACGCATGTTTGAAGAGCGCAACTCGGCCATTTATTATAAATATGCCGGCGGAGATGTCAAAAATCTTAGCGAAGGCTCGAACGACGACAAGGAGATAAATGAACGCATCAAGTGGATAGGCTTTAAGAACCAGTTCTTCTCGACTGCATTTATGGCCAACACATATTTCAACCGTGCCGATCTCCGCTCGAAAGTGCTTGCAAAGTCAGAGACGGACTACCTTAAAAACATGGAGGCCGTAACCACCGTCGATTATAATCCGTCAAGCACGAACCCCACAAGTTTCAACATTCTCATAGGGCCGAACCTGTATCCGATGCTTGACGACATCGACGACAAGCTCTACCCCAACGAGGATATGCACTTAACCCGACTGATTCCGCTGGGATGGACGCTCTTCCGCTGGATTAACACTTGGATAATCATCCCCGTATTCGACATACTCGGCTCCTGGTTCTCTAATTACGGCATCATTATCCTGATTCTGACCATTTTCATAAAGCTCATCCTTTTCCCGTTCACCTATAAGAGCTATATTTCGCAGGCCAAGATGCGGCTCCTGAATCCGGAGATTAAGGCCATCAACGAAAAATATCCCGGTCAGGAAAATGCTATGGTACGCCAACAGAAGACCATGGAGCTTTACACGCGCGCCGGAGCTAATCCGATGGCCGGCTGTCTGCCGATGCTACTACAAATGCCGGTGCTGATAGCCATGTTCACTTTCTTCCCCTCATGCATTGAGCTTAGAGGCGAATCGTTTCTTTGGGTAAAGGACCTCTCCGCACCCGACGCAATCATCTCATGGACAGGCAATATCCCATTGGTGACACAATACTTCGGCAACCACGTGTCGCTCTTCTGTCTGCTGATGACCGCCACCAACATCATATACACAAAGTTGACAATGGCCAATCAGCCGTCGAGCTCGGCCATGCCGGGCATGAAGTGGATGATGTATCTGATGCCGTTGATGTTCCTCGTGTTCTTCAACAACTATGCGGCCGGATTGTCGTACTACTACTTCCTGTCGCTTCTCATCACCATCATACAGACTTACGCATTCCGCCACTTCGTCAACGAAGAAAAGATGCGCGCCAAGATGGCAGAAGCGGCCAAGAAACCCCGCAAAAAATCCGGATTCATGGCTCGACTTGAAGAGGCTCAACGCCAACAGCAAGCAATGTTGCGCGAACAACAGAAACAAAAAGCTAAAAAACGCTGACAATGGATAACTTCACATATTGGGCTCCGACCAAATACGTGTTCGGACGCGACACGGAAAGCCGAGTAGGTCAACTGGCCGCCGAATTCGGAGGCAAAAAAGTGCTTATCGTCTACGGTGGCGGCTCCGTGGTCAGAAGCGGACTCTTAGGCAGGGTAAAATCAGCCCTTGACATTGCCGGCATCGAGTATATGGAGATGGGTGGCATACGGCCAAATCCGACAGACGACCGCGTATATGAAGGCATCGACATTGTTCGTGCCCACAACATCGACATGCTCATTGCCGTCGGCGGAGGCTCCGTCATTGACACGGCTAAAGGCATTGCTTGCGGAGTGCCTTACGAAGGCGATTTTTGGGATTTCTACTGCGGAAAGAAGATTGTCGACAAGGCTCTGCCTGTCGGAGTCGTTCTCACCATACCCGCCGCGGGAAGCGAAGGTTCGGGCAACTCCGTTATCACAAAGCGCGACGGGCTGATTAAACTCAGTCTGCGCACCGAGTACTGGTTGCGCCCGCGATTTTCCATAATGAATCCGGAGCTTACGTTTACATTGCCTCCCTACCAGACCGCCTGCGGAATTGTGGACATGATGGCCCACATATTTGAACGCTACTTTACCAATACTCCCGACTGCGAAGTTACTGACCGCGTGGCTGAAGGCGTATTGAAATCTATAATTTCCGAAGGCCGGAAAGTAATTGACAACCCCACCGACTATCAGGCCCGTGCAAACGTGATGTGGGCCGCCACTTTGGCCCATAACGGCATTTGCGGCACCGGACGTGTCGAGGACTGGTCGTCACACTTCATCGAGCATGAGCTTAGCGCGGTCTACGACGTGGCTCACGGAGCCGGTCTCGCTACCGTGGTACCGGCTTGGATGCGCTACGTGGCCGAGCGCAACGTAGGCAAAGTCGCGCAGTTTGCCCGCCGCGTGATGGATGTCAACACTTCTGACGACCACAAAGCGGCACTCGAAGGAATAGCTCGCCTACGTGAGTTCTACCATAGCATCGGTATGCCCTTGACACTGGAAGAGCTCGGCATAATTCAGCCTGACATACCCCAACTTGTAGCCAAACTGCATGAGCATAAAGGCAACCCGATAGGAAATTATGTCAAGCTCGGACCGGAAGATACTGACGCCATTTATCGCCTAATGTACTAAACTCTCTGAATCAGCATATAATGAAAAGATACCGAATAATCAACGACTCGCTCGGATGGCTGACTTTCGTGATAGCCGCCGTAACATATCTGCTCACTCTTGAGCCGACTGCGAGTTTTTGGGATTGTCCCGAATTTATTTCGCAAGGCTATAAACTTGAAATAGGACATCCGCCGGGCAACCCCATATTCATGTTGGCGGCGCGTTTCTTTGTTAACTTCGCGCCCGACGCATCATCAGTGGCTGTGGCCGTCAACTCTATGTCGGCCCTTCTTAGCGCCGGCACTATACTGCTTCTCTTTTGGACCATAACCCATCTTGTAAAGAAATTAGTCGTTAAAGACGATGCCGAAAGCGTCAGCCTTACAAAGATGATTGTCATATTCGGTTCCGGAATCTGCGGTGCTCTCGCTTATACCTGGAGCGACACATTCTGGTTCTCGGCTGTCGAAGGCGAAGTATATGCATTTTCATCGTTCTGCACGGCACTCGTGTTCTGGCTCATTCTGAAATGGGAGAACCGCGCCGATCTTCCCCATAGCGACAGATATTTGGTGCTGATAGCATACGTCATAGGCATCTCTATAGCGGTGCACCTGCTCAATCTGCTCTGTATACCTGCCATTGTATTGGTGTTTTACTACAAGAAGTTCAAGAATCCCGACGGCAAGGGCTCACTTATAGCACTTTTGGTATCGTTTGCCATAATCGCCGTCATTCTTTACGGACTTGTCCCCGGATTTGTAGAGATGGCCCAGTACAGCGAACTATTCACTGTCAATACTCTCGGACTTGGATATAACAGCGGACCGCTCATCTATACCGTACTCACTTTAGGGGTAATGCTTTGGGCAGTGTACGAGCTTTACCGGCAAAACAACGCCATGCGCATCAAGATTTCATTCCTGCTCAGCGTTTTCCTCTCCGGCATACCATTCATCGGCGACAGTCTGTGGATTCCGGTCGTTCTTGTCGCAGCTCTTGTATATTATCTGTTCGTTTATCTTAAGAAGATTCCGGTCAGAATTTTCAATGTAGTAGTTTTGAGCATATTCGTTATCTTCATCGGATATTCGTCATACGCGCTTCTGTTGATTCGCTCGTCGGCCAATACGCCGATGAACCAAAATTCACCCGACAATGTATTTGCGCTAAGTTCCTACCTTAACCGCGAACAGTACGGCGAACGACCGCTCGTTTATGGACAGACCTTTTCGTCAAGCATATTATATCAGCTCGACGACAGAGGAGTACCGCGCGCCATTAAACATGAAGGCAGGAAACTTTACGGCAAAGTGGTAAAGGAGTCGCCCGACGAACCGGACCGCTACGAAGTGACCGGACGTAAGATAGACTATGAGATGACCCCCGAGCTGAACATGCTCTTCCCGCGCATGTACGACGGTAAATTCCAGTCGCAATACCGTGACTGGACCGGTATGACCGGCACGCCTGTACAGGCCTCAATTTATGTTGACTCCGATGGCAATCCGTTCCCCGGCGGTCAGCAGACAAAGATTAAGCCTACATTTTTGGAAAATCTGAAGTTCTTCTTCAACTATCAGCTTAACCACATGTACTGGCGTTATTTTATGTGGAACTTTGCCGGACGGCAGAATGACATTCAGGGTAACGGCGAAGTAACACACGGCAACTGGATTTCCGGCATTTCGTTTATCGACAATCCCCGTCTGGGCGACCAGTCGCTGTTGCCTGACGATTTGGGCAAGAACAATAAGGGGCACAACGTGTTCTACATGCTTCCGCTTCTGATGGGTATCATTGGACTCCTATGGCAGGCATTCGTGTCGAAACGCGGTATAGAGCAATTTTGGGTAGTCGCATTCCTGTTCTTTATGACGGGAATAGCCATTGTCATATATCTTAACCAAACTCCAAATCAGCCTCGTGAACGCGACTATGCATTTGCCGGGTCGTTCTATGCATTCGCCATTTGGGTTGGCATGGGTGTGGCCGGACTTTGGCAATTGATAAAGATGACGCTTATCGACCCGAAATATGACGTGAAGAAGGCCTCCCGCATAAGCCTGGTCGGAGCCGCTGTAGCCGCCGTAATCGGCGTGCTCGTCCCGCTCCAAATGGTATCGCAGACATGGGACGACCATGACCGTTCAGGACGTTATGCGGCGCGTGACTTCGGAATGAACTATCTTTCAAGCGTCGAGCCAAACGGAATCATATTCAGCAACGGAGACAACGATACCTTCCCGCTCTGGTATGCCCAGGAAGTGGAGGGTTACCGCACCGACGTTCGCGTGGTCAATCTGTCTTACTTGACTACGGATTGGTACGTAGACCAGCTTAAGCTACCCACATACGACGCGGCGGCTATCGACATGCTCGCGCAGCCAAAGGACTATGCACACGACCGTCTGCAATTTGCCTACTTTATCAATCCCGACTCCACTAAAGTCAATGCTTTGGCCGCACTGAAGGAAGCCTATACTTCAACGAAAAATAATACGTATGGACTTCAGGAGTTCAAATATCCCAACATGTATATTCCTATCGATAAGGAATCTGTCATAAAAGCCGGACGAGTCAATGCCGGTGATTCTCTGGCAATTGAGGACTATATCGACATGAATATGCTCGATGACGAAGAGGGAGGAATGCGACTTAGCAAAATCATTGCCACCGACATGCTGGCCACTAACGCCGAAAACGGATGGAACCGACCCATATACTTCGCCATGACCGTTCCTGACGACTACTATATGGGGCTTGGCAAGTATATGCAGTCAACAGGTATGGCATACGAGGTAGGCCCTGTGAAGAATCCGTCAGGAACAATCGGAGTCAACACCGACAAGGCTTACGACAACATTGTAAACAAGTTTAGGTGGGGAGGCATTGACAAGGCTAAATCGGCCGACGACATTTATCTCGACGAAACAGTACGCCGCATGGTGACCACCACGCGAAGCACCATGCTCGACTTAGCTACGGCTTTATATAATGAGGGTGTCACGCTGGACGATTTCTATATGACCGACTCAGTCAACATGAATGAGGATCAACGCGCCGAATATAAAGCACGCATAGACGACCGGTTTAAAAAGGCCAAGGAGGTTACCGACCTCATGGTGGAAAAGCTGCCGGCCTACGCTTCGCCTTACGGCTGCCTCGTAGCACCTCAACTTGTCGACATTTATGCACGTCTTGCGCTCGCCACCAATGACACGGATGCCCACGAGAAGGCCATGTCTATCCTTACCGATGAGATTAATTCGACAAAACAGTATCTGCTGTATATACAGTCGCTCACTCCGGCACAATTTTATAATCTCTCACGCACCGACCGCTATATCTATGACACCTACTTCCTTAACCTCCTGCAATTGTACGCATCAATCGGAGGCGACAGCAGTAAATTAATAGAGGCGTTGCAAAACGAAGGGGTCGACTTTTCGCGCTATGTCCGTCGCCAGCAACAGCAAGAGTCGGCGATTGACTTCACCGAAGAAGACGATTATGAATATGCCGATTGAAGATTTGGAATCTACAATTTTAGATTATGTTTATCGAACAGCCCCCACTGCTATACCGCATACTTTTCCCTGAGGCCATCTGGCGTTTAAAGCATAAGAAGCGGAAAGTGGTGTACTTGACATTTGACGACGGGCCCATACGTGAAGTCACGCCATGGGTTCTCGACCTTCTGGATTATTACGGGATTAAGGCCACATTTTTCCTCGTTGGAGACAATGTGCGCCGTAATCCCGACCTGCTTGAGGAGATCAAAAAGCGAGGCCATAGTTGGGGTAACCATACCATGAACCATCTTCAGGGATTCAAGGTGCTTACGCGCAATTATCTGCGCAACATCGCCGAGGCCGACCATCTTATTGACAGCATTCTATACCGTCCTCCCCACGGTATCATGCGTTGGAGTCAGGCCAAGGTGATTAAAGACCACATGAATATCGTCATGTATGACCTCGTTACCCGCGACTATTCCAAAAAGATGACCGGTGAAAAGGTGCTTCGCAATGTCAAGAAGTTTATACGTAACGGCTCTATAATCGTATTCCACGACTCCCTTAAAGCAGAAGCCAACCTACGCTACGCACTGCCCCGCGCCATCGAATGGATCAAAGAACAAGGCTATGAATTCGAGCCACTCCCAATGTCTTAACACTGCGCTTAAAGAATTAGCCTTTAGCCACGGAGCTTCGGCTGTAGGCGTGGCAAGAGCTGAACCCGTCAGCGACGAAGTCATGGAATATTACCGCAAATGGATAGCCCAAGGATGCCATGGCAATATGACATATCTCGACCGATATTTCGAGTTACGCCAAAATCCGGCACTGCTATTGCCCGGAGCGCGCTCCATAATTATTGTGGCATTCAACTATTATCCCAGGACTTTTCAGCGCACGGAGGTACCCCAATTCGCTTACTATGCTTACGGGCTCGACTATCACGACGTGGTGCGCCGGCGGCTTGAAGCGGTAGCCCGAACCCTGGAATCGCAATTTGGAGGAACAACCAGAGTATGCGTCGACACAGCACCTCTCTTTGAACGATATTGGGCACAAAAAGCAGGTATCGGCATACGCGGTCTAAACTCACAGCTTATAATCCCCGGAAAAGGCTCTTACTTCTTCTTGGGCGAAATTTTGACCACTCTCGAACTCAAGGCGGACGCTCCCGTTGAGGGCGATTGCGGCCGATGTGGGGCTTGCGTAAGCAGATGCCCGGCAGGAGCCATCAGTCGTGACGGAGTAGTTGACGCATCAAAATGTCTGTCTTATCTGACAATTGAATATAAAGGCGACTTTCCTGAGGACACACCGCTCGGCAACCGAATATATGGCTGCGACGAATGCCAAAAGGCTTGCCCTCACAATAGGACTGCCATCCCCACCGATATTGAAGAATTTCATCCGTCAGAAGCATTTCTAAGCCTCGACCGCAACAGCATTGCGGCTCTCGACACAGATGGATTTAATTCCGTTTTCCGCCATTCAGCAGTCAAGCGGACCAAATTAGCGGGACTTTTGCGAAATGAAAGATACTTATTAAGAAAATAAGCCTAATCAACATGATTATAACCTCACCTACCGACCATACACACCGCCGAATAGCGGCTATAGGAACTTTTGACGGCGTACATCCCGGGCATCGCCATCTGATTGAGACGATCCGAACCAAAGGGCTTGCACTGAATCTTACTCCGTCGGTTGTGACATTTTCCAATCATCCTCGACAAATTGTAGATCCGGAGTTCCGCCTTGACATGCTTATGAGCGTGGAAGACAGAGTAAAAGAACTGCTTAAGTCAGGCATTGAAGATGTGATACTTATTAAGTTTGACTCCTCAACAATGGCCATGACTGCAAGGGAATTTATGCGTAAGCTTCATCGCGACTATGACGTTGATGCTCTCGTCATGGGATTCAACCATAAATTCGGACATGACAAAGTCAGTGACTTTAGCCACTACCTCACTATCGGAGCCGAGGAAGGAATCAAAATCATCCCCGCAGACGAATTTACCCATGTGGCATCAGGATCTTCCATAAGTTCATCGGCAATACGACGTCTGTTACGGGAAAACAAACCGGAAGAAGCCATGAGACTGCTCGGGCATCCATACCGTCTGAGCGGAAAAGTAGAGCATGGAAAAGAATTAGGCCGGACTATTGGATTTCCGACCGCAAATATCGTACCGACTGATCATTCTGTTCTTATTCCGGCCGATGGAGTTTACGTTGCAAATGTTAAGCTTCCCGATGGTGAATACCGGCGCGCAATCTTAAACATCGGACATCGACCCACCATAGATACTCCGGATGCTCCGAAAAGCATTGAAGCCCATATCCTTGACTATGACGGTGACCTCTATGGGGCAACAGTCAGTGTGGACTTCTTAAAATATCTGCGCCCGGAACGCCGATTTTCAAGCATAGCAGATCTTCGGTCGCAACTTGAGGAAGATGCCGGAAATGCACGTGCCATAAACCACTCCTAAATTACCAATCCTCGTGCGGACGGACAGGCGCATATCCCTGCTGGATAGGCGGAGCGAATGTCGGGTTTTTCTGAGGATAGATTTTCGAGCGCAAAAACTCATGCAGCAGTCCTCCCGCATCTATACTTATAGCCTCACGTCCGTTTATTTTTAAATATGGCCGCGCTACCGGCACGGTTTCCCACCGTCCTGACATGGAATTATACACCCTCCGCGCGCCAAGATCGACACCCCAATTATCGGAAGCATCGATACGAAGCACTGCACCGTATGAATCAGTACCCATATAGCCGGCCGTCGCGGCGGAAGTAAACGCATTATTAGTATAGTACGAACCAAACACACGAAGCGACAATACATCATTGAAACGCCATTGCACACTTCCATGCAAACCGTAGTTGCTTCTCAAGCCATTAAAATAACCGTATTTAGACGCAGAGCCACCCAATCCAACCGTTAAATTTCCGAAACTCTGAACCATCTGCAACCCGCCGGATTCTATTCCCATAAGTCCGGGCATATTCTGCATAGATCCAAAAGCAACGACACCTCCGTTATGCCAACCGGCAAGCAGTGTGCTTCCGTCCACGCTATCAAAAGGGCCCGGGGAAGTAGGTGCCGGAAGGCTCGCCACGTTAATAAAATCAGTGCGTATCGAATCGAATATTCCGTACATTCCTATCGCCGGAGCCATCGGCGGAGGAGTGAAGCGGTATTCGGCAATGCCGCGTATTGCCTCGTCGGCAGTCCACACGGTGGCTTTAACGCTGTCCTGTTGAGCTTCTGATGCAGTTAAGGAGTCTGTCGCGACTTCATACAGTCCATCCTGCGCCATAATCTCGACGCTTAAAGTTAGAGCGACCATCATGACAGATGCCATAATTCGCACAACCGCTGACGAAACAAAATTACTTTTTATATTCATTGCCATAAAAAGAATCGGTTAATCAAGACTTATCGATTCCAAAGATAGTGAATGGCAATGAATTATCCAAATTAGGAATCTTTGCCACAATCGACTCTATCGGCAATGTTGATTCGTCAGTCTCAGCAAATAGCCTCTCCGTCGGCACCACACGTGTCACTCCTTCATTAAACTTCTCTCCAAAAGAAATGTAAAATCCATGATTGACAAGTTCACGTGCCAGCTCCGGTTTTCCCCTGAATCCATGCACTATCCACGGCTGTCGAGGCTTAAGTCGTCGTTTTAAGCCTATTATTTCAGGAAATGCCTTTACCACATGGAGTATAAGAGGCTTCCCCAAGGCCTCGCTAACCTCAACATGTTTCAGAAAAATCTCCTCTTGGTGTCTTAAGTCGGCCCCTTTTAGCTTATCAAGACCTGTCTCTCCTACAGCAACCACTGATGGCAATTGCGCTTTACGCAACAACATATCGGGCCAGTCAGAAGGCAGAACTTCTGCAGTGTCCCACGGATGTATCCCTACGGAATATATCTTCCCTTCATCGGGCGAAAAACTGGGCGACACACTAATTATGGCATTACGGGCCTTTAGGTTGTGGGTGTGAATGTCAAGATAGTCAGAAGGCATTGCATTTTTCGTTTAATCTTAAGCAGGGTCATATCCGCTACCACCCCACGGATGACACCTCAATATGCGTTTTACGGCACGCCAAAGGCCTTTAAATGGCCCGTACTTTTTAATGGCATCTATGGCATATTGGCTACATGTCGGCTGATAACGACACGCGGGAGGGAAATGCGGCGATATAGCCACCTGATAAAACAGTATGGGCAAAATCAGTAACCGCGAAATCAACTTAGACATTTTCAGAGGCGTTTACTTCATTGGCCGCCAACTGCCGGCTGATACTTTTTAGCGCCTTGGTAAGCGCCGCCTCAACTCGCCGATATGCCTTTACTGAATCAGCAACATAAATAAACGCCATATCGACCGGATATTTGGCCGACACGGCATTTAAATAATTTCTGTTAAGCCGATACGATTCTCGGATTCGGCGACGCATTAACACTCTGTCGACGGCACTATGCAGACGCTTTTTAGGCACAGTAATCAAGAATTGCACACCGGGAATGTTACGCGAATCATTGATTCGCCACACCACTCTCAACGGATATGCCATCACTCCTTCCGCCTTACCGGAGGCAAACAAGTTGTCGACCGCTTTGACCGAACAAAGTTTCTCCCGTTTGTATAGCCTTAATGGATGCCGGTTACCGTCCTCCATGCTTAGAGCATTATTGTTGTTCGTCGGCGCAATCCTCCTTAAGGAAGAGTTCTAGAGCGGCTGTCATTGACGGAGCCTTTACTGACGGAGCCTCAATGTCAAGTCGGAGCCCGGCTTCACGTACTGCCTGAGCCGTAGTGGTTCCAAAACATCCGATTTTAATATCGTCTTGCTTAAATTCGGGGAAATTTTTTAGCAACGACTCAATGCCCTGGGGGCTAAAGAAAAGAAGCATGTCATAGTCAAAGGGCTCATCCGGAGTAAAGTCGTTGCTGACCGTACGGTACATAACAGCCTTTGTATAATTGATATGATTCTTGTCGAGGACATTAACCTCACCGTTGTGCACATTGCTGACAGCATAGAGATAACGCTCCTTGTTATGTTTGAGCAACGAAGGGAGCAGATCGTCAAGCTTTCCGGTGTTTACGAAGAAAATCTTACGTTTACGGTAAATTATGTACTTTTGCAGATAATTGGCGATGGCCTCAGTCGTGCAAAAATATTTCATGGTGTCGGGCACGGTATAACGCATCTCCTCACACAGACGGAAGAAATGGTCGACGGCGGTACGTGCAGTAAATATGACTGCGGTAAAGTCTGCCAGCGAAATTCTCGACTGACGAAATTCCTTGGCGCTTAGTCCTTCCACTTTTATAAATGGACGAAATTCGATTTCTACCCCATATTTTTCAGCTATTTCGTAGTAGGGCGACTTCTCAGAGGTAGGTTTAGGTTGCGAAACCAGAACTTTCTTTACTTTCACAGCGGTATGCTTCTGTAGATTATCTAAATAGAAATACGACAAATGGAAATTACACCGCGATAGATGGCTATTATCGGAATTATTTCCACGCTGCAAAGGTACAAAATAAAATAGACTAAAGAGAAACTATTGTGGTAAAAAATCCTAAAGCCCTTACAGATAAACATGATTCTGGCCGCCACATATAGCAAAATGCTAATTAAAGCGACCGTTTTGATGGAAGCGGGATAAAACAGCCCCAGCAGAGCCGGTATGAGCAAAAGAAAACCTAAAAGGCCCTGTGACGAGTAAAATCCCTGCATCCATTGATTTGTCATACTCCTGTCGGCAAAAACATATCCTATCAGATTATAAGCCAATATTTGCCAAACGTAATATGCCCCCGTAAGCAATAAAATCACAAAAGTAAGCGTCACAAGGGAGCTGTGTCCATAGACTCCGCCGCCGGCAATCACCGCCGACAGAATCAAAAGCGCTTCATAAACTACAGCCTGCACCGACATGACCCCAAGCGTACGGCTTCCGTTCATTCCGCTGTCGTCAAATACATTTCCTCGGCTACGGACCTCCCACAGGTTTTTTGCCAGACTTTTAAAATAGCGAGGATAATGGTGAAGCGAGAACACCACTAAGAGCATCGTACACACTACGATACTCAATATGGCTGAGTTATATCCAGGCAGTTCCGGACGTTCGGACGCAGGCATACCCGTGACGTATGACACCACTGTAGTGCATAGTCCGTCGACCTCCAATTCGTATGGAGCGTCTGTGATATGGCTTTGATTTCCGACGAGTCCAAACATATTTTACAAGCGTCAAAATTTAATTGGAGGCACCTCGCCAAACTGACCATTTAATGCTAGATCAACTGCTTCTTCAGCATCTGAGGCCACTCGCCAAAGACTGCTCGGCCCTTCGGAGCGCATGAAGTCCTTATCTGCGGTATAGGCAAGATGGTCAAGCAAGCGGTCGTAGAATCCCTCCACATTGCATATAACAATATTTCCCTTATAAAGGCTCAACTGCCGCCAAGTAATTAGTTCAAAAAGCTCATCAAGGGTGCCGACCCCGCCGGGCATTGCTATTGCCGACCGTGAAAGCGCGGCCATCGTGGCCTTGCGCTCATGCATTGTTGCGGCCGCCAGTGTGTGAGTAAGTCCGGGATGATTCCAACCGCGTTCGATCATAAATTCCGGCAGTACGCCTACGGCAATTCCACCCTCTTTAAGCGCACCTTCCGTCACATGCTGCATCACACCCCGACAGCCGCCTCCGCTAATCACCGGGACTCCCCGACGCGCAAGAAGCCTTCCCACCTGATATGCGGCATCGAGATATTGTCGGTCTATCGAGCCACGCGACGCGCCATAAACCACTACCCCTTTCGGCACTCCTGAAATTTCCTTAATCATTTGACACCTCCATTAAACGGCTCAAATATTTGCCTATTATGTCAAACTCCAGATTGACCTTGCTACCCTTGACAATTCGGCAGAAGTTTGTATGCTCGAAAGTATAGGGAATAATGGCAACTCTAAATGAATCCTTTTCACTGTCACAGACAGTCAGACTGACTCCATTGACAGTTACCGACCCTTTTTCTACCGTCACGTAACCTCTACGTGCCATTGTCGGCTCAACCTTATATGCAAATTTAAAGTAGGTGCTCCCGTCCACTTCAGCCACTTCGACGCATTCAGCTGTACAATCAACATGTCCTTGGACAATATGACCGTCCAAACGGCCGTTCATCACCATGCTGCGCTCCAGATTCACTAAATCCCCGGGATTTAGGTCACCTAAATTGCTGCGTTCAAGAGTTTCTTGGATTGCTGTCACGGTGTAAGTACCGTCGCCCGGAAGAGCCACAACAGTCAGGCAGACACCGTTATGCGACACCGACTGGTCAATCTTAAGCTCATCCACAAACGAACACGACAAAGTCAGATGGACATTTCCACCGTCGCGCTTTACATCGACCACACGGGCCGCTTCTTCAACTATTCCCGAAAACATTTTTACAACGTTCTATTATATTAGCAATAAGGGTGTTGCGAAAATTACACGTATCGAAGTTTGCAACACCCTCTATTCAATTAATCACTTATCTTTTTTTGCCGGCGGAGATTACCAGATTACGATCATTTCGTCAGCCGGACGGAACATCTTATCGCCTTCTTTGATGCCAAACGCGTCGAAGAAAGGTTGGATGTTGCGCAACGTAACGTTGACACGGTTCTCGCCAAGCGAGTGGACATCGCCGGTGGTCAACGAACGGATCTCTTCCGGGCGGATATTTTGTGCCCAAATATTCGCATAGTTAAGATAGAATACCTTCATCGGGTCAATTCCGTTGATTTTAGCCTCCTCGGAATTTATGTCGACACCCTTCTTCTTCTGTGCGTCAAGGAAGGCAGTGCGTGCCACGCGAAGACCACCTTGGTCGGCAATGTTCTCACCGAGAGTATACTGGCCGTTGGCGTGAAGCCCCGGAAGCACCTCCACCTCGTCGAACTGTCCGACAAGCCCTTGAGTCATCTTCTGGAAAGCCTCGGCATCCTCGGGAGTCCACCAGTTAACCATATTGCCGTCAGCGTCAAAGTTACACCCTTGGTCGTCAAATCCATGCGTCATCTCGTGTCCTATAACCACACCGATTGCGCCATAATTTTCGGCATCGCTCGCTTCGGGATCGAAGAAAGGAGCTTGAAGGATTCCTGCGGGGAACACAATCTCGTTGGCCAACGGATTGTAATAAGCGTTGATTGTCTGAGGAGTCATACCCCACTCTGTCTTATCTACCGGCTTTCCCCACTTTGAAAGCTCCTCTTTCTGATGCCACATCGACACATTGTGCATGTTTTCATAATATGACAGTTTGGGGTCGATGGTCATTGTCGTATAATCTTTCCACTTATCGGGATAGCCGATTTTCACCGTAAAGGCATTGAGTTTCTTTATGGCATTGAGTTTTGTGTCGTCGCTCATCCATGGAAGATTGATGATGTGCTTGCCAAGCGCAGTGCGCAGATTTTCGACCAAACCGAGCATATACTGCTTGGACGATTCAGGGAAATATTTCTCGACATAAAGCTGACCGATGGCTTCGCCCATCGCGCCTTCTGTAGCTCCAAGGGCGCGCTTCCAGCGAGGACGCATCTCCTGCACGCCACTGTAGACTTTGTTAAACTCAAATGAGGCATTTGTAAAGTCGTCGCTTAGGCGGCCGGAGGCTTGGCTGACATATTTCCAAAGATAATAGTCTTTAAGCTCTCGTTCGGTCAGCGACGAAAGGAGGTTGCTGGCTTGACGCACGGCACTCGGCTCGGTCACAATCACAGTCTCGGGGGTAGGAATCTCCATAGTCTCGATGAAGAATCGATCCCAATCCATACCCGGAAACTCCTTTTTCAGCTGATCGATGGTGTAAGGATTGTACATGGCCGGAATGTTGCGGCTCTGTTCACGCGTCCAGGCCGAATCGGCAAGGGCCGTTTCCACCTTCATCACGTTCTTCATAATTCGGGTAGCGTTCTTTTTAGAGTAGCCGGCATTCTGCATCTGATTGACGATGAGCTTTTGGTAAGCTTCACGCACCGTCTTGTTGCGCTCGTCGTTCAGCAGATAGTAGTCGCGGTCGCCAAGACCCATTCCACCACCGCTGACATACATAGCGTAGACGTTGCTGTTAGTAAGATCTTCCATAGGGCCTGCGCCGAAGAACGGACTTGCATAGTTGGCGTGAATCCACATCATTAGCTCTCCCAGGCTGTCAGAGGGAGTAGTCTCTATGCGCTTAAGGTCAGCCAAAATCGGCTTAGCTCCCTCGTTGTTACGGCGAACCGAGTCAAGAGCCTGGCTGTAAATGGTCCATACTTTAAATGCTACTGTCCCGGGTTCCGGATTAGATGAGCCAAGATTTAACACAAGATCTTTCAATCGCGCTTCCGACGAGTCGTTAAGCACGTTGAACTGTCCGTAGCGCGAATGTTCGGGAGTCAGCGGGTGAGCCTTTTGCCATCCTTTAGTCACGTGGTTATAGAAATCCTCCTGGGGCTTTATCGAATTGTCGAAATAGTCCGGGTTCAAGCTCTTCAGATGCTCCTGGGAATACACCGACGACGATGCTCCGAGCATAAGAGCTAAAGCAAGAATAGATTTGGTTAATGACATAAGTAATAAAAACGTATTTTAAATATATTCGCAAAGTTACACATTTTTCCGCGAAAAACTTAGACCCGGCATCTGAAAGAAGCCTCGATAATTATGAACGGCTGAAAAACTGTCATGCACTTTACCGAATCAGAATGGATAACCGATGGCAAGGTGGAATGCGAGAGAGTTTTTGAACGAAGTCATGTTATAGTAGCCCTTCTTCCCGGTGTCGTAGGGGGCATGTATGCCTATGCCGAGGTCGGCGCGGATTACAAGCATACTGATGTCAAAGCGCAAGCCGGTTCCGGTTCCGACGGCAAGATCCTTGAAGAATGTTTTTCCGCGGAGCTCGCCGCCCGGACGCTCGGGGTCGTTCTTCAGTAGCCATACGTTGCCCGAGTCGAGAAACAGCGCGCCGTGAAGCGGGCCGTAGATGGGGAAACGGTACTCGACATTGAATTCAAACTTAAATGTACCGGTCTGATCGAAGTTACTGTTAACGCTGTTGTCGGGAGCGTGATAGCTTCCCGGCCCGATGCTCCGCACCGTAAAAGCGCGGATAGAGTTAGCTCCTCCTACATAGAACTGTTCGCTATAGGGCACTTCCGATGAATTTCCATAAGCATGTGCCACCCCCACAAAACCACGGGTGACGAGCCACTGGTCGCCCGTCAAGCGACGTGAATACACTATTTGTGCCGTGCCCTTCAGGAACTGCGAAAAGGGCATTCCGAAAAGCTTTTTTTCGCCTTTTTCTCCAAACAGACGCCAAAGTGCCCAACAAACATTTCCGGCTTCTTGGACTGATGTCTGCACGTTAATCAGATTGTCCGGATCGATAGCGCGGTCGTATACCATACTCCATGCCATCTGGGGTATGAATTGGTCGCGGAAACTCAGAGCCACGGCGCGGTTTGCGGCCATAATTGAGTCGAAGGTGGCGGTTGTGCGTATAAGTTTGGTGAACGTAATCTTCAGCGGAGTAAAAGTATAAGAATAGTATCGCCGAAGTTGCCAATCATAGTTCATCGACGCACTAAATTGGGCCATGTTGAAGTAGTGCGGACGGTTTAGAAGGTCGGCATTCAGCGTGAATCGAGTCCAATTAAGCTCTCTCCTTGAAACCGGTAAAAACCTTGGAGCCAATAGGCGGGGTATCGAAAGTGCCGTGTTTATGCCCGCTTCGTAACTGTTGAAAAGCGAACTGCTGTTGCGGCCTGTCTGCCATTCGTATGAGCCGGTAAGGCCGACACGAAGCTGCTCGCCGCCTCCGAAAAGATTGCGGTTGGTCAGCGACAGAGTCAGTCCCGGGCCAAGATAGCTGTTTGACTTTGATGAGACATTTGCCTCAATGCCTGCTTCGAGAGGCAGGTCGAATGTACAGTCGATGTTAACGTTAAGCACCGGGGAAGTCGATGTCGTATCGGGATACGGCTCAATATTTATGTAATTGAATATGCCCAACCGCGACAGGTAGGTCTGTGTCCGGTTCATGTCGCGCACGGTAAACGTTCGTCCTTCTCGGAAAGTGACGCACTCGGGTATCAATTCCTTACGTAGCCGCGAGGGCATCATTTGTATGACCGTGGCGCGCCTGGTTTGGAACGTATCGGGGACACCTCCACCTTCATTTCGGTTTAGCCTGACTGTGACATTACCCGTCTTATAGCATCGAAGGGCAAACGACGGCACATTGCGGGCTATGGTAAGTCTCAGAGCTATACGTTCGCGAGTGATTGTGCTGTCGGCCAGATATTCGATATATTCCGGACGGAAAAAGTAATAGCCCAAGTTGCGCAAACTGTTGGCCACCTTGGTCCGTTCGGCCGACAGCGAGTCAAGCGAGTATCGTTCTCCTTTTACCAAATATGTACTTGTGAGCGCTATGGAGTCGACTTTGTGGTACAACGGACATGTGTCCGGCAGATATTCAATAGAGTCGATAAGATATGCCGGTCCGGTATGGACATTATAGATTATCTTGGCTTTCTTGGAGTTTTTTTTGTTTACGTCAATTTCATACGAGGCCGTATTTTGGAAATAGCCTTGGTTGTCAAGCTTGTTTTCAATCATTTTCACACGCAACTGCGGCCTGACATCGCTAATCAGAACGGGCTGTTTTACCAGTTTCTTATACATCCACCCTTTGATACCCTTTGAATCGGGGTTCCAATTATTGTAAACCCAAAGTCCCATCGGTATAGGCAGTGGAAGCCCAAACACTTTTGTTGTCTGATTTGCGTCGACCTCAACCGTACTTTTCACCGCCGATTTGACAAAGTCAGGCACTTTGGAGCTATCCGGAGCGGTAATGTCTATGCTTTTTATGCCGGTATATCTGACTTCGTCTTCACCCAGACGCTTGGTCGTAGAGCATGACGACGCGCCCACCAGCGCGAGGCAACAAAACAAGGCGGAGAAAATCCTGCCGGCTTTATTCTTCAGTCGTTTCATCATTCTGCTTTTCGGTTGGTGAGTTAACTTTAATGTCGTTCTCTTCACGTCGGCGCGGAAGGAACTTAAACAGCTCGCTTATGCGTCGGATTTTGCGCTTATAAACAAATCCCACACCGGTTTGAATCACTTCTCCTTCGAGAATACTCTCATAGCCCACGTGACGGAACAGACGCAGATACATCGATCCGCTGCGGTTAAGCATATATTCAAATGATATGTCGTTGATGAGATTTTGCGAGAAGTTCTCGTCGGTGTCGGCATCTGTTGTATAATTGCCTCCAACCACAATCTTTACACGATCATTGAACAGCGACTTGCTCACTTGATAGCTGTAGCTGGTGGTCGTAGATGTGGCTCCTTCGTATGTGCGGTCATACTGGTCTATGCCAAACGATATGTCTACACCCTTTATGGTGTTGGCCGCCCACGTGTTGAGCTGCGAAGCCAGGAAGGTGTATAGAGGATTGCCCGACAAGTTTGTACCCTTTGTTCCGGGTCCGGTATATACGTTGTAGAGCAACAGATTCATGGCCTGATTGGCACGCTGGTTCTGACTCATGGACTGAAGCTCGTTTTGAACGGTTATGTCGTCGTTGGTGCTCAAATCGAAGGCTACGTCCATATCTTGAAGCGAATTGGTGACGCTGAGCGATACGATGAAGTTGACTATGCGTGAATTCTGCCCCTCTTCAGTGACGTTCGCCTTAACTTCGTCGGTTGCCTTAATGCTTAAAATGGGGTTAAGCATGTCGCCGTTGAACGCTATATAGCTTCCGCTCTCAAAGTTGAAGAGTTTTTGCGACAGAACCGGAGGCGTGTAGCGGACGAATCCCTTGTCGATTGTATAGCGTCCGGTCAGTCGCATGTCGCTGAAGGGCGACATGGCGAATGTCAAGTCGCCTGAGCCTTGAATCTGCGCTTTGTCCTGTCCGTTGGATGATATGTCTACGTTGATAGTAGTCCCTTGCGACACGACAACCTGCGCTTCGAGCATCAGCGCCATGCCGGAGTTAGCGATTGTGTCTGACTCCAAAATTGACGTGGAGTCGTTAAACTGAACGAAACGTACCATATCATCGTCAGAAGCGGATATTGACTCCATTCCTGTGCCGGCCGTGCTCATCACGTATGTGACATTGCTGCCTTCGAGCAGGTTGAGATAGGCGTTGACGCGCATGAACTGCATGTTGCCTTTTACGGTGGCGTTGACATCCATAAACGCCCGGCCATAGACTTCCGCGCCTTTACCTCTCGAAGAGTTCATCAATTGCATGTTTTTAGCATTCATTGAGAGGTCCATTTTCGGCGATGCCAGATTGTGTATGTCCACAGTGCCGTTGACATACAGAGGGTTGTCGTTTGCCCCGCTGATAGCATAGTTATTAAATCTGACAACATTGCTGTCGACGGGTATATGTTCTTCTGAGAATTTTAGGCCCGAACCGATCATGTCGATCATCACACTCGTCGAGTCAAAGTCGAGATAGCCATTGAATACGGGGCTTATAAGTGTGCCGGTTATGTCCATCTTTCCGTTCAGCATACCCTGCAACGATGCCACTCCCGGCGGAAGGAACGGATTTACTATTTTCAGCGGGAAGTGAATCATCGAGAAGTCAAGGTTGAACGGATTGCCCGAAGTCGAATCGTTGAGCGACCCGACGGCGGTAATCACTTTCAGGCTGTCCACCATCAGCGATGCCGACGCATTGACGACACCCTTGGAGTTGGTATTGAGTCCGAGGTCGAAAAGGAACGAGCCTACGCGTTGGCCCCCGAAGTATAGGTTGTCGAGGTTCATGTTGCCGTTGCCTGAAAGAGACTCCCTTTCAGGATTCCAGTTGATATGCATGTCTGCTCCGACCGTACCTTTAATCGGCGGTGCGAACGGCGAGAGCGACAACCAGTCGGCCAGCTCTATGCCTGACGCGCTTACTACGACATCCTCTACTCCGTCGGCCACAGAATCGGCTTCATTGGCATGTTCTGTATATATTTTGAGATGGCTTTCACCGTTAGTTAGCTGCAGATTGCCGTCAAAATGTTTTTTCGGCATATTGTATGATATGAAGTTGTCGGAGTTTAATGTCCATTCCTTATATCCGATTATCGGGTTGAGAGGAGATAATCTAAGTGTCAGTACCGAGTCGCTCGCAGCCACATTGAAGCCGATTTTAAAGCCGGTCTCGTTGTCGATGTTACTCTGATTGATGAATGCGGCGAGGTTTTCATCGGCAATGAACCCGGAAAGCCTTACATGGGCGAATTGGTCAAACGACCCGGGCATATTGTTCATGGCTCCGCGATAAATCAGATATTTACCGTGCTGGAGGGCGCTGAATGTAATCGTGTCAATTTTGGTTCCGTTTGATACAATTCCATGCGCTTCGGCCTGCATTGATATCAAAGAGTCGTTCATGACGTTGAGGCTGAAGTCATTGATTGAGGTCTTGCTCGCTGACAGATAGTCGTCGACGAGACTTTGGCGTCCCGACTTTACCGTAAGGGCGAAGGGGGGTAGGGCATGTTGCAGCGAATCGACTGCAATCCGCTTTTGAGCCAATTGTCGGTCGAACATGGCCATTGCTTCCGACAGACGCGATGTTAATGTATCAAGCGGGCAAGGCGCGGCTATGTCGGCCGTTAAAGACTCGTTTGTGAGCGACGCCATGACGGCAGAATCGCTTGCATTAAGCGTCAAGTCAATTGACGGGGTGGACAATTCTACTCCTGGCATGTTCCAGTCAAATGTGGCTATTGTCAGGTCTACGTCATACAGTGACTTAGACGGCGTCACTTTAGCGCGTCCGTCCAAAGTAAACGATCCGTTCATTATGCTGTCTGACAGATTCAGCGCGTGAAGGTCGAGTGTGCGAACGTCGCCCTCGAAAGTAAGGTCGTATGTTTCGGTTTGATCGAGTCGTCCCTCCACGCTAATGTCAAAGTCGGCCGCCGGGTTCATTGAGATGATTCCTGCATCAACGTAACCGGTGTCGAGATTAGCCCAAAGCTTCAAGTCGGAGTATTTCACCTTCAGGTATTCGGCCGAAATGACATCGACATCCGCCTTTATTCGAGTCTTTGGCGAGAAAGGATTGTAGCCGCGGCCGTCGACGGTCATCCGTGCAGTAATGTCGCCCACTCCAAGTTCCGGCATGAAGCTCATCACGGGGAACGTCGCTATGTTGAGGTCGGCATTATACGTTTCCATCCGGCCGTTCCATTTTCCGTCCAAGGCAATCTGCCCTGTACCCGTGACAACTTTTACCGTACCGCCATAAGCACCGTCTTTCATATCCATGTTGCCGGTAATTACCGTCGGAGGTATGTTGACTTGACGCGCCATTCGAGCCTCTAAAAGTGTCGGCTTTATAAAATTCACGTCCTTAAGGTTGCCGTTTAAGGCCAAGTGTCCGCCAAGATGCTCCGGATTCATGACGTTAGATACATTTCCTTTTAGGGCCAAAGTAAGGTAGTTCGGGAGCGATAGGTCAATACGGTCAATGTTGAGTTTGCCGATTGTCCCGCCCAATTTGGCATCGAGTCGCAAATCATTGTAGCGTGGCACAGTGGCGAGCATAGGTTTCATGGATGGCATAATCATCTCCACATCCGGAAGACCAATTTTAGCTTCTCCGTTAAAGGAGACCGGAAGCGACGGATCTGTTGCCATATCGCCAAGACCCATGAAGGCGTTAAACTTCATCGAAGAAAATATCGTCGCAATATTAAAATCGCGAGCCGCCATGCCGGTGCTGTCCATGGCGAATGTTCCGGAGACATCTAATTTTAGCCCGCAACGCTCCTTAGCATGAAGACTTTTTAACGGGACTGTGATGTCGGTTCCACGGTTGTAGAACGAGTCGACCGCCACAGACACTTCCGACACTTGAAGATAGTTCATGTCGAGTCCGGGTTGTGCAACTGCCCCGCGCACCCCATATAACGCATTTTTAGCAGTAAGACGCAGAGCATCACCGGTAATAGTCCATAGCGATGAGTCTGACGCGACACTGTCCTCCGCCATCTGAATAGTATCAGTAGGATGCGCGGCAAGGTACTCCGCGTTTGGAGTTAAATACGTCGCGGCTATGCTGTCAATCTGCAAAAGCGATGCATGTATGCGACTTGTTGACATGTCGACAGTGCCTCCCGACAGTCTTGCCTGGGGAATGTCAACACCAAGCGAGTCAATGGTCGGAAGCATCGACATACGATATCTGACATTACGCAGAATCAACTCATGGGCATTTATGACAAGAGCCATTGCGGTCGTGTCAGATTTGGCAGTCGTGGTTGTGTCGGTGCCGTTCATCAACAGTTCTACATCTGCGCCGTCAAGAGTGGCCGTGCTGATATTTATGCGCTGCTTTCTCAGATTGTAGTTGGAAGGGTTGATGACGAAACTGTTAACTTCAGCATTTAAGTACATTATGGAATCGGGAGTACCCATTCTATACCGGACCCCGTCAAACTGGCCCTGAAGCCGCACGTCCAAAGCCAAAAGAGGCAAAGGTTCCACCTGAACCGCGGCATGGCGCGCCACCACCATCGTGTCGCCGGGCGAAGGGACTACCATTACACCGTCAAGCGAAAGCCGCAAGGGCCATTGCAGCCGCAATCGGTCTATCTGAATGTTCATGCCTGTCGATTTCGCAACTTCTTTCAATGCGATATCTTTCACAAAGTCCTGAACAAAGGGCACATACAGAAGCACCGGTAATAATAGCACCGCTACGATTACCCATAGAAGCGTCTTTAAAATGCGCCTAATGATGGTGTTTTTAATCAAGTGTCCCACAAATAAATAGTCTTAGTCTTAAATTATAACAGAAAGTCACAGCTTTTGTTTTATCATAAATGCCGTGACTTTCGTTGCATCCGGCTCGATTCTTAATCTGCAAGGCACTTGTCAAGCTCCTCAGTCAATGCTGTCTTGTCGAGTTTTTGTCCGATGAATACGATTTTTATCATTCTGTCACCGTAGATGGGGTCCCAGTCGCGTCGCAGACCGGGTTCACGTTGCATGAGCATCATCAGTTCATCCTCAGGTGCAGTGGCATACCAAAAGCCTACTTCGGAGAGTTTTTTCTGCACTCCGGCCTGCTCAAACAGAAGCGACATGTCGCGATTATGGGCAAAGTAAAGTACACCTTTGGCGCGGATAACGTTACGGGGCCATTTTGTTGCCACAAAACGGTCAAATTTATGTATGTCAAACGGTTGGCGACGGTAGTAGACGAATGTCTGGATGCCGTACTCCTCCGCTTCACCCTCCTCGTCGTGGTGATGGTGGTGATGCCCATGCTCATGTTCATCCTCGTGTTCGTGCTCATGCTCATGGTGGTGATGATGGCTCAAGGCTTCCTCTTCCTCTTCTGCGGTGACGCCACGCTCTATTTCATGCACCCACGCCGCAGAAGTTGCCACTTTCTCAAAATCAAACAGATTCGTATTGATAATTCTGTCAAGGTCTACTTTGGCGTAATCACAGTCTATTATTTCTGCCTTTGGCTGTATGGCGCGTATGATTGAGCGAATTCGTTCCGCCTCTTGAGGGGTCACTTCTGATATCTTGTTGAGCAGAATTATATTGCAGAATTCTATCTGTTCTATCACAAGGTTTTCAATGTCATCTTCATCTATATCCTTACGTTTGAGGTCGTCTCCACAGCCAAATTCACTTTGCATACGTAAGGCATCAACCACAGTCACTATACAGTCGAGCCGTGGCAGAGTCCGTGGAGCGTCCGGGCCGGCCATCTGCTGCATGGCACAAATAGTCTGCGCTATGGGTGCGGGTTCGCAGATGCCGCTCGCTTCGATTACGACATAATCAAACTTCCCAGTGTCCAAAATATCTGCTATCTGCTTTATGAGGTCGGTTTTTAGGGTGCAACAGATACAGCCGTTCTGTAGCGCCACCAAGTCACCGGAGTCATTTCCACCGACAATTCCGCCTTTTTGGATGAGTGAAGCGTCAATGTTTACTTCTCCTAAGTCATTGACTATGACTGCAAATTTAATACCGCGCTCATTGGTAAGTATGTAGTTCAGCAATGTGGTTTTGCCGCTTCCGAGATAGCCGGTTAGCAACAACACAGGAGTTTCTGTCCGTTTCATATCTATAAGAATCTGTTTGATTAGCTTGAAATTTATGGTTACCATGCAAAATTACTCACTTTCCCATTCAATTACAAATAATCCATTCAATAGAATGGGGGGTGGTCGAAATGGTATTATCACATCTGAAAGATGCCTAAAACTTAAAGAGGCTGTGTCAAAATTGAACTGCACCCCAAAAGTTAGACAAAAAACTTTTGGGGTGCAGTTCAATTTTGACACAGCCCCATGATTACACCTTTAGAGTTGAGTGAGCAACCAATTGGTTTCACCAAGTTTCTTGATGAGGTCGATGGCTGTCTGGTCTTCATAGAGATCTTGCTCCTCATCCTTGAAATAATCTTTGAGTATGTCGTATGTCGTAACGTCATCCTTGACTTCCTCCATACATTTTGAGAGAAGTTCAAGACCCTTGCACTGACGCTCTATTTCAGCGTTCATATATTGCACTGGCTCTGAGACGATAGGTGCAGCCTCGCGAGAATCAAGCTTGACCTCTCCACCTAGGTCAAGAATACGGTCGATAAATTTCTCAACCCATTCATCTTCCTCTTTTGCGTGGTCGCCAAACTTGCTTGCAAGTTTCTCATATCCTTGCGCTTTGAAAACACGACTTTGTATAACGTGTTGGAACGCACCGTTTGAAAGCCCAGTCACAAAGAACTGTAGCGTTTCTATACTTTTTTGCTTGTCCATAATATTTTTTTAGTTTATGATGAAACAAGCAAAGTCATGATAATGTTCACAATTGCATTTTTAGAGTAATTGTCATAAATTTTAAACGATTATGGATTAACATATCTTTTCAACAGTTGCAATACATGGCCGAGATTCAATATGTCAGGCACATCACAGACAGCCGTGTTGTTTTGTCAGGGTTTGCCCTGCGTTATGTTTGGAGCCTTGTCTAACACCTCCATTGCCACAGTGCATCTTTCTGCCTATAGGATTTCCTCATCGGTATCACGGCAAGACTAATTCACAGATTTCCAAATGGCAATAACGCCAACTTCATGAGTTTGAAGTGCTGGATACCGAAGGGGATGCCAACAATGGTTATGCAGAATAATAGTCCCCAACCAAGATGGGTGAGAGCAATAGGAATGCCATCGACAAACCACCAGATTACGTTCATTATTCCTGCAAGACATCCGGAGGGCCAACTCTCATTGCTTATGTCCGTGCCAAATGGCCACAAGGCAAGTATCGCTAGTTTCATTGTCTGGAGTCCGAAAGGTATGCCGATGATGGTAATCATCATAGCAACACTGGATATAGCGTATTCAATGGCAATCATCAGACCGCCAAATACCACCCAAATTATGTTGAGCAGAATATTCACTTTGCGACTTCGGCTTTGAAAACTTCGGCAGGCTTGAATGCCGGGATTTTGTGCTCGGGAATGATGATGGTGGTGTTCTTGGAAATGTTACGGGCATTCTTTTCAGCTCTGGTTTTGCAGATGAACGAGCCGAAGCCACGAAGGTACACGTTTTCGCCGTTGGCGAGGCTGTCTTTGATTGTGGTCATAAGGCCTTCCACTACTGCAAGGACACTCGCCTTGTCGATGCCGGTTGATTTGGCTATCTCTGTTACGATTTCAGCTTTAGTCATGGCTATATGATTTAGATTGTTCGTTTCGGAGTGTAAAATTAACAAAAATCGCTGACATAAGGAAGAGTACGGACACCCTTGCCGCCTGTAGCGGCCAAAATTTTTGAGATTTTCAGTGAAAAAGAGAAGCAATCCGTTGGTGGACTGCTCCTCTTCGATATTTGGTAATGTCTATATCTCTGTGGTATGTGGGGCGATTTCGGGATCATGGCAAGCGAATGAGTCGATGCAGTCGAGTGATGAACTTACATCGCGTATCCATTCGAGCGATTTGTAGGCCGCATCCTTATCTTCAATAACTCCCGGAAGCAGCATCTCTTTCCATGAACGTGTGGCATACCCTCCGTCAGAAAAATACAGGACTTGCTTGTCGTTGTTGCGTATAAGTGTGGCGGCAAGCCCGGCACTGTGTCCGGGAATATGAACCAACTGTATTGTTCCGTCGCCAAGAAGGTCATACGATTCTCCTACGGGGCCAAGACCTGTTTTAGCGAACCGGAATGTCTCAATCCCGGAGCCTTCCCACAATCGGGGTGTATAGCGGGTGTGACTGTTGAGCAGAGTTGTAGCAGCTTCCATTTCCGGCTCTGAAACAAGTATTTTCTTGGCTCCCTTAAAAGGGGAAAGACCGCTTACATGGTCGCAGTCGAGATGCGACAAAACAACATAATCAAGATC
This sequence comes from uncultured Muribaculum sp., assembly GCA_964543345.1. GTDB lineage: Bacteria > Bacteroidota > Bacteroidia > Bacteroidales > Muribaculaceae > Muribaculum. The sequence goes on along the minus strand of CAZIXM010000007.1, from coordinate 26,918 downwards.
TTCGACTTTTACGCTCATCGCTTCTAATTGCTCATTCGCCGCCATACCGGACTCAACATATCCCTGATTGACCTTATACAGCAATGGTGACAGATGCTTGATTTGTGCCTTCTTGTCAATCTTCCCTTCGGGCGACATGGCACGATTCCAACCGGTATCAATAAGAATCTTGGCATTATGGTGCTCGATATAGACAACGCTGACCGGAAGCCAGATTTTATCCTTCATGGGCTCGAAAAATCCAGATGCCTTTACGATGTTTCCGTTACCAAAAGGTAGATTGGGCGACACAAGCACATGGCCTGTGTGCAACATATGTATTTTGATTTTTTCCATATCTGTTATACTTTTCAATATAACATTCGTCAGACTCGATGTGTTGTACTAAGCCTTACCCTTGAGGGTGTTGCAGAACTACCCACCTAAGATTGAAAAAATAGAACAAAAGAGACTGTGTCAAAATTCAAAAGCTTCTGAAAGAAGCCTAAAATTGGGTAGCTTTCCGGGTAAAGCGGTCGGTAGACCGATTTGCCCGGAAAGAGTTTGGAAATGGATTTAAATATGTAAGGATTTGACAATTAGAATGTTGTGATGTTTAATCTTTGCAGATTTTTATTCCTTTATCAAACCTAAACCGGAGATAGGCGCTGTGCGCCAATCCCCGGCTATTCATTTTATGCATCTTTCAGATGCAATAATTCTATTTTGACACAGCCTCCTATGCATTTTGGGGCTTCTTTCAGAAGCCTTTGTGTTTTGACACAGCCCACGCTATGCTTTTTTTGTCATGCTTTATTTGAGTGAGACTTCTGCGCGTCGGTCAAGGGCATTTGTGGCAAACGCATGAGTTGGGCCATAACCTTTCGCCGATATCTGTTTTGCCGGAACGCCATGGCTGGCCATATAGTCGCTGACAGCTTTTGCCCTACGTTCGGACAGCCGCTGATTGTATGCGGGTCGTCCGGTCTCGTCGGTATATGCTTTAATTACGACCGTCTTGCCGGTTTGGTTGGCCGCATTTGCCAAAGCTGTTAATGCATCCGTTTCCGGTATGCCGGAACTGTCAGTATTAAACAGGTAGACTACTACGGCATTGGGCTTTACCACACCTGCTGAGGCCTGATTGGCGATAGGGGTGCCTGGGTCTGATGTCGGAACTGCCACGGCTGTGTAAGTCGGGATTGCTCCGGCAGGCATTGTTGCCACGGCACCGGAGTTTATATCTGACGATGCCACTGCCGGTACATCCTGTGGAGTTCCGGGACGCCAGAATAATATTGCGCAGACTACAAGTGCGGCAATGATGCCGAGAGCCACGCGTGCGGCGTTTCCAAACACGCCTCGAGCTTCCTGCACGTCGGCAGTAGAGGCTACATCTACCGGTTCTTCCGTTACTTTGGCACCTTCAATTCCGTCAGCGGCCGCTTTTGCTGTCGGTTCATTATAGGGTGGCAGATATTCCTGTTCGGGGTGTCCCTCAATCAAATGCTGTTCGGGGTGTGCGTCCAGACGATGTGTCTCCTGATGTTCCCCGTCTCGTTTCGGGTTGGAATCTTCAGTCTTCATAGTCATAAAAAGTTTAATGCGTTTATATATTAATAAAACACCCATTTTATCCCGAAGTTCGGAATAAATGGGTGTATGATAGGTTAAATAAAGTATAAATATTGATTTTACAGCCTATTTCGACATGGCAGGAATTATTGCCATGCACTCCATCTCGATGAGCCACTCCGGACGACAAACCGGGGCAAGCACTACGACACGAGGAATGTCAGGAAATCGCTCCTTATACATATATTCTACAATTCCGTAGTCGGCAATGTCACGCAGGTACACTATCATTTGCATGACATCGGCATAACTGCTTCCAGCTTCCCGCAGGAGAGCTTCCACATTTTCCCACATTCGCAGGGTCTGGAGGCGAATGTCACCGGGATGCACTACATGCCCGTGGTTGTCTATACTTGCAGTGCCGGAAATCAGCACGTGCCGGCGGTCTGGAAAATCTATAGACGTTCCTCGCTCGAAAGCCACGCCGTATTCGTATGTCGGATTCAAGTGTGTCGGCGCGTAGAGATGACGCATACAGCCTTCGGGAAGACCCTTTACTGTATATGTGTCCATGGTGACTAACGCTGTCCTGTCGGGATTAGAGCCTCCGATGCCCGTGCTCGCTATAAAGTGAGTGGCAGGTGTCAGTCCGGATTCGGCGAAAACCTCATTGCGCCCGCGCACAACTCCGGTATAGTTTACGTCTACGTCGCGGACAAAAAACCACGTGCGCATACAATCGTCCTTAAGCGTGCATCCTTCTTCCGACATCGCGATACGATAATTATCAAGCAATGTCCCTGTGGCGGTTTTTGAGTCGGCGCCGGGAATACAGGCTCCTCCTTGCCAATAGTGAATATAGCCGTCAGAAGTATCAACCCGAAAAAATCCATTTTTCAGATCAGTGACTTTTGCGCCGTCAACCATGCGTATCCACAGTGAGGCACGGCTTCCGTCAAGAGGCGATTGTCCGACTATCGACACCGCACATTCGCTGTCGGCGGGAAGGGCGCCGGCCTGGTTTGTGGCATCGCTAAGAAAATACCTCTTGAATACAGGTTTTGCTGTCGGCTCTATTTGTCGGCAAACCTCTTCATATCCTAAAGTCAGCGCATTTACAGTCTCCGAGATTGAACACGCCGGCTTAATGCATCTTATTATGACGCAGTATTCCGCATAGCTTGAGACGACCGGTGGCCTGAATTCTGACACAGCCGCCTCAAACCCTTTCTCTATATCACGCAATAACACTCGTTTCATAATTGATTCTATTTCTGTGGCCATAGTTCTCTTCGCCCCCTGAATAAAGCCTTAAAACAGGCAAAAATTTTAATTCATGGATATTTGTTAATTCCATCGGGGATAAACGTACAGCTGTAATTGACTCAAAGTTAGGTATAATATGGGAAAAGGCAAAATGTTTGCGTCAAATTCGCCCAAAAGCGGAAAAAAATACCTATCTTTGCAATAACAAGGAAAGGCAGAAAAGTTATCCTAATCACCAAATTAATAACCGATGGAACAAAAGTCGAACTATCCGCACGCCGAATTATTGCCGGCTCCGACACTAACCCGACTGCCCGGCTATCTGGCGTATGTGAGCCTTCTTAAAGAGGAGGGGGTGGAGTATGTATCGTCGACTCAGATTTCAAAGGAGATTAATGTTGACGCTTCGATGATTGCCAAAGACTTGTCTTTTCTTAATATTAAAGGTAAGACGCGCATAGGCTACGATGTGTCGACGCTCGAACATAAGCTACAGGAATTTTTGGGATTCAAACGCGGACACAATGCCGTAATGATAGGGGTCGGAAGTCTCGGCGCATCGTTGATACAAGACAGCGGTCTGGCCAAGTACGGTTTGCGCATAGTGGCCGGCTTCGATGTAAAGAGCGAGCTTATCGGTTGCTCAATCTGTGGAGTGCCGGTATATGACATGGCACGGTTCAAAGAGCGGATAACTGCATTGAATGCCGGCATAGGCATCATAGCAGTACCTATGGAGATAGCGCAAAAAGTCAGCGATGAAATAGTAGCCGCCGGCATCCGTGCATTATGGAATTTCACACCATATCGGATTAAAGCCCCTGCCGGAATTGTGGTGCAAGACACCTCTATATATGCCGACTTGGCTGTTATGTATAACCGTTTAGACAACATTCACAGGTAATGAAGATTTTCCGATGTTCACGCACGCCCGACGTGGCATTTGCCGATTCACCGGGATTCTCTCTCTATCCTGACTCGGCAGTCATACGCGACGGCAAGCCTTTCTTTGTGCCATCTTTTGCTGATTGTTGGTCATACACCTTCGGTTTGGCCTGGCGAATTTGTCGATTGGGCAAAACTATCGGCGCGCGATTTGCCGACCGCTATTTCGATGCCGTAACTTTGTGCCTGTTTCCTAATCCTGCGGATTTACCCGAAAGCTACGGAGCCGTATCGACCTCTTTTGACGGAGCCGTAGTTCTCGGCGAATGGTTGCCTCTGCCTTCCGACGATCAACCTTTACGCTTGGATTTTTCCGGAGACAAAGTCATTGACTTTAGCCCCGACAAAGCGCAAATGTCCTACATAATACCGTGGATAAGCCGTTACTGTACTCTTAAAATCGGAGATGTGATAGTCTCCTCCGTAGCCAACGAGAAGTTTGAATTTCCGATAGACAGCCGAGTCGAAGCATCGCTCGAGAATCGACGGTGTCTCGACTTTAAAATAAAATAATTACGGATTCCCACTAAACTCTTTTAACATTCCTCTCTCTAACATGCTCTCACCTCTCCGCCCCCTGTTAATGGCATTTTTATTGCCATTTTGCCTAAACGCTTTCTCTGAAACTACATCTGCCCTAAAGTCATCGCCCTACGACATCGGGCGGTGGATAAAAATTAAAGTATCGGCTTCCGGCATGTATCAGCTGACTTACAGTCAATTGTCTGATATGGGTTTTGAGTCGCCCGATAAAGTCGCCGTGTTTGGTTTCGGAGGCCTAAATTGTGATGAGGACAATGTGTCATCGATTATGGCAAAAGGGCTGCCAAGACAGACCTCCATGCAGTATGGCGACAAACTCATTTTTTATGGCGAAGGAGCCGTGTCTGTTGAACTGCCCGATAATTATGGTGAAATTGTCAAAATAAACAGCAACCCATACAGCCTTTATGGATACTATTTTCTGACCGAGGCTGACCACGAGCCGGATGTTCCGGTGAGGTTCGTTTCCGACTCTTTGGGCAATGCGATTCTTTCTCATAGACATGTAGAAGTAATTGACTGCAAACAACGATGCTATGAAAATATGGGAACCCGATGGTTTGACATTCCATTTCAAAATGCAATAACAGCCACGTATGGATTTAATTCCGTATGTTCGTCATCGGATATAAGCGCCGGAATAACAGTATCATGGCTAACCGATACCCCGGGGTCTATTCTGGCCGAGCTATCGGGAGGGACTATTTTAGATGCCGAGGGTTTGTCGGTTGCATCGGTCAAAAAGCCTTCGTTAAAATCGGGGCGAATCGAGAGCGTTTTGTCTTGCGGTGAATATCCTGAGCTAAATTTAAGTTTCAGCAATACCGACAATAAAGGCTTTACGGCAATTGACTATCTGGCAATAGATTATGAAGCTGACAATGTTTTATCTGACCGCCCGCAGACGGATATGTACATAGCCGGAATTAATCCGGGAGATTACATTGAAATGAACGATGCCGTTGAAATTTGGGACATAACGTCTGTGACAGAGGTGAAACGGCTTGAATTGGCCGATGGCAAGGTTATGCCCGATGCATCTTGCCGAAAACTCGTCGCCTTTGACCCTTCGCGCGAATTGTTGACCCCCGAAACCGTAGGTGTTGTCGGCCCGCAAAATTTGCCTGCCGAAGTCGAAGATTGGGATATGTTGATTATTTCTCAAACGGCGTTTCTCGAATCAGCCGAAGAGTTGGCTGATATTCATCGCAACACTCAAAATCTGAATGTGCGCGTAGTAACCGACGAACAAATATATAATGAAGTTTCATCCGGACAGCCGTCGGGGTTAGCTATAAGAGCTTATGTAAAATGGCTCTATGAAGAGACAGGCCGGAAACTGAAATATATGTTACTTTATGGCGATGGATCTTATGATAATCGTGGAATTTTGGAAAAGGGTCCATATCTGCCCACATATCAGTGCCCGATAGAAAGGTATATGTACGATAGCGAAAAAAGCTATTGCTCCGACGCATATTTTGGCATGACGGATGATCAGATTAATGCTGACAGAATGCCATTTGGAGATGTTTCGGTAAGCATCGGCAGGTTACCCGTTCGTTCCGTTGATGAGGCATACACAATCAACGAAAAGATAAAAAAGCATATCGAAGGCCGTATGGATGCCTTTTCGGGAATAAATATGGGTGTTTTCATATCAGATTCCGGCGATTCCGGAATTCATCTGAAAAATGCCGACGCTCTCGCTTCCGCATTTTCGGGACGTGATGGATTCGTGGCTCATAAAGTCTATTCAGATTTATCAAAATGGGTTGGAGGAAAGGGCATCGAGTCAAAAAAAGAGTATGCAGCTTATCTGCGCGACGGTTGTGAGTACGTCCATTACGTAGGGCATGGCACAGAATACAACATAGCGGGACAAGATCTGTGGAGTGTTTCCGACGTTTCTATCAATAAATATACGGTTAGGCCTATTGTGTTCCACAGCTCATGTTTGAACGGGCGTTTCGACGGCACTCGCCGTTCGCTTGCCGAGGAGATGCTCGTAAGTCGGATTGGAGGAGCCGTCGGCTGTATAATGGCGGCCCGAAATACTGACGCGACATACAATCAGCGCCTTCACAAAGAATTTATCGGACAAATCGAAAATGCCGCTCCGGGAACGACGTTTGGTGATGTTTGGATGACGGCACAGAATATTTGTTTGAGCGCGGCAAGAAGCGTGAACAATTCTGCTTTTGCAATAAATGTCAGGCACTTTAATCTAATTGGCGATCCTGCGCTACCCCTCCATATACCGGAATATGCTGTTGTGGCGAATTCAGTTAATAACCTTGCAGATGGATGCGGGATCACCATAAATGGCGAAATCCGAAATACTTCATCTGATAAACTGACCGGATTTAACGGTAATATAGAAGCCCGCGCATATCGTACGGATATTTCGAGAATGACGCTTGGACAAGATGGCACTGATTCGAGGACCGAAGTTGCATTTGAAGATATCTTGATTGGGTGCGCAACGGCAAAAGTTTTCGACGGAGAGTTCAACGTCGCAGTTAGGTTGCCCGCCACGGCCGAAGGAAGCTCTTATCGGATAATCTGTTTTGCGACTGACGGAGAGTCGTTGGCACTTGGTTCTATCGACGGGCTCTCGTTGTCAGCTGACAGTGAATGGGTTGCCGATGTAACTCCCCCCGAAATTACAGCGTTAGCTGTTTCCGGAATAAAAATGTCGGGAATGACGGTCTCTCCTGAGTCGTTTTGTGCAGAAATAGTCGACAGCGAATCCGGAATTTGTTACGGCAAATATATTCCGGAAAATGCGATTCGTTTGACATTGGACGGCATCGGAATGAATGTCGCGGACATCATTGTTGACGAAATTGCAGAAAGCGACATAATACGCATTTCATATCCGTTGCCTGAGATGTCAGACGGCAACCACGAATTGGTATTGTCTGTTTCGGACAATGCCGGCAACCGAACTGCAAAGTCATTGACTTTCAGCGTGCTCAATCGTTTAGCCGAGGCAAGCTTGAATGCCGAATTCCGGTCAGTGCGCGATGAGGCGCTGTTTAGTTGGCAACATGATTTAGGCCAGGAGGCTGATGTCAGATTGCTGATTAGGAATATGAGCGGACAGACAGTCTATTTTAAAGAATTTGACGGGTCTGAAAATTTCTTTGAATGGAATTTACGCGGACTTGACGGAAGTTTTGTCGCCGACGGCCCTTATAAATGTTTCTTGCTTGCAACCGACGGCCGGCGTTATACTTCTTCTGAAGCTACAGGCATAGTTGTATTAAAGTAGGAGCTTCCCAAATCGCCCACGAGGTATAGAAACGCGCCATAGGGCCAAGACGAAAAAGCCCTATGACGCTACAATTATGCAATAAATCTTCCTTAATTCTTTTTGTCGTTTAGAAGTGATAGTATAAACCGAACATTAGGTTATTGCCGTTAAGGTCAAGACCCCAGTTTTCGTTGCAACCATTGTTCTTGGCTGCATTGTTTCCACTCTGATAACCCAAGAATCCGACATGTGCCACGATGCTCAAGCGCTCGCTTAAGTCGTAAGATATACCCGGACGAAGTCCAATGCCGTACTCCACAGCTGTGTGGCCATGTGCGCGACCGATACCGAAATCAACTCCACCGTCGATAAACAGGTTGAGCTTGCTGGTACTAAAGTATGTATAACGGGCGTACGGGGCAATTTCAAGTACTGTCTTTTCTTCGCTTCCCGACTTTTTATAAGATACACCAAGTACCGAACCGATAGCTAATTTCTCTGTAAGATTATAGCCTATTTCAGGAAGCACTGTCACCTGTGTGCTCTTAACGCCGCTTGCCGATTCTGTTGACCTTCCAAATGTTACCTGACCGCCGGCATACCAATTTTGGGCCGAGGCTCCTAACGCCATAATTGTGGCGAATGCCATTAGTAAAAATTTTTTCATAATAAGTGAATTTTATAAATAGTTAAATTATATAGGTTGTTTCATTTATTTTTAACAACGAATTGCAAATAAAGTTTACATAAACTGTATCCGTAATTCGGTGTTTTGACGTAACTTTGCCGTTATGAAACGTCAAGACTTTGAAATAATGGCTCCCGTGGGGAGTTATGAATCTCTTTACGCGGCGATGGAAGCCGGCGCAGATGCCATATATTTTGGAATCGAGGGGCTTAACATGAGAGCGCGCTCGTCTAACAATTTTACACTCGACGACCTGCGTTCAATAGCCAAATTGTGCGGTGAACGCGGAGTCAAGACTTATCTGACCGTCAACACTATCATCTATGACGATGACATTAAAAAGTGCCATGCTATAATTGACGCTGCCCGTGAGGCCGGAATAACGGCGATTATTGCGAGCGACATTGCCGCTATCATGTATGCCCGCAAGACGGGCGTGGAGGTCCACATTTCCACACAAGTAAATGTGACTAACATTGATGCAGTGCGGTTTTATTCGCAATGGGCCGATGTTATGGTGCTTGCAAGAGAGCTGAACATGGATCAAGTGAAAGATATATATTTGGCCATTCAGCGCGACGGAATCAGAGGGCCCCACGGAGAACTTGTCAAAATCGAAATGTTCTGCCATGGAGCACTCTGCATGGCGGTTTCCGGAAAGTGCTATCTAAGTCTGCATGAAATGAATTCAAGCGCCAACCGAGGTGCTTGTACTCAGATATGCCGACGCGGTTATACCGTGCGCGACCGTGAAACGGGAGATGAACTTGACGTGGAAAACAAGTATATAATGTCGCCCAAAGACCTCAAAACCATACACTTTCTCAACAAGATGGTCGATGCCGGCGTAAGGGTGTTTAAGATAGAAGGCCGAGCCAGAGGTCCCGAGTATGTCAAAATTGCCGTTGAGTGCTACGATCAGGCTTTAAGGAGCATTTGCGACGGAACATACTGCGATGAACTTATTAAAAGTTGGGATGAACGTCTATCGCAAATCTTCAACCGAGGATTTTGGAACGGCTATTATCTCGGGCAGCGGTTAGGTGAATGGACCTCAAAATACGGTTCTTCGGCTACTCGGACAAAAGAATATGCGGCAAAAGGTGTTCGGTACTTTTCAAACATTGGAGTGGCGGAGTTTCTGATGGAGAGCGGCGAGCTTCATGTTGGCGACGAAGTTGTGATTACAGGCCCGACAACCGGTGCAATAATAATGAATATCGAGGAGATTCGCGTCGACCTAAAACCGGTGGAACAGACCGTTAAAGGCGACAGATTTTCCATAAAAGTGCCCTCGAAGATTCGTCCGAGCGATAAGATGTTTCGTTGGGTAGAAAATTCAAGGAAAGTTTAATCTCTTATTTTTGTGGCGCGAATTGTTTGTTACTGAAATTTCCTTAACTTTGCAATAGATTGGCCACCCTGCCGCGGCCTATCATAAAAAAGGACTATGAGAGGATTAAATATTACCCACGAGGCATCGCTTCGTGACACCGTCGAAAGACTTAGCGACGGCGATAATTTGACCAACGTTTGTCCGTCGCAATGGCGTGGCGAGCCCCTGCCGTCGCAACTGGCTGTTAAAGAAATAATCACTTTATCTCGTGCTCTCATTTTTCCCGGTTTTTTGGGCGATAGCGACGTTACTCGCGAAAATGTCTTGTACTTTACCGGATTATGGATTGAAAAGCTCTTCAAGTTGCTCACTGAACAGATTCATGCAGGACTCTCGATGGACATTTGCACCGAGCTTCCGCCTCAGTTTTCCGAGCTTGAATCTAAATCGGCCGATATGGCCGCTCGCTTCATTCAGAGACTTCCCGAACTGCGTCGTCTACTAAACAATGATGTCAAAGCCACGTATCATGGCGATCCGGCCGCCCTGTCGACTCAGGAGGTCATCTATTGCTATCCGGGAATCCGCGCCATTTGTAACTATCGTATAGCCCATGAATTGGTTAAGATAGGTGTGCCCATTCTCCCTCGAATGATAAGCGAACAGGCTCATGCCGAGACCGGCATTGACATTCATCCGTCGGCTACCATAGGCGAGTCGTTTACCATTGACCATGGCACGGGCATCGTCATTGGCGCCACGGCTGTCATTGGCAACAATGTAAAGATATATCAAGGTGTCACGCTCGGAGCAAAAAGCTTTTCACTTGACGATGAGGGAAATCCCGTTAAAGGTGTCCCTCGACATCCAACCATAGGAAACAATGTGATTATATATTCCAATGCTTCAATTCTTGGCCGAATCACCATCGGAGACAACGCTGTTATAGGCGGTAATATTTGGGTAGACGCGGATGTCGCGCCCGGTGAGCGGTTGATTCAAGCAAAGGCAAACAACGTATTAAGACTAAAACAGTGATGAAAACTGAAAAATTCGACATGGTGGCCAAAACTCTGCAGGGACTTGAAGATGTGCTGGCTGAGGAGCTTTTGAAGCTTGGTGCCGAAAATATCTCACAAGGACGGCGAATGGTGTCGTTTGTGGGTGATAATGAGGTACTTTATAAGGCAAATTTATGTTGCCGAACGGCTCTTAGAATCCTAAAACCGATATATAAGTTCACGGCATCAGATCCTGACACTCTTTACGAAATGGCGAAGGAGTTTGACTGGTCAACCATTCTGTCGCTCGATAAGACCTTTTCTATCGATCCGGTGGTAAACTCCGACACTTTTACCCACTCACGCTATGTGACATATCGCGTTAAAGATGCCATTGTGGATTGGTTTAAAGATCGATTTGGAGCCGATAAACGCCCCGGAGTTAGGCTTCAGGATGCCGACGTAATGATTAATGTACATATCGACGGAACCAGAGTGACCATTTCGCTCGACTCTTCCGGCGAATCACTCCATAAACGCGGTTATCGCGTGGCCCAGACTGAAGCTCCTATCAACGAAGTTTTGGCCGCCGGTATATTGATGAAGGCGGGATGGAACGGACAATGCCCCCTTGTCGACCCAATGTGTGGCTCCGGAACATTTCTCATTGAGGCGGCTTTAATCGCCGCGAATATTAATCCCGGCGTTTATCGCAAAAGCTTCGCCTTTGAACAATGGCCCGACTTTGACGAAGAGCTTTTTGAACGGCTTTATAACGACGACTCGCAAGAACGCGACGTCACTGTTCCGATTATCGGATGCGACATTTCACCTAAGGCAATATCTATTGCAGAAAAGAATGTCAAGCAGGCTGGTGTCGGTAAATATATCGAACTTGAAGTGCGTCCGCTTGCGCATTGGACCGAAGCCCCGGCTGATGGTATTCTCGTTTGCAACCCTCCTTACGGTGAACGCATATCTGTGGCCGACATGGACGGGCTGTATGAATTATTCGGGCAAAAACTCAAGAATGTATTCAAAGGCTACCATGCTTGGATCATCGGCTACCAAGATGAATACTTCAAAAAGATCGGATTGGCTCCCTCGACTAAAATACCCTTGTATAACGGTGCCCTGGAATGCGAACTGCGCGAATACATTATATTCGAGGGCGACTACAAGACTTTCCGCAGCCAGGGATTCTCGCTTCACCAACATGATGACGACGACGATGAGATGCCGGTCAAGGAGAAGATGCACGAACGCAGACGTCCTACCGACGACGAATGGCGGCGAGATGCCCGTAAAAAAGGTTTCGGAGGTAAAAACGGCGACCGACAGCATGAGTTTGACAAGAAAGGCACCGGGCGTGACAAACGTAACGCCCTTAAGGACAAATATTCTGCAAAACCGTTAGGCCGCAAAAAGAAATATGACGACGACGAATTCACCCCGTCGAAGAGCGGACGTAAATATGATTTTGACGAACGACAGTCTTCTGACCGCAAGAAATTCAGCGGACGTGATGACCGCCGACAAGAGGGTCGCGACCGTAAGTTTGCCGGCGACAAGAAGGAGCGTCGAGGATTCGATTCTCCCGAAAAATTCTTCGAAGGAAAGTTCGGCGGAAAAGGCTTTGACAGACGCAGGCAAGTTGACGAACCTGCCAACAAAGAAACATCAGAAAATCCGTTGTCCGTAAGACGCAACGAAAAGGCCCTCCGCTCAATAATCGGACGTCAACCTTCTATACCCTCTATGCGTTCTCGTAAGGGTTGGAAGCGCAATGACGACGACAATAACCAAAACAACGCTGATAATTAAATTACATCTACCGTATGAACAAGCTAAACATCTTGCTTTTGGGTTCCGGAGGCCGTGAATCGGCTCTCGCATGGAAAATTTCCCAAAGTCCTCTTACGGAAAAGCTTTATGTGGCTCCCGGCAATGGAGGAACGTCTGATTATGGCGAAAATGTCAACATGTCGCCGTTGGATTTTGACGCCATAAAGACTTTTGCCGAAGATAAAGGCATCAAAATGATAGTCGTGGGCAATGAGGATCCGCTCGTAAACGGTATATATGATTACTTTAAAGATTCGGAAATACTGGTAGTGGGGCCTTCAAAAGCAGGCGCCGCTCTCGAGGGCAGCAAAGATTTTGCCAAACAATTCATGGTGCGACACGGCATACCCACGGCACGTTACCGCAGCTTTACCCCGGAGACGATTGATGAAGGCATGAAATTTCTTGAAGAACTCCAGCCCCCATACGTTCTTAAGGCCGACGGTTTGGCTGCCGGAAAGGGAGTGCTGATTCTCCCGACATTGGAAGAAGCTTGTCAGTCGCTAAAGGAAATGCTTGGCGGCATGTTCGGCGCATCGTCGTCGACAGTCGTAATCGAGGAGTTTCTGTCGGGCATCGAATGTTCTGTGTTTGTATTGACCGACGGAAAAGACTACCGCGTGTTGCCTGTAGCCAAAGACTATAAACGAATTGGTGAAGGCGATACCGGCCTCAACACCGGCGGCATGGGAGCCGTCAGCCCCGTTCCGTTTGCCGACGACACGTTTATGGATAAGGTGCGGACTCGGATTATTGAGCCGACTGTCAACGGTCTGGCCGAAGAAGGAATCTTATACCGCGGATTTATTTTCCTCGGACTGATAAATGTAGGCGGCGAGCCTATGGTCATTGAGTACAACGTGCGAATGGGCGATCCGGAGACTGAAGCGGTAATGTTGCGCATCGACAGCGACCTCGTAGAGCTGATGGGTGCGGCCGCCGCCGGCAACCTCGGCGATCTCGAGCTTAAACACGATCCGCGCGCGGCCGTTACGGTTATGATGGTGTCCGGAGGCTATCCCGGCAAATACGCCAAAGGATTGCCTGTTTCCGGTCTTGACGACGTTAAAGACAGCATTGTGTTCCACGCCGGGACAAAGGCGACTCCGGAAGGCGGTGTCGTCACCTCCGGAGGCAGGGTGCTCTCAGTCAGCTCTTATGGCGAGAACATCGCCGACGCGCTCGCAAAGAGCTACGATTCCATTTCCAAAATTAAATTCGACAACTCTTACTTCCGGCGTGACATTGGTGTCGATTTAATGAAACTTATTGAAAGTCTGCCTGACAAAATTTAGTCCAGCATTTCAATGAAGGAGACAGACATAACTCCGTTGTTCCATACACGCTGGTGCTTCCTGCTGCTGATTATTCTCGCGGCGGGAGGCACGGTTTTTGCATATTTGTGTGGCGATATAATGCCCCTTGATGCTGATACAGGTTTTGTCCTTCCGGCAGCCGATACGTGGATAACTGACAAGCTTACCTCAATGTATTTCGGCATTGGTTTAAGCATTTTATGTGCCTTATTTATCGGATATTTAAATAAGGAGTTCAACATCATAAGGCACATGACGCGCCTATTCGCCGGACTTTTCATATTAATGCAAGGAGCATATCCCTCAATTATGGGACAACTTTATGACGGCACGGTATTGTGCGCCTTATTGTTGCTGTCAATCGTGCCATTGTTTGCTTCCTTTCAAAATCCCAGAGACACGCGCAGGGTGTTTCTCGCATTCTGCCTTATAAGCCTCGGCTCGCTTTGCGACGTTTCATATATCGGCTATATATTGGTCTTCCTAATCGGATGCATCCAGATGCAGTGCCTCAAGTTTAAGGCATTCTTAGCAATGCTTTTAGGCATAATAACGCCTTATTGGATAGTATTTGGAGCTGGAATAGCTCAATTTTCCGATTTGCAGATGCCCGAATTTATCAGCATATTCCATTCCATGCCCCGAGGAGATGCCCTGATATTGCTTGTTTACGCCGGACTGACTATGTTTTTAGGCATCGTGGCCGGAGTGTTGAACCTCGTCAAAGTATATAGCTATAATGCACGCACCAGAGCTTATAACGGATTCTTTCTGGTGCTTTTCCTTTGCTCATGCATCCTCGCCGTTGTGGATTTCCGTCGCTTTACAGTATATATTCCTATCATAAATCTCACATCAGCCTTCCAAATAGGCCACTTCTTCGCGATCAACAGTCAAAAACGAGCTTACCTTTTAATTGTCATCGCCGCATATATCGCCATATATTGCTGGTCCATATTTTTGTAAAATTAATCCCCTTTGAATTAACGATTATAAAATTCATTTAGAATATTTTATAATCTGAATAATTTATTTAAATTTGCAGTCACTCTTCGGCCCCGATGGGACAGAAGGGTGACTTTTTTTGAAAAGACGTTTACATAACGTTCACTTCAGCACTTAGAACTTCGCAAATTCTCAACAACCTGAAGAACGGCAACGTAAGCGTCCACGGGAGATGTTTATATGCATCTAAAGGTCTCTGTTGGCTACTCTTTGGCCAGCGGAGGTTATTGATGGCACTATACTCATCCACGACGTGGGCCGACTGAGTTGCTTATCCTGGTTGGAAGGCAATGCGAAGGCCTTAAGTGCGGGATGAGCAGGAAGTACAGATGCCCGCGTCTTTTTTTGCTATGTATAACACCTGATTTGGGGCTATCTGCAGGACAATATTTCTAAAAACAGTGCGATTTAGTACACTAAGATTAATTATTGCAGGGATAGCGCTATTGCTCTCTTCGCAAACCTCTTTTGCCCAAAAAGATTTGATAATACTCAAAAACGGGCGTGAGTTTAATGCTACCATTCTTCAAGTCAATGACAGACAGGTGGTATACAAAATGTCTTCCAAGAAAAATGACTCGGAGTATGCCGTTGATAACTCTGATGTGTACATGATTAGATTTTCTCAACGAGGGAACGTTTATATTAATGAAAGCGGAAAGCGAATAACTGGAGAAAATCAAAGGTTGCCAAAAGACGCTGACGTCATTTACCTAATTGAGGGCAGAGAGATTCCCGCTTATGATGTTAAGGTGTACGATAGCCATATATCTTATCTGTCATCCAAACATACCAATAAGAAAATTGTGCCGATTGCAGAAGTTGTACCGCG
Organism: uncultured Muribaculum sp.; assembly: GCA_964543345.1. Lineage (GTDB taxonomy): Bacteria > Bacteroidota > Bacteroidia > Bacteroidales > Muribaculaceae > Muribaculum. Next base: position 11,328 of record CAZIXM010000007.1, on the reverse strand, counting down.
TAACAACGTGTTTATGATAAGATACACCGACGGAACGATTGACTTAATTAACGATTTGTCTGCTAAAAAGGTTACTGCCGAGCCGGAAAACTCAATATTAGCCGAAAACGTATCTGATGAGTCTTCTGCTGAAGATGAACTGCTCGTAGTGTTCCATAACGTTAAGAATGGCGACACTCTTTCTTCAATCGCCGAGCGATACGGCGTCACTGTGCCCGACATTATTAGCTGGAATGAACTTCCCGCGAAAATGAAGCCAACAGCTAAGCTTCAGCCCGACATGCAAATTATGCTGTACGTGACTCCTTCTGACTCCAATTAACAATCGCCGGCTATGAGGTCTAAAACTTTTTGTTGTGTCATTGCGTGGATAATGGCACAGATACTCGCTTCGTGTAACAGCGGCGATTCAAGTGGCGCGATATTAAAATTAGTTGCCGAACGTGATTCTATTAAAGAACTGAGCGAACTTCAAATGCGTAAACTTGATGTTATCAATGAGATGATAAGCACCATCAATTCCGCACTTGATTCGATTTCTGCCGAGGAAAATATGCTGTTTGTCAATCCGTTGGCATCTGAGATTCCTATTTCGCGAAACGATGCTCTGCGCAATCTGGAACGTTATGAACGGGTACTTCAACATCAACAACAACGCATTGCCTCGCTTGACAGGAATTTTATGGCAAATGGGGACAATCCTGAGATGCAGGGTATGATAGAGATGATGCGCCAGCAACTTGCCGCGAAGGACAACCAGATTGCAAAGTTAAGAGAAGAATTATCCAAGAAAAATGTCGACATCGCACGCCTGCAACGCCAGGTCGCAGAGCAACGGACTCAAATAGAACAACAAACCACAGAAATTGAAAAACTTGATCAAACCAATAAGGCCCAGGAAAAGGCCCTCGTTTATCAAGACGATGTGATAAACTCTTGCTATGTGATACTTGGCTCCAAGAAGGATCTCGAGCGACGTGGCATAATCAAGAAAAAGCAGATGGTTCCGGAATCGGCTCTGGACAAGACTAAATTTGCTAAAGTTGACATCCGCAAGTGGCGTGAGATTACTTTTGAAGCAAAACGCCCAAGAATCCTTACTTCAATGCCCACCGGGTCTTACTCTCTTTCTACAAACGGCAACGGAACATACACTTTGCGCGTTAATAACCCGGGTAATTTTTGGAGCGTATCTAACTTTCTTGTAATACAAACAGACTAATCATTTAATATTTACATTTTTATGAAACAAAGAAGACTATTTGCCCGAACTTTAGTGAGCATCGTGGCATTGATTATGACGGTAATGACCGTATTTGCACAAACTTCTACCGTGAAACATATTGTTGCACGTGGCGAAACTCTTGAAGACATCGCTAAGACTTACAACGTGACTAAAGACGAGATAATATCATTGAACCCCTCCGCCGGACAATTTGTCTATGTAGGCATGGAGCTGACCATTCCTCAAAAGCCACAACCGACATATTATAATACAACTCCATTGAACAATTCAGGCACCGATCCACGAATGGGTGATTACAATAAAGGTATTCCTGATTCTGCTAATAATAGTAGCTCAAATAATTCTTCAGTAAGTACGGAGGATAATAGCTTCAGCTATTGGGGCTTCGGATATCTTGCAAACTTTAAAACCGCAGACAAAGGGTATTATGGCTTTTTTACAAGAGGCATCGCAGATTATCATTTTGGAATGGACTTCGGAATGTATGCAAACTATGGAATCGTTGATAAGGATTATGCCGGATTGGAATTCCTTTTGGGTCCGGCTATAGGAAATAAGTATGATAATGTAATGGCATCTGTTGCTTTAGATGCTTGTATAGCAACTTATTCTGTAATAAATGACGAAGGAAAGTCTAAAGAAAAAGTTGGTTGGGGTATCGCGTTATATCCTCAATTGGCATTCGATTTAGGGGATTTCAATATTGTTCTTGGTGTTTATGGTGGTTGGACTAAAGGTGCGGATGAAATCACGTTGGGATTCCATGCCGGACTTGCATTCTAATGTAAATATATATTGTGCAGAAAATTTATTACTTAATTAACGATAATGCTTAAGGGTATATTTATCTATGATAAAATCAAGAAAAATTGGGGCAATAGTGTCCATTTTGAGCTTTTCGATTTGGCTATTCTCATGCTCTGATGATGGAGATTCCGATGATGCATTCTCCCTGAACGACATAGAAGGTACATGGAATTGTTACGACAATAATAGCGACATTTGCGTATTTCAAAATGACGGGAAAGGCTATTTTTTTATTGATGGAACTAAAGAAGCCTTTACCTGGTCATTCGCTGGGAATGTATTATTATTTAAATCTGAAGATTGGGATTCAGATTATAATACGGAGGTGCATCTTAATGATTCAAAATTATTTTTTGACTACATTGACCACACGTTTTATAAGACATATTATCCCGTTCAAGATGACGATAATGATGAAAATTCTGATTCGGCTTCAAACTTCGGGTCCAATTCAGACTATGATCCAAATCTTATTGGAGAATGGTGGTATGGTGATGTCTTAAAATCATTAAATCAATACTATTTCTGCAAAAATGGCGTAGGCTACCGTATTTCGAGTGTTAATGGGAAAGATTACGGCGTAAAATATTTTTCTTTCTCTTGGAATACTAAGGAAATAGGGAAATTAGAGATACATTATGAGGGTTCCTCTTCGTCAACTATCTATGATTATGAAATAGACGGCAAAAACTTAGTGGTTGAGACTAATGGATTCACCTATAATTGGAGAAGAATGGGTGATGAGGTTGACGAAAATTTTGATACCGGTAAACTTCCGTTTAATAATTATCTAAAAAATAAAAATAGCGGGTATTATTACGCGATTACAAAGATGGCATCCGGATGTAACCATGCGGGAACCGGTGATAATATGAATGATCAATTCCTGCATTTCTTTGGCTCAGATGGAAGTCTAACTACTACCGGCTTGAGAATAGTTTATTATACGCCAAGATGGGAAGGCATTGACTCTTATTGGTATAGTGGAAGTTATACTATGAATAGCGCTTCCGGTGCTTATCGTTATGTCGCCATGGCATGGTGCAATGGAGTAAGTTTAGATACATACCAAGGTGGAACTTTAAAAATATCAAGAAGCGGTTCTTTTACGACCTACGATTTTAATGACAAGGAGGTAGAACTTCATGTCCTCGTTGAATCGAATTAATACCATTCTATGTAGGGACGCACAAGCGTGCGTCAATTTATTATAACAGTCAAGCGCTGAGCGTCCCTACATCTTTAAGTTTAAGTTCTGCAACATCCCCTAAAATGGATGCTCCTGGCTTTTTCTTTGACCTTTAACAGAATTTTGCTTAACTTTGTCGCCATGGAAAGAGCTATGACAAATGTTTTATTGCGGTTAAAGTCCGCACTTTTATATGCATGTTTCTTGATACCGGCATTGGCGATAGCCCAGGAAACTGTCGATTATAAACCTAACATTCACGGTGCGATACGTTCACGTTGGGAGATGGAGACCGAATCCGGCGACAGTCGCTTTCAGGTAAGGAATGCGCGCCTAACGGTCGATGGACGTATAGCCGAGCCAATTGACTATTTCGTCCAAGTTGATGCTTCGGACCGTGGCACGATGAAGTTTCTCGATGCCTGGGGCAGAATAACCTTGGCCCCCGGATTTCAAGTTCAGGCAGGTCAGTTTCGTATGCCGTTTGGCGTTGATCCTACACGCGCCCCAAGCAACTATATTTTCGCTAACCGCTCATATCTTGGCAAAGAAGTCTGTAACGTTCGCGCTGTAGGGGCTAAATTTATTTATTCTTTCAGACAAATTCCTCTAAGCATCGAAGCCGGTGCCTTTAATCCGTCCTCAATATCCGACCACGAAAAGTGGCATAGCGAGATGGCTTATTCGGGCAAAGTGACTTATAAATGGGGAAATGTCTCGTTAAATGCAGGCGTTAAGACGATAATCCCCGATTCGGTCAGAATAAATCTGCTCGACGGAGCAGTGACTTGGCAAGCCGGTCGCTGGCTCGTGTCTGGCGAATATATCAACAAGCACTACACTCACTCGGCCCACGATGCCTGCCATGCCTACGTCGTATATGCCGATTATCATCTGCCGGTAAATGTTGGGGTATTCAACCGGCTGTCTTTCCAGGGGCGTTTTGACGGGATGACAGACCACAGCAACGGCACACGGAATGCCGATGGCCTTTTGACAACCACCGATCCCGCCCGACTGCGAATCACAGTCGGAACGACTTTGAGCTACGTCAAAGGTCCCGTTCATTGCGATGTACGTATTGACTACGAAAAAATGTTCTTCGACAACGGAGTAAAAGCCCCTCAGGGAAAAGGCGACAAAATTCTCGCCGAGCTCGTTGTCCGCTTCTAACACCTCCGGTACACAGGCTCACCCCGACGGCATCGCCGTCACACATGCATAGGACGGTATGTCAAAATAGAATTATCGCATCTGAAAGATGCACGAAAATGGATAGCCGGGGATTGGCGCGGAGCGCCTATCTCCGGCTATCGGTTGATACAGACAATAAAATCTGAAAGATTTAACGCCATAACACACTAATTGTCAAATCTTTACAGATTTCACCCACATGTCATCGGATTTCCGGGCAAATCGACCTACCGGTCGCTTTACCCGGCTACTCAGCTCACGCATCTTTCAGATGCGATCTTGCATCCTCTCCATGGCCACCCAATTTTGGGCTTCTTTCAGTTGACACAGCTGACGGCGGTGCCGTCACACATGCATAGCCACACGTAAGGTCGCCGTAGGTGGCCGCAACGTGTGGTAATCCCGCCATCCCCATCAACGGCACCCCCTTACTGTAAATTTTTCTTAATTTTATTCAATATGATTAAACTAATTTAATTACACGGAGTCAAAATATTTTATTAACCCAACAACATAACCAATTCCGTATCATGAAGCATCTGTGCCGACGATTTGTTTATGCCGCGGCTTTAGCGGCCACGCTTGGGTCTTGTTCCGGAAACAGTCCGGAGCCTCAAGCAGAGATTATAGTTGACTATACGAAAAAGGGAGCTGAAGTGAACCCTAAAATGTATGGTATATTCTTTGAAGAGATCAACCATTCGGGCGACGGTGCCCTTTATGGCGAGTTGATTCGTAACCGTAATTTTGAAGAAGGGGTCATACCCTCAGGAACCGTCTATAAGGACGGATATGCAGTGGCTCCGCACTCTCCATCGTATGGCGACGGACGCACCCATGACTGGAAAATCCGATGGAACAAGGACTCGCTTGAAATGATTGGCTGGAGCGTGGAAGGCAATGCTAAACATTCGATTGTCAGCGACAAACCGCTTCACAAAAACACACCTAACCATATACTTTTGAATATGGCAGACGGTAATACTTCCTTGACAAATGAAGGATATTGGGGCATCTCGGCCGTGGAGGGCGACAATTACGATCTTCGATTTTATCTCAATCCTGAATCTTACAAAGGAAGCGTAAAAGCGGAGATTCTGTCGGCCGACGATAAAGTACTCGCATCGAAGACATTTGAAGTGGCTCCCGGAACAGGCTGGACTGAATATGCCGGTGTGTTAACTCCCGATGCCACCGACGGCAAGGCTAAATTTCGCCTTCTGTTTGACGCTCCCGGCAACGTGCGTGTCGACTACGTGTCGCTCTTCCCTGAAAAGACATTTAAAAACCGCAAAAATGGTATGCGCGCAGATGTGGCTCAGATGCTTGCCGACCTTAAGCCCGGTTTTGTACGTTGGCCAGGAGGCTGCATCGTAGAGGGAGCAACTTACGAGAACCGCGTAAAATGGAAAAACACCATCGGCGATCCGATGCAACGTCCGAGCGAATGGATTCTTTGGAATTACCACTGCACATGGGGGTTCGGTTTTCACGAATTTCTGCAGTTCTGCGAGGATATAGGAGCCGATCCTATGTTTGTGGCCAACGTCGGATTGTCGTGCGACTTCCGTAACGGCGATTATACCAACGACCTCGGCCCGGTGCTTCAAGACATTGAAGATGCAATTGAATATGCACAAGGCGACGTGACCACAACTTGGGGAGCCAAGCGCGCCGAAGCAGGGCATCCCGAACCGTTCAAGATGAAATACATCGAATTAGGCAATGAACAGTGGGCCGACATGTATGCCGACCGCTATAATCAGCTTTATAAGGTGCTTAAGGAAAAATATCCCGAAATAACATTTATCTGTACGTTCGGGCTCAACAACCGCCTCGACCTGCTTGAAAAAGTCGACATGATTGATCCGCACTGGTATGTCAATCCGTTGTTCTTCTATGAAAATGACCATCTCTTTGACTCCGCTGAGCGAGGTAAATATGACATCTACGTAGGCGAATATGCCGTTAACCAAGGTGTAGGCCCGGGAAATCTTGATGCAGCTCTTGCAGAGGCCGCGTTTATTTCAGGGATGGAACGCAACGGCGACTTGGTGAAGATAGCTTCTTACGCGCCCCTGATTGAAAACAGCAACCACCGCGACTGGGCCACTAATCTGATTTGGGCAAAGAGCGACTCAGTCGTAGGACGCGCTTCTTACTACGTTCAGCAGATGTTCAGCCACAACGTCCCGACATATAATTTAGAGACGATTATGACCGAAATGCTTCCCTCTGCCATCAACGGCTACGTAGGGGTTTCGGGCAATAACCTGACCGATCAGTACCGCAATTTCAAAGTCACTGACGCAGAAGGCAATGTGCTTGCCGAATCGGTTGATTTCTCTGAATTTGAGAAAGTCAAGCAGGACAGCGGCCGTATGGACCGCCGCATGAGAATGCCTGCGACGAGTCTGCTTAAGAGCGTTAACTTTGACGGCGGCAGCATCGAATTTGAGGCATCTGCCGTCCGCGAAGCACGCCCGTCATGGCGCAATCCCGAACGAATCGATTCCATGACCGTTTATCCCTCCCTTATATTCGGTGCCGACGACAATAACAGCAACTCATTCCAGCTCAATTTAGGCTCAATGGGCCGTAAGCCGCGTATCAACGTGTCACGCAAGGTAGACGGCGACTATAGCCGTGGAAACGATAACGGCGCAGAGTTTGACATGGAACCCGGAAAATGGTATAAGGTTAAAGTTGACTTTTCTGCCGACGGCAAGCTGACTTGCTATATCGACGGACAGCAAGTGCTGTCGCAGGAGGTAGAACTTCTGACCAAGCATTATGCCCTCGCCGGATACGACGAATCGACAGGAGAAACTATTATCAAGGTGGTTAACGGAAACGACACTCCATTCACCGCCGACTTGAGGCTAAACTGCACCAAGGTTGGCAACAAAGGTAGCGTTATTACGTTGTCGTCAGATTCGCGCAAAGACGAAAACAGTTTCGCTGAAGCTAAAAAGATAGCTCCTGTTACCACGGAATATGATAAGTTTGGCAAATATTTTAAGTACACATTCAAGCCGAACTCATTCACCATATTAAGAATTCCCACATCGCAGGAGTAAACCTGCTGACACCGCCAAACTTAGCGAAAAAAAAATGAGTGGGGCTGAGTCAAAATAGAATTATCGCATCTGAAAGATGCACAAAATTGATAGCCGGGCAAATCAGTCCATAGACCGCCTTGCCCGGCTATGCACTTTGGGGCTTCTTTCAGAAGCTTTTGAATTTTGACACAGCCCCTTTATATTTAAGGCTTTGCACAATATGTCGTTTTTATGTGCAAAGTGCCAAACTTTATTAACCGAAGGGGGTTATTATACAAAATATTCTAATTAACTTTGCCACGATTCAAAGAAGTAATACATTTAACGACAATCATTCATAAAGATGAACCATATCAAACAAGTAGCCAGCCGACTGCGCGGATTGCGTGATGCATTGGATCTGACAGTGGAGCAAATGGCCGAACAGTGCGAGGTTACACCTGTGCTTTTGGCGACTTACGAAAGCGGAACATCCGACATACCCGTCAGCTTTTTGCATAAATTGGCAACCACATACGGAGTCGAGCTGACTGCACTCATGTTCGGAGAAGAGCCAACGATGAACTCATATTATATAACCAGAGCCGGAAAGGGCGTTAAGGTCGAGCGCACTAAAGCATACAGTTATCAGGATCTCGCGTCAGGATTCCAGCATCGTTTAATGGCCCCGTTCCTCGTGACAATCGAACCTACCGACACGGAGCGGCCTATGACACTGAACACTCATCAAGGCCAGGAATTCAACTACATTCTCGAAGGTGACCTCGAGATATCGATTGGCGGGAAGGCCAGCATACTCCATCCGGGCGACAGCATAATGTTTGATGCACGACGCCCCCACGGTCTTCGGGCTTTAGGCGAAAAGCCGGTAAAAATCATAGCCATTATTTCATAGACGGTATTGTTTATAAATACCGTATTACATTTTGTCGGCCGGTCAATGGCCGGCAAAAACTATTCACGATTAAATTCTACAAATAATATAAGATATAATTTATTATGCTTGAGAGGTTTCTTGACAAAACGGAATTCTCGTCATACGATGACTTTATGGAGAATTTCCATGTGAATGTTCCTGAGAACTTCAATTTCGGATACGATGTGGTCGACCGTTGGGCCGAAGAGGCTCCGGAAAAGCCGGCGTTGCTGTGGACCAACGACAAAGGCGAAAAAATCCAGTTTACGTTTGCCGACATAAAGCGCGAGAGCGACAAGACGGCATCTTTCCTGCAGTCGCTCGGAATCGGACGTGGCGACATGGTGATGCTGATTCTGAAACGCCACTATCAATTTTGGTTTTCAATAATCGCGCTCCATAAGCTCGGTGCCACCGTTATTCCCGCAACCCATCTGCTTACCGAAAAAGATATAGTATATCGATGCAAGATGGCCGGAATAAAGGCCATTATCGCGTCGGGCGACGAAATTGTGCTCCGACATATAGAGAAAGCGCGCCCCGACTGCCCGACATTGAAGGCGTTGATTTCTACGGGGCCGATTGTCCCTGACGGATGGTACGACTTCAATAAATGCATCCAAGAAGCCACCCCGTTTGTTCGGCCGTCTGAACCAAACACCAACGACGACATCTCGCTGCTGTATTTCACTTCCGGCACCACCGGCGAACCCAAAATGGTAGCTCACGACTTTACTTATCCGCTCGGACATATCATCACCGCCAGCTACTGGCACAATCTGCACGAAGATAGCCTTCACCTGACGCTCGCCGATACCGGATGGGGAAAAGCCGTATGGGGCAAACTATACGGGCAATGGATAGCAGGAGCCAACGTGTTTGTCTACGACTACGAAAAATTTGAGCCGGTCGACGTGTTGCACATGATACATAATTATGGAATCACCTCGTTCTGCGCTCCGCCCACAGTGTTCCGCTTCCTTATCCGCGAAGACTTGTCAAAGTTTGATCTTTCCACTCTTAAATACTGCACAATTGCGGGCGAAGCTCTCAATCCCAGCGTCTATGAAGAATGGCTCAGCCTCACCGGAATAAAGCTCATGGAAGGATTCGGACAGACCGAAACCACTTTGACCATAGCAACATATCCTTGGCTTGAACCGAAGCCTGGTTCGATGGGTAAAAAGGGACCAGAATATGACATTGACTTACTGCGCGCCGACGGAACACCGGCAGAAGACGGCGAGCAAGGCGAAATCGTCGTTCGCGTCGGAAACCACCGCCCGCTTGGCCTTTTCAAGGAATATCTCCATGACCCGAAGCTGACACATGAAGCATATCACGATGGAATCTACCATACCGGCGATGTCGCATGGCGCGATGAAGACGGTTACTTTTGGTTCGTAGGCCGAATCGACGACGTCATTAAATCGTCGGGCTACCGTATCGGTCCGTTTGAGGTCGAGAGTGCGCTTATGACACATCCCGCCGTGGTGGAATGCGCCATTACGGGTGTCCCCGACGAGATTCGCGGACAAGTAGTAAAAGCCACTATCGTGCTCGCCAAAGAATATCTGGAGCGTGCCGAGCATTCGGCAGAAGAGCTGATAAAGGAGATTCAGAACCATGTAAAGCGTGTGACGGCTCCGTATAAATATCCGCGAATTATCGAATTCGTAAAGGAACTTCCAAAGACTATTAGCGGGAAAATACGACGAGTAGAAATACGCGACCATAAGAACAAGGAATAACATTATTTGTTGTATATTTGTATTCTTTAAGGTAGTTTATATGAGAAGATCAATCATTTTGCTGGCCATAGTCATGCTCTGTGGAGGTATGGCAATGGCCATCGGCAAAGAAAAGATGAAAGGGGTCAACGGCATTAATTTCGGCTGGAAATTTGACAAGTGCGTAGAAGCCGTCGGCGACGTACCCCGAAAACTGACCCGAGACGAGGGCAACGGCGAAAAACGATTCTCGTATTCGCCTGCCACATGGGGCGGCCAGGAGTGGAACGGCAGTGTGTTGCAGTTCTATAACGACAAACTGTATCAAGTCGGGTTCTATAAGAATTCCGACCGAGCAGATACGGCATTTTTTGACAATGTCAAGTCGCATCTGACAGACTTATACGGCAATCCATCCCTCCTTCAGGACAAGCCCGACAATATGCTGTGGCGGTCGAAAGACGGCAATCTTGCCGTACTGCAATACTCAGTAGAAAAGACTGAATCCGGGGCAAAAAAGCATACTTATTACTTGATTTTTGTCGACAATAAGCAGGTGGTTAAAAAGGCTAAAAGCGTCGACTCTGACCTTCGCAAATTGATTAACGGCGATTGATTTACTGAACTGCCGTGGCTAAAAGAGCGTTAATATGTCTGACAAACCAAATAAATGCATATCATTATGAAAGAATGCTCTAAAGCCCAATTAAATCAGGTGAGGTCGCTCTATGAGACTGACGATACCCCCGGAGAACAGCTTGACGCATACAGCAAGCCTTCATCAAAAAATGTGGAGCAGGCGGTGAGCGAACTTAACAACATCGGGCCAGAAAATCCCGACAACAATCACGATGCCGCTGACTCAATTTGAAAATGCCTCATAAGGCTTATTTGTGAAACGAAGTTTCGGGCTTTAACGCGCATTGAGTTTGCGCGTTAAAGCCCTACTTTTTCGCGACAAATCATCGCGGAAAAGTATATGAACTTGTCGGAATCTTTATCAAAAGCGGTATTGGATTGAGGCGAGGATGTTGCGAGGACGAATTTGGAATGTGTGCTCTGAACGGGAGAGGGTACCGTATGTCACATATTGATATTGCCGTTTGTTCAGAAGGTTGTTGGCAGTAATAGAAAGACGCACTTTACTACTTACGTGCCAAACGGCAGAGGCATCGAGAAGAATG
>CAZIXM010000006.1:0-107315 GCA_964543345.1 uncultured Muribaculum sp. | reverse complement strand
GCTACACAATTTTGTGCATCTTTCAGATGCGATAATTCCATTTTGACACAGCCTCCCGTTTATGTCTGAAACCCGTCTATAGGGTATGCGTCATTGACGCGAATTTACAGCGTTAGAGTTGCACATGGAAGGTCAAAAGCTTGTGCTACGCCAGGGAATGTTATCTGGCCGTCGACCATGTTGACGCCTTTAGCCAAGGCGGCATCATCCTTGCAAGCTTGTTTCCAACCCTTATTGGCAAGAGCAATAGCGTAGGGCAGAGTAGCGTTTGTAAGTGCCAATGTAGAAGTGAATGGCACGGCTCCCGGAATGTTGGCAACGGCATAGTGGAGTATGCCATCCATTACGTATGTAGGCTCTGCGTGGGTGGTCGGGTGTGATGTCTCAAAGCATCCTCCCTGATCGATGGCCACGTCGACCATAACTGTTCCAGGACGCATTAATTTGAGCATCTCTTTTGTCACCAAATGAGGGGCTTTTGCACCGGGGATTAAGACTGAACCCACAACAAGGTCGGTAGTCGGAAGCTCCATCTCTATATTGTGAGCTGACGAATAAAGAGTCTTGACATTTTTAGGCATTACTTCAGCTATATGTCTCAGTGTCGGGAGGGAAATGTCGGTAATTGTGACATCGGCTCCAAGTCCGGCCGCCATGAGAGCGGCGTTACGTCCTACGACACCGCCTCCTAAAATCAGCACTTTGGCCGGCTTTACACCCGGAACGCCTCCGAGCAATATGCCGCGTCCGCCTTGAGGCTTTTCAAGGAAACGTGCGCCTTCCTGGATGGACATGCGTCCGGCCACTTCGCTCATCGGTATAAGCAACGGAAGTGAGCGGTCGGGGAGCTGGACAGTCTCGTAAGCTATGCAGACAGCTTTTGCCTTCATCATGGCATCGGTCAGGGCGCGGTCGCAGGCAAAGTGGAAATATGTGAACAGCACCTGGCCTTCGCGGATAAGAGGATATTCGGGCGCGATCGGCTCTTTTACTTTTACTATCATTTCGGCTTTGGCGTAGACATCCTCGATGGTTGGCAGGATAGTGGCTCCTGCGGCTATGTATTCTTCATCGGGAAATCCACTTCCTTCGCCTGCACTGTGTTGAACGTAGACGTTATGGCCGTTTTTTACAAGTTCTTTTACTCCGGCGGGTGTGACGCCTACTCGATTCTCATTGTTCTTAATTTCTTTAGGGACTCCTACTATCATAATATGGTGAATTTGGTTATGCCAAAATTACTAATTATATAGATTGATTGTACCATAAAAATAGATGTTGTAAAACATAAAATGCAGAAAAATTCAGCGCGTGTTCCTTATCGCTGTGCTGAGAAGTGCAGGCGTATGATGGCCGACGAGCTGTCGGTCACGGCGAAATGGCGGGATGACCTTAGCCCGACCACCCATAGTATCAGTCCGTTGCGTGTCAGTATCCACACGTGGCGTTTCTCTTCAACGGAGAGTTTGGCATCGGAAAATATGTCGCTCACCAATCGGGTCCCCTTCATGCCGAACGGGGATATGCGGTCGCCTTCATGCCAATGGCGCACTTCAAACTCCGGCGAGCCTTCAAGAACCGATGAGTCGAGGTAGAGCGACATGCCGGTTCGGTCAAATGCCAAGTTGTCGGATCCGATATGAGTAACGGTTATCCCCGGCTGTTTGCATCCCTCGTTCGATAAGTCGATGAGGTAACTCTCATTTCCCACCGGCAGACTTTCGGCGCATGAAAAGCGCAAAAGTCCGTGGTCAAGCATGGCAGTTGAGCCGTCAGATTTGAAGATTTTACCTGAGGCCGTCTGGCCCTCGGCTGATGAAATGATATTAGAAGCCTGTGTGAAGTTGAAGCCTTTGTCGCGTATCAGCTCAAACAGCAAAGTTGCAGGCTCGCGTGACTCCTTAAGCAACAGATTTATGTCAACCGTCAATCCTCTGTCAGAAATGTATAGTTGACGTTTTTGGTCAATAAGTTCTCGGTACAATGACTCGGTTCGGGCCAGATTGTCCATCGTAGATGACAGTCCTTGTGATGAATCCGGAAATTGTTTCTGAATCACAGGCATGATCAGATTACGAATTCGATTCCGTTTAACGTCGTTATGAAGGTTTGAACTGTCGGTCACATAGCCGATGCCGCGTTCTTCCAGATACTCCTCTATTTCCTTACGCGATGTGTCGAGCATTGGGCGTACGATTATGCCGTTGACGAGTTTCATGCCGGTCAAACCGCTGATTCCGGTGCCTCGGAAAAGGTTAAGAAACATTGTCTCGGCATTATCCTCGCGATGATGGGCTACTGCCACGGGAATATTGCCGAGCGACTTCGACAAAGTGTGGAACCATTCATAGCGGAGGTCGCGGCAGGCCATCTCGACCGACGAGGAGTGGAGACGGCGGTATTCCTCAACGTCAAAGTGAATCTCTTCGTAGTCGGCTCCGAGCATTTCTGACACCGTACGGGCATGTTGCCGGTCGCGTTCCGACTCATCGCCGCGCAGATGGAAGTCGCAATGTGCCGCCGTGCATTCATATCCGAGCTCCCGCAAAGCGCATAGAAGAGCCACCGAGTCGGCTCCCCCGCTCAATGCGACAATCACGCGTTTTGACTCAGAAAGTTGCTTAATCCGAGCCAGGGCTTTCTTTATTGTAGCCAGAAAATCACTCATAAGGGCAAAATTAGTGAAAGTTCACGAAAAATTTTGTACTTTTGTTCCATTAAAGTAATTGAGACTGCTATGGTTGAAAAAATTAATTCCTTAAAAGCCGAAATAGCGCAGCTCACGGCATCTAATATTGCCGAGGTTGAAGTGTTGCGTATCAAATATTTGAGCAAGAAAGGCCAAGTGTCGCTTCTGTTCAACGATTTTCGTGCCCTGCCGCCGGAAGAGAAACGCGCCTTAGGGGCGAAGCTGAACGAGCTGAAAGACCTCGCCACGAATAAAATCAATGACTTGAAGGAGTCGTTGGAAAGTGTGACCGCAGAAGTAGATACGCTCGATATGTCACGCACGGCCTCTCCGGTAAAACTCGGCACTCGCCACCCCTTATCGATAGTGCGCAATGAGATAGTGAGCATATTTTCGCGTCTTGGCTTCTCCATAGCCGAGGGCCCTGAGATTGAGGATGACTGGCACGTATTCTCGTCGCTTAACTTCGCCGCCGATCATCCTGCCCGCGACATGCAGGACACTTTCTTTATACAGCGTACTCCTGACGTGCTTTTGCGCACGCACACTTCGAGCGTTCAGTCGAGGGTCATGGAAAAGACCCAACCTCCGATTAGAATCATCTGCCCGGGACGCGTCTACCGCAATGAAGCCATATCGGCGCGGGCCCACTGTTTCTTCCATCAAGTAGAAGCCCTCTATGTCGACAAAAACGTTTCGTTTGCCGATTTGAAGCAGACGTTGCTTTACTTTGCACAAGAAATGTTCGGCCCGGAAACTAAAATCAGACTTCGCCCGAGCTATTTCCCGTTTACCGAGCCTTCGGCAGAAATGGACATATCCTGCAATCTTTGCGGTGGTAAAGGTTGCTCATTCTGCAAGCATACCGGTTGGGTGGAAATTCTTGGTTGTGGCATGGTCGACCCCAATGTGCTTGATGCATGTGGTATTGACTCAAAAGTCTATACCGGTTTTGCATTGGGAATGGGTGTGGAGCGAATCACCAATCTGAAATATCAGGTTAAAGACTTGAGAATGTTCTCTGAGAACGATACCCGTTTCCTCGAAGAGTTCAAGGCTGCACACTAACTTAGAAATTCCTGATGACATATAAGGAACGCTATAAACTCACATTGGAGTGGTTCGCGACGGCGATGCCTGTGGCCGAAACAGAACTGCACTATGATACCCCTTTCCATTTGCTCGTGGCCGTCATACTGTCGGCGCAATGCACGGACAAGCGCGTCAATATGGTGACTCCTCCTCTGTTTGAGGCATATCCGACTCCCGAATCAATGGCTTCGGCTCATTTGGAGGATATTTATGGGTTTATCCGTTCGGTGTCATATCCCAACAATAAGGCCAAGTCGCTTCTTGGAGCGGCAAAGATGTTGGTAGAGGAATTTGGGGGAGAGGTTCCTTCTGACATTGACGACCTGATGCGTTTGCCGGGCGTAGGCCGGAAGACGGCAAATGTAATGCTTGCGGTGGTTTGGAACAAGCCGACTATGGCTGTCGACACCCATGTGTTCCGAGTGAGCGAGCGCATCGGCCTGACCACCGGCAGCAAGACTCCATTGGCCACCGAGAAGCAACTTTGCAAATACATACCGAAGGAATTGATTCCCAAGGCACATCATTGGCTTATACTTCACGGACGGTATGTCTGTAAAGCGCGTAAGCCCGACTGCTTGAACTGCGGACTTACGCATGTATGCCGTATGTATCGGCGTGAAAATTAGTATCCATAAATCTGAGTCGGCATAAAGCCGGCTCTTAATAAAATAGTTAACCTTAATCCGATGGATGTAGAAGAAACGTTTCTGTTCCTTGTCGAAGTAATCGGCACCATCGCGGCCGCGATAAGCGGTATCCGCATGGCGGCCGCAAAGCATTTCGACTGGTTCGGTGCATATTCTGTCGGGCTGGTGACGGCCATAGGCGGTGGAACGTTGCGCGACGTACTGTTGGGAATACCTGTATTCTGGATGCAGACGTGGTGGTACTTGGCTGTGACCGGACTGTCGCTTCTTGTCGTGATTTCTTTCCAGAGACTGCTCGTGCATACGCGAATACTTTTTATTTTCGACACTGTCGGGCTGGCGCTTTTTGTCGACATCGGCATCCAGAAGTCGTTGGCGGCAGGCTATCCGATATGGGTGGCAATAGTAATGGGTATTATCACCGGTGCGCTTGGGGGCGTGTTGCGTGACATAGCCTTAAATCAGGAACCCCTTTTGTTCAAGAAGGACTTTTATGCTACCGCGTGTCTTATAGGCGGATTGGTGTATTGGATAGTTCTTCAGGCCGGAGGTTCGGTTCCGGCGCAGTGTTTGATTTGTGCGGCCACGGTAATACTGATCCGAGTGTTGGCTGTCCGTTACGGATGGTCATTGCCCCACATGAAAGATTCAGTTGTAGAAACTCCCTCTAAAAATTAAATATATGAACACCAGATTACTCCGAAATAGTGACTTGATTCAGTTTGTTAAGTATGCCTGCGTGGGTGTCCTTAACACGTTGGTCACCCTCTGTGTGATATTTATTTGCAAGGCATTGTTAGGCGTGAATCCTTTGGTGTCGAATGCCATCGGCTATGTAGCCGGTGTCGTTAATTCGTTTCTTTGGAATAAAAATTGGGTTTTTAAGACTTCCGGCCGTTATGCGCGGGAGGCTGTAACGTTTTTGGTCGGGTTCTTGTTATGCTACGGCCTTCAGTTCCTGACAGTATGGCTGCTTAGCTACAAAACTCCTCTTAAGGAATTTGAGATGTCGATATTCGCCTTTACGTTGTCGGGATATGGTCTGGCGACGTTGTTGGGTAACGTTGTGTATACTCTTACAAATTATGTCTACAACAAAATTGTGACATTCCGGGGCACAAAAAGTCTTGAGGCAGCGTAATCGGTTGTAGATTAGGATTCTGTGGCCGATTATGTTACATGCGCAAAGATTTTTGTTACATCGGCTCCTTCATATGTTACGTGAGAGACTGTCATTGGTTACGCTGAAATAATATATTTTGCGTCCGGCGACTTAAATTTGCATATTGAGAATTAACCGTTAAATCGATTATGAAATCCAATCTGCAAATATTTGCCGTTGTGCTTTTTACCATCATATCATGTTGGTTGCCTTCTGTTGCATCGAAGGTCGAACTTGTACGCCATGGTGAGGCATCCATGTTGAGTGTTGATGGCAACCCTTTCATTATTCTTGGGGGAGAGTTGGGCAATAGCTCTGCTTCATGTCCTGAAGATATCGAAAATATTTTCCCTAAGCTCAAGCGGATGAATCTCAACACAGTTCTTGTTCCGGTTTATTGGGATTTGGTTGAGCCGGAAAATGGGCGGTTTGATTTTTCGCTTGTCGATAAATCAATCGATGAGGCAAGACGTAACGGGTTGAAGATCGTGTTTCTGTGGTTTGGAGCTTGGAAAAATTCGATGAGTTGTTATGCCCCCGCTTGGTTTAAAGCCGACGATGAGAAATATCCCAGAGCCCGTACCAAAAGCGGTAAACCTCTTGAAATAGCCAGTGTGTTTTCGGAAAATGTTTTTAAGGCCGACTCTACGGCATTTGAGGAGTGGCTCAGACACGTCAACAAGTATGACGCTGACAATACCGTGTTGATGATTCAGATTGAAAATGAGATAGGTATGCTTGAGGATGCCCGCGACTATTCGTCTTTGGCGCAGACGGAATATGCCAAAGGTGTCCCTGCCAGACTAATGGAATATATTCGCGATAATGGTGAAACTTTGCATCCTGACTTATTGAAGAGATGGCAGGCTAACGGGGCAAAGTCATCCGGCTCGTGGGACGAGGTGTTTGGCGACGACGTTTACGCTGACGAGTATTTTATGGCATGGAACTATGCGTCGTATGTAGGACGGTTGGCAGCCGTGGCGCGTAGTGTAATAGACCGTCCGTTATATGTCAACGCCGCGATGAACAGTCGCGGGCGTAAGCCGGGCGAATACCCCTCGGCCGGGCCGTTGGCTCATCTGAAGGATATTTGGCACTTGGCCGCCCCCGACATCGACATTCTTGCCCCTGATCTATACGACCGAGGTTTTGTCGACTGGGTTGAAGCATACCATCTGGACGATAATCCTCTGTTTATTCCCGAAATAAAGCGGAATTCAACTGACAATGCGGCGCAGGCTTTATATGTTCTGGGCGAGCATGATGCCATCGGCATAAGTCCATTCTCGATAGAGAACGGCTCTGACGCCCCGAATGACAAGATGGTGCGGGCCTATGCATTTTTAACGGAGATTATGCCTTTAATCACCGAGTATCAGGGAACAGACAGGATAAATGGGCTTTACTTTGATGGCGACAGCGTTTGCCGTGTGTTGCACAGTGGGGGTATCGTGATAACAGCCGAACATTATTTCACTTTGCCGTGGGATTCGAGGGCTACCGACGGTTCACAGTGGCCGGCCGGGGGTGGAATCCTTTTCCGCGTTTCTGATGATGAGTATCTGCTCGCGGGCACCGGAGTGGTGTTAAAGTTTGAGAGCGAAACGGAGACTTCCGCTTCGACTTTGCTTGGCGAAGATGGATTTTTGAATTCCGGAGCTGACCGCGTGAATCCATCGGGATGGAACGGGGGCAGCCGGATAGGTTTGGCTTCGGTAGACGAAGTGAGGGTATGTGACGAAGGAGGGTTGCAGTACGTCAGACGGTTGTCAGGCGATGAGACACACCAAGGACGACATGTGCGCATTGGTGTCGACGACATAAAACTGCTTCGTATAAAGTTGTATGAATATAAATGACATTAATATGGTATCCAACTATTTAAAAAGGATGGCTTTAGCCGTTGTGTTTATGGCGCCTATGGCCGTTGCGGACGCTGCGGTAAGTCTGCCGTCAATTCTTACGGACGGCATGGTCGTACAGCGCAATCAACCCGTAAAAATATGGGGAAAAGCTGACCCCGGGGAAAAAGTTACGGTTAAAGTAGTAAAAGGAAAGTCATTAGCCGTAAATGCTGATGCCGACGGCTTATGGGCAGTGGAATTACCGCCACTCAAAGCAGGAGGCCCATACACCATTACAGTCAATGACATAACCTTGACCGACGTGTTGTCAGGCGACGTTTTTCTATGTTCCGGGCAGTCAAACATGGAATTACCCGTAAGCAGAGTGAAGGATATGTTCCTCGACGAAATTAATAACTATGCCAACCCCTTAATACGCCAAGTCATTGTGCCCAAGGAGGTGGAATTTCATGTTCCGCTGACCGATATGAAACCCGTCCGCTGGACTCCTGTGGACAGCGCTAATGTCATGCAATTTTCAGCATTGGCATATTTCTTTGCCAAGGATTTATATGAAAGAACGGGTGTGCCCGTCGGTATAATCAACTCAAGTTGGGGCGGGACTCCTGTTGAGGCATGGATCAGCGAGGAGTATTTAGCACCGTTTACACGTGCGATGAATGAAAAGAAGATTTATGAAGACGATGCATATCGCGATCAGATAAAAGCACTTGAACGAATAAACTTTTACAGGTGGGACAACGCATTGTGGAAGTCAGACCCCGGAATGCACGGTTCGGTAAAATGGTATGACCGTGAATTTGATGATTCGTCGTGGACTTCCGTCGATTTGATTTCCGGCGAAAGCACTACCGACGGTCTGGTTACTGGTGACGATCTCCATTGCGTGTGGAAAGGCTCAAAATGGGCTACTGATGGCTATAAGTCGATCAACGGTTCCCACTGGTTCAGAAAGAATGTTGATCTGCCGGCAGATGTTGCCGGAAAGGAGGCCGTGTTGCGCTTGGGATGCATAGTCGATGCCGACTCGGTGTATGTCAACGGGCAGTTTGTCGGAACCACTTCATATATGTATCCTCCGCGTATATATAAAGTGCCTGCGGGAATCTTGAAGGCCGGAGATAATAATGTCACTGTTAGACTCATAAGCAAAAACGGGGAGGCGCATTTTGTGCCTGAAAAGCCCTACAAACTGATTGTCGACGATAAGGATTATTCGCTTGAAGGCATTTGGCGTTATCATCTCGGCGCACCGATGCCGGCATCTCCGGGCATGGAGTTTTACTGCTATAAGCCTACCGCTTTGTACAATTCAATGATTAATCCGTTGATTAATTTGCCGTTGGCCGGAGTCGTCTGGTATCAGGGAGAGTCAAATGTTTCACGACGTAACGAATATCCAATGCTTCTAAAGACTATGATTGGAAATTGGCGCGATGCGTTCGCAGATTCTAATCTGCCGTTTTATATTGTGGAACTTGCCGATTTTCTTCACCCGTCAGATACATACGGACGCGGTACTTGGGCTGAGATGAGAAAATTTCAGGCTCAAGTGGCCGATGAGACACCCGGAGTAACTTTGATTAAAAACAGTGACTTAGGTGAATGGAACGACATACATCCTCTTGACAAAAAGACCCTTGGCCGACGTGTTGCCGATGCTGTCATTGGAAATTCCAAATAACTCTTAAATCAAGCTATTAAGTAATAAACTCATATATGGACGCAGTAAACGCAATGCCTGCCGCTATGGCAGGCGAACGCAATGGATTTTACAAATTAAGTTGGATTCAGCGCGTAGGATTCGGGTCGGGTGACCTGGCTCAGAATCTGATATATCAGACGATCAGCATGTACTTGCTGTTCTTCTATACAAATGTGTATGGGCTTGAGCCGAGTGTGGCCGCCATAATGTTTTTGATTGTCAGAATTGTCGACGTGATTTGGGATCCTCTGGTAGGAACTTTTGTCGATAAGCATAATCCGCGGCTCGGTAAGTACCGCTCTTATCTTGTGCTCGGCGGTGTGCCTCTGACGGGATTTGCCCTTTTGTGCTTTTGGAACGGTTTTTCCGGTTCGTTGCTTTATGCCTATATAACATACGTAGGACTGTCAATGTGCTATACTTTGGTCAACGTGCCATACGGCGCGCTGAACGCTTCTCTCAGCCGTGACACAGAGGAGATAACCATCCTTACATCCGTGCGCATGTTCATGGCTAATGTGGGCGGTCTGGCAGTCGGTATGGGTATCCCCATCATTGTAAAGCTCTTTGACCCTTCGGAGACGTCAGATTTGTCGTCGAGCGACAGTGCTTGGTTCTCGACAATGGCCATATACGGACTGGTTGGGCTTGCGTTGCTAATTTTCTGCTTTTCACAGACCAAGGAACGGGTGGTAATGGACAGCAAGGAGACCGAGAACGTGAAAGTCAGCGACTTATGGCTTGAGTTTGTGCGTAATAAACCTCTGCGCATATTGGCATTCTTCTTCATCACAGCTTTTGCAATGATGGCGATAAGCAATTCAGCCGGAGCGTATTACATGAACTATAATCTGCATGGGACAGCCGGTGAACTTTCAATTTTCATGGGACTTGGGTCGATTCCGGCATTTATATTCATGCCCATGATTCCGTCCATCAAGCGGGCTGTCGGCAAAAAGGGTATGTTTTATATATTCTTGGTGACTGCAATCGTCGGCATGGGTCTGCTCTATTGCATCTCCATGATTGACGCATTAAAAAATCAGATGTGGCTCGTCTACGTTGCGCAGTTTGTCAAATCGACGGGTGTAATAGTTGCCACGGGCTATATGTGGGCATTGGTTCCGGAGGTGATTTCTTACGGAGAATATACACACGGCAAACGCATATCCGGCATCGTAAACGCGCTGACGGGAATATTTTATAAAGCCGGAATGGCTATGGGCGGAGTGGTTCCGGGACTTGTGCTCGGATTTGTCGATTTTAATGCCGAACTTACGTCGCAGACTCCATTTGCCGAACAAGGAATCCTTTGGCTTGTAGCTGTGATTCCTGCCATACTCCTTGTAGTCGCTATGTTGATTATCTCGAGATATGAACTTGACGACAACCGTATTGACGAAATTAACAAGGCTATTGAAGAACGCCACAACAAGTAATCATAACCTAAATACAATTAATAATGAAACAACAGCTTTATTCACTCTTTGTTGCAGGAGCTATGTCTGCGCTTATCATGTCGGGATGCGTCGCTAAAGCAGAGCCGACTGAAATGACTCTTAAGGATGCCTTTAAGGATAAGTTTCTTATCGGCGTGGCGATTAATAATAATCAGGCATGGGAACGTGACTCTATGGGTGCGGCTTTAGCAAAAAAACATTTTAATGCAGTGGCACCGGAAAATGTGATGAAATGCGCTGAGATACATCCTAAGGAGAACGAATATTTTTGGGACGATGCCGACCGATATGTGCAGTTTGCCGAGGATAACGGTATGTTCCCTGTAGGCCACTGCCTTATCTGGCACTCGCAATGCGCTCCCTGGTTCTTCGTCGACGATAAGGGTGAGACTGTAGATGCAGAGACGCTTACCAACCGAATGCGTGAGCACATTTATACTGTTGTCGGCCGATATAAAGGTCGTATAAAAGGTTGGGATGTGGTCAACGAGGCTATCGTTGAGGACGGTTCATATCGCAACTCTAAATTCTTTCAGATACTCGGTGAAGAATTCATTCCATTGGCTTTCCGGTTTGCACACGAGGCCGACCCCGATGCCGAGTTATACTACAATGACTATGGAATGAATGTCGAAGGAAGACGTAACGCTGTCGTTAAGATGGTAAATGGCTTGAAAGATCGAGGTTTACGTATAGATGCCATCGGAATGCAGGGCCACATGGGGCTTGACTATCCAGAACTCGATGAGTTTGAGACCTCGCTTAAAGCCTTCGCCTCTACCGGATGTAAGGTTAATATCAGCGAATGGGACATGAGTGCCTTGCCGACTTTGACTCGTTCTGCAAATGTGTCGGATACGGTTGCTTTCCGTGCTGCTTTGAATCCCTATCCCGACAGTCTGCCTGAAGATGTATCAATTCAGTGGAACGAACGCATGGCCGGTGTGCTCGGTGTGCTTCTGCGCAATGCAGATTCTGTTGACCGAGTTATCGCATGGGGAGTAAGCGACGGCGATTCTTGGAAAAATGGCTGGCCTATGCCCGGACGTCGCGACTATCCGTTGCTTTTTGACCGTAACTATGAGCTTAAACCGTTCTTGAAAAATTATATAGACTCTGTAAAGTAAATTATGAAAAAGATGAGATACCTTTTCCCGGCAGACTATATGGCAGATCCGTCGGTACATGTGTTTAACAATCGTATTTACATATATCCCTCGCACGACTGGGAGTGTGAAAATGTTGAAAATGACAATGGCGACCAATATGTTATGAAGGACAGCCATGTGCTTTCTACCGACGACCCGATGGGAGGAGAGGTGATTGACCACGGAAAAGCGCTTGACATTGCCGACATCCCATGGGCCGGACGTCAACTTTGGGACAGTGACGTGGCCGAGAAGGACGGTAAATATTATCTGTACTTTCCCCTGAAGGACAAAAATGACATATTTAGGATGGGTGTGGCCGTGGCCGACCGTCCGGAAGGCCCTTTTATTCCGCAACCGGATCCGATTCGTGGCAGCTACAGCATCGACATTTGTGTCTTTGAGGAAGATGGAGAATACTACATGTATTTTGGTGGAATCTGGGGTGGTCAACTGCAACGCTATCGCGACAACAAGGCATTGGAATGCGCCGAATTACCTGAGGGGGACGAGCCGGCGCTGCCGAGCCGTGTGGTGCGTCTGTCGAAGGATATGCTTCAATTTGCCGAAGAACCACGTCCGGTGTTGATAGTCGACGAAAACGGCGAGCCTTTAAAAGCGAATGACCCGCACCGCTTTTTTGAAGCCAGTTGGGTGCATAAATACAACGGAAAATACTATTTCTCATATTCGACCGGCGACACGCATCTGCTGTGCTATGCCGTCGGCGACAGTCCATTTGGCCCGTTTACATATAAAGGTGTGATTCTGACTCCGGTGGTTGGCTGGACCACCCATCACAGTATTGTAGAATACAAGGGCAAGTGGTATCTGTTTCACCACGACAGTGTTCCGTCCGGAGGTAAATCATGGCTGAGAAGCCTTAAGGTATGTGAACTCGAGTACGATTCCGAGGGCAATATCAAGACAATTGACGGAGGCGGGTCGGAATGGCAGTAGTGCATATTGATATGTACCGTTGTATACTGTTATATATAAGTGCTTTGACGGCACTATGTGCAGGAGCTTATAACGGAGCCGGGCTTTGGCTCCCGGAAGCTCCTGCCGTTGTTCAAGCGCAGATAGAAAGCGTTAAGTCGAAGGATGCCTCTGTACAGGTCGCTGTCGACGAATTGAAGAAATATTGGGTCGGTGAACCTTTAAAGCTTGTGCTTAAGGACGATCTGTCTTTAGGTAATGAGGGCTTTCGGATTGAACCTGCCGATGGAAAGCTTCAGCTTACGGCTTCAAGTGGCCACGGAATGCTTTATGGAGCTTATTATCTGCTCAGAATGCAGAAAGCGCGCTCGATTCCCGACAGCATGGTGACGGAGACTCCGCGCTATGCATTGCGTATATTGAACCATTGGGACAATCTTGACGGCACTGTTGAGCGAGGTTATGCCGGACAAAGTCTGTGGAATTGGGACGAACTCCCTGATGTCGTTTCTCCCCGTTATCGAGAATATGCTCGCGCCAACGCCTCGATTGGCATAAACGGTACAGTGCTGAACAATGTCAATGCATCATCTAAAGTCTTAAGTAATGAGTATCTGCTAAAAGTGGCGAGTTTGGCCGACATATTCCGTCCGTATGGCATAAAGGTGTACCTTTCAGCTAACTTTGCCGCGCCGATGCAACTTGGCGGATTGTCGACAGCTGACCCTCTTGACCCTCAGGTGGTTAAATGGTGGAGTGAAAAGGTTGCCGAGATTTATAGATTGATTCCGGATTTCGGCGGATTTCTTGTTAAGGCAAATTCAGAAGGACAGCCCGGTCCGTGCGATTTCGGGCGCACACATGCCGACGGGGCCAATATGTTGGCTACGGCTTTGGCACCTTTCGGCGGATTGGTTATGTGGCGTGCGTTCGTTTATTCTCCGTCTGACCCCGACCGTGCAAAACAGGCTTATGCGGAATTTAAGCCTCTTGACGGTCAATTTGCTCAAAACGTGATTATCCAGATTAAAAACGGCCCTGTCGATTTTCAACCCCGTGAACCCTATAGCCCGTTATTCGGTGCCATGCCATCGAGCAGGCAGATGGTTGAGTTCCAAGTGACACAGGAATATCTCGGACATTCCAATCATATAGCATTTCTTGCTCCGATGTGGAAGGAGTTTTTCCGTTATGTGGCTCCCGATGGGATAGATGCAGTGGCCGGAGTGTCCAATATCGGAGATTCACCGAATTGGACCGGTCATCCGTTTGCTCAGGCCAATTGGTATGCATTCGGGCGAATGGCTTGGAATCCTGATGTGGAATCAAGCGAGGTAGCGCGTGAATGGCTCGATATGTCGATTAACGGGGGGAATATGCCTGAACATGTGACCCAAGGTTTAGTTGATATGATGCTTGAAAGTCGTGAGGCTGTTGTCGACTATATGATGCCCATGGGACTTCATCATCTTTTTGCGTTCGGTCACCATTATGGTCCGGAGCCGTGGTGCGAAGTCGACGGTGCGCGTCCCGACTGGCTTCCAAAGTATTATCATCAGGCTGATTCAGCCGGGCTCGGATTTGACCGTACATTGTCCGGAAGCGGTGCGGTGGCGCAGTATGGCAACGAGTTTGGTTCGGTGCTGAATGACCCTGACAAATGTCCGGAGAAGTTTTTGCTGTGGTTCCACCATTTGGCTTGGGATAAGAAGCTCGTTTCGGGCGAGACTTTATGGGAAGCACTTTGCCGTCATTACGAACGAGGGCTTGAGTCGGTCAAGATGTTTCAGCGAAGGTGGGATGATGCATCGGAATATATTGACGTCAGCTTGTATGACGATGTGCGACGCAGACTTATGGCTCAAGCCCGCGATGCGCGTTGGTGGAAAGATGCCTGCCTGCTTTATTTTCAGCAGTATTCCGGGATGCCTTTTCCTGATGGCGTTTCAGCTCCCGAGCATACGCTTGAAGCGATGAAGGCAGTCAATCTGGGCATTTCTAATTATGAATCGCCTTCGGTAGATCTGCTTGACACTGTTCGATAGACTTCATCTTCACCGGGGCGTTCAAAGCCGGTGAAGAATTGTGTAAGCATTTGCTTTGTGACCCGGGCTTTATTCGGCCCGGGTTGTTCTTTATTGCGCTGATTTATACGTTGCCATGCTGTCGGAAAGTCGACCGGAAAATATATGAGTTCCCAATCAGCTTCGAGTCGGGTGAGTAAATCGCGGTAAAAGTCGCGCTTTTCGCGGTGGCAAAATGTCATGTCGACAACCACATCGGCTCCTGATTTGACAAGTTGGGTGAGATGGCTTATAAGCGACTGTTCGCTGCGGGTGTATCTTTCGCGGTATTCGTCCGCAGGATAGTCGATTCCACATTCACCGTGGTCGCGCCACATATATTCGTCGATTGACAATTTCCGATACCCATGATTTATGACAAGCGAGTCGGCGAATGTTGTTTTTCCTGAACCGCTCATGCCGCAGAGCAGTTTCACGTGTCCTTTAGCCATAAGTTTAGAAGGTTGAAGAGCGTAACCATTGTTCCCATTCCTGTCTTGTGCCGTTAAACGTGTTAAGGTCGACAGATGTGTTGCATGAATTAATCCATCCTCGATGGCTGTACTGCCAGAGATGCCATTCATTGTTGTCGGCAGATCCGAGTGGCGGATCGGTAAAAGAACATATCCAAAGAGGATAGTCTTTGAAATATTCGCGGATAAAGCGTTGGTAGCCGTCCTTGTTGGTATAAAACATCACCGTATATCCGTTTGCCTCTATGTAGCTAATCATAGACTTAAGTCGCGCCAAGACTTCGTGGGTGTAGATGTCGCGAGGGTTAGTCCACTCTTCGAGGTCAATGACAAGGGGCATGTCGATGGTCTTTCCTTGAAGGCTGTTGATAAAATTGATAGCCTGCATCTCTCCGTCTGTATCGAATCGGAAAAAGTGGTAAGCTCCAATTACCGGAATGCCTGCCCTTCGGGCATTTCGGTAATTAGAGTTAAATCGAGAGTCTTTAAATGTGGTTCCTTCGGTTGCCTTAAGGATAACGAAGTCGATTGAATCCTCCGCCAAGCGTCCGAAGTCGATAAATCCATTGTGGGCTGAAAAATCAAAACCGGTAATTGGGTATCTGGCTTTGCTCAGCTCTAAAGGGGTGTAGCCGAAACGCGAAGATATAAGATAGCCGGCGATAGCACCAAGCAGAACTACCGCCAATACAATCGACAAAATTGCGTTTCGCTTCTTCATCCGACTACAAAGATAGTAAATTTCGGTGAAATTTTAGAAGGGCTTTTTATGGGAGATGCGTTACTTTGGTGGTTTTTGAAGTTTGTTTAACTTCGTGAAAGGTCAGTGTGGAGTTAGATAAATGTTATTGTTTGTTAAAAATCGGGGGCTGATTTGTGAAAGGTATTTTGAATGGTATTTGGTAACTTTGGCAGAAATTGTTGAAAAATTAATTTGGAAAGTAAAACATAATGTCATAACTTTGCGGTGTACTACAATAGTGGTACACCTTGCGTTGAAATTTTGATGGAAAAAGTAAATGATACATTTAAGCGATATTAATAAGACCTATCCAGGCGCTGTGCCATTGCATGTGCTGAAGGGAATTAATCTGGATGTGGCCCGAGGTGAACTCGTAGCTATCATGGGAGCATCCGGTTCGGGTAAATCAACTTTGTTGAACATACTCGGCATACTCGACAATTATGACACGGGGGAATATATCCTTGATGGTATCGTCATTAAGGGTTTGAATGAGAACCGGGCGGCTGAGCTTCGCAACAAACTCATCGGCTTCGTGTTTCAGTCGTTCAATCTGATTAATTATAAGAATGCGATGGAGAATGTGGCTTTACCGCTGTTTTATCAGGGGGTATCGAGACGCAAGCGTAATTCCATGGCTCTCGAACAGCTGGACAGGATGGGGCTTAAGGATTGGGCACACCATCTGCCCGGAGAACTGTCTGGCGGTCAGAAACAGCGCGTGGCTATAGCGCGTGCGCTCATCACTAACCCGGCGATAATATTAGCCGATGAGCCAACCGGTGCCCTTGACTCAAAGACATCGGTCGAAGTAATGAAGATATTCCGTCAGCTCAATCAGGAAGGTATGACAACTCTAATCGTGACGCATGATCCTAACGTGGGAGCTCAGACTGACCGCATCATCCGCATATCCGATGGTATAATAACTCAATAAGGCATTGACATGTTGGATTTATTCAGTGAAATTTGGCAGACGCTCCGTACTAATAAACTCCGTACGTCACTTACGGGCTTGGCCGTGTCGTGGGGCATATTCATGCTCATCATTCTTGTCGGGATGGCGCAGGGAGTAATCAACTCGTTTGGAGGCTCATCTATCGCCCGAAGTAACAATGTGGTGCAGATTTATCCGGGTCGCGCTTCTATGGCTTACGATGGGCTTAAAGCGGGACGTTATGTGCCGCTTAAGAAAGGCAATCTTGACGGGATTCAGACTGAAAATACTGAAAATGTAATTTCCGCGGCGGCTGAATTGTCTGTCGGAACGACAACAATATCCACCGAGCGCGACTATGTACAGTCGGGCTACTCGGGAGTGTTCCCGCAGGCATTAAAACGCGACAATATAGTAATTACAAAAGGACGCTTCATCAACGATGTAGATTTGGCGGA
Source organism: uncultured Muribaculum sp. (assembly GCA_964543345.1). GTDB lineage: Bacteria > Bacteroidota > Bacteroidia > Bacteroidales > Muribaculaceae > Muribaculum. Next base: position 89,929 of record CAZIXM010000006.1, on the reverse strand, counting down.
GAAACGTAAGGTAATAGTCCTCGACGGGCGGACGGTAGATCAGTTGTTTGCCGACCGCGACATGGCCATAGGAAGCTTCGTAAAGCTTGGCGACCTGTCGTTTAAAGTGATAGGATATTATGACAATGAATGGCGCAGATCGAAATATGTTCCGTACACTACTGCCTGGGCCTTGTCGGGTTATAACGATAACTTGAGCACAATAATGGTTGAAACCAAAGGGCTTAAGACTGAAGAAGATGCCAACAGGCTTAATCAATCTCTGCGCGCCACGCTCGGGAAGGCAAACCGCCATGCGTCTGACGACTTCGGAGCCGTATGGATGTGGAACCGTTTTTCGAGTTATCTGTCGTCGTTAAAGGCTCAGAACATATTGAACATCACAATGTGGACGATAGGTCTGTTGACGTTGATTACCGGTATAGTGGGGGTGAGCAACATTATGTTCGTGTCGGTGCGTGAGCGCACGCACGAGATAGGAATCCGCCGGGCCATCGGGGCCAAGCCCCGGAGCATATTGTCGCAGGTCATCGTGGAAAGTGTGGTGTTAACTGCCGTATTCGGTTATTTTGGCATAGTATTAGGGACTATCGGTACGGAGGTTTTGGCTCATTACTTTAGCGATTCAGACATTATAAAGAATCCACATGTCAGTCTGACACTTGCGCTTCAAGTGATGCTCGTGTTAGTAATATCAGGTGCGTTGGCAGGAATATTTCCGGCTCTTAGAGCGTTGAAGATCCGTCCGGTAGAAGCATTAAGAACTGAATAGTCGATGGTTATGAAAAATACTATATTTGACATAGACAACTGGAAAGAGATTACCGCCACACTGGCTCGCAATAAGACTCGCACTTTCCTCACGGCTTTCGGTATATTTTGGGGAACAGCGATGCTTGCGTTGTTATGGGGCGGCTCGCAGGGTATGCAGCGAATGTTGATGAAGAACTTCGATGGATTCTCGACTAACTCATGCGCTGTGTTTCCGGAGCGTACCACCATCCCATATAAAGGGTTCAAGAAGGGTATGCGTTGGTCGCTGACGCAGATGGACATAGACAATGTGAGGCGAAATTGCCCTGAAATAGATTCTTCGACAGGTATGTTGAACTATGGTGCGACGGTCTATTATAACGATAAGAGTTATAACGGGAGCCTTCAGGGTGTTGAAGCCGGGTATGCCGACATCAACACGCCGATAATGAATGCCGGCCGATTTATAAACGAGCAGGATGAATACGGGAGTAAGAAAGTCTGTGTCATTGGAAACCGTATAGCGGGGGAGCTTTTTGGCTCGCCGGAGTCGTCACTGGGAAAATTTGTGCTTATCGACAATATTTATTATAAAGTTGTCGGGGTGGCGAGCCAAAAGTCTATGGCTTCTATCGGAGCCCGTCTCGACGAGTCGGTAATGTTACCTCTCAGTACTGTGCGACGCGCATATAACTCCGGGGTGAGAATCGACTACTTTGTCTATACGACAAAACCGGGCATTAAGCCTTCGTCAATAAAGGATCGTTTTTTCAGAACTATAAGGACATCCCATCCAATACACCCCGACGATAAGCAAGCCCTGGAGATGTGGGATGTATCGGATGAATTCGAGCAGGTCGAGTCCGTATTCTCCGGCATTAATATTCTTGTCCTTTTCGTGGGGCTTGGATCGTTGCTTGCCGGTATCATAGGCGTGGGAAATATCATGTGGATAATAGTGAAGGAGCGCACTCAGGAGATAGGCATCCGCAGAGCCATCGGGGCCAAACCGCGTGACATAATCATACAGGTACTGTCGGAGAGCGTGGTATTGACGATAGTGGCCGGTACTGCCGGAATATGCTTTGCGGTGTTGGTTCTCACTGTTGTGGCTTTGGTTACCGAAGAAGAGAGCTTCCAGTTGATGTTCCGACATGCCGTCACTATTTTGGCATTGTTTTTGGTGCTCGGCACCGCCGCGGGTATAATACCGGCACTTAAGGCAATGAATATAAAGCCGATAGAGGCTCTTAACGATAAATAAACAAATTAAATAGATTAACCAATCAAGATGAAAAAGGTACTTCGCATTATGCTCTGGACTCTCGTGGCTCTGCTTTTTGTCGGCACGTTTGTCTATCTGTACTTCAACTCGCAACCTAAAGAGGTGGTGTATGAAGTGGTCAGTCCGACGGTGGACAATATCGAAAGGTCGACTGTGTTAAACGGAAAGATAGAACCTCGCGATGAGATAGAAATCAAACCGCAAATTTCGGGAATCATAGCGGAAATCAATGTTGATCCGGGGGATATGGTTAAAGAAGGCGACATAATAGCCAAAATTAAAGTCATACCCGAGGAGTCGCAACTGTCTTCGGCACAGAATCGTGTTGACGTGGCTAAACTTTCGCTTGATCAGGCCAAGAATGAGTATGACAGGACAAAGTCGCTGTATGAGAAGAAATTCGTATCGCGCGAGGAGTGGGAGCAGTCGGGAGTGACCCTTCATAAGGCCGAGGCTGAATATCTGGCTGCTGTCGATGCTCTGTCCATTGTCCGCGACGGAATTTCGAGCATCAATGCCCAGCAGAGCAACACTCTCGTGCGCGCCACTATCGACGGACTTATCCTCGAGGTGCCGGTAAAAGTGGGTAGCTCGGTGATTCAAGCCAACACGATGAATGACGGAACTACCGTAGCTAAGATAGCCGACATGAACAATCTGATTTTCAAGGGTAAGGTTGACGAGACTGAAGTCGGGCAACTTAACGCCGGTATGCCGACGGAAATATCGATAGGAGCAATCCCCGGCATCAACCCGAAGGCAATAATAGAATACATAGCACCAAAGAGCACCGAGGAGAACGGCTCAAACACATTTGAACTTAAGGCGGCTATTCAAGTGCCGGATTCGGTTCAACTGCGTGCCGGATATAGCGCCAACGCTAAAATCCTTTTGGCACATGCCGACAGCGTGTTAACGATTCCGGAGTCAGTAATAGAGTGGGTAGGCGACAGTACGTTTGTATATTATCTGACAGAGTCAGAGCCAAAACAGACGTTTGAGCGGAGAGCCATAACCACGGGACTTTCTGACGGAGTGAAGATAGAGGTGCTTTCGGGAATAGACAAGGATGCCCAACTCCGGGGAGCGGAGGTGAATAACAAATGACGCTATGAATGGGATTAAGTTGGCGGCTTTGGCTGCTGTTATGGCTTTAACCCCGCTTGTATCGAGGTCGCAGGCGTGGGATTTGGAACAATGTGTCGATTACGCTCTTGAACATAACATCACGATTAAGCAGAGAATGGCCGATGTTGAATCGTCGGAAATCAGCGTGGCCTCGGCAAAGTCGGGCTATTTGCCGTCGGTTAGTGCCGGAGTCAGCCAGTCGTGGAGCCTTGGGCGCGGTCTGACCTCGGAAAATACATACGCAAACCGCAATACGTCAAGCACATCGTGGAGCGCATCGCTCAATCTGCCTTTGTTCGACGGCTTGTCTACTCCCCGTCAGGTAAGCTATGCCAAGGCTAATCTGGCCACCACTCTCGAACAATTTGAGGCGGCGAAAGAGAACGTGACCCTTAATGTCATCACATCATATCTGCAAGTCTTATATAATAAGGAACTGGAAGCTGTTGCGTTGCATCAGGTTGAACTATCGAAATATGAACTCACTCGCCAGCAGGCTCTGCTCGAGGCAGGCAAAATTCCGGAGATTGACATGCTTGAGGCTCAGTCGCAACTTGCGCAGGATGAATTGAGTGCGGCCACCTCGGCTAACGATACCCGGCTGTCGTTGCTCGATCTCGCCCAGTTGCTCGAACTTGATGAGATAGAGGGCTTTGACATACGGCCATTGAAGGATGAAAGCCTATTTTTGGCTTCGCCAGAGGACGTTTATGCGCAGGCATTGAACATAAACCATGGGCTTAAGGCCGCGCGCAGCAACATTTTCGCCGCCGAAAGGAGTATCAGCGTGGCCAAGGCGGGATATATGCCACGAGTGTCGTTCAATGCCGGTGTCGGCAGCAGTTATTTCACAATAAGCGGCATGGAGAGCGAGCCGTTCAGAAAACAGATGAAGAACAACTACAGCACGAACTTCGGCTTGTCGCTCAGCATTCCTATTTTCGACGCGCTTTCGACCCACAACTCCATACGTAGGGCAAAAGTGCAATACATAGCGGCGCAACTGCAATATGAGGAGGCCGAGCAGAACCTGTATAAGACCATTCAGCAAGCCTACTATCAAGCCGACGGTGCGCATAAGAGGCTGAAAGCGAGCGAGACTGCGAGCGAAACCGCTACCGCTGCCTTTGAAGCAATGCGCGAGAAGTATAATATCGGACGGGCGACTCCGACAGAATATGAGCAGGCAAAGACCCGCGCGCTTCGTGCTAAGGCTGAGAGCATTCAGGCCAAGTATGAGATGATAATGCGTACGCGCATACTTGACTTCTATGCCAAAGGTTTTTAAACAAGATAATTAATAACCGATAATACCTAAGTTATGCTTAAAGTAGACAATTTAACATTCAGCTATTCGCGGCGTAAGCCCCCGGTGCTTGATAAATTCAATCTTGATCTTGCTCCGGGCGGAGTTTATGGCCTGTTGGGGAGGAATGGTGCCGGAAAGTCGACGCTGTTGTATCTGATATGCGGACTTTTAACTCCGAATTCCGGAAAAGTGACCTATCAAGGCGTAAATACTCGACTGCGCCGTGTAGCGACGTTAAACGACATGTTCATAGTGCCGGAGGAGTTTTCATTTCCTTCAATCAGTCTACGGCAGTATGTCGGTATAAACTCGCGGTTTTATCCAAAATTTTCACAGTCTGACCTTGAAAGCCATCTGGCAAAATTTGACATGCCGTGGGACATTAACTTAGGGGTATTGTCGATGGGGCAGAAAAAGAAGGCCTATATGTGTTTCGCTCTTGCCTGCAACACTTCGTTACTGCTGATGGACGAGCCGACAAACGGACTCGACATACCCGGAAAGAATTCGTTCAGGAGTTTTATCGCTTCGGTAATCAATGATGAACGTACTATAGTCATATCCACGCATCAGGTGCGGGACATTAACAGCATACTTGACCATATAATCATAATGGACAATCGCGGGACTCTGCTAAATGAATCGGTTGCCTCAATAGCCGGACGGCTACTGTTTACAACGACGGATAATCCTGCCGTGGCTTCCGAGGCATTGTATTCGATGCCGTCATTAGGCGGCTATTCCGTGATACTGCCTAATGACGGAACCGGTGAGACCGACATAAACCTTGAAACGCTTTTTGAGCTGGCTTTGAGCCGACCGGAGGCGTTAAGTGACATATTTAATAAGGGGAGGAATTAAGCTATGGGATTGCTACAAAACTTTGGACTGACGTTCAGCAAGCATATAAGAGAAAATATGCGGTCGTTACTTTTAAAAATAGCCGGGTTGTTTGCGGTACTCTGTATTATAGCGCTATGGGTAGGGTATGTCAATAATACCGGTAGTTTGGGCTCGTCGGTTTCCGACAGAGCGCACAGCAACGAGCAGGCATTATTCTCGATAATGTTTTTGTTCACGACAATGGCGTGTGCCTCAGGAGCAATGTCTGCCATGTCGACAAAAGAGGAGAGGCTTTCACTTCTGATGCTTCCTTCGACTCCGATGGCTAAATTTTTGACCGTGTGGATAATCAACGTACCTTTGGTAACGATAGTGTTCCTCGTTTTTGCAAAAATGGCTGACTTTTTACGTTATTTCTACTCTTCATTAGCAGGCGAAGGTGGTGCATTTGTCGAGCCTTTGACGATAGATTCACACACCATGAATGTGTTCTTAATGTTTGTGATTGTGGGTCAATCGCTGTTTATGCTCGGGAGTACCATCTGGAGTAAACGTGCTTTTGTTAAGACGGTATTGGCTCTGTGGATAATAGGATTAGTCTATGCGATATTAGTTCATTTCGGATTAGAGCTTGCGAAGATTAACGGGCCGTACTTCATTAGCGACAGTGTAATCGGGGAGCCAAAAATGTGGATGTTTTGGGTTGCATCCGTTGTGATAAGTCTTGGCATATATGTACTGTCGTATTTCAGATTTCGTGAAAGTGAGATAGTTAATCGCTGGTAGGTATGAACTTTAAGGAAAACAATAAAGCGATATATCTTCAGATAGCCGACAAGATATGCGACGACATATTGCTCGGCGCTTATCCGGAGGGTGGACGCCTGCCGTCGGTTCGCGAATATGCGGCCGTCATTCAGGTTAACGCCAACACGGTTATGAGGACTTACGACCATCTGTCGACACTCGCGGTGATTTATAATAGACGTGGCATAGGATTTTTTGTGGCCGACGACGCGATAGATAGGGTTAGGCAGATGAGAAAGGCATCATTTCTGGATAAGGAGATTGTTGAGTTTTTTCATCAGCTCCGGTTGCTTGACGTTTCGCCAGATGAACTGAGGAATATGTATATTAATTATTGCGAAAACAATAGTGAAAAATGAAAACAACATCATATATAATATTTGGACTATTAGGCGCGGGTGCTATCTGTGCTTTTGGTGGCGGAGCGCTGGTCGGACTATTAAGTCAGCGCATCTCACAAAAAATGTTGACAAGCGTAGAAGGCATAAAGGAGAGCAGGCCGCTTGAAGCGTTCTCCGTGATAAATGTCGAAACTTTGCAGTATTGCGATTCGCTAATAGTTAATTTCGAGGAAGACCCACAGATTAACGTGATAGAAGATTCGTTGGCGGACTCTCCGCGGATTGAAATGAACGCAGACTGGGATAAGTATCTGACTTTGCGCCAGACAGGCGACAGTCTGTCGATAGTGTTAGACTTCCATGGGCTAATTGAAGGAAAGAAATTTTCATCTGGAAGCGACAAGTTGATACGTAATGTCCATGTCTTTAATCCTAAGGATTTGTCGATATACGTTCCTTCCGGAATGCTTAAATCTGTTAGTCCGGACCGAAACTCGTACTTTAGTTTTGAAGGTATCACGGCCGATTCGTTGTCGATAGACCGACTGACCGACATGGCGTTTAATTCATGTCGGATAGGAACATTGGCTTTTTCCGGTGAGGCTAATCGTGTCGGTGGCCGGTCGTACTATTACCGTCGGTCGGATCTTAAGCTATATGGCTCTACTGTCGGTTTGATGAATCTGCGAGTGCCGGCTACGGAAATTAATCTATCCGGTTCGGAATCGCACATCAATATGCTGGAATGGTTTGATACATCGTTATACGGCAATCAGACAGCCAGGATTACGGCGCTGAACGGCATGGTAGGTGACGTGGAATGGAGTTCACCGAAAGAGTCAAACAAGCTATTTTATACGATAAAGTTCACGTCCGGCAAGTCTTACGAGGCTGAGGAGGAATAAACAAGAAACCGGACAAATCGGTCTGTTGTCCGATCTGCCCGGTTATTCATTTTCATAAGTTACTTCGCTTTCACTTCAACCTCGGGGGCGATAAGTTTGTAGCCTTTACCGTGGATATTGATGATTTCGATTGACGGATCGTCTTTCAAGTGTTTACGCAACTTTGTGATGTAGACATCCATAGAGCGAGCGTTAAAGTAATTGTCGTCAATCCAGATTGTCTTAAGGGCAAAGTTTCGTTCAAGGATTTCGTTGACATGAGCACAAAGGAGACTGAGGAGTTCGCTCTCTTTGGTGGTCAGCTTTGTCACTTTGTCGTCAATCATAAGCACTTGCTTCTGTGTGTCGAAAGTGAACCGACCGATCTTGTACATCGTGATTTCCTTGCCTTTTTTGCCTTTTACGCGGCGAAGAATAGCCTCGATACGTAGAACGAGTTCTTCCATAGAGAAAGGCTTTGTGATATAGTCGTCGGCTCCGATTTTGAATCCTTCAAGAATGTCTTCCTTTAACGATTTTGCCGTTAAGAAGATGATAGGAATTTCGGAATTGACGGTGCGAATCTCCTGTGCCAGGGCGAAACCGTCCTTCTTCGGCATCATCACATCGAGTACGCAAAGGTCGTATTTGCCTTTAAGAAAGGCTTTATAACCGGCTTCGCCGTCGGCGAACAAATCCGCGTTGAAGCCTTTAGCCTGAAGATATTCTCTCAGCAACATGCCAAGGTTTTCGTCATCTTCGCATAATAAAATACGCAAACGTTCTTCCATAATAGTTTAATTTATTGTAAGTGGTAAAGTAATAATAAAAGTAGAACCGGTGCCAAGTTCGCTTTCGACACGAATGTCGCCGCCGAGCTCGCGCACCATTTTATGCACGTAGGCCAGTCCCAGCCCGAACCCTTTCACGTCGTGACGGTTTCCGGTCGAGACTCGGTAGAATTTTTCAAAAATCTTCTTTAAATCTTCTCGTTTTATTCCGATTCCATTATCAGAGATGCGGATTTCTAGGCGGTTACCTGAAATGTCTGATGAAGATACTTTGAGCTGAAGCTGAATGTCCTCTCGTCGATACTTCACGGCGTTGTCAAGCAGATTGAATATGACATTAGTGAAGTGCATCTCGTCGACCTCGACGAGAGCATTCATAGCGGCGAGGTCAGTGGTTATGCGTCCTCCGTATGATTCGACTTTCAACTTGAATGTGCTGACAATATTTGCGATGGCTTTGTTGGCATCGATTTCCTGAAGGCGTAGGGTGGCTTTCTGACGATCGAACATTGACATCTGAAGCACTTTTTCGACCTGGAAACGAAGCCTCTTCGTCTCGTCATTAATGACTGTCGATATGTGCTGCATCATTGCCGGCGACTTTCTGACAGTGTCGTCGTTTAGCATCTGAGCGGCCAGCGAGATGGACGAAATTGGGGTCTTGAACTCGTGGGTCATGTTGTTGATAAAGTCATTCTTCATCTCGGTGAGGCGCTTTTGCTTGAAGGCTATGATGATTGTGTAAAGGAACACTATCAACAGAATGAGAGTGAAAATGAGGGAAGGAATCATGAATTTGATGGACGACATTACATAGTTGTGCTTCGTTGGGAAGTAGACTTTAATGTAGTTCATCCGGTTGGCCGGGTCGTTTGGGAAGAGAGTCTGAACGAACAGATTGTCTTTACCGATGCGGGCGGCATCGTATCCGGCACTTTTGTATATAGTGCGGCCGGCACGGTTGACCACGGCAAATTCAAATGGGAGATTAAGGCCGTTGTTTTCAAATTCCGACTTTAAGTAATTGGCAACGGTGGCCGAGTCGGCTCGTTCCTGTATAGGTCGGTTACTTGATTGGCTGAGAATGTTGAGGATAACTTCGTCAAGCAATCCTTTTTGGTAAAGATATTGTCCCTTGATGGTCTCCTGCATATTGCGGTAGCGTTCAGCGTTTGTCAAGCTAATGTCGTTAGGACTGGTGTTGCCTTTAGTTCCGCGAATAGTCACATCGGCCTGCAACCCGTCAGGCATGGTAAGAGAGAAATTCGAGCTACCTTTATTTTCGATTGCGGTCGGGGCTTGGGAATATATCGTGGCTTCTATAGCGGCGGCATCCTCCTCGAGATAGTGTCGGGTCTCGTCTTGCTCCAGTTTGCTCGAAACGGCATACAGGCTTCTGCGGACCCCTTCGTTAAACTGGTCATCGCGCATACGAACCATGTTCTTCATATACATAACCTGTATATAAAGCAAGCCGCAAAATGTCAAGGCCATTATGATCGTTAGAAACCAGATAGTCGTTTTCTTCATAATTTAAAATCGAAGTAGCTTTAGACTTCTTTTATATTATATAACATTAACAATTGATAGCGTTAATTGTTTTACGACTTTAAGATAAATCGCAGTGATAACCAATTAACATTCAATTGCAAAATTAACATAAATGAATTGTAAAGCAAAATTCAAAGGCAATAAATGTGTCTATTAAAGCAGAAGTTTTGTTTTTTGTGTGGATTTTAATGTCTGAAAGGGAACAATTTTGGGGTTTTGAGCCTTAATACGATAAAAAATTTCAAACAATCTCTTAAATTATTATCTTTGCCGAGATGAAACAGAATGAAGAAAATAATAATGCAGGACCGATTGGAGTATTTGATTCCGGATATGGCGGACTCTCGGTGCTTCGTGAGATTCAACGCAGACTGCCCCAATATGACTATCTCTATCTTGGGGACAACGCGCGGGCCCCGTACGGGACACGTTCGTTTGATATAGTTTATAAGTTTACGCTTGAGGCGGTAAAGTATATGTTCGAGCGAGGATGTCGATTGGTGATATTGGCGTGCAATACGGCATCGGCAAAAGCTCTCCGCTCGATACAACAGAATGACTTGCCTAAACTTGACCCGACAAGGCGAGTTCTGGGAGTGATTCGCCCGACTGTAGAAAAAGTGGGTGAGATTACGCGCACAGGACATATCGGATTGGTTGGGACTCCCGGGACGGTGAAAAGCCACAGCTACGATTTGGAGATAGCGAAGTTGTATCCTGATTACCGGTTATATTCGCAACCATGTCCGATGTGGGTGCCATTGGTGGAATACAAAGAGTTTGACTCTCCCGGAGCCGACTATTTTGTAAAGCAGGAACTGGACAGGCTGATTGAGCGTCAACCGAAGATAGACACTTTAATTCTGGGCTGTACGCATTATCCGCTTCTATATGATAAGATTGTAAAGTATGTGCCTGAGGGAGTGAATATAATTTCTCAAGGGAAGATTACGGCTGACAGTCTGGCCGACTATTTGAAGCGACATCCGGAGATGGAGTCAAGATGTTCAAAGGGTGGAGTCACGACGTATATGACTACGGAAAATCCGGAAAAGTTTGCAGATCTGGCATCAGTGTTTCTTGACCGTGAAGTAGAAGCGTATCATGCCGATGTTGCCGGTGCAACTTGTTGAGTGGTGTATAATATAAGGGCGGGTTTAAATCTTTGCAGATTTTTATTTCTTTATTAAACTTAAGCCGGAGATAGGCGCGTTGCGCCAATCTCCGGCTATTCATTTTATGCATCTTTCAGATGCGATAATTCTATTTTGACACACTGTCTTTTTGAGCATCTGTTAGAGGCTATGTAAATTCAGCACGGCCTCATAGTTGGTATTTGTTTTTATATTCCGAGGCTTTTCTTAACCAAAGGAGTAATGTCAATGACATCGTCTCCGGTGTAGATAGGCATGGTATTTTCAAATACGAAAGTCAGGTTGTTTTCCTTGCCAACGGAGTTGATGGCGTTAGTCACTTTTTCAACAACCGGACCCATGAGCTGCTGCTGCTGACGCTGAAGATCCTGAGAAGCGGTCACGCGGAATTGTTCGAGTTTCTGATATAGATCCTGAATTTCCTGCTGGCGACGCTGTTTGATAGACTCGGGAGTTGAAGCATCGAGAGCCTGAAAATCAGCATATTCCTTATTCATCTGCTCCTGAAGTTTCTGGAATTCGTCTTCATACTTCTTAGAAGCGGCCTCGATTTGTTCGTTTACAGTCTTGACATCCGGCATTGCCTCCAGAACGGCTTGAGTGTCAACTACGCCGAATTTAGGAGACTGAGCAACGGCAAGCATGGGTAATGCCACAAGGATGGCAAGCAAAATTTTTTTCATCATATTAAGTGGTGAATTTGTTAAAATTTCTCTGTTAAGTTAAAATTGTTGCGCAAAGATAAGAAACTGGGTGGATATATGCTAATGTAAATGCACAAAAAAGATTAATGACAGCGCAAAAACGGTTATTTCCCGTAGCCCATTTTTGTTAAAACCTCATTGCTGACATCGATTCGGGGAGATGCGAATATGATGTTTGCCGAGGATGTACGGTCAAAAATGCATTGATAGCCACGCTCTTCGCTGACCTTTTTGACAGCATTGTAAATCTCGTCCTGAATTGGTTGCATCAGAGTCTGGCGTTTCTTGTATAATTCGCCTTCCGGGCCGAAATATTTGTATCGGAGTTCGGTCGCTTCTTTCTCTTTAGCAACAATCTCAGCTTCTTTTTTTGTCTTCTGTTCGTCAGTCATAAACACCATGTCGGCTTGGAAATTCTTGTACATGTTCTGAGCCTCCGTGGCTTTTGCTTCGACCTCTTTCTGCCAACGTTGAGAAATCTGGTTAAGCTGTTCGTTGGCCATTTCGTATGAAGGTATATTCTTTAGAATGTATTCCATATCGATCAATGCGAACTTTTGTGCCGATGCTCCGAATGCGCACGCGATAATCATAATGAGCGCGAATGTCAATTTTTTCATCGTAGTCGTTTTTTTTATGGTTGTTATATGGTAATATGACGCAAAAGTATGGTGGATGGTTTATTTTAATTATGATTTTTTAAAACTCTTGACCGAGGATGAAGTGGAACTGACTTCCACCCTTTTGGCCATATACCGTGTCGAAACCGTATGCCCAGTCGATACCCATCATACCGACCATAGGAAGGAAGATGCGGACACCTGCACCTGCACTGCGTTTGAGGTTAAACGGCTCAAAGTCGCTGACTTGAGTCCAAGCATTACCGGCTTCAACAAATCCAAGACCGTAGATTGTTGTGGAGTTGGAGAGCATGAATGGGAAATGGAGTTCCATTCCGACACGTGCGTAAGCATATCCTTCGCGAGTGTATGGGGTGAACTGACCGTTTTCATAACCGCGGAGAGCGATAGTCTCGGTAGCGTAAGTGTATGAGCCTGACATACCGTCACCTCCGACATAGAATGTCTCGAACGGAGATTTGAGGTATTTGTTGTAGCTTCCGAGTAGACCGAAGTCGGCGCGAGTCATCATCACGAGAGTCCACTTTCCATCGACATCGGTAAGCGGAGTGTAAGTGCGGCTCTTGAAGCGGAGCTTCCAGTATTCAATCCATCGATAAAGCTCTTTCTTAGCCTCGGTGGTGTTTGTTTCGGAGAGTTTCTTCCAATTCTTCTTGCCGAACAGTGATGCCGGAGGCGTCATCTGGAGGTCGACTGAGAAGATTGAACCGCGGCGAGTGTACAGCGGGTTGTCGATTGACTGGCGTGAGAGATTAAGACCGAGGACTAAAGAATTAGACGTACCATTGTTCATGTAATAGAGGTAGTCCCAGTTCTTAAGGTTGTACCAGTTGTAGCCGAGGCTTACCTGGAACGAGAAGTAGTCGTCAGGCCAGCTTAAACGCTTACCGATTCCGACAGTTATGCCGGCCATCTGAAGCACCTTGTTGGGGTCGTATGCGTTCTCGTAAGTGTTCTGGTAGTAGTCGCTAAGATAAGAGCTTCCATAGCCGTAGCCATAACCGTAGCTCGAATAACCGTAGGCGGAGTTAAGCCATTGGCTATTGTAGTAAGAAGAGTTTATACCAGTCTGGCGGGCATAGTAGGCCGATACCGAGAGAGAGTTAGGTCTCTTCCCTCCGAACCAAGGGTCAAGGAAAGATATTGCATAGCTCTGGTAATATTTTGCATTAGTCTGGGCGCTGATGGTGAAAGTCTGACCTTCACCCTGCGGTATTATACCTTTGTAAGAACTTGGGTTGAATAGGTTCTTAAGCGAGAAGTTGGTGAATTTAAGAGCCAACTTACCGATAAGACCTGTCTGTCCCCATCCGAAGGAAACTTCAAACTGGTCGTTTGCCTTAGATTCGAGATTGAATATAATGTCTACAGTACCGTTCTCAAAGTTTGGCTCATGCTGGAGGTCCATCGATTCGGGGTCGAAGTGTCCGGTCTGGGCAATTTCACGTGCTGAACGCATAATGTCGTCGCGACTGTACAGCTGGCCGGGTTTGACGCGGAGTTCACGGCGTATAACCTTTTCATAAAGTCGGTCATTACCATTTATGACCACGTTGTTAATTGTGGCCTGGGGACCTTCGACAACTCGCATCTCAAGTTCGATAGAGTCGCCGTCGACATTCTTTTCAATGGGGATGATATGGCTAAACAGATAACCATTGTTCTGATAAATGGCACTGACGGCGTCATCGTCTTCTTTTAGTCGTTTGTCGAGTAACTTCTGATTGTAGACATCACCGGGGTTGAATCCGAGGAGATAGTCGAGGAATTGAGTGTCGTAGACGGTGTTGCCCACCCACTCAATGTCTTTAATATAGTATTTTTTGCCTTCTTCAAGTGTGATATAAACATCGACTGTTTTGTCGTTGTAAGGCACAACGCTGTCGCTAATGATTTTAGCGTCGCGATAGCCTTTTTCGTTATATTTTTCGATAATGAGGTCAAGGTCGTTTTCAAAGTCGCTTTCAACGAATTTCTTTTGGCGGAAAAGGTTTATGAGTTTGCCTTTCTCGTTGGTTTTCTTCATCGTGCGCTGAATTTTTCTGTCGCTCATCACTTCATTTCCGTCAATGTATATCTTGTGGACTTTGACCTTGTTGTTTTTGTTGATGTTGATGTTTACGATGTTTGAGTTCGGATTTGATAGGTCTTCAACCTGATCGATTCGAACTTCAGCGTTGCCAAATCCTTTGTTGTCATAATAAGACTTTATTATTGTCTTTGCACGGTTGACAATGTTTGGAGTGATTTGATTGCCCGGCATGAGCTGCAGACGTTCGTCAAGGTCTTTCTTTTCACCCTTGCTTGCTCCGTAGTAGTTAATTTCAGAAATGCGTGGTTGAGGCTTAAGCGCAAATTCAAGCCAAATCTTGTTTCCGGCAATCTTCTGCACTTTAATCTGTATGGTCGAGAAAAGTCCCTGTCGTGCAAATCGCTTAGCTGCATTAGTGATGTCCGGGCCGGGGACTTCAATCTTGTCGCCAATGTTCAATCCGGAGTATCCTATGATAATATAGTCTTCATAGTTCGGCACTCCTGTCACTTCCATTCCGGCAATTTCGTAGGTTTTCGGCATACCCGTGTACAGAATGTTAGGGTTGTAGATTGTGTCGACAGTCTCGGCCGACTTAGCATTAAGTGCGGCCACCGCACTTAACATGATAGTCAATATGATTAACAGCTTTGAACGCATAATCTGATGAAATATGTGATATATGGTTGAGTATCTATTATTTAAAGTTGTCTAAAAATCGTTATCGGTATTGTCGCAGACTTGCTCGCTCGTCATTCCGAATCTGCGCTCTCGCCGGTTATATTCTGACAAAGCCCTCATAAATTCTTCCTTCGAGAAATCGGGCCAGAATGTCGGGGTGATATAAATCTCTGAATAAGCAATTTGCCAAAGCAGAAAGTTGCTTACCCGAAAGTCGCCGCCTGTACGTATGAGCAGATCGGGATCAGGAATATCGCAGGTGGCAAGATTCATTGCAACGGTCTCCGGCGATATTTCGGCGGGATCTAAAGCGCCGTCTTTGGCTAATGACGCAATCTTGCGTGCGGCTTCTGTAATCTCCCATCTCGAGGAGTAGCTAATGGCGAGAACGAGAGTCAATCCGGTGCAATGCGCGGTGTCGTCGATGCATTGGCAAAGTCTTCTGTAAGCAAAGTCAGGCATACGGGAAAAGTCGCCAATCATTGTTAGCCTGACATTATTCTTTATAAGGTCGGCTGTCTCTCTTTCGATGGCCATTACCACAAGATGCATTAGCGCATCGACTTCCTCTTGAGGCCTGTTCCAATTCTCAGTGGAGAACGTGTACAGCGTCAGGTAACCGATTCCGGCTTCGGAGGCCGCTTCCGTGATTTTACGCACGGTGTTGACTCCCTCTACGTGCCCCTCCGACCGGTCAAGGCCACGCGCTTTAGCCCATCGCCCATTGCCGTCCATTATTATGGCGACATGACGAGGGACCGAAGCGGCCGATGATGTATTGTTATGTGACGAGTCAGTCATATAAAATTCAAAATTAATCTACATAAAAACAATTCTTGCACCGCTCGCCAAACTCGTAAGATATTGAAAGCATCAGCGTCGAATACCAGTCGGTGTTCTTCATAAACGAACTCTTAATCTGGTAGAGATCGTCGAGAACGGGTCCGTCGATATTGTCGTTGAACGCTTTTGTCATAGTCCAATCAAGTCCTACGTTTATGCGCTCGCGCAATTTGTACTTTATGCCTACACCCATGGGGATATTGAAAGCTACGGCAGTTCCTTGGCAGGAAGCCATTGTGAGCCCTGCACCCAACGAGAGGTATGGACTCCAACGTTTCAGCTTTCTATACGTCTCCCCGATTCCGTAATTGAAGAAGTTAAACTCGACACGTCCGCTAATGTCATAGACTTTGGACGTGAACTTATATGTTTCCCCTCCGGGATACACGTTGGTCATGTCGGCGCTATTGCCACTGAGCCCGGCATAGGTCAGTATTCCTTTGATGGCCCAGCGTGTATTAGGCAAGTAGCGGAATGATGCTCCTACGGCAATGCCAGGATTTTTATAAAGGCTCGCAGTGTTTGCGTCGCCAAGATAACCGCTCATGCCGGCGGAGAATCCAATGTCGAATCGGTAAGTGGATTCTTGTGCGTTCAAGGTCCGGGTCGACAACAGCATTGCCACCACCGACAAGATGACGATGGCCGTATGCTTATTTGGCGCTGATATTAAGTGACTTAGACGTTGTCGCATCATTAATAAATTCACTTGTGCCGAATCTGCGTTTGTCAGTTTATTCCAGCGGTTTAAACATTAGACGGTTGATTACACCGCGCCAAACTTGGTTGCGGGCATTACCTGAGGCATCTTCGCCTCCAAACACATATATATAAGGGCATTCCCAAGATTCAATAGGGGTAACGGCTCGGCTGGTGGCGGATTCGGATGAAACAGTCCACCAGGCAGGAAGATCGCGAACGGTGAATGGCTTCCAAGCTCCGATGTTTTGTGCCTCGGAAGAATCGCTGAGATATTCGGTGCATACGAATGCTCGTGCAGATGCGAATGCCGACATGTCATCGGGCAGTTGCATAAGTTCGTCGGCTTCGTGCCAGTTCAAGCCTTGGTCGCGTGAGATGAATACGTTTCGAGTAAGATACCCATCGGAATTACGGCCACATAGGGCAAATAAGGTGGCTTGTTTGGTGAAAGTCCAAGTCGAAGTATCTGTCTTATACGTGAAGTAAGGCACTAATGTTATGCCTTCGTAAGCTACTCCTGATGGAAGGTTGCCGATTAGAGCCCAAGATGAGCCATCGTAACCCCAGGCATCGCCGGAGAGCTGTCCGGAAGCATCTTTGCCGCCGACAAATACGCCCAGCGGAAGTTGTGACCATTCATTTTCAAACGATTGCATTTGGCTCGTGCCGCTAATGGGGCATCCGTCGGCCACTTCTTTTGAAACGAAGCCGTCGGGTTCGGGGTATGCCACGTGCATGTATTTGCCGGACTCCTGCTTTACACCGAGAATGTAGCCGTTGTAGGCTCCGTAGATGTGAACCCAAGTTTGTCCGGTTGATGACCATTGGAGTCCGTCGGTAGATGAGTAAAGTAGCCCTTCGGAGGATAAAACGTAGAATGTGCCGTCGGCGGCATTCATCGACTGCAAGTCGGGAGTAAATCCGAAATGGACAGCGTTTTGCGTGGTCCAAGTTCTGGTCTCTCCCTCGGTAAGGTCGGCTTTTGCGTCGGCGCGCCGATACTGCGAACCGTCAAGGGTGTAGCAATACAGACGGTTGTCGTTCAAAACTGTCACAGACGCTGAGACGTTGCCTGAAATGGCACCCGGAAGCGTGGAATACTCTACATCGCCCCAGCAAAGGGAGTCGGATTCCACTTGATGCACATTGACTTTCAGGCGATATTCCCTGGTGTATGACTGGTTGACCGAAGTCACTTTCACAAAGACCGGTTCGGTGAAGTTGATACTGTCGGTGCTCGAAGTGGAATATTCGATTGTGGTAGACGCCAAGCTGTCGGCTTGGATGTATGTCACTTCTACTTTGTTGTCGCCGGGAGTGCCGATTGTCACAAGCAATTTAGAAACGTCGGTGCCGTAAGGGAGTGAGTCGGCATTGAACACTACCGCGTCGTTCAAGTCGATGGTAAAAAATACTCCGCTCAGGTTGGTCAGCACGCTTGAATTGTCTTTAAGGTTAAAAGACGTGATTGCGGTGCTCGAGTATAGCGTTTCAGCGGTCATACCCGTGTCGGCCGACAGTTCTTCGGTGTCTTTGTTGCATGACAACAAGGCTCCTGAAAGAGCGAGAGCCGAAATAGCGTATGTTAAGAATCGTCTTGTCATATTTGTATGATGAACATTATTTTTCAAACTGCAAAGTTAGCAACAATTTCGTTATTTCGTTTAGAGTTCGACTAAAAATGCAATTCAAGTGAAAATCAAAAATCGAGCGTAAAATTACAACTATTCCTCTAATCGGCATTGTAAATGTAGACAATTAGGCCGATATTCACTCTTTTTATAGGTTTTTAACTCCATTAGGGGCTGATTTTGAATACCAAAATATGGTATTTCCGTCTATTGTTAATTCTTGTGAGGGAATGCCGCAAATTGTAGGAGCTTTAATGCCGTCAATAAGTTTGCAGGGCGATACTTCGACTCTTGCTTCGTCCCAAAGTCCTGATTTTAAGAAAGATTCAAGCAGTTTCGCTCCGCCTTCCACCAACAAAGAGGTTATACCTAAGCTGTATAATTCTGATAAGTATTCGGCAGGAGAAGAGCCATGGAGAAATAAAGGTTCGTGTTCCGAGGCGGAGAAAATCTGATAGTTTCGTGTGATTCGTCGGCTTCGGTCGGCTATTATAGGTCGGGGATTTCTGCCAGGCCACAATCTTGCGGTCAGCGAAGGATTGTCTGCAATTACCGTGCCGGAGCCAATCATTATGGCATCGTGGAGGGTGCGTTGGCGATGCATGAGCGCAGATGTCAGACGAGTCGAGAATTTTGCAGGCTCGACACTTTCTGTCCGCGTTGAATCGATAAATCCGTCGGTGTTTTGAGCCCATTTTAGTGTCACCCAAGGTATGCCTGTCGAGTGGGCCTTTATGAAAGCTTTGTTGATGGCGAGGCATTCTTTTTCGAGGATACCCGTGGCCACTTCCACTCCCGCTTCCCGGAGCATCTTAACTCCGCGCCCGCTGACCTTTTCAAACGGGTCGAGCGACCCTACCACAACGCGAGGAATCTGCTTGTCGATAATCAGCTTGGCGCAAGGCGGAGTTTTACCGTAATGGGAGCAGGGCTCTAAAGTGACGTACATAGTGGCATCCTTTAACAAATCCGGCTCGCGCACGGATGCAATGGCGTTGACTTCGGCGTGTGTCTGCCCGAATCGGCGGTGATAGCCTTCGCCGATTATCCTGCCGTCGTGGACAATAACGGCACCGACCATCGGGTTGGGCGATACGTGGCCGAGACCGTGACGTGCGAGTTCAATGGCTCGGCGCATATATTGCTTGTCGATAAACATACTTGCAGTTAAGAATAAAAATAATTACTTTTGTGTTATGACAACCGAACCAACGTTAAAAGAGCTTTTTGAGTCAATCCGTGTCCGTCTGACTCCTGTTTATGGAGCCGGAGAGGCAGATGCTATGACCAAAATAATAGTGGAGGATATGCTTCACTATACGCCAGTCGATGCGGTTTTGCGCAAAGATACTACAATTTCGGCATTTATGTGCGGAAAGATAGACAAAGTGGTCGATAGGCTTATCGGAGGAGAGCCTCTGCAGTATATATTAGGGAAAGCCAGGTTTTATGGCGCGGATCTTGAGGTGACTCCTGCGGTATTAATTCCGCGTCCGGAAACGGAGGAGCTCGTGGATATAATCGTTAAAGAACAAGGTGACAAGCCAGACTTGAAAGTGCTTGACTTATGTACCGGGTCGGGATGTATAGCGGTAACTCTGGCGCGCGTGTTGAAGTTCGCGTCCGTAACCGGTGTTGACATCTCTGCGGATGCCCTCGATGTGGCCCGGGAAAATGCCCGGATGTCGAAGGTCAAGGTGAGTTTTGTAGAGACAGATGTGCTTTCGTCGGAACTTCCTAAATCAGATAAGTTTGACATAATAGTAAGCAATCCTCCGTACGTTCTTGAATCGGAGAAGTCAGAGATGGATCGAAATGTGCTTGACTACGAGCCTCATTTAGCTCTGTTCGTGCCTGACGGCGACCCTCTGAAGTTTTATGTTCCGATAGCCGACTATGCCGGCAACGCTTTGTCGGCTGGCGGTCGCTTATATCTGGAGATAAACCCGCTTTGTGCCGGTTCGGTGTCGGACTGTCTTAAAAGTCGAGGGTTTAAGGATGTGGATGTAATACGAGATATGAACGGAAAACAGCGGTTCGTAACCGCAACATCGCCTGCAGATTATGATTAAGCGTCAGATGTCGGCCGAAGCGGCTCTTGAGCGGCTGGAGGCTCAGTGCGCTATGTCGGAGTATTGCACATACGAGATTCGTGAGAAACTATTTCGGTGGGGTGTTCCGGCTAATGTAAGGGAGCAGTTGGTTGACAAGCTTGTGGCAAGTCGTTTCGTTGACGACAGCCGTTATGCACGTGCGTATGTGCGCGATAAGTCGGTGTATGGGAAGTGGGGCCGAAGAAAGATTGCGATGGGTCTGGCATCAAAAAGAATAGACCGAGACATAGCAGATGAAGCAATGTCAGAGATTGACGATGAGCGATATTACGAAAACTTGTGTGCCATACTTTCAGCTAAACTGCGAAGTGTCAAGGCCGGGACGGACTATGAACTTAAGACAAAACTTTATCAGCGCGGACTTCAGTGCGGATATGAGTCGGCACTTGTCTCGCGGGCTGTTAAAGATATACTCCGACAATGAGCGGATTATTGTCATTATTATATAAATGAATTATATAAATGAAATAAATTCTCTCTCCGAATGAAATATTTAAACTCTCTTCTTAACTTGATTTATCCAAATGTGTGCGAGGTGTGCGGTCGGACGCTCGTAGGCAATGAGGAGGTGATGTGTCTGCATTGTTTGGCCGATTTGCCGGTGACGGGTGCCCATCTCGATGATTTTGGAATCATGTATAAGCGGCTGGCGTCGACATTGCCGATAGAGCGGACAGCAGGCTATTTCTACTACTTTAAAAATGATCCGTACACCCGAATGATACATCGGGCGAAATATTCAGGCCGTCCTAAACTGGCCCGGCAGCTCGGGCGTAAATTTGCCGTGCAGCTTGCCGAAAATGGATTTTTTGAGGGGATTGATTTTGTCGTGCCGGTACCGATGCATTGGGTAAAATTGATTAGACGGGGTTATAATCAAAGCGAAGAGATTTGTAGGGGAGTGTCGGACGTAACCGGAAAGCCGTTGGTCAGGATGCTTGAGGCGACACGCGGGCATCGTACCCAAACGGCTCTCGGCGGGGTGGGTCGATGGCAGAATCTGCGTGATGTGTATCAAGTTAAAAGGGAAAGAGTGCACGACTTAAGTGGAAAACATATTCTGTTGGTAGACGATGTGCTTACCACCGGGGCTACACTTCTTTCATGCCGTCAAGCCATAGCTAAATCTTGTCCCGAAGCAAAAGTATCGGTATTGGTTCTCGGTGTGACCCGTTTGCGGTAATGATTATGCCAAGGTTGCGTTTTTTGCGTCGACTATTACAAGCTCAATGCCGAGTTCTTCAATGCTCTGTACGATTTTGTCTGATATCCCGGAGTCAGTGACAATAAGGTCTATTTCGTCCATGTTGGCAATCTTGCTGAATCCTCTGCGGCGGAATTTTGATGAATCGGCGAGCACGATAGTCTTCTGGGCGGAATGCATCATCACTTTGTTGAGGTCGGCTTCGCGTATATCGGTAGTGGTTATTCCGAAGTCGATGTCGATACCGTCGACCCCTAAGAAAAGTTTGCTGCAGGAGAAGTCGGCGAGAGGCGATTCAGCATATTTCCCGACGGCAGAAAGACTGTCGTGGCGCAGTGTGCCTCCAAGTTGCACAATTTCGACAGCTTCGTCGACACCGAGTATTTCAGACACCTGGAGCGATGCGGAAATTACGGTTAGTTTGTGAATCGGCCGAATGCAACGCGCCAACGCGAGCACGGTTGTGCCCGACGCTATGATAATGGAGTCGTCTTTAGTGATTAGCAAAGCGGCGTATTTGCCGATTTCTTTCTTCTCGTCGCGGCACAGCATCTCTTTTTCATTGACTGATCTGTTGTTAATGTATGGATTAATGAGGATTGCTTTGCCGTGGCTACGATAGAGCTTGCTGTTTTTTTCGAGTTCGGTTAGATCCTTGCGTATGGTCACAGTAGAGACGCCTAACAGGGATGACAGGTCGGAAACTTGGATAGATTCATGTTTCATCAGCGTGTCGAGTATTAGCTGATGGCGTTCTTCTTTAATCATACTTCAAGTGATGTTTATTGATTGGTTATTGATAGGTTGCAAATATATGAAAAATCATTCACATAAGCAATAATTTAACAAATTGGCTTTCTATCCAATTTGACAGCCCCCGCTTCGGTTTAAGGAATGAAGCGAGGGGCAAGCAGGAACAGACCGAAAGATATGCCGATGTTCCAACGGTGGGAAGATGTGTTGGAATAGTTGACAAAGGCCGATATTTGTGCAAACGGAAGGGTATATGTCGCGTCGATTTCGGTGAAAAATTTGCGGGTAGAGAACCAGTCGCCGTAACGAGCTTTTATCTCTGTGCCCGGAATATCATTTGCGGGCTGATAGTCGGGAAGGACTTGTCGGAACGGCATAAAGCAGTGAAATTGTCCACGCATCTGGAACATTCTGGTTATGCTCCATACCGGTTCGATGCCGACAGTGGCAAACTGCGGTGCTCGCAGGTCGGGATAGAAGCGGTCGTATGAGGATGGTGTCGGATGGAATGCCGGAAGCATGACCACGGTGGCTCCGTACGTGGCGAGAAGCCTTTGTGAAGATGTGGCGATGCGTGTGTCGAGGCCGATTGAAAATGCCGAGTTTATTAGCCAAAATTTGCGATAGTTCAGGTTGAATTGTACCCAAGCAGGGTGAGTTCTGGAATCGTAGTCAGATTTGTGCCCCAAAGGAAGATAAGTGGCATTGCCGGCCATACCGGATATTGAGGATGTGAATTGGTGGCCGCTTAGAGGCGCATTTCGGTTGTCGAGAGTATTGTCGTCGAAAGAAGCTTGTGCGATAGCGAGATGGTGTACAAGGCGTGATTTGCCGTATTCTTCGGCTTCGATTTGAGTCAGACCGTTGTAGAATCGGTTTGCGAGTCGGCCGCCTCCGATGGTTATGTCAAACTTTCCTGAGCGCCCGGCTTCTAATCCGTAAGTGAACTTTGCGAAAGCTTGGCTTGATGTGACGACTGCTTCGGCATCGTAATTGAAAAGGCGGCTGTTCTCCGGAAGATTCTGTCGAGATAGTACGCCCCGCATGAGGATGTACGATGGCCGGTTAGTGCGCAGATTCATTCTTCCGCTGACCATACCGGCGAGGTAACTTTGCCCGATCCATCCGTCGATGCTGACGTTCAAGGCATTATACCCTATGCGATTGTATGCGGTCGAGAGAAAAAGCATAGAGTTAGCCGAGGTGGTTATGTAGCCTCCAAGTCCTAAAGATAAGTCTTTTTTGGGGTCGACGAATAGATTCAGGTCAAATGTACCTGTCGCGGTGTCAAGTACCGCTTTCGGAACGAGGTCGCGATAGTGTCCCGGGGTTACGAGTTCGTAGTATATCTGCCGTGCATGTTCGATGCCGAAAGTATCGGTGTGGCGGGGAATAAACATCTCGCGTACGTACGCATTTTCGGCCGATGAAGCTCCGGTGGCAGTCACTGACTTGAAGATTACTTTCGGTGTAGAGTTTTTAAAATTTTGCCGGCGTGACGCGACATCAGCTTTAGGCTCTCGCGCCGAAATGCGCGACTTTATAGAGTCCATCATGCTCAGGGCGTAGTCATAGCCAATTTGATAAATCTCCATGCATTTATCGAAGTCAAGGAGTCCGAACTGTTGAACTTTGACCCGCAATTTGATGCCTTCGTCGTCAGGCAGCGAATAGTCATTGTTCTGAATAATCATGTCTTCGACTTGTTGCATGATGTTGTTGCGTTCGGGCTTCTTGTCGGGCGAGCTGACATCAACGCCGATCATTATGTCGGGCGAAAATTCATCGCGCATTACATCGACGGGAAAGTTGTCATAGATTCCGCCGTCGTAGACGAGCACGCCGTCCATTTCAATAGGGGAGAACACGATTGGAAACGACATTGAGGCGCGTATGGCATCGCCGAGCGAGCCAGAAGAGCAGACAATCTTATGTTTATGGTAGACATCTGACGTGACTGTGCGTAGCGGAACGAACAGCCGGTCGAAGTCGCCGCGACATTGTGCCGTATATTTGGCAAAAAGCTCAACGAAAGCAATGTTCATCGGGAGTGGGCTTATCAGACTTGACGGTAAAATGCCGTAAGTTGAGGTGGTATCGCGTAAACTGAGATTGATCGAAGCCCAACGTGGCATTGGCTCTGCCTGTCCGAAATAGTAGACATCGGAGGGGTCGATGGTTCCGGTCGACCAGTATTTGAATCCCTTCGACTGAATCAACGCCAACATTTCTTCGGGCGAATACCCGGAGGCATACAGTCCGCCTACGATTGCGCCCATGGATGTGCCGGTCACGTAGTCGATGGGAATGTCATTGTCTTCGAGGGCTTTTATAACGCCGATATGAGCAATGCCTTTAGCACCGCCACCGCTAAGGACGAGTCCTACCGACTGACGTGCGACAGTGGTACAGGGCGTGCAAAGCGTTGCGACGGCTACGATTATGGCTGTAAAATATCCCGATAAATGAGTTGAAACGTTTTTAGTCATAGTGCGTGAATCTTTAAATAGATAACACGCGTGACTTTCAAATTGTTGCTTATGGCTGAGCGACAATTAATAAGGACGAGGACATTCCCACGTGGATTTAGTAAGTGGAGTGGTAGTTGATCAGGCCTTCGATGGGGGTTTTGAGGACTGTGGCTATTGTCGCATCAAGTGCCGCGGCGGCCTCTTCGAGCACTGACCGGTAGTGGAAAGCTATTGAGCCAACGAAGCATACGGGTAGGGTGCGGTAGCGGTCGTATTGAGCAACGTTTCGTACGAAAAATGACTTGAACTCGTTTAGCACAAGTCGGTGTATGGCAGGCTCTTCGATGTTTTTGAGTAGGAATGGGGTTACGGATGCCAAGAAGCGGTTTGGCATCGGCTCTTTATATACCCGATGAAGAATGGCGTTGCTCTCAAGGTTATATTCGTCCATGAATTTGTCGCACAGTTCGGAGGGTAGTTGGTGCTTTAGCACGTCGCCGATGAGGTGGCGACCTAATACGGCACCGCTTCCTTCATCGCCGAGGATATAGCCGAGAGGACTTACGTGGTCCTTAATCTCTTTGCCGTTGTAGTAGCAAGAGTTTGCCCCTGTACCGAGAATGCAGGCAATCCCTTCGTCATGTCCGAGCAAAGCGCGGGCGGCACCCAGCAAGTCGGAATGTGCTTCGATAAGCTCGGCCGATAGGTTTTGGCGTATGGCTCGACGAACCGAGCGACACACTTCTTCGTCGATGCAACCGGCACCGTAGAAGTAAACTTCCGAGATTAGGGATGCCGTCTCGCCCAATTGAGGCATGAGTTCGTCGTCGATGTATTGGGAAATTTCCTCTTCGGTAAGCATCAAAGCGTTGAACCCGGAGGTGAATATATGCTTAACTACCCGGTTTTGGTCGAGAAGCACCCATTCCACTTTTGTGCTTCCACTGTCGGCAATCAATTTCATTTTTTTGTCTAACGTTTTTTTATTTGAGGCGCAAAGTTAACTATTAAAAATGAATAATCGGAGAATAATTATTCATTGCGGAGGGTATTTTATGCGGCGACTTCTACACGGGTCTTAATACGGGTGCGAAATCCGATAGCGGCAACCAATATGGTTATGAGCGGGCTTGCAACATTAAAGATGCAATAGGGTAAATATGTAAGTGTTGCTACTCCGAGCACTGTCGACTGTGTTATGCCACAACTGTTCCACGGGATAAGAACGGATGTTACGGATGTAGAGTCTTCAATGGAGCGGCTAAGCAGACGCGGTTCGAGTCCGCGCCGGCGGTATAAGTTTCGGAATAAGTTGCCGTTAAGAATTATGGATAGATATTGGTCGCCTGTGCAGCTGTTGAGCATCAATCCGGTTAGAACGGTAGACGCTACTATGTTGCGAGTCTTGCTTAGGCGAGACGTTATGGCGTGGGTGATTGTAAAAAGCATACCTGACCCCATCATGGCTCCTCCGAAGCACATGGCACACAGAATCAGAGCTATAGTCGGGAGCATTCCTTCCATGCCACCGGTGGCAACGAGCGAGTCGAGCTGTTCGTTGCCGGTTGATAACGAAGTGGATGTGGCGAGCAGATGAACAACGGTGTTGAAATGAGTCGGAAACGACGCTTGGGCACCGTTCTCGAGTCGGTGAATAATGTCAGGCTGGAAAATGAAGATTCCCGCTATTCCAAGCAACGTGCTTGCCGTAAGCGTCAGTTTTGTTCCGGCTCGCATTGCCAATATAATTATTGTGGTCAGTGGGATGAGCAGACACCATGGAGTAATGTCGAAGGTGTTGTGAAGGGCATCAACCATGTCGGACGACATTTCGTCGGAATTTCCGGAATGGAAAAGTCCCGCAATAGCGAATACTACTAATGCCAGGGACATTGCGGGTATCGTAGTAATCATCATATAGCGGATGTGGGGGAAGAGTTTAACTCCGCAAGTCGAAGAGGCAAGAACTGTGGTGTCGGACAGCGGGGAAACTTTGTCGCCGAAATATGCTCCGGAGATTATTGCTCCGGCAGTCCATCCGGGATTATACCCCCACAGGGTCCCGATTCCCATAAATGCGAGTCCGACTGTGGCGATTGTGGTCCATGAACTTCCGCTAAGCACAGAAATTAGGGCAGATACTGAGCATGCGGTGAAAAGGAAAAGGGTTGGATTTAGCAAGTCGAGCCCATAACAGATTAATGTAGGCACTACACCGCTAAGCATCCATGTAGCCGAAACGGTAGAGATAAGCAACAGAAGCGGAAGTGTAGGCAAAACCTGCCCGGCCGCTTTACAAATTCCTATTTTATAGGACTTGCCCGGACGGCGGTAGAAAATGATTGAGATTAATATTGACACGACAGCGGCCAACAGCAAAAGCGGTTGGCCGAGAAGCTGAATGTCTTCTGCTCCGAAAATTAATATTAATGTCAACAGGCCGAGAATCAGCGTTGCGATTGGGATTAGCGAGGCTGTCAGCGATGGCGAGGAAGAATGTATATGGCTCATTTGCTTTAGTTTGCGGTAATGAAATAACTATATTTGCCACAAACGCAAAGTCGTTGCGTTTGCGACCGCAAAGTTAATAAACGCTGAATAAATATTCAGCATAATGAATCATATATTTTCTTAACGTGAAGTTAATGTGAGCGTAAAATTAACCCTTTGTTCCTTTGGCACCTTTTATTCCGCCTCCAAGATTGAATATGTTTTGGTCGTAGCTTACAGTCTTCAAGCCTTGTTGGCGTTTGCGCTTAAGGGCAAGCTTTACCAGGGTGTCCATGAGTTTGTCAAACGGCAGTCCCGTAGCTTCCCAAAGATAGAACGAAAGCGAACCGGGAATGGTGTTTATTTCGTTGACATAGACTTGTCGGGTCTTGCGGTCGACAATCACATCGACGCGGCTGACTCCGTGACATGACAAAACACGGAAAGTCTCGCCGGCAAGATACTGTATGCGCTCGGTCTCCTCTTTTGGCAGTTCCGCGGGAATGCGTTTTTGGGATGACTGCATACCTTTTGAGCCTTTCCCTCCTCCCAGATACTTTTGGTCATACGTCAGAAAGTCGCCGCTTTTAATGGGCTCTTCCAGAACTGACATGCGATATTCGTCGCAGTCGCCGAGAACCGAGCAGTTGATTTCCTGCAAATCTTCTACGAGATGCTCAACAATTATTCGCATAGAATAGCGTTCGGCCTCATTGACCTTTTCAATCAGTTGCTCTCGGTTATGTGCAGAGCCAATACCGACACTCGACCCGAGATTGGCCGGCTTGACGATTACGGGATAACCGAGTTTGTTCTCAATGCGCCCGATAACTTCATCGCGTTTGTTTCCCCATTCGTTGTCAGTGAACCATACATAGTCCACTACCGGAACATCGTTGGCGTGCAGAATCATTTTCATTGTGATTTTGTCCATTCCGTTTGCTGAAGAAAGTACGTCGCAACCGGCGTAGGGGATGCCAATGGTTTGGAGCACTCCTTCAAAAATACCGTCTTCGACATTGCTTCCGTGAAGTACCGGAATCACTACGTCGAGCTTTGTCAGAATGTCGGAGCCAAACATCTTTTTCTCAGACCGATAAAGATTGTAATCGTCATAAACGGGATGCATGTAGACTTCCTGGCACTGTTTCAGCAGTTCGGGTATATTGCGATAATTTTTTACGTCGAAAAGCGCGTCGCCTGTGTACCAATGACCTTGCTTTGTTATGTATATTGGTGTAACGTCATATTTGTCGCGGTCGATAGCGTGCATGGCTTGGGATGCCGATATTACCGATATTTCGTGTTCGGTGGAGCGTCCGCCGAAAAAGACTCCGATGTTGGTTTTCATATCTGATTTGAGTTTTATAGACAGTTTTTAAACGAGCATTTATATCCAAAAGTTTGCGAAGATTATTTGAATGTGTCCGGGAGATCGTTTTCGTACAGCACGGTGTCGCCTGGTCTTATAATAGTGGAGAGTACGGCCTGTGCTTCTTTGAAGGTGTCGACTGCCCGGACTTTCCCTTCCGGCATTCCTGCCTCCTTAAGTCCCATTAATATGGCATCGCGGTTATAAGCTCCGACTATAATGGCCACGTCGGCCGACGATGCTATCTTTTGGCCGAATTTGTTGTTGTAGTCATACTGCTTTTGGCCGAGTTCGATCATGCCCGGGGTGACGATTATGCGTTTCCCTTTAGTCATTGAAGCAAGTACGTCGAGGGCCATCCTGGAGCCGTCGGGATTAGAGTTGAATGCATCGTCGATAATTGTGATTCCGGCAGGAGTGCGTTTCATGCTAAGTCGATGTTCGACTTGCTCGATTCTCGACACGGCATGTCCGATTTTTTCAAGCGACATTCCTAACTGCATGGCCACGGCTATAGCGGGAATCAAGTTGGAAATGTTGAATTCTCCGATTAGCCTCGTGGTGAACTGTGCGTCGCCCTGAGGTGTGTGGAGTGTAAAGTCTGTGCCATTTTCATGAAATTTCATCTCGGTGACCCAAAAGTCGGTGACTTTAGTGCCGTTGATGGCATAGCGAACGCACTTTGCGTTGTCAACGGGCCGTGAAGCAACGTATGGGAAGTCGTCGTTGACGTATACGGTACCGTCAGCAGGAAGGGCATCAGCCAGCTCAAACTTTGTACGTTGGACATTTTCGATGGTTTTAAACGACTCGAGGTGCTGCTCGCCGACGGCAGTAATAATGCCTATCCGGGGATGAACGAGGTCACAAATTTCCTTAATGTCGCCGATGTTTTTGGCACCCATTTCGCAGATGAATATTTCGGTATATGGCTGCATCATTTCACGAATAGTGCGGATTACACCCATCAGTGTGTTGTAGCTGCCAGGAGTCATAAGCACGTTGAATTGCTCGGAGAGGATACGGTTTAGATAGTGTTTAGTGCTCGTCTTTCCGTAACTGCCGGTAATGCCTATTACTGTCATGTCGGGCATAGAACGGAGAATGCGGGCGGCATCATCATAGTAGCCTTTGTTGATGCGGGATTCCACCGGACGCAGAATCCAATTGGCTGTCATAATGATGATATGCGATACCGCGTAGGTTAACATAAGCATGGTGCCGGTCCACATCAAGCTTCTGGTGCATAGCCAAACAGCCATGACAGCAACTATGGTCAGTATCGCGGCTGTGGAATAAATGCGTTTGGCCCGCGGAGTCCAGACGAGAGGTTTTTTGTAGGTGGCGGTGATGAGGTTGAATATGTTGATGATCATAACCACTAAGGCCACAGCACATCTGAATGCCACAGACAGTTGCGGCGCCATCATGATTAGTAGGGTTATATAGGCGAAGAGGCGTATGTAGCTTGTGGTGTCGGCCGAAGTGCGAAGCCATCGCATATAGCGTTCATTGCGGTAGCTGTTTTGTTGGAGCATCATCAGATCACGTCGGAGTTCACATCCGATGTTGATCGCTCCGACAGTGATCAAGGCAATTAGTAGCGAAGATGTCAGTATTTCCATAATTAAGTATGTGTCGTTACGTTGACGTTCGATTTAGGAGTTTAAGAAGCTGCGGAGCACGGCCGCGAATTGATAAGGATTGTCGAGAAAACTGTAATGACCACATCCTGGGAACGATACCAGTCCTGCCCCGGGGATATGGCTTTCCATATATTTCGCGTCGGACAGAGGGGTGGC
Source organism: uncultured Muribaculum sp. (assembly GCA_964543345.1). GTDB lineage: Bacteria > Bacteroidota > Bacteroidia > Bacteroidales > Muribaculaceae > Muribaculum. Next base: position 59,643 of record CAZIXM010000006.1, on the reverse strand, counting down.
TGTGTCGTCCTCACCCCAGATTAACAAAGTCGATGCTTTAATGTCGGGCATAGCGTATTTGAGATCCTCGTTGACAACCTTGCTGAGTATTGCCCTCATGCGCGGGGAGGCTCCGGCATAGTCTGACGATCCGGCTTTTGCGCGACGCTTGTCGAGCTTTCGTTCGGCTTTTTCCTTGCCGAATATCAAATAGTAAAGACGTTTGATGGCCTTAAAAGTGTAGACTTTGAAATAATATTTCAGAGAGCGGCGCGGTTTTATTCCGGCGGCGTCGACAAGTATAAGTTTGTCAACATCTGGGTGGCGTGAAGCATAAAGGATGCCAATGCGTCCTCCGAAAGAGTGTCCCAAAAGCGATGGCTTTTCGAGATGTTCGGCCTCAATGACGGCTTCGAGCACGCGGGTGTACTCTTCGATTCCCCACACTTCGGGCGGTTCGGGCGACAGACCGTGTCCCGGAAAGTCGATGTTGACCACTTTGGAGCTTTCGAGAGCCACGCGCTCAATTGATGCAAGGGTAGAGGTGTTGCACCCCCAACCATGCATTAGCACCAATGGCTTGCCTTGTCCTTCGACCGTATATCGGACAGTGGCTCCGTTGACTTTGATATGCTTTTCCATAATCGACTACAAAGATAACAATTTTACATATAAGAATGGCAAATAAGTTATCGGTTATTTATTGCGCATCTCGGGCAAAATATAGTTGGAGCTTCGACCTCCTTCGCCGCTATTAAGGAGCATACCTTTTGCGATTAGGTCGTTGATGTCACGCAGGGCAGTATCTTGCGAACAACTGCATATTTTGGCCCATTTTGAGGATGTCAGTTTTCCAAAGTCATTTTATGGGCTAGCGGTGAAATAAACAAATATTCACCGCAAATTTGCGGTGAATAAGGCTTCTATTCTCCGCAACCGTGCGGTGATTAGCTGGGTTTATTCTATGTTACCCGAGTTTATTCGGGAACGCCGAGGCGCTTTTCTCGGTGAAAATAGAGATAGTAAAGCATGGCCGCGCCGATGAATGTCAGCGGAAGGCCTACAATTGATGCGGCCGAATAGCCGTAGCCGGTATTGATAACAGCTCCTCCAATCCACGCCGCGAAGGCATTTCCGGCATTGTAAGCGATCTGGATGGAGGCAGCTCCGAGCATTTCGCCTCCTTTAGAATAACCTACTATCGACGACTGGAGAGGACTTCCGGAACCAAACAATATGGCCGTGCCAAGAATCATAAGTACTACGGCCATGAACTTTATGTCGCCGAGGAAGTAGAAAGCGAGTAACACCGGTATGCCTACTGCCTCCACCGTCGCTGACAGAGCCGAGGGCTTGAATCGTGAGCCAAGATACCCGACGATATAGTTGCCCAAAAACATTCCCAGGCCGGCGAGGATCATCAGCCACGATAGCGAAGCAGTGGAAAATCCGGCTACATCTGTCAGTTGAGGGTCGATATAACTGTACCAGCAGTAGAATCCTATCTGTCCGAAAATAACTCCGCCGAAAATCATCCACGGAGGTAACGTTTTGAGGAAGCGGAACTGGCCTTTAAATCCCATGTCTTTAAGACGTCCTACCGAAGGGACCCAACCCCGTATGGCTAAAAATGCGGCCAGTCCTGAAAGGGCCACGATAAAGAATGCTATTCGCCAAGTGAAATTGTTGGTGACAAATGTGCATATAGGCACTCCCGCCAACGTGGCCACCGACATTCCTCCAATCATAAATGCCACCGCAGGAACCTCTTCACCCGGCTTGGCCAACCTCCTTGCAACTATTGCGCCTACGCCGAAGTAAGCTCCGTGGGGAAGACCGGAAATGAATCTCGCGACAAACAGGCACCAATAGTTAGGCGACAGCGAGGCCAAAAGATTGCCAACGGCTATCATGGCGGCAAGCACAAGCATGATTTGCTTTAGGGCAACTTTCCTGACAAACAGCAATGCCGGTGCTCCGATGCACACGCCAGTGGCGTATGCCGAAATCAAGTGTCCTGCCTGAGTGACCGAAACGCCGAGGTCTTCTGACAGCTTCACTAAAATGCCCATCATAAGAAATTCGGAAATTCCGAGGGCGAATGTGCCAATGGCAAGTGCAAACAGTCCTTTTTTCATAACGTGAATCAATGTTTCCAGACAACAAAATTACACATTTAACAATTCTTCTGCAAAAAGAAATAGCTCCTCGGGCGTGTTCTAACAATATTCACAAATCAGACAAGACAGTGACTTGATAAATCATCATTTTTGGGTATGGCACGTCGAAATCTTCCGAAGTAACTTTGCAGTGCCAATCTTTAAGCATATTCTTTAGCAATGACTATGACAGACAGGTTGCGTCCATACGGGCCAGAAGATAGAATGAGAGAAATGATTGCCGACAACCATCTGCTTTTGATGGCCATCAGCCGATTTGACATAGCATTCGGTTTCGGCGATAACAGCATCGCAAATGTATGTGCCGACAACGGCATTGATTTAGAAACATTCTTGGCAGTCTGTAATCTGCTCAGCAACCGCGCGTTTGCTCCTCAGGCCGTCAATCTGTCAACCCTTATTTCATATCTTAAGCGGGCGCATGACTACTTTTTGGACTTCAGCTTGCCAAAAATCAGGCATAGCTTAATCGACGCAATTAACTACTCCGACACAAATGACGAAGCTTTCCTTCTGATAAAGTTCTATGACGACTATGTGACTCAAGTACGTTCGCACATGGAATATGAGAATTCGGTTATATTCCGCTATGTAGAAAAGTTGCTCGCGGGCGAGGTTGATGAACGGTTTAATATAGCTGACTTTTCTGAAAACCACGGTCAGATGGCCACAAAACTCAAAGACTTAAAGGACGCCTTCATTTATCACTATCGCCAACGTGATAATGCGCGTCTTAGCTCGGTGTTGTTCGATATAATAATATGCGAGCGTGACTTTATGTCGCATTTCGATGTCGAAAGTCGGCTGTTTTTGCCGGAGGTGCGACATCTTGAAGAGGTACTTAGAACGAGGCTTGATCCGGGCGAAGAAGCCGATGACCAACCCGAAACGGATAATGCCGACCCACAGCTTGAAACATTGGGTGAGCGTGAAAAGGATATAATTAGATGTGTGGCACTCGGTATGTCAAACAAAGAGATTGCCGAAGAGCTTCATTTGTCGATTCACACTATCACTACCCACAGGCGCAATATCAATGCCAAATTAGGCATTCATTCCACTGCCGGCTTGATAATGTTTGCCATTCTTCATCATATCATTGAGGTTAACGAGTGAACGTTAACAACCTAACCAAAATGACCATATTATGCAGAAGAGGCGCGGACTGTATGGCCCGCGCCTCCTGATTGACTGAGATAATTATCAGTGCTAATCAACCTTCTGCATGTCAAGATGAACAACAGGATTGTTAAGGTTCAGAGTGACTTGATAAGTGCCTGCCGTAGGTGAAGGAATATTGCTTCCATCCCAAATGAGCTGGTCGGCCGAGCCTCCGAGGCTGAACGCCCAACCGTGGTTGGCACGAATCTTATATTCGCCGCTTCCGGAGAATGTGATGGTACCGGTCCATGAGGTGGCTACGCCGTTGACTTCTTGAGCAGTCAAAGCTTGAACATCGCCGTCGCCCCATCCTCCGGTAGCGTCACCGATAAACTCGAGCGAAGTTACCGGCGAAGCGGTAATCGTCTTGGTGTCCATTTCGAATACCATAGCCCAGAGTCCGGTTGGGAGTCCGCTCATGTTGTCGGCTTGGCCTTGGATAAATTTAGCTTCTGCTTTGTATCCGCCGGGGTTGCCTTCGGTGTCGGTATCGGATTCAAACGTACAGCTTCCGATCTGGGGTTCCGACCAATCGCCGTAAGATGTGATAATCTTAAAATCGCCGTCAACCGGAACAAAGCCACCATATTTGATGTAATTCTTCGTAGTCATTTGTGCCGGGGTGGATGGATTCCAACCTTGTGCGTTTCCTACCACATATAGGGCTTCGTAAGCGGCTTTATATGTGAATGTCAATTCCTCCATATTGATTGAGAATTGGCAAGGGCCGGTCTCCTCAATCTCGCCGGCATCAGCTCCCAGTGCAAGAGCACCCTCGGTAGCGTTAAGCTCAGCTTCTGCGTTGCCATAGAGTTTCGAAGCGTCAGTCAGCGAATTGATGGCAGAAGCGGGAACAATCTTCCAAGCAAAACCATCTTCTGTTACCTGAATTATAGCGTCAAATACCGGAGCGTCATATACATCTTGGGTAGCATCGGCCTGGGTCATCTTGTAGGTGGTGTTGTCGATTGTGTTAAGAATGTAATATTCAGTCTCTACAACATAACCGAGGTCAACCGGAGTGACAACAAGCGACTGGGCTGTGCCGACTGATCCAAGAAGTACGGAGGAGGTTCCGTCGACAGCATACGCTGTATAGTTGACATAGACCGTTTTAGGCGACGGGTTCTTTCCGAAAAGTGTCTGAATAGCGGTATTGAAATCTTCTTCGGTAGCGTTGCACGACTTAATGGCTCCGTCAACGCCGTCAGTAGTGACAAGCACCACATTCTGTGCATCGGCCATGTCCTGCGTCTTTGCCACCTTCATAACCACTTGGAGTTCGCTGCTTGAAGGAAAGTCTTCGAGTTTAGTGACGTTGAGAAGCCTTGCCGCTCCGTCGTTAAGGTCAACAGCCGCGCCGTTGGCAAGCACGTCGGTAGCCGCGATTCCGTCAGCAGGCATTGTAGGCTCTGCGGGAGTCACCTGCGCGATACCCTTATACTCGTCGTCGGAACATGAAGCCAGACCGAGCGCGAGAACCGCGAATAAAGCTATATTAAATTTTAATTTCATTGTTTTCAAATAATTACATGTTTAAAAACTTTTCTTTCCACACAGAGTCTTAGGGCTCTTCAACAATGTCAAATGTCACTGACATAGACTTAAGGTTAACCGTCATCTTAACCCAATTTGCAGTCCAGTCGGGAACCTGATAAGAACCTTTACCCTTAACGATCGGGCCGGAATATTCGTCGTCGTCGAACACTATGTCAAGAGGATTGTCGTCGGTCTGCGAGCCGTAGGAGTCGTCGTCCCATCCGGTCAACGCTGAGTAGAATCGGAACTGGAACTGTCCGTCGGGGATCATGAACGTGCCATAGTAAATGTCGCTGCCGATAGCATCGTCGGCTTCATAAAGTTTCCAAGATTCATAGTGAGCGGCATTTGCTTCGGTCGGGCCAGCCCATCCTTCCGGAGCACCCACAAGGTAGATCCAAGCAGGCTGGCGCACGGTGGCGTAGCCAATGACATTGTCGAGCTTAACCACGTTTGACTCAATCGAATAGAGGTCGGCAAGTTCGCCGTTCAGACTTGAGAAGTAAGAACGAAGTCTGACGTATAGCGGACCGGAATAAGGAGTGCGTCCCTCATACTGGCTGATGTCAGTGTACCCGAGCAGAGTGCTTATGCCGTTGGCAATATCTTTGGCAGGTACTTCAAGGGTGGTCTTATTGGTGGTGTAAGGTAGTTCTACGTATGCCACTTCATTTGACGGGTCGTAAACCGCAGAACCGGTGTAAATTGTTGAGAAGTCTTCATTGAGAGCCACCTGAACTCCGTAGGTTGGAACAGTTCCAACACCGTAATTTGGCTGAGAGCAAGTGAACTGTACGGTACCTGCATTCTGAAGGTCGTAGGTCTGAGCCGACAGAGGGGGTACGTTCAAGAAATTTTTATCAGTGGGCCTATATGCCTTGGGATCTTCATCGTCGGAACATGCAGAGAAGGTAGCGGCGGTCAGAAGCACGGCAAAAAGTAATAATATTTTTTTCATAAATCTGTTGCGTTTATAAAGTTAACACATTAATAACCCTGGTTCTGACCGAGAGTGTTGATGTATTGGGTCGGAACAGCAAACACGTTGCGGTAAGAGTCAATACCCTGACCTGCTTCGATGCCGCCCTTCCACGACCATACGTAGGAGGAGCCTGTGAATTTCCCGAAGCGAATCAAGTCACTGCGACGGTGTCCCTCCCAATAAAGTTCGCGGGCACGTTCGTCAAGCAGGTTGTCGGCGGTAAGCTCAATCGGTGAGAGGCCGGCGCGTTCGCGTACTTTGTCGAAATAGGTTTTGCCGTTGCAAGATACACCGTTGAGTTCACACTCGGCAAGCATAAGGAATGTGTCGGCAAGGCGGAACAGAGGCCAGTCGGCATTATTGAATGTGTTCAGACTTACGGCTCCGCTTTCGTTGTAGTAGTCAGATTCGTTGGTGTAAACATACTTTATACACATATAGCCTGAACCGCCGGGGAGTTCCCAATCGCCAATGTTAGACAGATTGTTTGAAAGGCCATCGGTGTAGAACAAATAGCGTTTGTCGGCCGGCGAGATGATATTGGCAAGTTCCGGACGAACACGCGGGCCGCCCCAACCGGTACCGCTCAAGCCAAGACGCTTTTGGAGAGTCTCGTCAATGCTGACATTGTATGCACCCATGCCGAGGTAGGTGGTACCGCCATAGGTCTGGCAATAAGAGTTGTCCTGAGGTACTCCCCAAAGTATTTCGCCTGTACCTACATACTTATCGTTGCTGCCGCAGAACAGATATTTATATTCGGGAGCAAGAGTGTTGTTGGTCTCCAGAATTTTCTGGCAGGCTTGGGCGCACTCTGACCACATAGGAGTTCCGGTGTAGACTTGGGCATTCAAGTAAAGCTTGGCAAGCAGCATATAGCCGGCTTCGCGAGAAACACGTCCGTAGACCTGATCCTTGGCAAGGGGGAGCCCTTCTACGGCATCTTTAAGGTCTTCAACCACGAGAGGGAACATCTCAGCACGTGTCATTGTGGGAGGTACCGTACCGATTACATGATCTTCCGTTGCGTATGGGCCAACTCCGAAGCAGTCCATGATATGGTAGAACGAAAGGGCGCGTAGTGTACGGGCCTCGCACTTCATGCGTGCTATCTCTTCAGCTGAGACAGGATTTTCTACAGAAGCGGCGTGGTCAATCTGGCGCAGGAATTCGTTGCAGATGTTTATCTGGAAAGTGAAGCGCGACATTGACTCATAAAGCCAGTGGTTGTCGGCCGACCAAGTCGAGTAGTCAAGTTCGTCAAGACCGGCATCGTTCCAGTTCTTTCCGATGAAAGCCTCATCTGAAGGAAGCTCCTGGAGATTCCAAAGCTGACGGGTATAGACACCTGCACCGGCATCGTCAACTGTGATGTCGCTACCGCCGTTTACGCCGGAGAGGCAAAGACCGCCGTAGACCTGAGCGAGAAATTGATAGTACTCGCCACCGTCGGTCAGTTCAGTCAGATTGCTCGGATTCTTCGGTGTCACGTTCAGGTCGTCGACACAGGATGTCACAGCCGAGCCCAATGCCAGCGTAGCCACGCAGGCAAAAGATATGGATTTGAATTTATTTATAATCATTGCTGTAATATCATTAACATGTTAGAACTGAGCTACTACACCAAACGATACGGTAACAGGACGGGGATAAACCTCGCGGTCGATACCGGAGAATACTTCTGGGTCAAGACCGTTGTACTTGGTGATTACGAAAGGATTTTGGACAGCTCCGTAGACACGCAGACGGAGTTTGTCGTTGAGAAGGCCGGGCCAAGTGTAGCCGACTGTGATGTTGTCGCAGCGGAGGAATGAGGCATTGCGCACGAAATAGTCGCTCTGTACACCCTGTACGCCAAGGTCGTTGAAAAGGAAGCGTCCGCTCATGAGGTTGCTAAGAGGAGCTGACTGAGTAGATGATATAGAGGTGTTTGATGCCTCAAGGTCATTGTAAACCCAGTTGCCGAGGTTAGCACGGAGAACGATTCCGAAGTCCCAATTCTTGTAGTTGAAGGTATTGCTCCAAGTGAACACTACTTTCGGGTCGCGGCTATGGTACATATACTTGTCAGATTCGGTAATCTGTCCGTCGCCGTTGCGGTCAACGAACTGACCTTCGATCGGGTCGCCGTTAACGTCGTAGACCTGTTGGTAAACATAGAAGCTGTAAGCGGGGTATCCGACCATGTGGGCCTGGATGTTGGTACCCGTACCGGCTGAAATACCACCGGTGGCGATGAAGTAGTCGGGGTCGTCGCCGGCTGTAAGCTTGGTGATCTTATTCTTGTTCCAAGCGATATTGAAGTCAGTGGTCCAAGTAAAGTCTTGAGTTACAATAGGACGTGCGTTGACGTTAAATTCGATACCGGTGTTCTCAAGGTCGCCGATGTTGGTGTTCATAGCGTTGGTCAGGTTTGAACCTGCTGCCACAGTCGACCAAGTGAGAAGGTCCTTAGTCTTACGCTTATAGAAATCCAAGCTACCGTTGATGCGGTTGTTGAACAAACCGAAGTCGATGCCGACGTTCCATGTAGTGGTCTCTTCCCACTTAAGGTCAGAGTTGTAGCCGTCGGGCTTGATTACGTTGATATATCCGGTACCACCCGGCTGAGTGTTGGGATAGGCGGTAGTGTTGGGGGTCGGATTACCGTTGTTACCGATAGTGTATATCGGGAGATAGGGGAAGTAATTGTCGCCTATATCCTGCTGACCGGTGATACCCCAACCTGCGCGAAGCTTAAGTTCGGAGAATATGTTGCGGAGAGAGTTCATAAAGTCTTCGTCAATGATGCGCCATCCGAGGGCCACAGATGGGAAAGTACCCCAGCGGTGATCTTTGGAGAAGCGTGAAGTACCGTCGCCGCGTACAGTAACTGTGGCAAGATACTTCTCCATGAACGTATAGTTAACACGTCCGAAGAATGAGACGAGGGCCAGGTCATTGCGGTAGTTAGATGTGGCATATCCCTGGAATCCCTTGTATTCGCCTGAGTTGATGTTGCTGTAGCTCTTGCCCTGCCAGCGGAAAGTCTGCCAAGAATAACCGGCTGTCACGTCGAGGTTAGAGTAAGCTTCCTCAAAATTATGCTTGTAGTTCAAGTAGAAGTCGAGAAGGAGGTTAGCCTTTACCTGATGCTCGTAGCTGTAGCGACCGGCTCCGTCCTTCGTGTTCTTGATAAAGTAGCCTCCATTGGCGATGTCGCCTACCGGAACGAGCATGTCAACCTCTTTACCTTCGGCATCGTAGCCTTTGACGTAGGGCAGGTCGCTACCGTCTTTCCAAGCCTGGGGTGAGTTGGCAAATGTATTATTGTTGACGTTTGACTTGCTGATGTCATAACCAAGGTTTAAGTTGGCGTGGAGGTCAGTCAAGAACGGCATTGCGAGGTCGAACTGAATGTTACCGATGCTTTGGTAAACGTCGGAAATTGAGCTATAGTCGTTGAGAAGCGAAACGGGGTTCAAAGCCTTAAGGGTGTTAATTTGGTCGCCACTTGAGTTAGGACCTGCCACACCTGTACCAACGTAAGTAGTATAGTTGTTGAACACATTTCCTTCAGGATTGTAGACCGGAAGAGTCGGGTTGAAGCCGACAGCATTGCCGAGAGTCTCGTCTTTATGGTAGCGGTTTTTTAAATATGCGCCACGAACATTGGCGTTGATCGACAAGAGTCCGTCGAAGAACTTCGGCGATAGGTTGATGCCGAGAGTCACGCGGTCCATCTTGGTTGTGCGGATAATACCATTATTGTTGGTGTAGCTTACCGATACACGGTAAGGAAGGAACTTATAAGTTCCGCCTACACTTAAGTTGTAGTCGCTTGACACTGTGGTGCGAAGCACTTTCTTCTGCCAGTCTGTATTATACTGTCCGAGAGCTTTGGCTTGGGATGAACCTTCGCCATAGCGACTGAGTATAAAGCTTGAAAATTCGCCTGCGTCCATCATGTCCACGTAGTTGCGCGGGGTGTTGATGTACATATTAGCCGCGAAGTTAACGACCGGCTTCCCTGATGAGCCTTTCTTAGTAGTGATGATAATCACACCGTTAGATGCGCGGCTACCGAAGATGGCTGTTGCAGAAGCATCTTTAAGGATGGTCATTGATTCGATGTTTTCCGGATTGACAAGCGACATCGGGTTAGAGGAACCCAAAGTACCCTTTGTGTCCATAGGCACACCGTCGATAACGATAAGCGGTTCGTTGGATGCAGACAGAGAGGCACCACCACGAATCTGGATGTTGGCACCGCCTTCGGGCTGACCGCCACTTGTCGTTACAACGACACCCGGACTGCGACCTACAAGAAGATCCTGTGCGGAGGTTGCCAGTCCGGCTTGAATCTCGCTGGGTTTGATGGCAGATACCGCACCCGTTGCATCGCTCTTCTTAACGGTACCGTAACCAATGGCTACGACTTCGTTAAGCATCACGCTGTTTTCTGAAAGCACCACATTAATAGTGGTTTGGCCGTCGACAGCCACTTCTTTAGTGTCGTAACCTACGTATGACACCACCAAAACGGCATTAGGATCAACGGAAATGGTGAAATTACCGTCGAAATCGGTAGCCGTACCTTCAGCGGTACCTTTGGCCAACACACTCGCTCCGATCAGGGGCTCACCGGAAGAATCAGAGACATTGCCGTTTACGGTAATCTTCTGAGCCAAACCCGGGAAAGACAGGCACAAGAGCATTATAGCTACAATCCATGCCTTTCGGTTCATTTGAAAACAAATGTTCTTCATGCAAGAGTTTGTTTAGTTTTACATTAGTTAATAATTATCTCATTTTTTTATTTTATTCACACGTTAAATCGCGTAGACACAATTCTCCCCCCATCTGCACAGAGGTTAAAGTCACAAAAAAAGAATCAATGTCTGTTTAAACTTACTATCTTTTATCATCACTTTCGAGGTCTTATCAGCAATAGAACAAACTTCGAATAGAGAATCGATGCAAATTTAGCACTTCTAAAGAAATTTTAGTACAATAAGTATAAAAATCGCTCCTGTTAACTATAATTAACTTTATTAACAAATTGTAGCTTTAATTTTTTACTGATTAAGATATTTAGGTTAGTGTAGAAATCTGAGAATATTGAAGTCGGGCGCGGCTGAACGGAACAGTCGCTGTATGTGGCCTTCTTCGATCATTCGTGCCGGTGGCAGATTGTAAAACGACGGTTCGTCTATAAGCGCGATTGAGTCGCACATGCGTAGTGCTATGTCGAGTTCGTGAGTAGAGAATATAATGCATTTCCCTTCATCGTGGGCAAGGCGCGACAATAGCGAGCAGAGTTCGTAGCGGTTTGGCATGTCGAGAAAAGATGTAGGTTCGTCGAGTAACAGGATAGGGGTGGACTGCGCGAGTGCGCGAGCTATCATAATGCGTTGGCATTCGCCGTCGCTCATCATGTCCATAGTGCGGTCGGCGTAGGCTTCCATGCCTACGGATGCGATGGCTCTTCTAACTATTTCTATGTCGTTGTCTGACATACGTCCAATCCAATTAGTGTATGGCGCACGTCCGGCAGCCACTACATCGAAGCATTTAAGATGGGCTATGCGGGTGCGTTCGGTGGTGACGAACGATAGCTCCCTGGCGATCTCGTGTTGTGGCATTCCAGCAAGCACGTGGCCGTTAAGAATTATGTCGCCGGAATACTGTTTGTTAAGTCCGGCTATGGCTCTTAGCAGTGTGGACTTTCCGGCACCGTTACGGCCAATTAGTGCGGTCAGGCATCCGTTGGAGAATTCGGCGTTTATGTGGTCGAGCAAGTGGCGTTGACCGTAGCCTATGGAGAAGTCGTATAGTTTAATCATTGTCGCATCAAGGTTATTTGTTTTTAAGGACTACCCATATTACAATAGGAATGCCTAACAGCGCGGTTATGGAGTTTATGGGGAGGACGAAAAGCTTGGCTACGATGTCGCAAGCAAGCAATATCGTGGCTCCGGTGAGAATCGTTCCCGGAACTAACACTCTGTGGTCACTGTTAGAGAAGAGCATTCTCGTAACATGTGGCATGGCGAGGCCGATAAATCCTATCGGACCGCAGAACGCCGTCACAGTGCCTGCCAAAAGTGTAGTGGAAATGAAGAGTAAAGTGCGCGACTTCTTAATGTTAAGTCCCATAGTTACTGCATAGTCCTCGCCAAAAAGCAGTAGATTTAAGGGTTTGATGGTTATCACCGCCAATAGAAGCCCTACGGCAACTGCGGGTATTAGAATGTAGAGTTGCGTATAAGTTACGTCGCCGAGCGACCCCATTGTCCAGATGACAAATGCTTTAAGCGACTCCTCTTTGCTGAGGTATTGCAATATTTGAACCACGGCACCGACACCCGATGAAAACATCATGCCAAGAATGAGAATGACCATTATGTCTTTTATGCGATGACCCACCGCCGCGATTACAATAAGAACTGCCGCCGCTCCTATCCATGCGGCTCCGGCTATTCCGAACGATGACATGATGGCTCCCATGCCTAAAAATGGCGCACCGAGAACCGCCAGGGCTACTCCCAGGCTGGCTCCGGAACTTATGCCGAGCACGTATGGTCCCGCAAGCGGATTGCGGAAAAGTGTCTGCATTTGCAGTCCGCTCACAGACAAAGAGGCTCCGGCCAAGAGCGCGACTATTGCTTTAATCAGTCGGATGTTAAGTATGATTTTTGAAGTTGACGGAGGGCAGTCGCCTCCGGTTAAAGCCGCCAATACATCGCTAATGGGGATAGACACGGAGCCGACAGCCAAATCAATGCAGAACAAAATGATTGCAAGCATTGACAGCACAATGAACAGCAGAGAGGTTCGGGCCGCCATATTAGTTTAATTTCTTGTAGTAAATAAAGTCATCCTCAACAAGTTCGGGATGGAATATCTTCACGAGGTCGCGGAGCAGGAGGTCGGGATTGACTATTGCCGACTCATAGTAGTCGTTGCCCCCGGAAGGGGTGGTACGAAGAGTGTTATTGTAGACATTTCCGGTAACAAAGCATCGTGTGTCGGTGAATTTAGGACATGCGGCCTTCAGTTCGGCAAGTGTTGCAGCCGATCCGACGTTGAGCCAGTAGTCGGCTTCAGATGTCAGCTTATAGGCTTCTTCCAAATCGATCGGAGTGGAGCTGTTTCCGGTGTTTTTGGAGTAAGCATAGTCACCTCCGGCATCAGTGATCAGACGAACAACATAGCTCTTAACAGAAGGCATGAACCAAGAATCACCGTAGGGGGTGTTCAGCATGACTTTAGGCTTGTTGGTATCTGAAGCTTTCTGAAACGATTCGGCAGTTGATTTTACATTATTATATCTGTTGACTATTCCTGCAAATATAGTTTCTCCGGCATCCCTTTTCCCGACGCACTCTGAGAGAGCAACAAGCCATTCGGCTTTACCGAGTGGCGATTCTTCAACATAGTCGCCTACATACATGAAAGGGATGCCGAATTCTTTCAGCTTTTTCTCCATAGGACTTGCTCCGTTGACACCATATAGCAACACTAAGTCGGGTTCGAGCGATAAAAGTAGTTCATAGTCAATGTTCCCTTCGTAGCCCACATCTCCGATTTTATCTCGGTTAGAGGTTATATAAGGATTGGCGATATAGTCGATGCCGGACACTCCGACCACTCGATCGACAGCCCCGACTGCATCGAGCATGGCTATGTGGGTAGAAGACATTGCCACGATACGTTTAGCCTCGCTGTCAAGTGTCTGCCCATTGAATCCGTCTGGAGCCGCTTCGCCGTTGCGGCTGATGAAAAGTCGGGTAGTCACGCTGTCGGCTCCTTGCCAAGGATTATTAATGGTGATTAAAGTGCTATGCTTTCCGTCAGCCCCTGTTATGTCAAATCCGGAAGCGTATTCAGGCGCGTATACGTCGATGTCGAAATCAGTTAATTTTGACGCGTTATTTCCCCCGCAAGAGGTTAGAATGCATATTAATATAAGAATGTTAAATAATGAAAATGTCGGTTTCATATTTATTAATAATTAAAGTCGGTATCCGTTTCTTTTTTCTTAAATAATTTAGGAGTAATTCCTATAAAGAACTCGAAATTGATGCCGGGCATGGGACGTGACAATACTGACAGATAGTCTTCATTGAACAAGTTATTAACGGCTAATTTAAGCTGGACATCGGCCGGCTTGAACGACAACCCTTTTTCGAGCGAGATGTTGCTCATGAAGTATTTTGGCAGGTGGCCGGTGAGTGTGAAGTCGTTGCTTGACATGGTATAGCGCTCCGAGTAGTAAGCCCACTTATATAGGAAACTCCAAGTTTGCCACGAAAGTCTTCCTGTCAGCGATGCTGAATGTTTCGGAACGTAAGGGAGTTGTTTGCCAACGGAACGGTCGGCCGGCGACATCTTTTCTCCTTCGTTTATGGAAGGAGTCCATGAGTAAGAGCCGTTGAGGTCAATAAGCCAATTTTTCGCAGGCTGAATGGAGAGATTGCCTTTCAGCTCTATGCCGTATGCATGAACTTTCTTCACATTGCGCGGAGAGAAAAAGCCTTTAGTTGTAGGTAGCCATATTATCCAGTCGTTGATGTATGAGTCAAACCATGTGGCTCCTCCGCTGATGGAAAAAAGTCCGGCTTTTCCTGTATCGAAATTGATGCCAGCATCATAACTGAATCCATGCTCATTTTCCAATTCGGGATTTCCTCCAGGCAGAAAATATAGGTCGTTGAGGGTCGGGAACCGGTAATTGCGGGAGATAGATGCTTTTAGCATAATGTTGCCTGCCCGTGAAACCAATCCGTCAACAAAGAAGGCCGGAATTATCGGTGCCCATTGATTGCCGTACATGTCCTCTCTTAATATTAACGACAATCCTAATCGTTCAAGAGGCTGCCATTTGGCGGAGGCAGACCCGGATAGTTCTATGCGGCCTTTGTCATAGCCTACCAATCCATTGTCGCCGTCTTGGAGGGTTATGTTTTTGTCTTTGCTTACTACAAATTGTTGGTGAGCCGACAGATTAGCTGTGAAATACCACTTTCTGTTGGGCGTAAATTCGCCGTCGGCTTGACCGTAAATGGTGTTGATTCTACTTCGGGAGCGAGTCATAGTCGACCAATTATTTTCGGACACTTCCCTACGATAGTCGTATGCCATCCACGTATGGACATAGCCACCTTTTAATCCAGTCTTCCAATTGCTTCGGTTGTGGTCCCAAGAAATAACCCCGCGGAATGTCTGTTCTCGCTGTCTGTTTTCGAAGTCACGTTCATTGCCGTAATCGGTTGTCAGCAGTGGCAACTCTCGATTAGAACTAAGATACCATGCGTTAAGGCCTAAACGGTCGCCCTTTAGAGTATTGTAGTAGACTTCTTGCAAAATATGGAGGTCTTTGAAGGAGCCGGAGCGGTTGCGTTCGGTTGGATGGTATTGTCCAATAATGTTATGGTCATCGTCATAAATGTTGACTTTTTTGTCGTGGTTGATATATTTATAATCGTTTGGCGATGAAGAATAAACTGCGCGTGTTGACGACTGCCAATGGTCGTTTCCGTAAGTGACTCGCAGAAATTCGTCAAAAGTGCTGAACGACCCGATTCCCTGGACATATTGCGCGTTTATTCCGTCAGGAACGTCGGGCAAAGTGCCGAGTTTAACTAACCCGCCTAATCCACCACCGGCTTCGGTGACTGATGAAGTGCCATGAAGCAGTGACGCTTGGTCGATGAAATAAGACGGAATGGTAGAGAAGTCGGTCATGCCAAGCATAGGATTGTTGATGCGCATACCGTTCCATGTCACTTGCGTGTGGCTCGGCGATGTGCCGCGAAATGCAACAGTAGAGAGCGTGGCGCGTCCATAACTTTTGACAAATACAGAGGAATTGAAGGTAAGAATGTCTGCCATTGACAATGCAATGTTTTCCTTCAGCGTAAGAGAGTCAAAAGACGTTTTCTGAACTCCGATCTCCTTCATCGGCCGTCGAGCCGTCACCACAACTTCACGAAGCTGATGAGTCATTTGTGCCATCGCGCTGATGCATGATGCACAATGCATGACACATATTATAATCGATGTTTTTGCCAATTTCTTTAGCATCAGGTCTGCGTTTTAGATTGGTGGTTAAACGTAATGAGATTTGACTATTTCCAGCAGAATGCTCCGGGGATTATTCCTGCGTAAAATTCGTCGGTGAGTTCTCCTTCGGCCGAGTATCGGTATATAATCCCTCGTTGCTGATAGTCGATTGCGTCGGCCAGGTAGACTTCGCTATTGACCGGGTTGACTGTCAGACAATAATATTTAGTGTCGCGTGATTCGATAAAAGGGCGTACGGGAATGCGTTCGGACGTGACCTCCATTTTCCATACGTCGTCGTTTATCCAATATAGCGTATCGCCGGCCCCGTTTACCTGTAGGGATGTTGGAGAATCGCCTAACTCGAATTTGAATTGCTTAATTACAGAGAATGAGTCCGGGTCAATCATGAACAGAGCAGGGGCTTCGTAGCCGTATGGACTGCCTTCGTATCCGCCGTCGGTCATTGTCCATAAGTAGCCGTATTTATCGATTGTCAGCGATCTGGGCTGGATTCCTACAGTCAGTTCGTCAACAACTTCATCTGTCGAGGTGTCAATTTTAATAATTTTGTTTTGATAGCTCCAACAACTGCAATATACGTATCGTCCGAATTGTACCATTTGTTCTGTCGACGCGCTTCCCATAGCCATTCCCGGAACCTCTATGTAGCCTGATATTTCATAGTTTGCAGGGTTGACGATGTAAATTCGATTATCCCAGATTTGAGTTACGTAGGCTTTTTCCGAGCTGACAAAATGAATATATCGCGGTGAGGCCATGTTTTCAATGCGTCCTGTCTCCTTGAACGTGTTCGTGTCAATTGCAAAAATAACACCGGAATTATTGACCACTATCCACCCTTTATCGTCGTATATTGTCATAGAGTATGCTACGTCGCCGAGTTTCATCCCATTCGCACGAGAAAACACCTCATTTTGTACCGTATTGTCTGACGGATCATAATACGACAGCGAGGCGTTGCTGTATTGGAAGTTTCCTTCGTTGACAATAAATAGTCCGGTTCCGGATGCGTTGAAGTCTTCTTGATAATCGCCATAATCCCATTTCATGCATGAGGTCATAGAGAAGAGCATCAGAAAAGCTGTTAGAATTTTGTGCATAGTTTGGAGCTGTGAGAGAAGATTTATTCCATTGAATAGTCTTGGAAAGATGTGACTTCAGTCGACACTTCGCCGAGCGCGCCGGAATTAGCGAGTACGGCTACTTGTACCTTGACAAAGTCTATATATTTTAGGCTGATAGGAGTTCCGTCAGCGTAGACCGCGTTAGAAATACGGAATCCGGTACGTTGGCCGGTTCCGTCAGAGGATGTTGATGTCGGCACTATATTGTCAAGTCCGATATTGTCGGCATATCCCCATGAATATGGTTCGTTGGTCCAGTATCCCGTCGATGAGTCTTCAGAATTTACACTGGGTATTCGAGTGCCGTATAGAGTGTAAGAGTCGGCTTCAATCCAGGCCGGATAGTAATAGTCCTGAGTATGTATTTTATCAAGATATCGGATTGAACCTGTCTCACCTTCGGAATCAATCCAATTAACGGACATACGTGGTGCTTCGGGTCGAAAATAAGTTATTGAATAGTTGAATATTGTAGCCGGATTGTCAAATTCGCTGCCTTTAAGTTCATACCATTCATCATCAGGCAGTCCATTGCCGTTGACATCCTGCATTACCCATACGATTCCCGGTTCATTGCTTCCTCCGTTTGTAGAAAGAAACGCATTTCCTCCGATGGCAAGGTCGTATTCATTTGCCGAAGCTCTGATGCTGTGGTCAAAGCCGACGATAATGTATCCACCGAATGCACCGAGAGAGACGAAGAGTTTCGAGTCAAGGCGCTGTTTAGCCCATGAGTTTGCCGAAGTGAGAGTGTTTTCTGCCCCTGTCATTCCACCGGTTGCCGATGTCTCGTTGATAAACTGGCCGGGTGCGGGAATCCATTCGTACACTTTGTCGGCGTATGCCGAACTGGATGCAGTAGATGCTCTGAAACGATCGTCTTCTGAAGCGGCAACGCAAATTACTTTTACTTCTGTCGATTGGCTTCCATTGACGGTAACTTTTACGGTGTATTCTCCCGGTGTGTCAGGAGTGAATTTCAGAACTTCCTCAGAGCAGTCAGCTGGTTTTCCGTCAATCGACCAGCTAAATGTGGGAGAGTCAATGTCGGTAAGTATTGGACGAAGAAATACCGGCCTTCCGGCGAAAGTGTATCTGTCGGTTGAGGTCTGCATATATGATGGAGTTCCAAAAGCGACTCCTTCCGGCAAGGATTCAACAACTTCAATGTCGAATTCTTTTTCAGTGGTCCCGTCGGCATTAGATGCCAATATGCGGATATGGTATATTCCTGTCTCTGACCGGTTGAATGTATATGATATATCGTGGCTTGATTCAACATCGTCGATATACCACGTTATGCTGAACCCTTCCATATCGGAATGTTGTATGGTAGGGGTGAGTGTATAGTCAGTCCCAGCCTTAACTTTGAGCCCATTCTCGGGAATACTGAGGGAGATAATTGGCGGGGTTACAGGTACGACATCGACGCGTATTTCTTCTGAAGCACTGCCTGCACTGTTAGTTGCGCTTATGGTGACATAATATTTCCCTTCATCAGGCCATGTCGCGGTCCAGGATGTAGTTCGGCAAACTATGTCGCCGTTTAAAGTCCATGTTATTGTAGCGTTGTCGACGTTTTTGAATTCTGGCTCAATTGTCAGCTCATGTCCCGTTTTGACGGAATATATACCATCGGTGTTATCAAGTATTATCTGAGGTTTTTCGGTCGTGCCCATTATTTCATTGTCCTTATTACAAGAAATAGTAGTAGCACCGGCCAATAAGGCCGATGCTACTAAGGCAGAAAAGTTTAATTTGATGTTCATTTTGTGATTTTAATGCTATTGTTGCCAGCTTTGACAATGTAGACTCCGGCGGGGAGTTGGGAGAGGTCAAACGAGGTGGTTTCGCCGGACATTAGCATTGTTCCGGTTATGTCGCATACCATTGCAAATTCAGCTCCGGATATATATACGGTGTGTGAAGCTCTGTCATAATTAATTGTAGTGCTATCGGCTCTCACTGACTGTATGCCGGAGTTGTCGCTTTCTTTTACCATCAGCTTGTCGAGGCAGAAGTATTCGGGAGTATTGTCGCCCCAACTTCCGACATCGGTACTGCTCATTGTAAAGTATAGTTCATTAACAGTGCCCAGCGATGTCAAGTCGACATATTTCCACCCGCGAGTAGCAGTCAAGTCGCCGTTCTCATACGATCCGAGGACCACTTCCACCGAGTTCTCGCTTTCATCGGGTGCTACTCCATGTATGTCAGTGTGAGTTTGTCGTTGTTTGTAAATGCCCTTGCGGGAGCGGCTCCGTCGGTCAGACAATAATATGTATAGCTGTTAAGATTTACATAAACTCCTACCGCTTCATACGCTTTTCCGTCAGCGAATGTCATGTCGACCGGGCGACGGCCCATGTAAGGACTGTAATATGCCACAAGGTATGGAACAGACGGGCTTACTACAGCGGCACCAAAGTCATCAGTTTTAACTGTGCCGTCTTCGTTCAGCAATATGCCACCCTCGGCCATGTTGCTGTATTGGTATTTAAGAGTATTGGACTGATATTGGTTGTCTGCCGAGTTGGAAGCCGTGAATCCCCACCAGGTGTTGTAGTCACCCATTGAACTGTGTACAAACGAGAAGCATTGACTGTTAATGGCCGACTCGTCGTCGTCAAATGTGCCGGTCCATGCACCGTTATCAGCATCAAAAGTCAGTGGTGTTGTCGACTGCGTGAGGTCGAGAGTGATTACTTGGTCATCGGCTTTGGCGATGAAGATACCGGAGAGAGCTAATGCAAAAGTAAAAATTCTTTTCATTGACTTATAGTTTGTTGTTAAAAATGAATGTTCCCGTTCATGTTAACAAGTTCGGAGCTTTTCAGGAAACGGGCAGGCGTAAGTCTATAAGTCAACATACATGCCAAGCCCATATTCCCGTAGGCTCAAATTGCGTTGTTGGGGTTATCAAATTAAAAATGGCCGGTCTTCTGACTTGTCCTAAATTGTCACGCCTTCTCGCCAAAGCGAGCCAAATTTGCTCACCGTGTAATGGCAATGGCATTTGTGGCAATATTTACGGATTCACAGCAGCGGGTACTGTCGAGGAATCTCACCTCGTTCCCTTTTAAGCCCCGAAAGTCGGCTCTCTTGCCTTTAGAGCTACCATTTGCCGGCAAAATTACAAAATCATCTTTAGTTGTCAAAAAATCTTTTAATATATGTGAATATGTGTGCGCGAATAACAACCTAATATATATAATTATTGGCTTATAATTAAGGATTAAACAGGCCTAAGGCAAAGATTCTGGATTTTTATAGTGCGATTCCGAGTATGAGAAAAGCCAATTAGGCATAAAATTCGGTCGTAACGGATAAAATATGGTAAAACTATTTTTTAATGTCGCGATAAACCCTTAATTTTGCATCTATACATCGAATGCCATACGGCAGACGGGTTATGTGAGACAGAAGATATTTGAAAAGTGATAATAATTTCAAAATAACCAAAATAAATAAGTCTAATTAAAAAACAAGTTTCATGAAAAGAGTTTACACGTTCGGCGACGGAAAAGCCGAAGGTAATGCCGAGATGAGAAATCTTCTCGGAGGAAAAGGCGCTAACCTCGCCGAAATGAACCTGTTGGGAATGCCGGTGCCTCCGGGATTCACCATTACAACCGAAGTATGTAACCTATACACACAGGATGGCCGCGACGCCGTTGTAAAGCTGATTCAGAAGGACGTCGAAGCCGCGATAGCCCATATAGAAACCCTTACCGGAAAGAAATTCGACGATCCGAGCAATCCTCTGCTTGTTTCGGTTCGTTCAGGAGCGCGTGCCTCTATGCCCGGTATGATGGATACAGTGCTTAACCTTGGTATGAACGACGCAACTGTAGCATCTTTGGCTGAAAAGAGCGGAAATCCGCGTTTTGCTTGGGATAGCTACCGTCGTTTTGTCCAGATGTATGGCGACGTTGTGCTCGGAATGAAGCCGAAGAGCAAGGCTGACATCGATCCGTTTGAAGAGATTATGGAGAAAGTTAAGGCGGAGAAGGGCGTTAAGCTCGACACCGAACTCGACGTTGACGACCTAAAGAATCTCGTTAAGCTCTTTAAGGCTGCGGTTA
Source organism: uncultured Muribaculum sp. (assembly GCA_964543345.1). Taxonomy (GTDB): domain Bacteria; phylum Bacteroidota; class Bacteroidia; order Bacteroidales; family Muribaculaceae; genus Muribaculum. Next base: position 38,522 of record CAZIXM010000006.1, on the reverse strand, counting down.
AGGACTTCACCGGCAAGGACTTCCCTGACAGTGCATGGGAACAGCTTTGGGGTGGCATCTGCGCTGTGTTTGACAGCTGGATGAACGAACGCGCCATCATTTATCGTCGTATGAACCAGATACCTGAAGAATGGGGTACAGCAGTTAATGTCCAGGCTATGGTATATGGAAACATGGGTAATAATTCGGCTACCGGCGTGGCATTCAGCCGCGACGCCGCTACCGGTGAAAATATGTTCAATGGTGAGTATCTCATCAATGCACAAGGTGAAGACGTTGTAGCAGGTATCCGCACTCCGCAGCAAATCACTGTTGAGGGTTCACGCCGTTGGGCCGCTCTTCAGGGTATCGGAGAAGAAGAGCGTGCATCTAAATATCCGTCTCTTGAAGAGTCAATGCCGACTTGCGCAGCCGAGCTTATAGCCATCGCCAATCGCCTGGAGGACTACTATAAAGATATGCAGGATATGGAGTTCACCATCCAAGACGGCAAACTGTGGATGCTCCAGACCCGTAACGGTAAGCGTACCGGAGCAGCTATGGTTAAGATAGCCATGGATCTTTTGCGCGCAGGTGAAATTGATGAAAAGACAGCACTTTTGCGTATGGAGCCTCAGAAGCTTGACGAACTTCTCCACCCGGTATTCGACAAGGCCGCTTTGAAGCGCGCTAAAGTTGTTGCCAAGGGTCTTCCCGCATCTCCGGGAGCCGCCGCCGGTCAGATTGTGTTCTCGGCAGAAGATGCTGAAGCTTGGTCGGAAAAGAAGAAGAAAGTAGTTCTCGTCCGCATCGAAACTTCTCCGGAAGATCTTCGCGGTATGGCCGTAGCCCAGGGTATCTTGACTATGCGTGGCGGTATGACATCGCACGCTGCCGTTGTTGCCCGCGGTATGGGTAAATGCTGCGTTTCAGGTGCCGGTGAAATTAAGGTAGACTATAAGGCCAAGACCGTAGAAATGGGAGGCAAAGTATATAAAGAAGGTGACTGGATTTCACTCAACGGTTCAACTGGTGAAGTTTACGACGGACAGGTACCCACTACAGAACCTGAATTGGGTGGTGACTTCGGTGCTATTATGAATCTTGCAGCTAAATATACCAAGACTCTTGTCCGCACAAATGCAGATACTCCCCGCGATGCAAAGCAGGCACGTCACTTCGGTGCTCAAGGTATCGGACTTTGCCGTACGGAGCACATGTTCTTCGAAGGCGATCGTATCAAAGCTGTGCGTGAAATGATTCTCGCAAGCGACTTGGAGGGCCGCAAACATGCTCTTGCTAAACTGCTTCCGATGCAGCGTGGCGACTTCGAGGGTATCTTTGAGGCAATGGACGGCTTCGGAGTTACTATCCGTCTGCTTGATCCCCCGTTGCACGAATTCGTTCCTCACCAGACTGCTACTCAGAAAGAGCTTGCGGTTGAGATGGGTCTTACTCTTGAAGAGGTTAAGGCAAAGGTTGACAGCCTCGAAGAGTTCAACCCGATGCTCGGCCATCGTGGTTGCCGTCTGGGTATCACATACCCCGAAATTACTGAGATGCAGACACGTGCCATTATTGAAGCCGCTCTTAACATGAAGGCTCGTGGCATTGATGTTCATCCCGAAATTATGATACCTTTGGTTGGTACTCTTAAGGAAATTCAGAACCAGGCTGACGTTATCAATGTAACCGCAGCTAAGGTGTTTGAAGAAAGAGGAGAAACTGTTCCTTATAAGGTAGGTACTATGATTGAGGTTCCGCGAGCAGCCTTGACCGCTGACCAGATCGCTACCGTAGCTGACTTCTTCTCGTTCGGTACCAATGACTTGACCCAGATGACATTCGGATATTCCCGCGACGATGCTCCCAAGTTCTTGAAATTCTACAAGGAACATGGCATCATCAAGACCGATCCGTTTGAAGTGCTTGACCAGGAAGGTGTTGGCCAACTCGTTAAAATGGGTGTAGAAAAGGGCCGTTCAACCAAGCCAGAACTTAAAGTTGGTATCTGTGGCGAGCACGGAGGTGAACCGTCTTCTGTTAAGTTCTGTGCTAAACTTGGCATGAACTACGTCAGCTGTTCTCCTTATCGTGTGCCCATCGCCCGCGTAGCTGCGGCGCAGGCAGCCATCGAAGACTAAGCGATATAACCCACTATCAATAAGATAGGCCGTAATGTCCTTATAGAAAAGGGCTTTACGGCCTATCCTGTTCTTAGGCGGTCTGCACATTCTGCATGATTATCGTGCAGAATATGCAGGGTAAACCTATCGCCTTTTTTTATATCGCGGAGCATTTCTGGATTTTCTATTGATATAGTCAGTTGAGTCATAAGTATATAAAATTTATGTTTTTAATCGGTTTCAATGCGACTTCGGACAACTCTTTGATTAAATTTCGGAAAATTTAATGTTATAACGAACATTTTGGATGGTTCTGTTGTTAGTAAATCAAGAATATCATAAAACAATAGATCTAAACAATTATGCAAACTTACTTTCCTTACTCCCAAATTATAGCTAATATTTGCGTCAATGTAAAGCGTAATATCGTGAAGCATACCTATACCGGTGATTGGCAAGTCTTAGAAAAGAAAACAGAACCGGTTAAAAAGCCGTGCTTAGTGGCTATCAGTGAATTATATTATTAATAGATTAATCGCAAATATTAATAATCAATTACGTATAACTGCCATTTCTTTAGATTAATAATTTTACATTAAGATGAGCCGGATCCACTTGAGGTTCCGGCTTTTAATTGTTTTGGATTTGTTGTCGGGGCGGCATGGAATCCGGTAGATTTATTTTAACGTGAGTCGGCCGGAGGCATCGAGCCGGATTTTCCCGGTGTCGAGAAGTTCCCTTGCAGTTTTGACGATGCTGTCCTTGTCGTAGGCAGATTCGTGAATTATGTATTCGATGCTTCTTGGAGCTTGCCCGACCATGTATAGAATAGACTCTTTAAGGCTTTGCCTGAATTCTTTTGTTTGTGGTGCCTTAGTCCGTCGGCCACGGCACACGTCGCACTTGCCACACGGTTGAGCGGAGCTTTCCCCGAAATATCTGAGCATACGGCTGACGCGGCATTCAGAGTCGGAGAATGCAAACTGCTTCATTGCTTCTACTCGTTTATGAAGTCTATCGCGTTGTGTTTCATAGGCCATCGAGGGAATTTCAATGTGCTTAGGCAATTGTCTGGATGAAGTATAATATAAATATGGTGTACTTTTTCTCGGAATGTATTGCAATGCGTGCATTTTAGATAGTTGCAGAAGCGATTCGTAGACATCCTTTTCGGTAAGAGAAGTAAACTTGGCCAGAACTGTCTCATTTATATACACGAAGTCAGCGAATAGCCCGGTATATGTTCTGAGCAATCCGTTTAACAAACATTCAGTTTTTTCGTCAAGTCTGAGCGAATACAGCTCGTCGCGGTTTACGGTCATCATAACTCGCGACTGAGTGCTTACATCTTCCATATATTCAAATTGTTCAGACTGAGTAAGTATTTGTAGAGCGCTTCTTGTTGGACGTGGTTGAAGTTTGTAGGTCTGCAGAAAGACAGGGAAATTGAATTCATAAAGATGTCCATAACCTTCCCCGATAGCAACGTCTGTAAAATTTCCGGCAAGCTCGTAAACCCGTCTGATGAATTCTTTCGGCGGAAAAGCCTCGTCGACCATACGAGACAGGCGCCCTTTATCGTAGGAAGAAACGATAAGTACGGCGAACGACGGTTTGCCGTCGCGTCCGGCGCGACCGGATTCTTGATAGTATTCTTCAAGAGATGAAGGTGGGTCGATATGCACCACAGTCCTAACGTCAGGTTTGTCTATTCCCATGCCAAACGCGTTGGTGGCGACAATTACGCGTATGTCTTCAGCCTTCCATTTCTCTTGCTTCTCGCTCTTCTCTTCCGGAGCAAGACCGGCGTGATAATAATCGGCTGATATGCCGTGTTTCCTTAAAAGCTCCGCTATCTCGCGCGTACGTAGTCTTGATCTTACGTAAACTATGGCACTTCCCGATGTGGCAAGTAGTATTTTAAGCAATTGTCGGTCTTTTTCGTTGTCGTTACGAACAATGTAGGAAATATTGTCGCGGACGAAACTTCTTGAAAATACGTTAGGCTGTTTGAACTGTAGCTTGTCCATGATGTCGGAGACAACTTCCGGAGTGGCTGATGCCGTGAGCGCAAGTACAGGTGCAAGCGGAAACATTTCGCGTAGCGCATTTATGCGCAGATATGAGGGCCGGAAGTCATAGCCCCACTGCGAGATGCAGTGCGCTTCATCAACTACGATAAGGCTGATATTCATGTCACGTAGTTGGCCAACGAAGTTTTTAGATTGAAGTTTCTCCGGCGAAAGATATAGGAGTTTGGCTTTTCCGAGACGGCATCGGTCAAGACCGAGTTTGTGCTCGGCTCTTGTCAGTCCGGAGTGAAGGCATACTGCACGGATTCCTACTGCACGCAAATTGTCCACTTGGTCTTTCATCAGCGATATAAGAGGTGTGACCACGACTGTCAACCCTTCTAAAGCCATTGCCGGAACCTGGAAAGTAATAGACTTTCCGCCACCGGTAGGCAACAAGCCGAGTGTGTCACGTCCGTCGAGGACAGACGTGATAATCTCTTCCTGCATCGGGCGGAACGCTTCGTAACCCCAATGGCGGTGAAGAATGTGGTAAATGTCGGGATGCATCAGATTGCCGCTTCGTTAGGGATTTTAATCTCCTTAACTTGAAGTTGTATGGTGGTTACTGAGTTCTGGTGCTTGCTCTCCTCTATAGTGTAGCAGATGTCGAATGGCTTGCGGGTGTGGATGTAGTCAAAGTATTGTCCTTTGTTAAAGGCAATCCCATTAAGGACTTTTCCGGAGGTGTTGTCAACCAATTCGAGCTTTATATGCTCAAGATGCTTTCCTACGAGCTTGCTTGTTCCGAAGTCCATCACGCTTCTTGTGCAGAATACGGGCTTTTGGTTCCCCGGACCAAAGGGATTGAATTTACGCAGATATGACAAAAATTCAGGTGTAATCTCTGCAAATGTAAGGTATGCGTCAATGTCAAGCTGAGGCGTAAGTTGCGACGGAAGAATGTTGTCGGCTACATATTTCTCGAATCGGCGTGTAAATTCCGGAATATTCTCTTCCTTCAGCGACAGCCCGACGGCGTATGTATGGCCTCCGAAATTTTCAAGCAGGTCGCGTGACGCATCAATGGCCTTGTATATGTCAAAGCCTTGTACTGATCGTGACGAGCCTGTGGCAAGACCGTTAGAGAGAGTAAGCACGACTGAAGGTTTATAGTAAAGTTCTGTCAGTCGGGAAGCCACGATACCGATAATTCCCTTGTGCCAATCGGTGTTGTATATAACTATCGACTTTTTATCGGAAAGAGTCTCGTTATGCCGTTCAAGGATGGCGTTAGCTTCCTCTGTGATTCGTATGTCGAGCTCTTTTCGGTCCTTGTTGTACTGGTCGATGTTTTTTGCTTTTTGGTACGCGTCGGCAAAGTCTCTTGACACAAGCAATTCGACAGCTTCTCTTCCGCTCTGCATACGTCCCGAGGCGTTAATCCGAGGCCCGATCTTGAAAATTACATCGCTGATGGTGATTTCTCGGTTGGAAAGCTGGCAGATTTTAATTATTGCGCGTAGTCCGACGTTAGGATTGGAATTTATGCGCTTTAGGCCCCAATAAGCCATAATGCGGTTTTCGTCGACCATCGGAACAATGTCTGCGGCTATGCTGACTGCAACCAAGTCGAGCATTCCTTCGAGTTCATTTCCGGTGATGCCGTTGCTTTCGGCGAATGCTTGCATGAATTTATAGCCAACACCGCAACCCGACAAGTGCGGACATGGGTAAGGGTTGCCTTCGAGTTTCGGGTTTAAAATGGCTACCGCCGGGGGGAGTTCGTCGTCCGGCACGTGGTGGTCGCAAATGATAAAGTCGATGCCTAAGGTCTTGGCGTATTTAATCTCTTCAATAGCTTTTATGCCACAGTCGAGAATTATGATTAACTTTACGCCGGACGCGGCCGCTTCATCGATAGTGCGCATGGATATTCCGTACCCTTCATCGTAACGGGTAGGGATGTAATACTCTATGTTGGAGTAGAAATTCTGGAGATATTTATATACAAGCGCTACGGACGTGGTTCCATCCACATCGTAGTCGCCGAATACCAGAATTTTCTCCTTTGACCCCATGGCTTTGTTAAGCCGGTTTACAGCTTTGTCCATATCGGGCATAAGGAACGGCGAATGCATATCCTTCAATGACGGGTGGAAAAATTTTTCCGCCTCGTCAACGGAGGTTATGCCCCGCTGGACCAGCAGCTCGCTAATGGGAGTGCAATTGGCGTACTTCGCCGCCAATTCCGTCTCTAATATGTGTTCGTCTGTAGTAAGGGGTAAGTAATTCCATTTACTTATCATTTATGTTGTTTTTATTTTTTTTGCATTGCAAGCGGCTCTCCGCCATGTTCGGCAAGCCTTTGATGGAGAGATAAATATGCAGAATCCTGCGGTTGCTCATCGCCTAAGAAGGAGAGTGGCGAAAACCGACTTATGGATATAACGCAAATATAGCCATTTATTTTGAATAAATGGCTATATCGTCAACGCTTTTATATTAAATTAATTTTTGACTTGACAGGATTTCTGACAGTGTAGCTTAAGAGACTGTGTCGAGATGGACATCCATCTGCGGGAACGGGAAGCTTAGTCCATGTTGAGGAAGTTCCTTATAGAAGCGTTCGTTCATTTCAAAGAACAGTGGCCAGTAAAATTCCGATCGAGTCCATGCCCTAACTGTTATGTCGATACTGCTTGAGTTTAATAGAGAAAGTGCGGCAAATGGGGCACGGTTAGCCTTTGGAAGCCTGGACAGAGTCTTTTTAAGTTGTTTGTCCAGCTGTTCGTTGAGTTTTTCGGTTACGCTCTTGCGGTGTCCGAATACACGCTTCCAGATTGATGCGTTGTCGTCGGAGGCATAAGCCTTGTCAAGGTTGTCTGAGCTTTCTGCAGTTTTGGTCGCTGAAGCCGATGCTTTTCTCATTTCGCGATCGTCTTCGATAAACTCTTTTACAACACGGTCATCGCTAAGCAATATGTCGAGAATGGCTTTTTTTGCGACATCTACATCGTCACCGTACGATATTGAGATAGTCCAATCGACTCGACGGTAATCTTCTTTTGAGTAGTTGTTTATCGAGCCGGTTGAAAGGCCCCCGTTAGGTATAATTATCTGCTTATTGTCAGGCGTATTAATAATGGTGCTAAAAATCTGGATTTCGCTGACAGTCCCGGCATAGCCTTGCGCTTCGATATAATCGCCGATTTTATAAGGCTTGAGAAGTAAAATAAGCACTCCTCCGGCAAAGTTTTGAAGCGTTCCGCTTAATGCCAAACCGATAGCGACGCCGGCCGATGCGAAAATGGCAAGGAAGGAGCTGGTCTCTATTCCGAGGATGCCGATTACGGTCACTATCAGGATAAAGTATAGGACTATGCGAACAAGACTCAATACGAATGTGGCCAACGAACGGTCAAGCTCCCGTCTTATGAATATGGTCGCTGTGAGTTTGTATATTTTGTTTATGATGAATTTTCCAACATAAAACACCAGAACCGCCAGTGCAAGATGAATTGCAAATTCTACGAGTCCGTTGACTATGCGCGATAACAAGTCGTCGACCGACATGGATTCGAGCCCTTTAAGTGACAAACTGCCGGCGGCGACTGAATCGGCGACTTCTTTACCGGCTTCGGCCGACTGTGCGGCATTTTGGTCCGTTAGGATGTTTTCAAATTGGGAGAAATTCATAAGCTAAATTACTTTTATGGTTATGGTCGAATTATTGATTTATGCCTACGACATCGCGCCACCAAGCAAGTTGGTCGTATCCATTGACAATACCTGTGTTAGGATCTTCTGAGAATATGTAGGTTGAGACACCGGAAGTATGCAAAAGATTCCACTGTCCCCACATCTGTGGAGTAGCGGCGGTATAGACGATGAACTCATTCATTGCGCCGGTGAAAGCGTTCAAGAGTTCGGTGTCGACCGTTAGCGATTCGTAATATTGGCCCATATCGTAAAATAGATTCTCGAAATTGTTCCATGAGGTGTGGTAGCCATATTGCTGGTATTCAATTCCTTCAGGCGTGACATTATTTACGGCAAGAATGTCGGCCGATGCTTGCGCCACTTTGTCGATGGCGCTCATGTCGTAGACCGACATGGCGCAACTCCTTGCCGATCCGGTCAGGGCATTGTAGTGTTCGTAAGTGTTTCGGGCAATTTTTACTAAGTCGGGATTATCTGAAAAAAAGTATTGCAGATTAGTTTCGTAAGGCATACCGTCGGCAGGAACTTCTACGGGGCTTGCTACTATGGTGGGCGTGATTCCTTTAAGTTCATATAATGTCTCGATGTTGCCCATAAAGCAACAGTCGAAATATATAAAGCTGAATCCGGAACCCTGAAGTGCATCTGCCAGATCCGGAATTGACATTTTCGCCCCTTGGTCGTCGCCCCACGATCTGCTCGCTTGCGATTGTATCTTATATGGTGACAGCCACCCTGTGGAGTGGCTCCACAGAATAGCTCCGTAGTCGTTAGCCGGGGCTAGGCTTTTCATGTCTGAGATGACCTGCTTCATGGCCTCGGGAGTTACTGACGATGATACCCCGGGGTATGATTTCAGGGTGGTGGTGCCATCTGGCGTAAGTTCGATTAGTTCCGGCGACGTTAAGTAACCTACTTTATATATGAGTAAGCGTCCGTTTTGCAAAGCACCATCCGATATGGCAGTTCGCATAGATTCTATGTCGTCAGTGGCCGCTGAATTCAGCGAGTTACTCGCAACCATATATACAAGCACTGTGCGCGAAGCGCTTTCCGATTCAGGTTCCGGATTTGGCTGCGGGTCTTCACTGTGACATGACGATAAATATATTGCAGACAATATAAGCAATAGAAGAGATTTAATTTTCATGAGTGCAAAGTTAAGAATTCTTTTCCTTAAACAATCTTATTTTTATGTTATACATTGCTATAATACGTGAAAATAAAAAGATTGTGTTTGGTGAGTGTAGAATGATTTAATAACTTTGCCGGAAATAAGTGATAGTTTTAGGTAAACTCAAAATTATTATCACATTCCGGCTGGTCCGGAAAAATAAGACGATGGTAAAAAATAAGAATAACAATAATATACCTGTTGCTCCAAAACGGAGCATGGCTTTAAGATTGCGTGGTGTGGTCTCCTCCTTTACGGGTCTGACCGTTATATTTTGTTGCATAGTCTGCCTTCTGTTGCCTATGAAGAATGCTGCCATGCTTCGATGGTACGATGAAATGTCGTTTTTCGCCCCCGACATGTATGGAATGCTGGTGTCGCATCCCGGAGGCTTGATTGACTATTGCGGGCAGTTTCTGACGCAGCTCCTTTTTTACCCGTGGTTGGGTACATTGGCTTTGTTAGTGCTTTGGGTGTCTGTTGCGTTTGTTGTTTCAAAAGCTTTCAGATTGACTGATCGGTTGTTGCCTTTGGCATTTTTGCCTTCATTCTGTCTGCTTTTTTCCGTGTTGTCTTTTAACGAGAGTTGGATCTCTTTGCGGTCATACGGTAGCGTTTTTACACCCGGTATTGGAATGCTTATAGCCTCGTTATTAGTCTGGGGCTATCTGGAATTGCCGTCCAATCGAGCTTTGGTTAAGTCGGTTTATTTATTGTCAGTATCGGGGCTTTACCCCATATTGGGATTTTACGCGCTTTTGGCGGTAGGCGTGTGCGTTGTGGCCGAAGTGGCGCGGATGCTGTCGGGCAATGAGTGGCACTATGCAATGGTTCCTGCAGTTATCGGCGCAGTGGCGGCTATTGCGATGCCTATAATTTATTATAATACCTGGTCGGGTACTTTTGTAGATAATGATAATCTCTACATAAAGGGTCTTCCCGGATTCCGGTTGGATGCATTTGACCGTGATATGTGGATGCCTTTTCTTGTGCTGACATTATTGCTTTGTATATATGCCGTTGCTCGCGGTGTGGAAGTCTTCAAATCGATGAGCAGAATCTTAGGCCTTCTTTTATTTGCCGCCTTTTCATGGTATGCGTTTTTCTATGCCGACCTTTCTTCGCGCCAGTTGCGCTCAACGGTCGCCATGCTAAGATATATCGACCACAATCAGTGGGAACACGTAGGTTATGTAATGGGCCACTCACATTGCACCCCCGACTTGTATATGATGCTATATAACAATATGGCGTGTCAGCGACTTGGTAAGGAAATGATGCCCGGTGCATTCCCGGAGCCTGAAACTACGGATAATCCTCGTTATATGAAAGAAATGATCGGTTCAGCGATTCTGTCTGTTCCCGCCAATTATTATCTCGGAAAGGCCAATGACTCTTATCGCTGGGCAATGGAGAATACCGTATCCCGCAGGGAAAGTATATTTTATATGAAGTATATGGTCAGAGCAGCACTTTGCAATGGCGAATATGAACTGGCTAGAAAGTACAATGACAGGATTCGAGGCACGCTGTTCCACAGTTATTGGGCCGAACATTATGCAAAATACATAAATGACCCGACGCTCTTGAAACATAGTGCTGAATTTAATCATATACCCGAATATACCCCAAAGAGTATATTCCTTATGGAAAGAAATAATTTAGCAAAATGAATTGGATGAGAAATATAATATGCTTCCTTGTTGTCATAATATGTGCCTTGCCACGTTTATCGGCAGAGGAGGTTGCTGTAGCTGGCAATGAGGATTATTTTGAATTTATGGGAAAGGCCGACATCGCTATAGCTGAGGGCGATTGGGAAAGCGCCGAACGCTATCTTCTTGATGCGATTATGTCAGACCCGACTAATCCCACTCGAGTAATGATTTTGTCTAATCTCGGATTAGTCCAGTTTAATCTCGGGCGTGACAGTCTGGCCATTAATTCGCTTAATGAGGCACATAAGATGGCCCCAAGGTCAGTAAAGGTGCTCGCCAACCGTGCGGAAGTGCTGATGGCTATGGGCGATGACCGGGCTGCCTACGCCGACTATGATACAATTTTGTCGATTGACTCGCTAAATGTCGAAGCTCGATATATACATTCGCTTCTGGGATTGAGACTCGGTGAGCTTGACAGCTCTTTAGCCGACACGCGTATGCTTGAGTCAATTGATGCCGACTCGTATGAGACCCATTTGGCCTACGGATCGTATTACACTGCAGTTGAAAATTGGACGCTTGCCGTGCCGCACTACACCGCTTTGATAGAAAAAGAGCCGTCGGCCTATCTTTATTGTGCAAGAGCCGTGTGCTACCTGATGCTTGACCGACTGAATGAAGCGTCGGTAGACATATCTTCCGGCTTGGAACTTGATCCGGAGAATTCGGAACTGTACTTTTACCGAGCTCACCTGAATAAAAGGCGTTTTCAGACTGACGATGCAAGAGCTGACATGAAACGCTCTATCGAACTGAGCCGTGAAGGCAAATGACGCTGGTGAAAAAAGAATCCCGCTGAAGACTCGATGCTTAGCGGGACTCTATGAATATTGGTTAAATTAGTGTGCGGAACGCACGTCAATTATTCTTCCTTATTGCGATCTTTGGCTTTGTTTTTTGACTTTGAAGAAGACGATTCGAGGTCTTTTTCATTTGCTAATTCGATGACATTTTTATCCTGATCCACGACTTTATATTGCAAATAGGCCAGCGACTGGTCGGGCACTATCTTGAATCCGCCTCCAAGTTCGAGCTTCCAGCGTCGATAGATTGACACCATGCCTTTTTTTAAGAATGCGTCGACATAAGGATGTACGTACATGACGAATTTCTTTACTTTGAGGTCGTTTATCAGGTAGTCAAGCTTCTCTTTAAGTACGTCGGTGAACAGTAACGATGGCTGTACCTCTCCTTTGCCGAAGCATGAGGGGCACTGTTCGGTAGTAACGACATCAAGGGCGGGGCGCACGCGCTGGCGCGTGATTTGCATCAGCCCGAATTTGCTCAACGGCAAGATGTTGTGGCGGGCTCTGTCGTTTGACATGACTTCGCGCATGTGGTCATAAAGAGCCTGGCGGTGCTCAGCCTTGTTCATGTCAATAAAGTCGATGACTATGATTCCGCCCATGTCGCGAAGCCTTAGCTGACGTGCAATCTCGTCAGCCGCTCTCAGGTTAACTTCCAAGGCGTTGCTTTCCTGGTCGTTTGTGGCTTTTGAGCGGTTGCCTGAGTTGACATCAATGACATGAAGAGCTTCGGTATGTTCGATAATGATGTATGCGCCGGATTTAAACGAGACTGTCTTTCCGAACGACGACTTTATCTGTTTGGTTATGTTAAAGTGGTCGAATATAGGTTCGTCCTTGGAATATAGCTTTACTATGTCTTGTCGGTCGGGTGCAATCAGGCTGACATATTTTGACACTTGATTGTAGGTCTCTGCGTCATTGACGTAAATGCTTTCAAACGAAGGGCTGAAAACGTCGCGAAGCATACTGACGATTCGGCTTTCTTCTTCAAAAATTAGCGAAGGGAGGGGCGACCGTTGTGCGTTGGCAACTGTGTCTTCCCAGCATTTTAGCAGAGTTTTCAGCTCATGGTTGAGTTCGGCTACTCGTTTGCCCTCGGCTGAGGTGCGCACGATTACACCGAAATTTTTAGGGCGGATACTCTCAACGAGTTGCCGCAGGCGGAGCTTTTCTTCAGTAGTCTTGATTTTTTGAGATATTGAAATCTTGTCGGAAAAAGGAATCAATACTAAAAAGCGTCCGGTAAATGTAATTTCAGTGGTTAACCTCGGACCTTTGGATGAAATAGGTTCCTTGGCAATTTGTACCATAAGCTGCATGTCCTTTTCGAGGACATCAGTGACAGATCCGTTTTTGTTGATGTCGGGGAGAAGTTTCATCTTCGACACCGACGGGAGGTGCTTTTTATCGTCAAGAGCCTGCTTGACGAATTGGTAGTAGGATGAAAATTGTGAGCCAAGATCTAAGTAGTGAAGAAATGCGTCCTTATCGTAGCCTACGTCGACAAAGGCGGCGTTTAGACCCGGCATAAGTTTCTTGACCTTTGCCAGATAGATGTCGCCAACGGCGTAGGATATATTCCTCGACTCTTTTTGCAGTGAAACGAGTCGGGAATCTTCCGTCAAGGCAATTGACACCTCGGCGGGCTGTACGTCGATTATGAGTTCGCTTCTCATCTGTTCTTAGATGCCGTCAACATTAATTGTCGGCGTGGATTTCGACGGCAGAAGTCCGCGTCGACCATTGAGATGCCTTAGAATACGCAGAGAACAAACGCTGACAAAGTTCCGATCCGGATGTCATTCGTTTGTTCTCATATCTGTACTTTCTAAAATGGTCATTCGATGAAGAATATTCCGGAGTAAAATTACTTCTTCTTATGACGATTTTTTCTTAGGCGTTTTTTGCGCTTGTGAGTGGCCATCTTGTGACCTTTTCTTTTCTTTCCGCTTGGCATTTTTACGCTATTTTATAGGTTAATAAATAATGATTCAGGCTAATCGAGTGCCGAATTTATTACAGCTGTATCGTGCGAATCTCGAATTACTTCACCTCTTCCATGAACACTTTAGCGGGCTTGAATGCCGGAATCTTGTGCTCGGGAATGATGATTGTGGTATTCTTTGAGATGTTACGTGCAGTCTTTTGTGAACGAGTCTTCACGATAAAGCTGCCGAAACCACGCAGGTACACGTTTTCGTCGTGAGCCAAGGAGTCCTTAACGATTTCCATGAATTTCTCAAGGGTCTCAAGGACTGTAGCTTTTTCAATGCCTGTAGTCTTAGCGATTTCGTTTACGATGTCGGCTTTAGTCATTGTAGTTCTTTATTATTGTTTGTTAATATATAATGTTGATAAATTAATTGACTGACAATAATTTATGCAATACGAAGAGCCATATTCCGTTTTGCAAGTGCAAATATCGCACTTTTTTTTCAATTAGCGGTTATGTTGGCACGATTTTTTTGTGAATAAAATCCACAAATCCACAATATTATGAATTATGGGAGAGGCTCTATATCCGATGCGAACAGTAGCCGGCCGGAGTGCTTAAAGTAAGTTCGCCGCACAGAGAGCGTTCCATCTCGGCGCGCACTTGTTTCGGGGTCAGACCGCGTCCAAATAGATACATCAGTTTGGTTATAGCCGCTTCTGAGGTCATGTCGTTGCCCGAAGTGGTGCCTGCTCCTGAAAGCCTGTCGCCACTTACATAGCGTTTCGGATGGACTCCTCCGTTGACACACTGTGTGACGTTTACTATTACTATGCCATGGTCAACTGCATTTTTAACTGCCTTTATGAACCATGGGTAAGTGGGCGCATTTCCGGTGCCGAACGTGCGCAGTACGATGCCTTTGATTCCCGGGGTCGAGAGCTGGTGCTCGAAGATGTTTTCTGTGATGCCGGGATGCAATTCGAGGAACATTACGTTGGTGTCCATAGAGTAATGTGCCTTAAGCGGTTTGCTTGATTTGCGGCGCATCAACGCTTCTTGGTTAAAATGTATGCCGAGTCCTATTTTTGCGAGGGGAGGATAGTTGTTGCTTTTGAACGCATTGAAGTTGTCGGCGCTCATTTTTGTCGAGCGGTTGCCGCGCCACAGATAGTTTTCAAACAGAATGGCAATCTCCTGTACCATCGGCTCGCCTTTTGCATCGGTGGCCGCCGCTATCTGAAGTGCGGTAATCAGGTTCTCTTCACCGTCGGTACGGACCTCTCCGATTGGTAGCTGTGAGCCGGTGATTATGACCGGTTTGCTCAGGTTCTCGAGCATGAACGACAAGGCTGAAGCGGTGTAGGCCATGGTGTCAGTTCCATGTAGCACTACGAAACCGTCAAATCTGTCGTAGTTCTCTTCAATTGCACGCGACATTTGGACCCAACATTCGGGATTCATGTCAGACGAATCCAGCGGCGGATCAAACTGGATGTTCTCGATTACATAGTCGAGCATCTTTATCTTGGGCACATTGTCGATGAGGTGAGTGAAGTCGAAAGGCTCAAGAGCCTTAGTCTTTGCGTTCTCAATCATGCCTATTGTGCCGCCGGTGTATATTATCAATATCCTCGGTTTGCGTTCGTGCTTCATGGAGAACCGTATCTTAGAGAGTTGTTTATATCGGTTACTTTACTTGTGCGCCGGGCTTCACGGGTGCTGTCGGGCCTATTACAACGAGGCTTCCATCGGGCTGTTCTGCCGAAAGAATCATTCCTTGCGACACTATTCCGCGAAGTTTGCGCGGAGGCAGATTGGCTATGAAGCACACTTGCTTTCCTGCGAGGTCTTCCGGATTATAGTAACGGGCTATGCCTGAAACTATCGTACGCTTTTCGAGGCCGTCGTCAATAAGGAATTTAAGCAGTTTGTCGGCCTTAGGTACCTTTTCGCATTCGATGACTGTGCCCACACGGAGGTCGGCTTTCATAAATGTGTCGAAGTCGACATCCGGTGCTTGGGGCGCGGGTGCCCAACTGTTGACGAGGTTTTGCTGTTTTGTGTCCTCAAGCCGTTTGATCTGTGCTTCAACAGCAGAGTCTTCGATTTTTTCAAACAGCAGTTCAGGTTGTAGCAATTCGCGTCCGGAAGGAATTACTTCTGACGAACCGAGCATTTCCCATTTAATGTCAAACATGCCGAGCATACGACATAGCTTTTTGCTCATAAACGGCATGAACGGCTCTGCCGCGATGGCGATATTTGCGCAGATTTGCATGGCCGTATTGAGTATGGCGGCTGTGCGCTCCATATCGGTCTTGGCTACCTTCCAGGGTTCGGTCTCCTGTAAGTACTTGTTGCCTAAGCGGGCATAGTTCATCATCTCTTTGAGAGCATCGCGGAAATGGAAAGTATCAAGGTTGCGTGTAAGCTCCTCTTTAATAGAAGTAAGTTCGGCAAGCGTCTCCCTGTCAATGTCAGCGAGTTTGTTAGCTCCCGGAACCACTCCGTTAAAATACTTATGGGTAAGTACGACAGCTCGGTTTACAAAGTTGCCAAGTATGGCCACAAGCTCGCTGTTGTTGCGCGCCTGGAAGTCGCGCCAAGTAAAGTCGTTGTCTTTAGTCTCGGGCGCATTTGCTGTAAGCACGTAGCGGAGCACGTCTTGCTTTCCGGGAAAATCTCGTAAATATTCATGAAGCCAGACTGCCCAATTGCGCGAAGTGGATATCTTGTCGCCTTCGAGATTAAGGAACTCGTTTGCCGGAACATTTTCCGGAAGTTGAAATCCGTCGCCGTATGCCATAAGCATGGCGGGGAAAACGATGCAATGGAAAACGATATTGTCTTTGCCTATGAAATTGATGATTCGGGTCTGCGGGTCTTTCCAGTATTTTTCCCAAGAGTCAGGGAGAATCTCTTTGGTGTTTGAAATATAGCCGATAGGGGCATCAAACCACACGTATAAAACTTTGCCTTCAGCTCCTTCGACAGGTACGGGGATTCCCCAGTCGAGGTCACGGCTTACGGCGCGTGGTTTCAGACCCATATCGAGCCATGACTTGCATTGCCCGTAGACGTTGGTTTTCCATTCGCGGTGCCCTTCGAGAATCCATTGCCTTAATGCCGGTTCCCATTTGTCGAGTGGCAGATACCAGTGCTTGGTCTCGCGCATCACCGGAGTGCTTCCTGTGATGGCGCTTTTGGGGTCGATAAGTTCTTCGGGACTAAGCGAGGTGCCGCACGCCTCGCATTGGTCGCCGTAGGCATGTTCGTTGCCGCAGTGGGGACACTTTCCGGTAACGTAGCGGTCGGCCAGGAACTGCCCGGCCTCTTCGTCGTAAAGTTGCATCGAACTCTGTTCGATGAACTCACCTTTGTCATAAAGCCTTCTGAAAAATTCGCTGGCTGTGGCTGCGTGGGTAGACGACGTGGTGCGCGAATAAACGTCGAATGATATGCCGAGTTCTTCAAACGAATCCTTTATTATATTGTGGTAGCGGTCTACGATGTCCTGAGGTGTTACGCCCTCTTTTCTTGCTTTAATGGTGATGGGCACTCCATGCTCGTCGCTTCCGCCTACCATTACCACGTCTTCACCCTTAAGGCGCATGTAGCGCGCATAAATGTCGGCGGGTACGTAGACTCCGGCAAGGTGTCCGATGTGGACGGGTCCGTTGGCGTATGGAAGCGCAGTAGTGATTAAAGTGCGTTTAAATTCTTTTTCCATTATATAAACTTTTATTTCAAGGTGCAAAATTAGCGTTTATATGTGAAAAAAAGAAATACCAATCGGCTCAATTTCAGCTATGCCAATGAATTTGCGTGAAAAATGCGAGGTGCCTGTCAAATTGGAATTAGCTACTCGTGAGAAGCATATCCACTTTTGGCAGGCACCGCACTTTGATATTTGCTATTCGGTTATTGCTAATGAGCTGAATTTTTGTGGACGGCGCGAAGCACTTGGCAGGTGCGCGCAGGCAGATATAGTTTGAGC
The DNA here is from genome assembly GCA_964543345.1 of uncultured Muribaculum sp. GTDB lineage: Bacteria > Bacteroidota > Bacteroidia > Bacteroidales > Muribaculaceae > Muribaculum. The sequence goes on along the minus strand of CAZIXM010000006.1, from coordinate 21,045 downwards.
CATCCCTTATGCGTGTCGGCATATAGTGGATCAGGGATGGTAAGATGGTGCTTTGAGTCGTCGATATTGTCAAAACCTCCGTACTTTTTGTCGTCGCTTGACAACACCACTTCGTATTCGCCTTCAGGAGCTAAAAATCCGTAGCCTTCGTATGATTGGAAGGGTGCCCAGTTGAACACGAATATCAAATCGCCTCGCATGAAGGCCAATACTTGATCGTCGTCTTTATCCCAAAGTTTCTCAATCGGTAGAGCCTGAAAGTCATAAACGTCGCTGACAAGCTCAATCATGGCGTTGTCAAATGCGTTTAGCTCGCCGTAGCGTAGCTCTTCGCGGTCGACAAGATCCCACTGCCGTCGTGCGTATTTATAGCTCCAGCCATTGCCTTCGCGAGGGAAGTCGATCCACTCGGGATGACCGAATTCGTTGCCCATGAAGTTAAGGTAGCCTCCGTTGATGGTGGCCAAGGTGACGAGTCTGATCATCTTATGCATAGCTATGCCACGGTTGACTGCTGCGTTGTCGTCGCCTTTCATCATGTGCCAGTACATTTGGTCGTCAATCAGGCGGAATATTACCGTCTTGTCGCCCACAAGTGCCTGGTCGTGGCTCTCGACATAGCTGATTGTCTTTTCGTCGGCGCGGCGGTTGGTCAGCTCCCAGTATATTGAAGTCGGGTGCCAGTCTTCGTCCTTTTTCTCTTTGAGCATCTTAATCCAGTAGTCAGGTATACCCATAGCCATACGGTAATCAAATCCGATGCCTCCACTCTTTATGGGGTAGGCAAGTCCGGGCATTCCGCTCATTTCTTCGGCTATGGTGATAGCGCGTGGATTCACCTGATGGATAAGCTTATTGGCGAGAGTCAGATATGTGATGGCGTTAGTGTCCTCTCCGCCGTCGTAGTAATCGGCATACGAGCCGAATGCCTGCCCAAGTCCGTGATTGTAATACAGCATTGAGGTGACACCGTCAAATCGGAACCCATCGAAGTGAAACTCTTCGAGCCAATATTTGCAGTTCGACAGCAGGAAGTGGAGCACTTGGTTTTTCCCGTAGTCGAAGCATAGCGAATCCCAAGCCGAATGTTCCCGTCGGCCGTCGCCGTAGAAGTACAGGTCGTAGCTTCCGTCCAGGCGTCCGAGGCCTTCCACTTCGTTTTTGACGGCGTGAGAGTGAACAATGTCCATTATCACGGCTATCCCGGCTTCATGCGCTGCGTCGATTAGTGCTTTAAGTTCTTCAGGAGTACCGAAGCGGCTTGACGGAGCATAAAAACTTGATACGTGGTAGCCGAACGAACCATAGTAAGGGTGTTCCTGAATGGCCATTATCTGGATGGCATTGTAGCCGTCTGCTTTGACGCGGGGAAGCACATTCTCGCGAAATTCGTTATAAGTTCCGACACCCTCCTTCTCTTGTGCCATGCCTATGTGGCACTCATATATTAATAGCGGCTTTGTGTCGGGGACGAATTTCTTGACGTTCCATTTGTAGGGCTTTTCCGGACACCATACCTGTGCCGAAAAAATCTTGGAGTTTTCGTCCTGAACCACTCGGTTGGCGTATGCCGGAATTCTTTCACCGCTTCCTCCGTCCCAGCATACAATCATTTTGTAGAGCTGTCCGTTACGTAGGGCATTTTCGGGAAGTTTGATTTCCCAAACGCCGTTATCTTTTCTCTTTAGTGCATATTTGCGAAGCTCCTTCCATTTGGAAAAGTCGCCGATAAGAGTTATGCTCGTGGCATTAGGCGCCCATTCGCGGAACACCCACCCGCTTTCGGTGCGGTGAAGCCCGAAGTAGTTATACGCGTTGGCAAAAGCTTTCAGCGAGCCGTCGGCGGCAGTCAGTTCCTTCTCTTTCTTGACTGCGTCTTGATGGCGTCCTTCGATGGCCGCGGAGTACGGTTCGAGCCAAGGGTCATTTTTTAGAATAGATAATTTTGCCATTGTCTATGGGTTATATTTAGTCTGAACTTTGGTTGATGATTATTAATTTCACAAATCTAACAAATATCTTTGAAATATAGATTAACCCTCGGTGAATATTTGCATATACATACACGGATTTTTGGCATTTTTCCGAAAATAGTATTCAATATCATTATTGTCCGCTAAACCACATGATTTCCTAAGGGCAGAAGAGTCTACTCCATGGGAGCCGTATTTCCCGTTATGAGTTAGTTAGATGTATTTTTCAATCTCAGCGGCTTTTACTATTATAATCGTCTTTCCCTGTCATCAGAGTTGGTGTTTTCTGCAATACTTATTATTGCCTTTGTCAGATTTATGCAGTCAGTGGTGTTTTAACATTAATTATTATAAGCTTTGTAGAAATAAAGCGTTAACTTTGTATTTAATGTGGCTTTCGATGACGGAATGCCTGATATAATTACGGGATAAAACCAATCATATAAAAGGTTGTTATGAATAAAATAGTTGAGAAGGAACATTTCTCGCAGAATGTAGTTAAACTGGTGGTTGAGGCTCCAGCCATAGCGAGGTCGCGTCGTCCCGGGCACTTTGTGATAGTGCGGGCATGCGAGCATGGCGAGCGGATACCGTTGACGATAGCCGACGCCGATGTTGAACGTGGCACGATAACTCTCGTGGTGCAAAGCGTGGGCGAATCTACCCGTAAAATATGTGCTCTTGAGGAGGGCGAGTCGCTGACAGATGTGGTCGGTCCACTCGGTCAAGCTACACATATCGAGAAGTTCGGCACTGTCGTTTGTTGCGGTGGCGGTGTGGGAGTGGCTCCGTTGCTTCCGATAATTAAGGGTATGAAGGAGGCCGGCAATAGGGTAGTCACCGTTCTTGCCGCCAGGACAAAGGAATTGATTATACTTGAAGAACAGGTAGCTCCATATTCTGACGAGGTTATAATTATGACTGACGACGGCAGTTATGGCACAAAGGGGCTTGTGACGGCCGGAGTGGAGAGCGTCATACAGCGCGAGCATGTCGACTTGGTCGTGACGATCGGACCGGCTATAATGATGAAGTTTGTGTCGTTGCTGACTAAAAAGTATGAAGTCCCGACAATGTGTTCGCTTAACACCATAATGGTCGATGGGACAGGTATGTGCGGAGCTTGCCGTGTTACCGTTGACGGCAAAACGAAATTCGTTTGTATCGACGGGCCGGAATTCGATGCGCATAAGGTAGATTTCGACGAGATGATGATGCGCCTGCGCTCGTATAATTAGTTGAGTAAAGATTTAATAAAAATGGATAAGAAAAAGACGACCTCGGCTCCGCGTGACGCGCAATGGCGCGAAGAGTTGCGCAAATCTATGACTGCGAAAGAGCGGGGAGCCATTCCGCGGGTGAAAATGCCTGAACTTAGTCCGGGTTATCGTGTGACGTGTAATGAGGAGGTCAATCAAGGACTCTCGGCCGAAATGGCGGTGCTTGAGGCCAAGCGTTGCATGGACTGTCCCGACCCACAGTGCGTCACTGGGTGTCCCGTAAATATAAATATACCCGGATTTATAAAAAACATCCAAAGGGGTGAATTTCATAAAGCCGCAGTGGTGCTTAAAGAGACGAGCGCATTGCCGGCAGTGTGCGGGCGTGTTTGTCCCCAAGAGAAGCAGTGCGAATCGCGATGCATTTACCATAAGATGAAAAAGGAGCCTGTCGCCATCGGCTATCTTGAACGTTTTGCCGCCGACTTTGAGCGAGAGAGCGGAGAACATGCCCATCCTGAAATGGCAAAACCTAATGGCATAAAGATAGCAGTTGTAGGTTCCGGCCCGGCCGGGCTGTCATTCGCAGGCGAGATGGTAAAGCGCGGTTACGACGTGACTGTGTTTGAGGCTTTGCACGAAATCGGAGGGGTGTTGAAATACGGCATTCCCGAATTTCGACTGCCTAATGCCGTGGTTGATGTAGAGATTGACGCGCTCGCTTCATTAGGCGTCAAATTTGTCAAAGACTGTATTGTTGGCAAGACATACAGCTATGACGACCTACACAAAATGGGATTCAAAGGCATTTTTGTCGGATCCGGAGCCGGACTGCCACGTTTCATGGGTATACCAGGCGAAAATTACATCGGGGTAATGTCGTGCAATGAATATTTGACCCGCATAAATCTGATGGGCGCAGGACGAAAGGGCTATGATACGCCGGTGCTTCTCGGCAGGAATGTGGCTGTCATCGGTGGCGGAAATACCGCGATGGATGCTGTCCGCACGGCTCGCCGTATGGGAGCAGAACGCGCCATGGTGGTGTATAGGCGAAGCGAAGCGGAGATGCCGGCTCGTGTCGAAGAGGTGAAACATGCCAAAGAAGAGGGCGTTGAATTTATGACATTGCACAATCCTTTGGAATACATTGCGGACGAGAAGGGTCACGTTAAAACCATGCGTTTGCAACGCATGGAACTTGGCGAGCCCGATGCATCCGGTCGCCGGTCACCGATAGCCGTGGAGGGAGATGTCGTCGACATTCCCGTAGATCTGGTAATAGTTAGTGTAGGAGTGTCACCCAATCCGCTAATCCCTAACGCTATCGATTCGCTTGAAGTGTCAAAGCGCGGGACAATAGTAGTGGATGAATCCACAATGAGGTCATCGTTGCCCGACATATATGCGGGTGGCGACATAGTGCGTGGGGGAGCCACTGTCATACTTGCAATGGGCGACGGCCGACATGCGGCGGCATCGATGGATGCGTCTTTAACTGGCGCATCTGCCATGCAACCATAGCCACGGTAGTGACTATGCACATGGCATCGGAGGTCGGGAATGAGGCCCATACGCCTTCGAGACCAAAATGGCGCGGCAACAAAAGCAGAAGAGGAATCAAAAATATCACTTGGCGTATTAGGCTCAAAAATATAGACTTTCCCGCCATGCCGATAGACTGAAAAAGAGTGGTAGCCACGATAGGGAACCCTACGGCCCAAAATGCCGTCGTGGCTATCCTCAGGCCTTTGCATGTAGCTTCTGTCAGTTCTGGATCGACAGTGAAAGCTTTGGCTATTAATTCAGGTGAAAATATGCTTATACAAGATCCTATAGTGGTCACTAAAGTGCCGGCTATGGCAGAGAGCCAAAATGCGCGTTTCATTCGGTCGTAGTTTCCGGCACCATAATTATAGCCTAAGATAGGCTGTATGCCTTGACAAATTCCTACTACTACCATGCAGAGAAGCGATGTATATGTTGAAAATATGCCCACTGCACCAACTGCAATGTCGCCTCCGTAAGTGTATAGCGAACGGTTAATTATGGTGTTTATGGCCGACGAGCAAAAATTGACTATGCTCGGTGCGGCTCATATTCCAATGATGGAGATTATTATCGGACGGCTAAGTTTGTAAATGCCTCGTTTAAAGTGAAGAACTGAATCTTTTCTGCAGAAATGAGCAAGTACGAACGCCATTCCAACCGTCATGGATATGTCGGTAGCTATAGCGGCGCCTTTTATGCCGAGTTTAAGCACAAAAATGAATATTGGCGCAAGAATAACGTTGCATCCGGCTCCGATGAACATAGTTATCATAGCTGCTTTAGGATAGCCTGACGCACGCATTACATTGTTAAGGCTGTACATTATGTTCATTACCATTAACCCGGGGAGCAGATACAGCATAAAGTCGCGGGCGTAAGGCAGAGTTATGTCAGAAGCCCCAAACGCGCGCAATATGTCGTCGAGGAATATTGCAAACAGGCTAATATAGACAGTGGCGTTTGTTATGATAAGCACTATTGAGTTGCCTAACACTTTTTGTGCCCCGAGCAGGTTGTTTTGTCCAAGCAGGATTGATACCCTTGCGGCTGCTCCTGCACCAATAAGCACTCCAATGGCTGCGCTCACATTCATAACAGGGAAAGTTATGGCAAGTCCGGCGATGGCTTCGGGCCCGACACCGCGTCCTATAAAAATTCGGTCAATGACGTTATAAAGCGACATCACCACCATGCCTACTATGGCGGGAAGGCTGTATTCCCACAATAGCCGGCCTATCGGTCGTGTGGCGAGTTCGTTTACGTTTTTGTTTGGCTTTGTATCGCTATTGTCCATTATTGTCCGGGTGTCAAAAGATTGAAAATATTTTCGCAGGAATCTTCGAGCAGGTCAAGTACAAGTTCGAAGCCTTCCGCCCCTTCGTAATAGGGGTCGGGAACGTAGTCATATCGCGTGGCTCTTCGGAAAAACACATTTATCGGCACGACTTTTTTCTCATCCTCAAGAGTAGGAGCCATGCGTCGCAGAGTAATTTCATTGCTGCTGTCCATCGCTATAATGAGGTCAAAATCAGTGAAATCCGCGGGCTTAATCTGTCTGGCTCTGTGAGTCAGTTCATATCCGCGTCTTCGGGCGTGGATACGCATACGCTTGTCGGGCATGTCGCCCGAATGGCCTCCGTATGTTCCTGCGGAGTCAATTACCCATCTTTCAGTGTCGCCGTGGGACTCCACGACGGAATGCATAATACCATCGGCGGCCGGCGAACGACATATATTGCCCAGGCATACAAATAATATGCGTAGTTTATGCTTGTTTTTCAGCTCGGAAATTATGGATGGTAGTTCGCACTGAGTCATATTGGGTGAATTAAGATGGTTCCTGATGCAAAAGTACATAAAATTCGATGTGTTAGGAAAGAAAATGGAAAAAAATGCCTATCTTTGTACGAGTTGGGGTGTGCTCGGAGCACATCACATAAGCTTACCCATGAACTTTCACATAGAGCAATGACCGACGAAAATAGTATTTCTGACAATAACGATAAAAAGAAACCGCGTGTAACGCTTGATACGACTGACGACATGGTGCGTCATCAGCTTAGGGGAATGTACCAAAGCTGGTTTTTGGACTATGCGTCGTATGTGATTTTGGAAAGGGCGGTGCCGCATATAACAGATGGTTTGAAGCCTGTGCAACGCCGTATCCTGCACTCGATGAAGACTCTTGACGACGGTCGATTCAATAAAGTGGCCAATATAGTCGGAAATACGATGCAGTATCACCCCCATGGCGATGCCTCTATTAATGATGCATTGGTACAGCTCGGACAAAAAGACTTGCTTGTAGAGACTCAAGGTAACTGGGGTAATGTGTTGACGGGCGCTTCAGCGGCCGCAGGCCGATATATTGAAGCCAGATTGTCGCCGTTTGCCCTCGAAGTCCTTTATAATCCTAAAGTTACGGACTGGACAGTCAGTTACGACGGACGCAAGCCTGAACCGGTCACTTTGCCGGCAAAGTTTCCACTGTTGCTTGTACAAGGAGTCGAAGGAATTGCTGTCGGCCTGTCGTCGAAAATATTGCCTCACAATTTTAATGAGATAATTGATGCCGCGGTCGCATATTTGCGAGAAGAGCCTTTTGAACTTTTCCCTGATTTTGTTACCGGAGGATTCCTTGATGTCAGCAAATATAATGACGGTGAGCGAGGTGGCTCTGTGCGCATAAGGGCTAAGATAGAAAAAGTTGATAATAAAACGTTGGCGATAACTGAGATACCTTTCGGAAAGACCACGCTTTCGATCCGTGATTCGATTGAAAAGGCGGCCGAAAAAGGTAAAATAAAGGTGAAGAAAGTCGAGGATATGACATCGGATAAAGCGTTGATTCTCGTGCACCTGCTACCCGGAACATCATCCGACAAGGCCATTGACGCGCTGTATGCGTTTACTGACTGCGAATTGAGCATATCGCCAAACTGTTGTGTTATCTCCGACAAGAAACCATGCTTTCTCGGTGTAAGTGACGTGCTTCGCCACAGCGTAGACACCACAAAGGATATTCTACGCCGTGAGCTTGAAATAAAGAAAAGTGAGATTGAAGAGTCATTGCATTTTGCTTCGCTTGAACGAATATTTATTGAAGAGCGTATTTATAAGGACAAAGAATATGAAGAGGGGAAAACGGTAGATGCGGTCATTGAGCATATTGACCGTCGGTTAGAACCGTTTAAGCCGAATTTCCTCCGCGAAGTGACGCGAGAAGATCTTCTTCGACTGGAGGAAATCAAGATGAAGAGAATACATCGCTTTAACAGTGATGAAGCCGATAGGCAGATAGCAAAGTATAAAAGCGATATAGACGAGATTAACTCGCATCTGTCCAATCTTGTAGGATACACGATTAATTGGTATTTACATCTAAAAGAAAGATATGGTGACGCATATCCCCGAAACACAGTCATTCGTGGTTTTGACAACATTGAGGCTGCAAAAGTTGCCGAGGCTAACGAAAGGTTGTATATCAACCGTGAGGAAGGATTTATCGGCACTTCGCTTAAGAAAGACGAGTATATTTGCAATTGCTCCGATATAGACGACATTATAATTTTCTATAAGGACGGCAAGTATAAGGTAGTTAAGGTTCAAGAGAAGATGTTTGTCGGTAAGAATGTCCTTTATGTCAATGTGTTTAAGCGTAATGATTCGCGCACAATATATAATGTCATTTACCAAAACGGTAAAGGCGGCACGTTCTATATGAAGCGGTTTGCCGTGACCGGAGTGACGCGCGACAAGGAATACGATATGACCCAAGGACTCCCCGGCTCTAAAATTGCATGGTTCTCGGCAAATCCAAACGGTGAGGCAGAGGTCGTTAAGGTGACATTAAAACCCAAACTTAGACTTAAGACGCTTCAATTTGATGTTGACTTCGGACAACTCGCTATAAAAGGGAAACAATCGCAAGGTAATATAGTGACGAAGAATGAGGTCCATAGATTCTCGTTGAAAGAGAAAGGCGCGTCGACTCTCGGCGGAAGAGAGGTGTGGTTCGATCCTGACGTACTTAGGCTTAATTATGACAAGCGAGGCGAGTTTATCGGAGAGTTTGCCGGAAGTGATAAGGTGCTCGTAATTTTAAAAAGCGGCGAGTACTATATGTCGTCATTTGATGCCGGAAATCATTACGAAGATAATATTTTACGTATAGAGAAGTATCGTCCGGGACATGTCTGGACGGCCGTCCTGCACGATGCCGATCAGGGGTTTCCGTACATCAAGCGTTTTACGTTTGAACCTGTGTCAAAGCGGACACGTTTCCTTGGCGACAATGAAAAGTCGAGCCTTATACTTCTCAGCGATGCTCCCGGGTGCCGATTGGAAGTTACTTTTGGAGGCAATGATGCGTTCCGTGAGCCTTTAATTGTGAATGCAACAGAATTCATCGCGGTTAAAAGTCTAAAGGCCAAAGGAAAGCGCTTGACCACATTTAGTATCTCCGAGGTAAAGGAGATCGAGCCTTTAGAAGTCGACGATTTTGATGAGGAAGTGACAGAAGAGAGTGATACCGATGAGTCGACTGATGAAGTCATTGAACCGGATAGGTCTGATGATGAAGTTCGCGATGAAATTAATGGACAGCAAAGAATATTTTAACCAACCTATTCATTGATGAATAAGAGTGATCTGTTTATAAGGATTTGGGCGACACTGTTAAGCCTTGTCTTGACAGTCGTGGAAGCGACGGCAGCTGACGAGACCGACCCAATCCGACCGGTGACATCTGCCTACATGTTCAATATAGGAGGGGCCAAGCTTGTAAACACATACCTGACCCCGATAAAATATTCCGGTATAGACTTTGGCTTTTCGTACGAACGTATGCAGGCCATGAAGTTTGACCCTGACAGATGGGTAATGCGGTTGGAAGCTTCAATTGACATGAATAAGACAGAAAACCCTGTGCGGAATGCTGACATGTGGCGTCTCGTTGGAGATGTGTCATGGGGTATGACATACAGATGGAGGTTGCCTTATGGAATAGTCGTAGCCGCCGGAGGAAGTACGGGTGTTGATTTGGGGTGTGTCTATAATCCGCGCAACGGCAACAATCCTGTCGCGGTCGAGGCATCATGGACCGTCAATGCAACCGGATATGCTACTTGGCGGACAAAATTAGGACGCTTGCCGATCACTCTAAAGTATCAGCCTACCGTACCTGTCGCCGGAATATTCTTCTCTCCGGATTACGGAGAGTTGTTCTATGAGATATATTTGGGAAACCATAGCGGACTGGCGCATTTTGCGTGGTGGGGTAGCTATTTCAGGATGGATAATCTGCTGACTGCAGACCTTCACTTAGGTGGAACAGCTTTGAGAGTGGGGTTTAGAAGCGATGTCCTGTCGACAAAAGTCAATAACATAGTGACCAGAGCGGTCACATATTCAGCTGTCATTGGCGTGTCAGGTGAATGGATGAGCATTAATCCGCGTAAAGGGCTAAATCCTGATGCCCGAATGATTTCTGCACTTTATTAGAATCTTGCCGTTATGAAAAATCTTATTCATTTGATTATTATTTCTGTTCTTGCACTACCGTTTTCCGGATGCCATAAAGTAGAAGAATGGAACAATAACCCTACTGGAAATTTTGATGCCCTTTGGACTATTCTTGATGAGCATTATTGCTTTTTTGAAGAAAAAGGAGTCGATTGGGATGCAGTGCGTCAGAAGTATGAGCCAAAAATTAGTGACGCGATGACGCAACGCGAGCTTTTCTTTGTGTGCGCGGACATGCTTGACGAGCTTAAGGACGGCCATACCAACTTGATATCTTCTTTTAACACCTCATATTATCGCAAATGGTGGAGTGACTATCCCGATAACTATAGCGAACGTCTGGTAGAACAATATTATTTGAATTTCAACTACTTGAGTACAGGGGGGATTGACTATGCAATTCTGCCTCAAAATGTCGGCTATCTAAGATATGGCAGTTTTGCCAATACCATCGGAGAGGGTAATCTTGACAATGTGCTTTTCTACCTTGAGTCATGCGACGCGTTAATAATAGACATACGCAATAATGGAGGGGGCAACATGACCAATGTTGAGACTTTAGTGCGCAGATTTATCACTGAGCGAATACTCGCAGGCTATATATCACATAAGACAGGTCCCGGCCACGATGACTTTTCTAAACCATACGCTTATTATTTCGATCCGGCTGAGAAGGGACGTATAATGTGGGGAAAGCCGGTGGCTGTACTAACAAGTCGTGGCACTTTCAGCGCGGCGAATAATTTTGTGTCTATTATGAAATACCTCCCCGGGGTCACTATTATAGGAAGTACGACAGGTGGTGGCAGCGGAATGCCGTTCAATTCAGAGCTGCCCAACGGTTGGGGCGTGCGTTTCTCGGCGTGTTCTGTTCTCGACTGCAAGGGACAAAGCACTGAATTTGGGATTGAACCTACATCGGGGTGCGAAGTTGATCTTGATCCACAGTCTGCTGTCGATGGGCATGACACCATTCTTGACTTTGCTGTCAGCTATTTGACATCTGGCTCCTGAAAATGTCCATTAGACAATGGCGCGTATCATATATGCTTAAAAAGATGTAATTTTGATTAAAAACACGAGGGCTGTCGAAACATCTTCTGATAGTAAAGCATCATTATTTGTGTAATAGTATGTTTTTGCATATCTTTGTAGACTGAATTATAATATAGTTTTAAAGATGGCACAACAAGAAGATCAATTTAAGAAGATTGTATCACATGCCAAAGAATATGGCTTCGTGTTTCCTTCGAGCGAGATATATGACGGACTCTCTGCGGTTTATGACTATGGTCAAAATGGCGTCGAGCTTAAAAACAATATTAAACGCTATTGGTGGGACGCAATGACGCTTCTTCACGAGAACATCGTAGGAATAGATTCTGCCATATTCATGCATCCGACTATTTGGAAAGCTTCAGGACACGTCGACGCGTTTAATGACCCGTTGATTGACAATAAGGATTCTAAAAAACGTTATCGCGCTGATGTCCTCATTGAAGAGGAAATAGCCAAAATGGACGATAAGATTGATAAAGAAGTGGCTAAAGCTCGTAAGAGATTTGGCGATTCTTTTGACGAGGCACTTTTCCGTGAAACCAATCCGCGAGTTCTTGAGCATAAGGCCAAGCGTGATGCCCTGCATGAGCGGTTTGCAAAGGCCATGAACGATAACGACCTTAGCGAACTCCGTCAGATAATAGTTGACCAAGAGATTGTTGATCCTATTTCAGGCACTAAGAATTGGACGGATGTGCGTCAGTTCAACCTTATGTTCAGCACCGAAATGGGTTCGACTGCCGATGGTGCCATGACGGTATATTTGAGGCCGGAAACAGCTCAGGGTATATTCGTAAACTATTTGAATGTTCAGAAAACGGGCCGTATGCGCATACCCTTTGGAATAGCGCAGATAGGCAAGGCCTTCCGCAATGAGATTGTTGCTCGGCAGTTTATTTTCCGTATGCGCGAATTTGAGCAGATGGAGATGCAGTTCTTTGTCCGTCCCGGATCGGAGCTCGAATGGTTTAAAGCCTGGAAGGAGACGCGGCTTAAGTGGCACAAGGCTTTAGGTCTTGGCGATCAGAAATATCGATACCATGACCACGAAAAGCTGGCTCATTACGCCAATGCCGCAACTGACATCGAATTCGAGATGCCCTTCGGATTTAAGGAAGTAGAGGGCATACATTCGCGTACAAATTTCGACTTGTCGCAACATGAAAAGTTCTCAGGCAAGAAGATTCAGTATTTTGACCCGGAACTTAACGAGAGCTACACCCCGTATGTGATTGAGACATCTATAGGTGTTGACCGAATGTTTCTGTCTGTGCTTTGCTCAAGTTATGAGGAACAACCTCTTGACGGAGGCGAAACACGAGTTGTGCTTCATCTCCCTCCGGCATTGGCTCCTGTTAAATGCGCTGTAATGCCGTTGGTTCGTAAGGACGGTCTGCCGGAGAAAGCGCGTGAGATTGTTAACGATCTTAAGTTTGACTTCCCTACACATTACGAGGAAAAAGACTCTATAGGCAAACGCTATCGTCGTCAGGATGCCATAGGCACTCCATTCTGTGTCACTGTCGATCATCAGACTCTCGAAGATAACACTGTGACTTTGCGCGAACGTGACTCTATGGAGCAGAAGCGAGTGAAGATTGATGACCTGCACAAGCTCATACATGACTGCGTAAGCATTAACTCGCTTCTCCGCAAACTCGGATAAAACGTTTAAACCTAACTTAACAAGAGACATTATGATTATGAAAATTAGCAATGTGAAGCTTATGCTGATGGCTGTCGTGCTGATGCTCAGTCTGTCGTCGTGCAACTATAACTCGCTTGTTGAAAAGCAGCAGTCGGTTGACCAACAGTGGGCAGAAGTGGAGAATCAGTATCAGCGCCGTTCCGACTTGATACCAAATCTTGTCGCTACGGTTAAAGGTTATGCCACTCATGAGCAAGAGACATTTGAGCGTGTCACTGAAGCACGAGCTAAAGCTACTTCAATTAATATTAGCGCAGAAGACTTAAATGAAGAGACTTTAGAGAAATTTCAGGCCGCACAAAATGAATTGCAGAGTGCATTAAAGTCCCTATTGGCTGTTTCAGAGGCATATCCTGATCTTAAGGCAAATGAGAACTTTAAGGACCTGCAGACTCAACTCGAAGGAACAGAGAACAGAATAGCCACCGCGCGTGGCCGATATACAGAGGCAGTGCGCGATTATAATACGGCTATAAAGAAGTTTCCGACGACAATTTATGCCGGATGGTTCGGCTTTGAACCTAAACCGCAGTTTAAGGCTTCTGAAGGTGCTTCGGAAGCTCCTAAAGTTGAATTTTAAATAATAAACCATAATTAATGAAGAAATACCCTGTAATATTGGCATTGTCGCTCCTCGCCGGAGGGAGCATTGTCTCCTCGTGTGTCGGTGACGATGACAATCTCGACGACTATAGAGAATGGATGGAGGCCAACAATGCATGGCTTGAAGAATGCCGGAATAAGGTGAATGCTGACGGGAGTAAATATTATTCTGAAATTATTCCCGATTATCAGCGTGGCAATTACGTGTTGATGCATTGGTTTAATGACCGCGAAGCCACTAAGGAAAATCTCGTACCTTACTATACGTCAACAGTAGATGTTAAGTACCGATTGACGCTTTATGACGGAGAACCTATGGACTCAAGCTATCTGTTGACCACAAACGGTGATTCCATTTACCGTACAGCACTGTCGGATGTTATTACCGGTTGGTCCATTGCGCTGCAACAGATGCATGTAGGAGATTCTGTAGAGGTAATTGTGCCTTATCAGGTGGCCTACGGGTCGGTCGGTAGCGGTAGTATAAATCCGTATAGCAATCTGAATTTCCACATCAAACTTGTGGATATTCCGGCTTGGGAGATTGCCGGTGAATAGGCAAAGGAGGATGCTATACGATGGAAAACTATATTGTATCCGCACGTAAATACCGCCCCGCGACTTTTAATAGTGTAGTCGGGCAAAAGGCACTCACTGCGACGCTCAAAAATTCGATAAGCAAGAATCGCTTGGCTCATGCTTATCTTTTTTGTGGGTCGAGAGGTGTAGGAAAGACCTCATGCGCGCGTATTTTTGCGAAAACCATTAATTGCCGAAATCGGACTCCTGACGGCGAAGCTTGTAATGAATGTGATTCATGCCGTGAATTTAACCGCGGAGCGTCGGTAAATATAGTCGAACTTGATGCCGCTTCTAACAACGGAGTGGAGGATATGCGCGCCATAACCGAACAGGTGCAGGTGCCCCCAGTCGAAGCCGACTACCGAGTGTTTATCATAGATGAGGTTCACATGTTGTCATCCCAGGCGTTTAATGCGTTTCTTAAGACGCTTGAGGAGCCTCCAAGTTACGTAATATTTATTCTTGCCACTACCGAGAAGCATAAGATTATTCCCACAATACTTTCTCGATGCCAAATCTACGACTTTAACCGGATAACCATTCAAGATATGGTTGATCATCTAAAGTACGTGGCTTCGCAGGAAGGAGTAGCGGCTGAAACGTCGGCTCTGAACGTCATAGCCAAGAAAGCTGACGGTGCCATGCGTGATGCGCTTTCGATATTTGACCAAGTGGCGGCATCATCAATGGGTAATGTCACATACGCTTCAACGATTGAAAATCTGAACATTCTCGATGATGTATATTACAATAAACTTGTAGATGCTTTTTTGTCGGGCGACGTGCCGTCTGCTCTTTTGACCTTTCAGGAGATTCGTGAAAAAGGCTTTGATTCGCAATTCTTTATAAACGGTTTGGCGGCTCATCTGCGCGATTTGATGGTGGCAGGAAATCCCGCTACTTTGAAGCTTCTGGATGCCGGTGACGATGTGCGGAAAGCAATGTCGGAAATTGCACAGAGGTGTTCGCCCGAATTCCTGTATAAAGCCATGGATTTGTGCAATGAAGCTGATTTAAATTACCGAACGGCATCAAATAAGCAGTTTCTTGTCGAATTGACATTGATAAAGCTGTGCCAATTACTCAGCCCCTCCCCCGGAAATGACGACGCAGGAGAGGGGCGGCAATTACGTCAGATAGCAGTATCGGACGTTGCGTCGTCGCCAAATGTAAAGAAACAGACATCTTATACTGATGCACAAATTGCTTCATCTGCTCCGGTAATGGTTCAGGAAGCACGTCCAACTTCGCCGGTCGGCAGTGTTCCCCATCCGGCGGTTGCGCCTGCTGTTAGAAAAGCTGACGTGGGCAGATTGCGAAAACCCAATTTATCTATTAACCGCAAAATGGACCGAAATGGGGATGTCGCTGAAAATGTGAAGGAGGATCGGTCTGTTGTCGTCCGCGATAAATATTTCTCCGACGAGCAGTTTATGGAGGCATGGAAGCAGTTTATTGTTTCGCACCCGACGGAACATTTATTGATAAACGCCATGAGGATGACACATCCGAAGCGAGTTTCAGACGCTGTATATTCGGCAACAGTTGAGAGCGAAGCCATACGCGACAGTATCCAGATGTCATTGCAAGAACTTCTGTCGTATCTTCGTGAACGTCTTTCAAACGATGCAATTGATGTCCAGGTGCATCTAAATAAAGGCCAGTCATCAGTCACGTCGCTAACAGATGCAGAGGTATATGCGCTGATGAGGAAAAATCATCCCTATCTCAACGTGGTTATTGAAGATCTGCATTTGACGCTTGTCTGAAAATGCAAGGTATAATCCCTTAGTAGGGTAGGCTCTAAGTCCTGCAAAGAAGAGTAATCTTTGTGGGACTTTTCGTTGTTATAAGGCTATTCATATATAATAATGTGTATTTATTGGGAAAAAAGTTGAAAAACGCCCCGAGTTACCCAACTTTTTCCTAATTTTGCCGAGAATTTAACAAACAAGATTATCATGCCGAAAAATTTAGTCATAGTAGAGTCACCGGCAAAAGCTAAGACCATCGAAAAGTTCTTAGGGAAAGACTATAAAGTCATGTCGAGTTACGGCCATATACGCGACCTAAATAAGAAGAACTTCAGTATTGACGTTGACCACGGCTTTAAGCCGATATATGAAATTCCCGATGACAAAAAAGCTTTAGTCGCAGACTTGAAGAAAGCCGTAAAGGGTGCCTCGACGGTATGGCTCGCTTCCGATGAGGACCGCGAAGGTGAGGCTATAGCATGGCATCTGTGCGAGGTGCTCGGACTTGATCCCGCAACCACGAAGCGAATAGTCTTCCACGAAATAACAAAGAACGCTATTGAAAATGCTATTCAGCATCCACGAGCCATCGATCTTAACCGTGTCGATGCACAGCAAGCGCGTCGTGTGCTTGACCGCATTGTGGGATTTGAGTTGTCGCCTGTGCTTTGGAAAAAAATTAAGCCTGCTCTTTCTGCAGGTAGGGTTCAGTCAGTAGCTGTAAGATTAATTGTCGAGCGTGAAAACGAAATAAAAGCTTTCAAAGCTGAGAGCTATTACCGGGTAACCGCTGACTTTAAGACTGCGACCGGAGCCGTTCTGAATGCAGAATTATCGAAGCGACTGTCTGATAAGACTGAAGCTGAAACGTTCCTAAACGATTGCCGAGAGGCGACATATTCGGTCACAGCGGTTCAAGTGCGTCCGGTATCGAAGTCGCCGGCACCTCCGTTTACCACCTCTACTTTGCAACAAGAAGCTTCGCGTAAGCTTGGATTTACAGTGTCGCAGACCATGATGGTAGCGCAACGTCTATATGAGGCCGGACACATTACTTATATGCGAACTGATTCGCTTAATCTTTCGACTTTGGCAGTAAATGCCATTGCGGCTGAGATTGGTTCAAAACTTGGAGAAAAGTATCTAAAAGTACGTCACTATCATACAAAGTCGAAGGGTGCGCAGGAAGCCCATGAGGCGATTAGGCCAACTGCCATAGAACACCCGACCATAGAGGGTACGGCTCAAGAAAAGAAGCTATATTCTTTGATCTGGAAGCGTACGATTGCATCACAAATGGCTGATGCAGAGTTGGAAAAGACTACAGTCGAAATTCCGCCCTCATCACGTACAGAACATTTTACAGCTACTGGAGAAGTCATAAAATTTGACGGATTCCTCCGCGTCTACATCGAAGGAAGCGATGATGAGAACGAATCAAAAGAGACGGAATTGCTTCCCCCTATCAATCAGGGCGACAAGCTTAAAGTCGGGGACATAGTTGCAACTGAGAGATTCACCCAACATCCTCCCCGCTATACTGAGGCCTCACTTGTGAAAAAAATGGAGGAACTTGGCATTGGCCGTCCTTCTACGTATGCTCCGACTATATCTACCATACAGGCTCGAGAATATGTCGCTAAAGGTGAAAGGGAGGGAAAACCGCGTGAGTTTGAGGTGCTGACTCTTAAAAACGGTAGCATTAAGGAACAAGTCCGAACAGAAATGACAGGTTCCGATAAAGGTAAGCTCATACCGACAGACATAGGTATGGTAGTAAATGACTTCCTTATTGAATATTTCCCGTCGATTCTCGACTATGACTTCACAGCTAAGATGGAGGAAAAGTTTGATGATATTGCAGAGGGTAATCTGCGGTGGAGCGACGAGATGAGCACATTTTATCAGCTATTTCACCCAGATGTCGAACATGCTTCCAATATGCGTCTTGAACATAAGGTGGGAGAGAGGCTGCTTGGAAAAGACCCGGCGACGGGTAAGCCTGTCAGCGTCAAAATTGGCCGCTTCGGGCCGCTGGTTCAGGTCGGTGACGGTGATGGTGATGAAAAGCCCCAGTTTGCATCTTTGTTGAAGGGGCAGTCAGTCAATACTATTACTTTAGAGGAGGCGTTGAAGCTCTTTGAATTTCCCCGAGAACTTGGCGAGTTTGAAGGTAAGCCGGTAACGGTGGCTATTGGCCGCTTCGGCCCATACGTGAAGCACGACGGGAAGTTTGTCTCAATCCCCAAAGATATTGCTCCGGCTTCCATCACACTTTCAGAGGCGGAACAGTTAATTGTGGCGAAGCGTGATTCTGAAAGTAAAAAACTTGTAAAAGCTTTCGATGAAGACTCTGAAATGCAGATTCTCAACGGTCGATATGGAGTTTATATTTCATATAAAAAGGCTAACTACAAGATACCTAAGAGTGTCGCCGAGCCATTGACGCTTACATATCAGGATTGTCTTGATATAGTGCAAAGCCAAGAGTCAAAACCTAAGAAAAATGCGCCAGCCCGGCGTGTGTCGACAAAAAAGAAATAAAAAGAATAAACTATGCCACGTAATACCACCGACCGCCAAGGCAAGAGCATAACTGCGCATCAGAAGTTTAAACCCGATGTTATTGAGACATTTTATCCGTCGGCCGACACTACTCTGCTCACCTTTGTCATAGAATCGATGCCTAAACATAAGCGTACAGCCATAAAGCAGATGCTTAAACACAATCAGATTGCTGTTAACGATATGCCTGTAAAGCAGTTTGACGCACCTTTGACAAAGGGAGATAAAGTTCAGGTCAATCATACCCGCGAATTCAGAGTATTCTCTAACAGGCGTGTAAAGCTTGTATATGAGGACGACGACATGCTCGTCATAGAGAAGGGTTACGGACTTCTTTCGATGGGAGACGGTAAGGAATCGGCCGATACAGCTTACTCCATAATGCGTGACTATCTTAAGTGGAAAGATCCTCGCAACAAAGTCTTCATCGTACATCGTCTCGACCGCGATACTTCAGGCCTTATGATGATGGCCAAGAATATCGAGTCGAAGGAAGCAATGCAGCACAATTGGAATAATATGGTAATCAACAGAAAGTATGTAACTGTTGTGGAAGGCAATGTTGAGCAGGATTCCGGTGTTGTGAAAAGCTATTTGGCGGAAACATCGGAGTTTGAGGTGTATTCCACGGAAAATCCGGAAGAAGGTAAACTCGCCGTAACGCGCTACAAGGTGCTTAAACGTGGATGTGGTCATACAATGCTTGAGGTCGAGCTTGACACGGGACGTAAGAACCAGATACGCGTACACATGAAGGATCTGGGGCATCCCATTGCGGGCGACCGTCGATACGGAGCGAAAAAGACCATTATTCACCGCCTTGCGCTCCATGCCCAGACCCTTCGATTTGTCCATCCCAAGACACGTAAAGACATGAACTTTACCACCCCGATACCGGGATCGTTTTACAAGCTCGTAGGTGGCAAATAGTGGTGCACTTTTCCCGGTCAGATATAGAGGAGGCTGCGTCAGTTCAATTTGACACAGCCTCCCGTTATTTGCGATAGTGTATTATCGTGTATGTACACGTGTCGTGATTAGTTTTCTGTGCCGATTTTGTTAAGGTAGTATTCGCGGAGTTTAGGCCATGAGTAATATGGGCCCGATACCGGTTCGATGGGGAGTCGACGTTCGGTCTCTTGGAGCATGACTTTTACGAGCACGTCGTCAGGATTTGTAGACCCTTCGGGGCGATAAAACACCATCTGTATGTTGGTGGCCATAGGTACAAGCATATAGTCATTCATGCGTCCTTCGACTTGTGACAGATCATTGATTTCCTGCCCGAAGTCGTCAAGTTCCATCAATACTGACAGCGGATACACGATAGTGTCGTGGCCGAAGCGAAGGTTGGCACTTGTACGCGGAGAGATCATTGCAGTATCGGCGCTCTCGATGAAGTTGCGTAGCAAGAAGCGCTGTTCCATTGGCTGTGTATTGCCGGTTAGGGTAGAGTTACCGGCATCTACAAACCAGTTAAGGCTGCGTTTCATCCATTCGGCGTGTTGCTCTTCTTGGGAGAACACTTTGTCGACTAACCAAGGCTGGTCTGAATGGCTTTGTGCGTTCCCAAGCACATTGGCAAGGTCAGTGGCAAGAGCATGCACGTTGATGCTGTCTGCTAAAAACTGAGGATCGGATATGAGCCGGTTGGCAAACTCTCCTGAAGATTTATATTTTTCACGCTCTTGTTTAAGGGCGGTCGCTTTGGCTTTCTTGCGCCAGTCGCGTGAAATTGAGTCGTGGTCGTGATTCATGTAGTACATCTCTGCATAACTGGCATCAGTGGTTATGTTCAAAGCCGGTTCGCAGGCTTGTAGCTCTTTGATTTCGTTGAGCATCGATAAGATGCAACGAATCACAACCGTCGACTTCGCATCGACATGTGTGCCGGGCTGAAATATCTGAGGAAAGTTCTGGTACATGCGACGACCTATGGCCTGATGCTGGAGTGCGCCAATATCTGAAAGCTCTCCTAAACGCGACGTGCTTTTCTGCTGAATGTCACGCACTGCGTTAAGTACCTCTTGTCCGAGTGGGGTCAGTTTGCCTGCACGTTCGGCCTTTGAGAGTTCATTCACCGGATTAGCGTATTGGTTCGGATTTATTAGCCAGCGCGATCCGTGGCGTCCATAGTGTTCTATATGGAAAGGCACATAACCTTCCGGAGCCGGTGTCTGAGCAGGTGGGGCCACGTCAAGATATGGATAAGCATAGTAGTGGCTGGCCATCTGATGTGAATTTGGCTCTGTGGCGTTTTGGGCAGATGACGTTATGATTCCGAAACCGGCAAATGCCAAGGCGGTCAGTGTCTGAAGATAGTTCATGCGATAATGATATGAGCTTTAATGGTTAATTTTATTTTATGCAAATGTAATGAAAATATTTGTTACCCCCAAAGCCGGGGTAAAGAAAAAGCTTCGGCTAAATGACCGAAGCTTCTTACTATTAAGTGGGCGTTGAGGGATTCGAACCCCCGACCCTCTGCTTGTAAGGCAGATGCTCTG
>CAZIXM010000005.1:0-111437 GCA_964543345.1 uncultured Muribaculum sp. | reverse complement strand
TGTCGCTCCGCCTGTTTAAGAGCTTCTTGACGTTGTTTATGAGCTTGCTCGCGTTCTTTTTGAGCCTGCGCGCGTTGTCGCTCCGCCTGTTTAAGAGCTTCTTGACGTTGTTTATGAGCTTGCTCGCGTTGTCGCTGTGCCAGTTCAAGTACTTGCTCACGTTGTTTTTGAGCTTGTTCCTGGGCCTGCTCACGTTGCTCCCGAGCCATCTCACGTTGTTCACGAGCTTCTTCTCGCTGTTGTTTAGCCTCTTGCTTTCCTGAATGGTATTTGCCATACTCACGCACATACTCTTCTCGAGCGGCTTGATATTCCCGTTCAATGTCTATGCGCGATTTCTCATCAGAATCAATATGCGATTTGCTATTGGAACGTGTGGCGGTATTAGCCGACTCTTGTTTCTTCGCCCTTTTACGGTTGGCTTTTCGCTCGGTTGATGTCTTGCTGTTTGAAGCCGTATTAGCAATCTTGACCTCCTTTACTGTGCCGTCACTCATTATGACCATGGCAGAATCTCGCTTCACTGGATTCATCGAGAAAATTTTCCGGACTTTTTCCGGCCCGGGGGCTTCATCTTCAAAATCCCACTTTGACGACGAAAGAACCTCTCGTGTCTCCGCAACGATTGAAAAATTTGACACTGCAACACAGGCGACAATGGCCGGAATAAAAATAGCGGCTCGCCATTTCCTTGATGGATGAGATTCTTTATTCCACATCATGCTCAATCGATCTTTAAGTTTGCTCTGATTAAAATTGTTGACTATAGGAGAGTATGAGGTCATTGTCGCTTTCTTTATAAGAAGCATTTGGTAGCTCGTGGCATCGACCCCTTGGCTTATAACGGCATTATCGGCCTGATACTCATGCACTGTCCTGAGTTCTCGATGTATCAGCCAAGCGAATGGATTATACCAATTTATTGCCAATATTAGCTGTGACAGCAGAACGTCGGCACAATGACGGCACTTTATGTGCTTCAATTCATGGAGCCTTATCATTTCAGCATCTTTTCCCATTTCATTCTCGCTGATTACAAGGTAGTTCATCCAACTGAATGGAGCAATATTCTTATTTGATATTACCACGAGATTATACCCCTTATAGCGGTGCATTTCCCCACTACGGATTAGAGTTACCACTTTTAACCACATTATCAATATATGCAATGCCATACCGATGAGACCTATTGTGTAGACCCACAACAGAATAGTGCTGACATTTGATCGGGTAGGAGCTGACGGAACTGGGGTATATGTGTCTTCCGTCGGAATCTCTGAATGCTCAATGACATCCTGATTTGCGACGAATTCCGACTCTTCTATCGGAAAATAGTCGACAGTATTTGTCGATGAAATGCGCTGACATATAGGCATGTATGCCAATGCAACCGCATATATGGCCAACAAAACACATCTATTATATGCAAGAAAACGCTCCTTTGACAGTGCTAACTTGTAGATTGGGTATAGTACAGCGAGCATTAATCCCATACCCAGAGAATATGACAAAATGACATTCATGGCTTATGAGTTTCTCTTTTTAACGGATTCAATAAGCTCAGAAAGTTCTTCCGGCGAAATCTTTTCCTCCTCAATGAGCGAGCTGACTGCTCCGAGATAACTGTTGCTGAAATAGTTCTTTATTAATTCGCCGAGCGATTTGCGGCGAAAGTCTTCCATTTTGGCTACTGCATAGTACTTAAACGCAGAAGAAGTCTCATCGTGCGATACAAGACCTTTTCGCTCTAAGGACCGCACAAATGTGGAAACAGTATTGAAGTGGGGTTTGGGCTCCGGATACAATTCCACGAGCTCCCTCACACGTAAAGGCCCATGCTCCCAGAACATTCTAAGGATCTCTTCTTCTTTATCAGTTATCTCCTGGCGGGTTCTTCCTCTTTTCATAACGATAAAATTAGTTTGCGACGCAAAAGTACGACTAATTTTTTAGTCATGCAAGACGAAATGCCATATTCATTATTTTTAACAACCTCTAAAATCTGCACAAATAATAATATCGTCACTTGACGCTTTATTGACAAAAAATTGCTATCTTTGTGTGATTTTTGCATAGTTGCGCCTGTCGGCATCCACAATGGTTTGGCAGAGCCATGAAGCGACTTTGTAATTTAGATAATTACATATTTATAAATATGCTCGAAGAAGATAGAATTCTTAAGATTGACATTGAGAATGAAATGAAATCGGCCTACATCGATTATTCGATGTCGGTGATTGTCTCGCGCGCATTGCCTGATGTCCGCGACGGACTGAAGCCGGTGCAGCGCCGAGTGTTGTTTGGCATGAATGAGATGGGCAACACGTCCGACCATCCCCATAAGAAATCGGCCAACTGTGTCGGCGAAGTGATGGGTAAGTATCACCCCCACGGCGATTCGTCGATCTACGGCACGGTTGTGCGTATGGCACAGCCCTGGGCTTTGCGATACACTTTGGTCGACGGCCACGGCAATTTCGGTTCAGTCGACGGCGACGGAGCCGCCGCTATGCGTTATACCGAAGTTCGTCTCGATAAAATCGGAGAAGAAATGCTTGCCGATATCGATTCGGAGACTGTTGACTTTCAACCTAATTACGATAACTCGCGCCAAGAGCCCACTGTTTTGCCTACAAGAATACCAAACTTGCTGGTTAACGGCACCTCCGGTATTGCCGTAGGTATGGCAACAAATATGCCCCCACATAATCTGACCGAATCAATCAATGCCACCATAGCCCTGATTGACAATCCCGAGCTAACCATTCCGGAACTAATGGAATATATTAAGGCTCCCGATTTCCCAACAGGAGGTATTATTTACGGGTATAATGGTGTAAAAGAGGCCTTTGAGACGGGCCGCGGACGCATTCTGATTCGCGCCAAAGCCGAGGTTGAGTCAAATGCCAACCACGAAGACATAGTAGTGACCGAAATCCCTTACAATGTCAACCGCGCCGAACTTATCGAATATATAGCCAATCTGGTCAATGAGAAAAAGATTGACGGAATCGCTGACATAAACGATGAGAGCGACTACAAAGGTATGCGCATCGTGATTCGCTTGAAGAGCGACGCTAATGCAAATGTTGTCCTTAACAAGCTCTACAAGATGACCGCCATGCAGTCATCGTTCAGCGTTAACAACGTGGCCATTGTAAACGGTCGCCCAAAGACGCTTAATCTGAAAGGGCTTCTGGAGGCATTTATTGCTCACCGCCACGACGTTGTGGTACGCCGCACTCGCTTCGAGTTGCGCAAGGCCGAAGAAAAAGCCCATATTATACAAGGCAAGATAATCGCCTCGCAGAATATCGAAGAGGTGATTGCCATAATTCGAGGCGCAGACTCGGCCGATGCCGCAAGAGCACAACTTTCTGAACGATTCGGACTCTCTGAGGCTCAGACATTCGCAATTGTTGAAATGAAGTTGCGCGATTTGGCTAAATTGGAACAAAACAAGCTTTACGCACAGTTTGAAGAGCTTCAGAAACTTATCGAGCACTTAAATCTTATTCTTAGTGACGAGCACGAATGCCGTGAGCTTATGAAAAAGGAGCTTATAGAAGTGCGAGAAAAGTATGGCGACGAGCGTAAGACCGAGATTGACTATATGGCAGGTGATTTCAACGCAGAAGACTTCTACTCTGATGACGATATGATTATCACCATCTCACACATGGGATACATCAAACGCACTCCTCTAAGCGAGTTCCGCGCGCAAAATCGTGGCGGAGTAGGCTCGAAGGGTAGCGACACCCGCGATGAGGACTTTATCGAGCACATATATCCGGCCACGATGCACAACTATCTGCTGTTCTTCACCAAAAACGGACGTTGTTATTGGCTTAAAGTATATGATTTGCCCGAGGGCGCGAAGAATGCTAAGGGCCGAGCCATCCAGAACCTGCTTAATATCGAGCCTGGCGATGCCGTAAACGCCGTGATACGAATCAAGACGCTTACCGACGAAGAGTTTGTCAACTCACACAACCTCGTATTTGCCACTAAGCAAGGCATTATAAAGAAAACTTCTTTGAAGGCATATTCACGTCCGCGTGCTATCGGCGTAAACGCTATTGTTATACGCGAGGGCGATCAGCTGATTGGCGTAGAATTGACCGACGGTAATGCTGAAATACTCATGGCCAACAAGAACGGCCGAGCCATTCGATTCCACGAAAGCAAAGTCCGTTCAATGGGTCGAGTTTCGACCGGTGTGCGCGGTATGCGCCTTGACGGACCTGATGACGAAGTTGTCGGAATGATTTGTATGACCCCGGATACAGAAAACACCGTAATGGTAATTTCTGAGAAAGGCTATGGTAAGCGCTCGCTTCTCGAAGCCTACAGAATCACCAATCGAGGAGGTAAGGGAGTCAAGACAATCAATGTTACTGAAAAAAGCGGAAAACTCGTTGCCATAAACTCGGTAAACGACGACAACGACTTGATGATTATAAACAAGTCAGGCATCGTGCTTCGTTTGAACGTATCTGCCATAAAAGTCCAGGGTCGCGCGACGATGGGTGTCCGACTGATAAATCTTGACAAGCGAAATGACGAGATAGCATCCGTTTGCTGTGTGGATTCCGATCCGGAAGAAGAAGTAGATCAGGACATTCTGGTTGAAGAAAGCGAGCAGAGCGAACTTGAAATGGTCGTTGAAGAAGAAGTCGACGAGACCGAAGAAGTCGAAGATTCTGATGATGAGCAAGACGATTCCGCTGATGAATAAATGAAATTTCACTAACAAAATCATATTTTATAATTATGAAGAAATTAAGCATCTTAAGTCTGTGCCTTTTAGCTGTAGCTTCAGCTTCTGCACAGAAAAGTGTCGTTAAGGAGGCTGAGGGCAAGGCTAAAGCAGGTGGCGACTATACTGCCATCCGCTCGATTCTCGCTCCTGCGTTGACAAATGAAGAAACCAAGTCAGACGCGCAGACTTGGTACGTTGCCGGCATGATTGAGTTCAAGGACTACGACAACACATTCGGCCGTCAAGCTGTCGGACAAGGCAAGGACGGTGACAATCAGGCAATGGGCAATGACTTGCTGAAAGGTTATGAGTATTACATGACCGCACTTCCCCTTGATTCGATTGTTGAGACTGAAAAGGATGGAAGCCCGAAACTCAATAAGGACGGAAGCAAAAAAATCAAAACTAAATATTCAAAGGATATAGTTAAGACGCTTGCATCTCACTATTCTGACTATATGTCGGGAGGTCAATATCTTTGGGAAGCCAGAGACTATGACGGAGCATATAAACTTTGGGATATTTATACTACCATGCCTTTCAACAAGTCTCTTGGTGCTGACGGTCCTAAAGTTCCCAATGACACTATACTCGGTGAGATTAACTATTTCAAGGGCTTGGCAGCTTGGCAGGCCGAGAAGTTGCCATTGGCAATGGAAGCTTTCGACAAAGCCATCTCATATAAGTATACCACAAAGTCTTTGTTTGACTATGCTATCAGCGTAGCCGCTCAGGCTGAAGACAATGCTAAAGTGGTAGAACTTGCTACTCTTGCAAACGAGATCCACGGCGACAGCATAAGCACTTATATCACCATCATCATCAACGACAAGATTAACAATGAGCAGTTTGAAGAGGCTCAACGTCTGCTCCAAAAAGCCATCACCGTTAGTCCGGACAATGCCGAACTTTACGATGTTATGGGTATCCTTTACCAGAGCCAGGACAATCTCGAAAAGGCTCGCGAATACTTGGAAAAAGCCGTTGAGATTAATCCTGACTATGCTAAGGCTCAACTTGATCTTGGCCGCGTTATATTCGCCCAGGGTGCCGCTATCGACGAAGCAAATGCAAATCTTCCCGCTGTTGAATACAACAAGATGCGTACTGAGCAAGTCGATCCGATTATCAAGCAGGCAATTCCTTACCTTGAAAATGCTCTTAAGGATGACAACACTATGAGCGAGGCCCGTCGCATTCTCCGCAGCGCATATTATTCACTCGGAGATGAAGCCAACCTCCAGCGCATTGAGGCTATGTAATTAAATTTTTCTAATATATTTAAGTGTCCGGGATCTATCAAATCTCGGACACTTTTGTTATATAATATGAGCTTTAGTTTTAGAGGTTATTCAAGAAAAACCACTAATTTTGTTGCTCGTTAATGATATTAGTTTATATGGAATATTCAATCTCGGAAATAGCCTCTATTCTGCATACGGCAGAACCTAAACATAACAACTACGCTATTGATACACTTCTTACAGATTCACGGTCGCTAACATTCCCTGAAAAGTCGCTGTTTTTTGCGCTGTCAACACCTAATAACGACGGACACAAATTCATCCCCGGCCTTTATGATAAAGGTGTACGCAATTTTGTCGTGTCTAAAATTGAAGATAACTATCCCGACGATGCTAATTTTCTACTTGTAAACGACGTATCTGCAGCTCTCCAGTCATTAGCAACGACACATCGCCGACGTTTCGGCATACCGGTAATCGGAATAACGGGGAGCCAAGGGAAAACCACGCTAAAAGAATGGATATATCAGATTCTTAATCAAGATTTTAAGATTATACGTAGCCCCAGAAGTTTTAACAGCCAGATTGGCGTGCCTCTGTCTGTATGGGAAATGAATCCTAATCAGGACTTGGCTATCTTTGAAGCAGGCATTTCAACCACCGGTGAGATGGATCTTCTTCGTCCTATAATAAATCCATCGATTGGTATAATCACAAACATTGGCGACGAACATTCAGACGGCTTTAAGTCGCTTGAAGAAAAATGCCTCGAAAAGTTGAAGTTATTCACTAACAGTGACGTTCTGATATATTCCGCAGATTATGCCATAATCGAAGATGCGGTGGTAAAATCCGGATTTAAAGGCAAAAAATTTACATGGTCGGTCGATGGCCGTCCTGCAGATTTACAAGCAAAAGTGACGAGCGACGGTGACGTGTACATATTGGAGTATTCCGTTCACGGCAATTCTACGCAAAGGATCGAACTTCCATACCATACACAAGAGGATATCGAGAATACGCTAAATTTAATTTCAGCGTTAACAGTGTTAGGTTATCCCGCTGATAAGCTTAAATCTCGGATAAAAAAGCTCCGCCGAGTCAATACCCGACTTAATGTAATTGAGGGCGTAAACCATTGTATGCTTGTATTTGATTCATGCGCTAATGATTACCATTCGCTGTCAGCGGCTCTTGACTTCGTAAAACGACGCGCGTCTGACGATGTGTCTCTGACTGTCATTATGGGCGAATTGACCGCCGAGAACAATGACGCCGCCACTCTCTATTCAGATATTCGCAGAATGTTTGACAGCATGGGCGTTTCACGAATAATCTCAGTAGGAAAAGATTCAGATAAAGCAGTGTCAGCTTTTGGCTCTGAGGCTCAGGGATATAAGAGTTTTGAAGAGTTTATAAATTCTGTATCGACAACGAATTTTGACCATGAAATTATACTTGTGTCCGGACTTTCCGATACCGATTCTGAACAGCTCGGCAATATGCTTGAAGCAAAACGCCACGAGACTGTGCTTGAGGTAAATCTGGATGCCGTGGTTCATAACTATAACAATTTCCGTTCGAGGCTTTTGCCGACAACCGGAATAGTAGCCATGGTAAAGGCTTCCGGATATGGAGCGGGAAGCTTGGAGATTGGAAAGACCATGCAGAGCCAAGGGGCGGCTTATTTGGCTGTTGCGGTCGTCGACGAAGGTGTCGACTTAAGAAACGCAGGCATTTCAATGCCGATTATGGTTCTGAATCCTAAAGTCACTAACTATAGGACTCTTTTTAAATATCGCCTCGAACCGGAGATATACTCCATCGACATTCTGAAAGAAATAATCCGTGAAGGTAAAAGGCTTAACATTACCGACTATCCGGTACATATTAAAATCGACACCGGAATGCATAGGCTCGGGTTCTTATATGAAGAACTTCAAGAGGTAGTAGACATACTGAAGTCGCAGAATGTAGTCAAGCCTCGATCTATGTTCAGCCATTTGGCGGCCGCCGATTGTCCGGAAATGGACGACTACACTTTTCAGCAGTTTGATTACTTTGACAAGTGCTGCTCATTCGTGCAGGACAATTTTGGATTCCACATTTTAAAGCATATTCTTAATAGTACGGGCATAACACGATTTCCGCAGTATCAATACGATATGGTACGTTTGGGAATCTGCCTGTATGGAATGCCCACTTTACCGGATCATTCGCAGGGCGACCTGCGTCCGGTAAGCACTCTGCGTACCGTCGTTATATCCGTCAGGGAATGGCCAGCCGGTACTACTATCGGATATTCAAGAAGGGGAGTGTTGAAGAGGGATTCACGCGTTGCCACAATACCGATAGGATATGCCGATGGGCTTAACAGACATTTCGGTTGCGGTAAAGCTTCGGTATGGATTAACGGTAAGCGCTGTCCTATTGTCGGTAACGTATGTATGGACATCTGTATGGTCGACGTGACTGATGCCGAATGTAAAGTCGGCGACAGTGTAGAGATATTCGGTGACAATATATCAGTAATGGAACTTGCCGACACGCTTGGAACAATTCCATACGAAATCCTAACTTCCGTCAGCGAAAGAGTCAAAAGAGTGTACTACAGAGAGTAGGAGCCGGAGGTAATTAATAGTTAACAAATGTTATTATTTAGACTGATTAAAAATAAAGGCCACCACCGCACATAATATCTCAGAATTAATTCGGATATTTGCACTCACAAATGCAATTGCTGAAAAAAATATGAGGCTATCCGATCTAAAGACAGGAGAATTTGGTATTGTAGTAAAGATTTTAGGCCATGGAGCGTTTCGCAAGCGCGTCATTGAGATGGGATTTGTCAAAGGACAAGTCATCAAGGTGATTCTTAATGCGCCTCTGAAGGATCCTATTAAGTATAGCATAATGGGATATGAGCTGTCGTTGCGCCGAAGTGAGGCGGAGCTTGTCGAAGTCATCCCAATGTCCAATGAAGAGAAGGGTAGTATCGAGAAGTCGGTAGCTGCAACTCTTGACCACACCAATCCTAAAGGCAAATTTCATCCAGCCTTTGACGGCAACGCCAAAACCATTAACATAGCCTTAATCGGTAATCCTAATTGCGGCAAAACCTCATTATTCAATGTAGCTTCAGGTGCGAGAGAGCATGTCGGCAACTATAGTGGAGTGACTGTTGATGCAAAAAAAGGGCATTTTGAATATAACGGCTACCGCTTTAACATCGTAGATTTACCAGGAACATACTCACTGTCGTCATACTCGCCAGAGGAACTATATGTCAGGCGATATATACGCGATGAAATTCCGGATGTTATAGTAAACGTAGTCGTAGCTTCAAATTTGGAACGTAACCTCTACTTGACCACAGAGCTTATCGACATGGATCGTTCGATGGTCATAGCTTTGAATATGTATGATGAGCTCGAAGAGTCGGGTGCCTCTCTTGATTATAAGCTTTTAGGAGAGATGATTGGAGTGCCTATGGTGCCGACAGTGTCACGCACCGGACATGGCATACATGAGCTCTTCGACACCATAATCCGTGTTTATGAAGGAAGACACGATGCCGTGCGCCATGTCCATGTCAATCTCGGTAAGGATATAGAAGAAGGTGTCACTGTAATTAAAGATGCCATAAAACGCGATCCGGCTATCGGAGCGCATTTTTCTCCGCGATATTTAGCCATAAAGCTCATTGAGAACGACAAAGAAGTCGAGGATTTGATTCGCAAGTCGCCTGACAGCGGACAGATATTTGACCTTCGCGATAAAGAAGTAGCACGTATAGAAAAGACATGTGGCGATGATGACATAACGTCATTAATCGCAAGTGAAAAGTATGGGTTTATTGCCGGCGCTCTTGCCGAAACATATACGCCGTCGACAAAGGAAAGCGCTAAGGTAACGGAAATAATTGATGCATTTGTCACAAACAAGCTGTTCGGGTTCCCGATATTCTTCGTGATAATGTGGTTTATATTCTGGTGTACCTTTGAAATAGGTTCTTATCCAATGGATTGGATTGACTCTGCTGTTGGATGGTTGGGTGACATAGTCCAACGTTTTATGCCCGAAGGACCTTTGAAGGACTTGATTGCCGACGGAATAATAGGCGGTGTCGGCGGTGTTATCGTATTTCTTCCGAACATCCTCATTCTATACTTCTTCATATCCATGATGGAAGACTCCGGCTACATGGCACGCGCCGCATTCATTATGGATAAGTTGATGCACAAGATTGGCCTTCACGGAAAATCGTTCATTCCCCTTGTCATGGGATTCGGATGCAATGTGCCTGCCATCATGTCAGCTCGTGCTATTGAAAGCAGAAGCAGCCGCCTAATCACCATAATGATAAATCCGTTTATGTCATGTACTGCCCGACTTCCTGTCTACGTGTTATTGGTAGGAATCTTTTTCCCTAAGAACGCCAGTTTAATATTTCTTGGGCTGTATCTGCTTGGCATTGCCGTGGCCGTAGTCACTGCAAGGATGTTGCGAAGATTTTGGTTCAAAACCGATGAGACACCATTTGTAATGGAGCTTCCTCCATACCGAATGCCGACATTTAAATCGACTGTTAGGCACATGTGGGGAAAAGGCGAACAATATCTGAAGAAGATGGGAGGTATAATCCTTGTAGCCAGCATAATAGTTTGGGCATTGAATTATTTTCCACTGCATGATGAAGATTCTTCTGTGCCCGGTTCAGATTCTGTCGAACTCTCGCAGGTAGATGACGCTAAAATAGATACTTCCCGCGATTCTTATCTGGAAATGATGGGTAAAGCTGTAAATCCGGTAATGGAACCAATCGGATTCAGTTGGCGGTCGACAGTAGCGGTAATCGCCGGTGCCCCTGCAAAAGAGATTGTGGTGTCTACGCTCGGTGTGCTGTACACCGGAAATGAGGAGATTGACAACCGCTCTCTATCGGCTCGTCTTGTAGCTCCGAATCCGGTGACGGGAAAGCCGGATTTCGACCGCGCTTCGGCTCTGAGTCTGATGGTATTTGTCCTGCTGTATTTCCCGTGCATGGCTACTGTTGTGGCTATAGTGCGAGAGACGGGTTCTTGGCGATATGGAGCCTTCTCCGTCATATACAATACTGCAGTTGCTTGGATTATTGCTTTTTTGGTTTACAACATTGCCCAAATGTTATAGCCTTGATTGATCCGCGTAAGAATAGTACGACTCCGGCGTGATTATCAAATGGTCCAACACCGGAATGTCAAGAAGTTTGCCGCATTCCGACAGCCTTTTGGTCAAGCGGTCATCGTCACCACTTGGCCGGAGTGTTCCCGAAGGATGATTATGCACCAGAATAATCGAGGCTACCTTATCGCCTTGGTCGACCACTTTTTTGAAAAGCAGTTTTGGATCCACCACCGTAGCCGTCGTGCCCCCTTGGCTTACGCATATTGAGTCAATGATATGATTGCTTCTCGACAATAAGATTACCCAAAACTCTTCATGGTTAAGACGCTGTAATTTTCCGCGCATGTATTGGTACACAGTGTCGCTGCCTACTATGCGAATTTTGTCTTCGGGCGATTCGTTCTGGCACCTTATTCCAAGCTCAATAGCGGCCGCAAGTGCAATGGCTTTAGCAGGGCCAATACCGGGATTGTCTTTTATGACTTCTTTTATTGATTTGCGCGCTATGTTTGAAATACGTCCTTGGTTATTGGCTAAAAGTTCCTGGCTCATGGTCAGAACCGATTTCCCTTTCATGCCATTGCCGAATATTATGGCTATTAGCTCGGCTTTGCTTAGAGATCTGATACCGTTCCGCATGGCCTTTTCACGAGGCCGATCGTCAGCGGCCAAATCCTCCATGAGGATATAGTCGCGCACTTGAGGAGAGAGTGATTCCATTTTATATGATATTTTATTTGCCTTTTCTCATAGATATTTCTTGTTCGACATTTCTGCCTTTGCCGAACAGAATTTTTTCGGTAAACGCCTTAATGAATCCGCATCCGTAACCGCCGAGCTGAATGATGCTTGCCGGAATTGCAAGACACGCTATCTTAATGCTCTTGGTGGATGCTAATGCCGTAATCCATATAGCCAACAAATAAAGAATGAGCGGAAGCAAAAACCACGGTGATATGAATATACCCGTAAGTATGAGGCAAACCGCTCCTATAACCGCAATCGCCGGAAGGCAGTGCACCGGTTTTAAACTGTCCGGATAAAGAAGATACAGTGTTATGCGAGACATACCGAACACATAGACTTGACGCAGAAATTTACGGAAATCGACCCTACGCTTATGATAGACCGGAGCCTCCCGTATAAGTCCGATGGAGAAGCCGGCATTCTTGATGCGTGTGCTCATGTCAATGTCCTCAGAAAACATCTCCCTGAATCCGCCAACCGTATCATACACTCTACGAGAGAATCCCATATTGAATGTTCTGGGAGTAAACTTTTCGAGCTGAATTTTCCCGCCTCTTATGCCACCCGTAGTCAGGAATGAAGTCATGGAATAATTAATAGCTTTTTGAGTGTCAGAGAATGACTCATGGGCGGCATCAGGTCCACCGAAACAATCGAGCGGTTTGGCATCAAGTGAGGAGCTGAGTTTACAGAAATAATCCCGAGGAATTACGCAGTCTGAATCAAAAAAGATGAAATAATCCCCATGAGCATGTTCCATTCCGTAATTACGGGCTATCGACCGACCCTCGTTAGCCTTAAAATAGTATGCCACATTAATGCGCCCGACATATTCGTCAACCACTTCACGACAAGGTAGGGTAGAACCGTCCTCGACTATAATTGTCTCAAAGTCGGTGCATTCCTGTTCAGACAGACTCTGAAGCAGATCGCGTACCTCGTCTATTCTGTTATATACCGGAACTATTACTGAAAATCTTGGCATGGTTGAAAAATATTATGCAAGGTGATTATATCATTGTAGACGTTTAACTCATGCGGTTTTTATAGTCGTCGTATGTGAACTGGCGGAGATAACAACATTCGCCATCTTTTCCGCACAGCACAATGGAAGGATGTTGAATACCGTTAAACATGGTTGTCTTAACAGTAGTATAGTGGTTCATATCCTCCAAGGTCAGTTTATCACCTATCTTTAGAGGGCGCTGAAATGACCAGTCGCCCACATAGTCGCCACTGAGGCATGAATTGCCTCCAAGTCGATATGTCGGGAGGTTAAGGTCGGTAGGCACGCTCTCGGTTATAGCCGGCTTATACGGCATCTCCAAACAGTCGGGCATGTGACATGCAAAAGAGGCATCGATAATGGCGGTACTAACGCCCTGGTTTGTGACAATGTCAACCACTGAGGTTATTAAGTCGCCTGTACGCCAGGTAAAAGCACTTCCAGGCTCCATGATGACGTTAATCCACGGATATTTTTGCTTAAATTCTTTCAGCAGTTTAATAAGATGATCCACGTCATAACCTTCGCGGGTCATAAGATGTCCGCCTCCCATATTGACCCACTTCACCTGGGGGAGATATTTCCCAAACTGATCTTCAAACGCGCCAAGCACTTTCTCTAAGTCGTATGACGAGGATTCGCAGAGCGAATGAAAGTGCAGGCCCTCGACTCCGTCGGGAAGAGCATAACCGGTTTGATCCGCAGTGACTCCAAATCGCGAACCGGGCAATGCCGGATTGTATATGTCAGTGTCAATGACCGAACATTGCGGATTAACACGCAACCCCGGCGAAACGCGTCTGTCGGGATGCGCCTCATTGTATCGGTCCACGACGGGCTTAAAGCGCTCAAACTGCGACAGAGAATTGAACGTAATGTGAGAACTTCCCGAAAGAAATTCTTCTATGGTCTCATCGGTATAAGCGGGACAGTATGAGTGGACATTTCCTCCAAGTTCTTCTACTCCAAGACGCATCTCGTTTAACGAGCTTGCCGTAGAACTATTTACGTACTCTTTTATTATGGGAAATGTTCGCCAAAGAGCGTTTGCCTTAAACGCCATGATTATGTCTACACCGGCCTCACGCTTTACACGGCTGATAAGTTCAAGATTACGACGCAATTTGTCTTCATAGACTATATAGAACGGGGTGGGGATTTCGTTGAACTTCATCGTTACGATATTTTAAATTTAGCAAAACGCAATAATAGTTTTTTGTCGCCGACATTTACGAACTTAACCGACACGGCATCGTTTGTTCCAGTGGTAATTTCGGTAATCACTCCATGTCCGAAAGTCGAATGTTCGATTGACATGCCAACTTTCAGTTCTGAAGCGGCATGTGTATCGAATCCGCCCGTCTGACTACGTTGTGGCATGTTGGACGGCTTGTTCCTATAATTGGATGGAGTTGCCGGTGACTCTGCCTGACGGCTAAAATGATTTACTGATGACTTTCGGGGATATGAGTCGCCCCATGACGACATATAGTTTCCAATCGGATCGACTACCTTGTCTCTCGCAGGAATTTCGGCTCCCGGTGCAAGTCTTAGGAATTTTGAGTCGATATCTTTTAAGAACCTCGAAGGCTGGCATGTCTTCGTCTGACCGTTCTTATATCGAGTTGATGCGTATGTTATCACACAATTATACTTGGCTCGGGTGATAGCCACGTAGAGCAACCGCCGTTCCTCTTCTATTTGTTGCATCGTGTCGCGGCTCATTGACGAGGGGAAAAGTTCTTCCTCCACGCCGACTATTATCACATTGCCGAATTCAAGACCCTTAGCCGCGTGTACGGTCATAAGGGTAACGCTTTCCGTAGGCGTATCCTTGCCATCCTGATCCGTGGCAAGCGATACATTTCCCAAAAAGTCGGCGAGCGAGACATTTTCCGCCCCTTCATTATGCCGAGTCTCGACAAATTCACTGACAACGACTCCGAGTTCAGCAAGATTCTCCTGTTTGGAAATGCTTTCCGGCGTTTTGTCTGTCACCAACGAAGTCACTAATTTAGATTCGCGGATTATGGTGTTAGCGGCTTCATCGGCCGACTTTTCAGAGGCTACATTAATAAATGAGCTGATTAACTCGCGAAAAGCGGTCAATTTCTTTAAAGTGCCGGAGTTAAACCCAAGACTCAACTGATAATTCTGGATATTATCTACTACTGACCAAATGCTAACCTGATTATCAATGGCGCACCTTACTAACTTATTGACCGTAGTCTCGCCGATACCTCGGGCCGGATAGTTGATGATTCGTTTAAGAGCCTCGTCGTCGTTGGGATTTACCGCAAGACGGAAGTATGCCACCGCATCTTTAACTTCCTTGCGCTGGTAGAACGACAGACCTCCGTAAATTCGATAGGGTATATTCCGGTTGCGCAAGGCTTCCTCAAGTCGGCGCGATTGCACGTTCGTACGGTATAGCACGGCAAACTCCTCGTAACTGTCGTGCGAGGTCAACTTCATCGTAGATATTTTCTGGGCTACTATTGCAGCCTCCTCATAATCGCTGTAACAACTGATCACGTCGATCTTGCGTCCGATGTCGTTATGCGAGAATATATTCTTGGGAATTTGCTCCTTGTTTTTGGCTATCAGCGAATTGGCGGCATTGATAATGTTCTGGGTTGAGCGATAATTCTCCTCGAGCTTGAATATCTTTAGGTTAGGGTAGGAACGCTTCAGATTCAAGATGTTTCTGATGTTGGCTCCACGGAATGAATATATACTTTGGGCATCGTCACCAACTACACAAATGTTTTGCGACTCGCCGCACAATTGAGTAGCTATCAGATGTTGCGCGAAGTTTGTGTCCTGATACTCGTCAATAAGCACGTATCTGAAATACTGTTGATAGTGGCGTAGCAAGTCGGGATTGTCGCGCAAAAGCACATTAGTATAATATAACAGGTCGTCGAAATCCATCGCTCCTGCCACCACGCATCTGTCGACATACCCTTTATATATGGCATGGGTCAGCGGTCGGCTTGACCGTCTGTCGGCATCCATTATGTCGCGGTCAAGCGCATAGCGTTCAGGCGAGATAAGGGCATTTTTTGCAGAAGAAATGGCATTAGCCACGGTGTTTGGGTTGTAAACCTTTTCATCAAGGTTCATATCCCTAATTATCACCTTAATCAACGATTTGGAGTCGGAAGTATCATAAATTGTAAAGCTGCTCTTAAAGCCGACACGCTCGGCATTTGCCCGTAAAATGCGGGCGAATATGGAGTGGAACGTACCCATCCAAAGTTTCGATGCAATTCCTGAGCCTACGATTGCCTCGATACGTTCGCGCATCTCTCTGGCGGCTTTGTTAGTAAAAGTCAGCGCCATTATACGCCATGGCTCATAGCCGTGAGCCAGCAAATGCACTATTTTATATGTAAGCACGCGTGTCTTTCCTGAACCGGCCCCTGCAATGACCAGCTGCGGACCGTCGGTATATGTCACTGCTTCAAGCTGTTGCGCGTTCAGTAAATTCTTGTAATCTTCCATCAACTACAAAGGTAATAATTTTTATGAAAATTTTACCCCAATTTGACAGTATCAATCTGCGCCGAGCATATTATCTTTGCATCAGTTTAACCTTTAAAACCGAAAAAAATGATAAGACACACTGCAACCCGCGCCCCGCGCTTTGACCGTGAATGGAAAGACTTGATTAACCTTCTTCCGGAATCCCGCCGTATGATTATGGAACGAGCCATTAGAGACTACCAGCTGACAGGAATAGAACCACGTGGACTTGACGGGGCCGAAATGATGGCATTCATGCTAATAAAAAAGACGGTAGACCGTCGCGCTAAACAACGCAACGCCCGGATTCTTCGTCGCAATCGGCTTAAATCTGACTCTAAATGTACCCAACAGCAACCAGACAGTCAGAAACCTGATATGGAAGCCTGTCAGCCCACGACGGAAAAATCCATAAGCCGATCAAAGCCAGACAAGCCTCTTGACAACAAACATCCCCGACAGAAGCCTTACTTCAAAGTGCGTAATCAACAACCGGCAATGTCTGCCAAACAGCGATTAATCGTTAAACGGCTGAACAGACTGAGCCCCAAACCACGTAAACGATAGCCGGAAATGAGATTTTTCGTTACATTTGCAGAAAATTTTGTAAAATGAAATTCTACACCGATTATATGCGCGGATGCCATCCTGAAATCATGGATGCGCTCTGTCGGACAAATCTTGAAGCCACGGTGGGTTATGGCGATGACCCGTACACTGCAGAAGCAAAAAGGTGCATAGCCAACGCCTGCGGCCTTGCCCCCGAGGAATGCCTTGTGCAGTTTATGGTAGGAGGGACGCAGACAAATGCCGTGGTTTTGAACTCAATATTACGCGGTTTTGAAGGCGTGCTTGCGGCGGAAACTGCCCACATAAATGTCCACGAGGCTGGTGCCATTGAGGCCGGGGGACATAAAGTGATTGTGCTTCCGTCAGAGAACGGCAAACTTCGTGCCTCTGACATTGCCGAATATGTTGACCGGTTCTATGCCGACGACACATATTCCCACATGGTGGCTCCGGGAGCAGTCTATATATCACATCCAACAGAACTTGGTACACTTTATTCACTCGACGAACTGACGGCAATCAGCAAGGTTTGTCAAAGCCGTGGCATTAAACTGTATCTCGATGGCGCAAGGCTCGCATACGGTCTTGCCACGCCGTCGGCTGACGTTAAACTTTCAGACATAGCCCGACTTACCGATGTATTTTATATCGGTGGCACCAAGTGCGGTGCTCTGTTTGGAGAGGCCGTCGTCGCTTCCGACAAATCGTTGCTGCCGCATTTTAAAACAATAGTCAAGCAACACGGCGCATTACTTGCAAAAGGTAGGCTGAACGGCATTCAATTCCTGACGCTATTTACCGACGGTTTGTACATGCGTATCGGACGACATGGGATTGAAGCGGCAATGGCTCTCCGGAAGATATTCGTTGATGCAGGTTATGACCTGTATATTGATTCGCCCACCAACCAGCAGTTCTTTATCCTTCCCAACGAACTTATCGACGCCCTAACGAGCCAGAGAGTGGGATTCGAGCTTTGGGGGCCGCGGCAAAATAACTTCACACCGGTACGCTTTGTAACAGACTGGTCGACAGGAGAAGCGGAGTTACGAGCTCTTAAAAGCCTCCTGTCTAACATATTGAAAAATTCTAAAGCTTAAATTGGTAGCTTATTCCAATAGCGTTTGTATTGTCAGAATGGCTCCGGTCAATGAAGCGATAGAATACAGATATTGAATTGTGGCTGTCAATGCGGAAATCGGCTCCGGCTGTATAGCGGATTTTTCTGACAGAAAATCCGTCATCAAAGTCGTTGTATAGCTCTATAGAAGCGTAAGGAGTGACAAGGGCTTTCTTTTTGTATTTGTACTCAGCTTGAAGTCGAGAACGCAACAAATTTCGATTTTCGGCTTCAATAAATTCATCATCCTTAACTGCGCCGGAACTACTGAATTTGCTGACATATTGCTCAGTGAAGTGCGTAAATTGGTATGCTTCACGTAGCGAGAAGCCGAATTTTCCCAAATTAAGTGATCCGGTGGCGCTTACTTGTAGGCGATGGCCCGATTGCCAGTAGGCCGGGATGAAATTACCTTTCCTCGTGGTCTTATTTCCGTCGCGGTCATAAAGGAATTTGTAGGAGGCACTGACACGGAGCCAAGGGAGGCATTTATAGGAGGCTCCGATCGAGGCATCCCAACGCGATGTAGCCTCAAACTGATCTTTTGACCGATGTTCTACTTCAATGTCGGCACGCAAGTCTTTAGTGATATTGACTCGACCTTCAGCCGACATCCAAAGTTCCTGCGCTTTAAGCCCGGGAACTGACGCCATTAAAAGCATGGCTGAAGCTAAGAAATGTGTTAATTTCATCATTTATTGGCTTTAGGTAATTTGAAAATATTGTCAACAAGATTGTGCTCATTGTCCTTAAGGTCATAATAGATTTTAACCATGGCAGAGTCCTTAAGGAAGTCTATTGCGCCTATATCGAATCGCTTGATGTCTAATCCGGTACGATTTTTCAAGTCGGCCATCATCTCGTCGTGATGCGCAGGATCAATAAGGTCAATTCGATCGTAAAGTATGAGCTTCTCCGAGATGTGTTTGAGCCAACGATTACTTTCAAGAATCCATATCGACAGCACAAACAACGTATTAGCCATCAACAGTTCGATATAACAGTCGTCCGCCGCGAGAGCATTGATGACAGACACTGCAATGATCACGAACAGATATGTCATCTCCCTGACAGGCATAGATTCCGTTCGGTATTTAATAATCCCGAATATCGCGAACAGGCCCAAGGCAAACCCGATTTTCAGTTTCACACTTCCAAGCAGGAATATCAGGAAGAAAATGCTGATGCTGATGAGCATAAACGTGAAATAGTAATCGGCACGCTTGCTCTTGGGATAATAGAGAAGGTGGATTATTATAGTCACTACTATAAGGTTGACCAAAAAGCGCAAAATCATTTCAAGCGGACCGGCCATTTGGGGAACTTCTTCTATAAAATCGTTTAAATCCATTTTTTCTTTTGATTGTATTTGTTGATAATGATAAGTTTATACACTTCGTGCGTTCAAACGTTCGACGTAGTGCCTACGCTCTTTGAAACGGTTGAACTTAATTTCGGGAGAAGTAAACACAACTCCCATGCAGTATTTGCTGAATCCCGAAGCCTTTATCCGCAATGAATTAAGATGTTTCAGGGCAGGCGAGGGTATAGAGCCGTCGCGCTTAAGCTCGATAACGGATATGTTAGGAAGCTCCTCGATGTGGTCGTTGAGCAAATTATGGAATTTCAGACCGACATCAATTGTAAGCCGTTCGGTAAACGAATGGTTGACAAGCGTTATGCGCGAAAAATTGTTCTCAAGATGGGGTAGAAGCTCACTTGAATGAAAATCGCTGTATGTCGAAATGAAATCCTCATACATGTCGGCGCGTTCGCTGAATCCATCAATCTGAATACGCTTTTTCTTCGTCCGGCCTTTATTGTTCTTCCTCTTTATTTCGAGAAAATGGACATTGGAGTTGACATACTCGCGCATACGTATCTTTTGACGCACTTTCCTTCCGGCATGATGCATCATATACATGCGGTGGGATGGGGTGTCGAAGTAAATCGTATGGTAAGGAAATAGGCGCAAGCCGTCAGTGTCCTGGATATAATATTCCTTGCTGAGTAGTCTGAGCAGGCTCTCAAGGTTAGAAATAGATGTCAGAAACTTCATGTCGATTCGGTTCATCAGGCGCACCGACGACATCTCCTCCAAAGTTATTGGCTTATATGTATTGAGAATTGAAGTATCCAATTTCATTATTTAAATCTCCGACAATAATATAAGTCTTGATTTGTTAATAATTAATGTTTATTATTCCATATACAACTCAATATATAAAAGATGCATATTTAAACGCAAAGTTATACAAAAAAATAATGCGAAAGAAGGTGTCAAATATGAATTCAGCACCCATATAAGCCTATTAGCCACTGTTTTATATTTATTTAGCAAAATTACCGCATATCCGATATATAATCGGCACGAATTAAGCAATTTTAGCAACTAACTATATGGTGATTTTCACCACTTGGTCGTATTAATCATAAGCGAACCGGTTAGCCTGTCAGTAGGGGGATGTTAATTAGGATAATCGAAGCCAATCATATTCTTTTAAGCAAATCTTGACCAAAGGGAGTGATGGAGATGTGGGCGTTGTGCGATTTAACATAATGTATATTATGGGAAATAGATGGGTGGCTGGGGCGGTTGGTTTATAAATGACAAATGCTCTGAAAATATGTTATTACCAGAACTTTTACATTTATGATGCGTTTAAGTGTCATAAAGAAATTTGAAAAACAAACTGAAATAAATATTCAATATAATGGAGACAAATACCTATTTACAACCGAAATTGCCATACGCATTGGATGCACTCGAACCGGTGATAAGCGCAGAGACTATAAGTTATCATTGGGGAAAACATGAGAAGGCTTATATCGATAACCTAAACAGGCTTATTCGAGATACTGA
Source organism: uncultured Muribaculum sp. (assembly GCA_964543345.1). Classification (GTDB taxonomy): domain Bacteria; phylum Bacteroidota; class Bacteroidia; order Bacteroidales; family Muribaculaceae; genus Muribaculum. Next base: position 90,431 of record CAZIXM010000005.1, on the reverse strand, counting down.
ATGGGAAGACACTCCTTTGGAAGACGTGATCAGGACTGCCGACGGGCCATTGTTTAACAATGCCTCTCAGGCATGGAACCACATATTTTACTTCTTTTCGTTCTCACCAGACGGTGGCGGCGAGCCCACCGGAGATTTGAAAGAGGCCATCGATCGTGAATTTGGAAGCTTTGATGAGTTTAAGAAGCTGTTTGAGAAAGCCGGTGTTGACTTGTTCGGTTCGGGATGGGTCTGGCTCTCTCAGGACAAGGATGGACGCTTGTTCATAACCCAAGGTCCAAACGCATCAAATCCTTTGACCCAGGGGCTTACTCCAATATTGACATTTGATGTATGGGAACACGCTTACTATCTTGATTATCAAAATAGAAGAGCTGACCAACTTCATAAGTTATGGGAAATAATCGACTGGGACGTAGTCAGCAGCCGATATTCCAAAAAGAAATAACAGACTTCCAAATTAGCGCAAACAGCGCAAAACCGACTATAGCACTTTTAAGCATAATGTGATGAATGAAGTAAGTGGGACTCGTGAGAGCCCCACTTATTTTGTTTGTTGCATACGTCATATCTATGCTTAATACATTGTACTTCAATATTTTAAGGTTAGGACAAAGGTATTGTAAGGATGAATCTTGCCCCGGGGTGATAATCGGTGTCGAGCACGAGCGTGCCACCCATTAACGTTGCGAACATACGAGATACGGTAAGACCCAGACCGGCTCCCTGAGTGTCTTGATTCAGCTTGTAGAACCGCTCAAAGATATGCTCTTTACGGTCAGCCGGTATGCCGATACCGGTGTCTTCGACAGTAAATGTAATCGACGAATTGTCAGCGTCAATCCGGGGGATGAGCTTTATGGAGCCTTCGGTAGTGAACTTCGCCGAGTTAACGAGCAGATTAATCAAAATCTGTTGGATGCGTTGCTGGTCGACGTATATAGTCGCATCGCGCTGGTCGCCCGGCGAAAACGACATCTCTACTCCATCAGCCACGCGATGTCGTGTGGTCTCGACCACGAAATTACACATTTCATACAAATCCACCGCAGAGCGATTAATCTTAATTGAGCTTGCCGATGTGTCAAAATCAGACAGGGAGAGCATATCGTTGACCATACCATTCAGTAACTCACTGTTTATCTCGACCATTTTGCAGAATCGTTCAAGATACTTCTTTTGGCTTGACTCGGCACAGTCCACGATAAGTCCGGAATATTCAGTTATGGCACGCAACGGCACGGTCACCTCGCGAGACATGTTTTTTATAAAATCGGCCTTGAAACTGTTGGCTTTCAATGCCTGATCTCTGCTTCGGATCGATTCGGCCCTAAGACGTCTTAAATTATCGCCCTCAATTTTCAGCGTTGCATTTGACGCGGCGAGCGTCTTGGCCAGACGATTTGCCTTTCGGTTTAGCAACAGAAGAACGATTATGAACGTAATCATAATCAGAGTTGAAACGAAACCGACGATAAGTAACCGCCGCTGCAATGAGTTTTCGGATTCCTGCTTGGATATGACTAACTTATCATACTTTCGATTCATGTCAGTTACATCATATATTATCTGAAGTTCATGGTAACGTTCGCGATATTTTTTGTCGAGATATTCCTCTAATATGTCATTGTATTCAGTAGATGCCTTAAGGAGAGCTTCCTTATCGCCAACCTGGAGAGCAGCCTTCGTCATCAATCGCAACAGAAGTCTGCGACGAGGCCGTTGATGTTCGATGTCGATGCATTTTTTGAGCACCTCCAATGCTTTACCATAATCCTTCTTATACATGGCATAGAAAACGTCGGCCTGCGGCGATATTTTATATGTTGCAGACGCGCGTATATCAGTGGCGGCCAGCTCCTGAATTTTTGCATAGTAGTACTCAATATCGTCAGGCTTCATCGACTCATAGTTTGCCAATATACGCGTGTAAACCACGTGTCTATTGCCGTCAAAGTCGCGGTACATGCGTCCTTCCCGGCGATACATCTCTTCAAGACTGTCGATCGACTGCAGCAAGAGTTTGTCAGACGCGATGGCTTTCTCCGGTTCGTCATTTTCAGAATAAGCCATTCCGGCAAGAACGTAGTAGAGATTGCGGATGGAATATACATTTTCAGGCAACTGCGCAACCAAATCTCCCAACTCGTCCATATAATGTGACAACAGTTCACCCTGAGAATTGTCGTTGATATAAGAACAGATGGCATGAAGAAGCACAATCTGTTCGTAGATATCCTCAGGGCGACTTATAGTGTGGCTCTCAAGCAATTCAGTTAATTGAGCCTGTTTGTCGAGCGGAGTGCCGTAGCGCACCCTTTGAGTAGTTCGCACCATGCGGATAAATGCGTCTGTCTCATCCTTTTCCGGGCTATCCGGTAACATAGCAGTGCGGTCAAGCAGAACGAGCAGAATGGAGTCGCTCTTTGTGCTTATGTTAGCGCGTTTGCGCAAAACATCGCAGACTTTAGGATAGTTCTTTGTTTTTAAAGCCAAATAATACACTTCGTCCAAGACCGGACAGCGCGCAACTTGGTTTTTCAAGTCAGCAATATTTTCAAGAATTCGTATGCTGTCTTCTATCGAATGAGACTCGGTCAACTGATCCTCAAGCCCTTTTATGACCTTCGGAATCTCGTCAGGTTCAGGAAGTCCGGCACCAAAAATCATGCCGTGGCCCAAAATAGCCAATAATAGTAGTAGCTTTCGCATAAATGTCTTATAATTACACTGTTTCATGTAGGTACAGCAAAGATAATCTTTTTTGTCTAATCTTACAAAAAGATTATGAGTCAATTTTCCCTTATTTTAGTTCCATACTCCCCCACTGATATTTAAGGAGCCTTTAACGGATATTGACACGTTTGAACCTACCTGTCAAAGAAAACGTTATAATTCCGTAACGTTTCAACCATTAATTGATATGTCGACCATCACAACAGCGGCCGGAATGCCGAAAAAGAGAATACTTCTCAGAACTATGCATACGTTGGTGCTACTTGCCTCATTGGCACTTATTGTCCTTATTTCCTGGGATGCGTTTCATAACATTTCGTTTATAGCCAATGACACATATCTGAAAATTCAGCTGTGGATATGCTTATTTTTCATGTTTGACTGCATAGTCGAATTCTTTCTTTATCCTAAAAAGTGGACTTATATAGCTTCGCACATATTCTTTTTTCTTGTCAGCATACCCTATCTGAATATTATATCGCATCTGAACATACATCTGTCGCCGGAAATGGAATATCTCACACGGTTTATCCCGATGATAAGGGCCGCATACGTTTTGATGATAGTGATGGGCGTAATATCTACTGACAAGATTTCAAGTCTTTTCTCTGTATATATCGGACTTTTGGTGTCGACAGTTTACTTTGCCAGCTTGATGTTTTTCATTGAAGAGCACTATGTCAATCCGGGTGTTCCCACATACTGGTCGGCACTGTGGTGGGCATTTATGGACGTTACAACAGTAGGAAGCAACATCAATGCCATAACGCCTACCGGGAAAGTGCTCGCCGTAATATTAGCAGGCGAAGGATTGATACTGTTTCCAATTTTTACGGTCTACATAACAAACGCTTTGGCTAAGAAAGATGTGAAGGACGTGAATTCAGACAAACAATCCAATATAGTTAAAAATTCTTCAAATTCAGCTTCAGCAAGCTGAAACAGGCAGTGAAATGATTATTATTTCGTAACTTTGTTGGTCAAACCGACACCTTATGAAGAAGATTCTGACCATCATAGTTACAGTTAGTTTTCTACAGCCCTGCTTGGCTCAGGTGAGTTTCAACGGAACCTCCCATGAGGTAATCGACATCCAACCCGAAACTTCGACAGGGCTGAACGACATATACGTAATGTTTTCCACTGCGGGCACCTCGATTACCTATACCTCCAAGAATACGGGAACGCGCCCTGAATGGTCAAAATTCAGCAATTTGGGAGGCGGATATGCCGAACAGATTAATGACATAGTCTACGAAGGAGAAATGTCGACGCTAATTGATGTGACCGGCGACATGGGATATATAATCAGAGACGGTTCTTCCACGACATATTTCTGGATTGTAGATTACTCATCCCATGCCTTGACCCTTGACGGAGTAAGCGTGTCGGACGAAACGGATTGCCAGACTGTCGCATTATCAGTTACGGGAAAAGGCAATGCCATCAGATATTATACAATTAATGGTCAGGGGAAGGAACTTGACAGAAACATAACGTTGAAATACGACACACTCGAATATGACGAGGGAACTGGCTCATACGTTACGAATGAGACTGTAACGGAGTATGCCCACTTGTCTACTACCTTATATGCCGATGCGCCGCTCTGCAATACTGAATTCATATTGAGCGGTGACCGGTTTCTGTCATTTTGGGGTATGGAAGAGGAGGCGTCTACGCCGACCTATGAAGCCATTGCAGTGACCGCCACGACATCGGCCGAACAGAACAAGGAAGAGATAGACAATGAAATATCCTCCGGGTCGGGCGTTGGCCTCGGAGGCTCGGCTCCTCTTGACATTTCGTTTGGATCCTCTGTCAGCGATGCTGTTGTCTTTACGGAGTGGCAAATGTCGAAGGACTCGGAATTTAACGACATCGAATATCGAGAAACAAACGTCGACTTTACCTACACCTTCCGCGATGCCGGCACAACATACGTGCGTTTTGCGGCAAGCAATTCTGCCGGGACGTGTGACTACTTCAGCCCTACATACGAGGTTACAATCGGCGAATCGGAAATAAAGTGCCCGAATGCATTTTCGCCCGGATCATCGGAGGGCGTAAACGATATATGGAAAGTCAGCTACAAATCCATTGTCAGCTTTGAATGCCATATATTTAATCGTTGGGGCGTAAAAGTGGCTTCGTTCACTAATCCTTCAGAAGGCTGGGACGGCAAATACAATGGCAAGTTAGTTCCGGCCGGAGTTTACTATTATGTAATTAACGCAAAAGGTGCTGACGGAAAAAGCTATAAGCTTAAGGGTGACATAAACATCATCAACTTCAAGCGAAGCAACAGTTCGTCAAGTTCCTCTTCAAATTAAAGCAATTTAAACACTAAAAGAAAAATGAAATCAACAAAACAATATCTTCTGACGATATTTGCGGTGTCGGCCATGACACTCATGGGCACACAGACGGTCAATGCGGGGTTTCCTCTGACCGGAGCCGACGGCAATCCTGCCGTCCAGAGTCCCGTAGTGCCTAACTCGGTAACTTTTGCAGGTACAACCATCGATCTTGACCGGATAGACATGTACGAACGTCTGGACAGGGAGTTGACGGCCATGGTCTATACTCACGGCAGCACATTATTGCTGATAAAGAGAGCCAACAGATACTTTCCGGAGATAATACCAATGCTTAAGAAAAATGGAGTGCCTGAAGATATTATATATCTGGCGTGTATAGAAAGCACTCTAAATCCAAGGGCATATTCCGGAGCCAAAGCGGCAGGACTTTGGCAGTTCATAGCAACGACGGCCAAACAGTACGGACTTGAAGTCAACGAGTTTGTCGACGAACGATACAACACGGAGAAAGCCACAGAAGCAGCATGTCGCTATCTGAAGGATGCCTACAAAAAATATGGCAATTGGGAGTCGGTGGCGGCTTCATATAACGGTGGGATGGCCAGAATCACAAAAGAGCTTGCGGCTCAAAATGCGACAACGGCCTATGACCTTTATTTGGCAGATGAAACTTCACGCTACATGTTCCGCCTGCTTGCGATGAAGCTTATATTGGAAAATCCTAAAGAATACGGCTTTGTGCTTCAAAGCGACCAGCTTTACGAACCGGTAAGAACTGAAACCGTGGAAGTAAGCGGTCCCGTGGAAGACTGGCCGACATGGGCACAAAAATATGGCATCAATTTTATGACGTTGCGGGAGTATAATCCGTGGATTCGGGCTAAGTCACTTCCAAACAAGACCGGCAAAACGTATAAAGTGAAGATACCCAATAAGTCTGACCTTAAACGATCGACCCAGCGAAAAACGGTCTACAACAAAAATTGGGTATATTAACGCCAGCACTCTCCTCCTATAGATTCACACATAGTATTTAAGGGAAAATAAATGAACAAATCAGAACATAGCGGTAAGCTATCGGTGCTCGGAGCGCGAGTACACAATCTGAAAAATATAGATGTGGACATTCCACACAATTCGCTGACTGTTATCACGGGACTTAGCGGAAGCGGAAAGTCATCGCTTGCCTTCGACACAATATTTGCCGAAGGCCAACGCCGATATATCGAGACATTTTCCTCATACGCGAGAAATATGCTCGGAACTTTGGAAAGACCCGATGTGGATAACATATCCGGGCTTAGTCCTGTCATAGCCATTGAGCAGAAGACCGTAAACAAAAATCCGCGAAGCACGATCGGTACGACCACCGAAGTCTACGATTATCTTCGACTTCTTTATGCTCGAATCGGGGAAGCCGTCAGCTACATTTCCGGCGAACCGATGGTAAAATATACGGAAGAAAAAATCGTGGATATGATATGTAAAAAATATGCCGATCGGCGTATTTATATTCTGTCGCCTATCATCAAAAACCGTAAAGGTCATTATAAGGAATTGTTTGAACAGCTCAGGAAGAAGGGGTATCTCACAGTAAGGGTTGACGGCGAGTTCAGGGAAATTACTTTCGGCATGAAGCTTGACCGCTATAAAAACCACTCAATAGAACTTGTCGTCGACAAACTTAAGGTCAATGACAAAGATGCGGAACGGCTTCGGGATTCCGTTAATAAAGCACTGCAACAAGGCGGCAAACAGTTGATGATTTATGATGCCGATTCAGACTCGATAGGTCATTACAGCCAGCTGTTGATGGATCCGGTCAGCGGAATTTCTTATAGGGAACCAGCTCCTCACAACTTCTCATTTAATTCCCCTCAGGGAGCATGTCCTTGTTGCAAAGGCCTCGGCTATGTCAATCTCGTCGACAGAGCGAAACTCATACCCGATGATTCACTCTCTATACATGACGGAGGAATCGTGGCCTTGGGAAGCTACAAAAACACGATGATATTCTGGCAGATTGCCGCCATTTGCGAGAAGTACGGGTATACGCTTAAGACTCCGATTAAGGACTTGAGCGAAGAAGCGTTAAACGATATACTGAACGGAACAAATGAGCGGCTTGTGCTTAAAACTGAATCGCAGAACACTTTTAACTATTTCCGCGAATATGAGGGCTTGATTAAATATCTGGAAATTCAGCAGAGCGATGAGGCCTCGGCTAAAGCTCAGAAATGGAGCGGCCAGTTTTACTCGCGTGCGGTATGCCCCGAATGCGGAGGCCGACGGCTTAACAAGGAGGCCCTTCACTTCTTCATTGACGGCAAAAACATTGCAGACTTAGCCTCAATGGACATTTCTGACCTATATGATTGGGTGCAGACCGTAGAACCACGGCTAAGTCAACAGCAACGGCTCATAGGGTCTGAGATACTTAAAGAGATACGTTCACGACTGCAATTTCTCGTGGAAGTAGGACTCGAATATCTTTCGCTCAACCGTAACTCCGCTACACTTTCTGGCGGCGAGAGCCAACGCATACGTATTGCGACACAATTGGGCTCGCAGCTCGTCAACGTCTTATACATACTCGACGAACCGAGTATAGGACTGCATCAACGTGACAACAAACGCCTTATCGACTCGCTTAAACGGCTACGCGATGCGCAAAATTCGATTATAGTTGTCGAGCATGATAAAGATATAATGCTTGAAGCAGACTATGTTGTTGACATAGGGCCTTTAGCCGGCCGTAAAGGAGGAAATGTCGTGTTCGCAGGAACCCCTGAGGAGATGCTAAAGACCCATACGTTGACAGCTGAATATCTGAACGGAGAGAAACGTATAGCTCCTGCGCCAGAACGCCGAATCGGTAATGGGAAGTGGATAAGGCTGAACGGATGTACGGGACACAACCTGAAAAATGTCAATCTGAATCTTCCGTTAGGACGATTTGTTTGCGTTGCAGGAGTGTCGGGCAGCGGGAAGTCGAGCCTAATAAACTCGACCCTGCAACCAATCTTAAGCCAACACTTTTATCGTTCAAACCAGGAGCCACTCCCATACGAATCAATCGATGGAATAGAACATATCGATAAGGTAGTAACTGTCGACCAGTCACCTTTAGGAAAGTCACCGCGCTCTAATCCGGCGACTTATACGGGAGTGTTTTCAGACATCCGTAATCTGTTCGTTAATCTTCCGGAGGCCAAAATCAGAGGTTATAAGCCGGGAAGGTTCTCCTTTAACGTGTCGGGCGGCAGATGTGAGGCTTGTAACGGAAACGGATATAAGACTATAGAAATGAACTTTCTTCCCGACGTATTGGTGCCTTGCGAAGTATGTGGAGGAAAACGCTATAACCGCGAGACACTCGAGGTAAGATTTAAGGGTAAATCCATAGCCGATGTGCTCGACATGACCATTAATCAGGCAGTAGAATTTTTTTCGGGTATACCCAACATTTTAAAGAAGATAAAGGTGCTTCAAGATATAGGTTTGGGCTATATTAAGCTTGGCCAGCCTTCAAGCACACTGTCGGGAGGAGAAAACCAACGAGTAAAACTTGCTACGGAACTTGCGAAAAAAGACACAGGAAAGACGCTGTTTATACTTGACGAGCCCACTACAGGCCTTCACTTTGAGGATATAAACGTTTTACTCGGTGTCCTTAATCGACTTGTAGATAAAGGTAATACAGTACTTGTAATCGAACATAATATAGACGTACTCAAATGTGCCGACTATATCATCGACATGGGTCCCGACGGAGGAAAGAACGGTGGACAAATAATAGCGGAGGGGACTCCGGAAGAAATTATAAAAAGCAATTCTCCGACTGCTCGATATATCGCAGAAGAATTGTTGACAAAGAGCTAATCATCAGAAAGTTGAATGAATAAAAACGGACGCAGACGGCTTTTTAAAGCTTTCTACGTCCGTTTTTCTTTATCCAAAGTCGATTAGCTACTGTACAAAGCAAGGAAAACATGTTATATAACATGTTTTAAAATTTGCATAATATTTAAAAAGTGTATGGATTATGTGAAAGAGGTTTAAAATACACTATCATAAGCACTTACACTGTTAAAGTTGACTAAACACTTAATCTTTGCGACAAATCGTAATGTTTAATAAATAGATCAGCGATCAAAAGATTAGAATTTACAAATGAGTACAAATCGGTTTTGTAATTTTTAAAATCAATGCCAATTGCAAATGCATATTCTCATTTTTAAACAAAAACCGATGCTAATCTAAACTAAAGCTGATTACAATTGTGAATACGGTTTCGGTCAATTTTAGGATTCACCGAGAGATTAGTTATGTTAATTCGATGTTTACGAAAGCTAATTTCAGCCTTTAACCTTTAATTATAATTACCATAATTGCCTATCCCCCATACAAAATCTGAATTAAAGTTAAATATGTTGTTTAACTTTTCCCCAACTTTACTTATTTCGGAATAAAATACCACCTAACTTACACACTAAATCACTGATTACCATATATTTTATCAATTAAATTTAAAGCTTTTGTTTAATATAATACTGAAGAGATAATTAAACTTTGCAAATACACGCTTTACTATGTTTGCAAAATTGAATTTAAAATTTTGAATTAATAATTTGGAGTTTACAATTTAATTAATTACATTTGCACATCGTTAATTGCAATACAAAATTTAATCATGGACATCGCTTCACGAATAAAAATGTTTCTTGACACGCTCGGAATTCCTAACTCTCAGTTTGCCGACACGTGTGGGATTCCCCGTCCCTCTCTCTCCCAGCTACTTAATGGACGCAACAAAAAAGTTAGCGATGAAGTAATCGGGAAAATCCATGATGCCTATCCAAATCTTTCCGTCCTGTGGTTGATGTTTGGCGAGGGAGATATGACAGTTGACGGAAATATTGAAATCTCAGAGCCTAAAAACGAGTTTAATCCGACCTCAAAAGAAGACGAAAATACTGAGGAGCAATACTTTACTCCGCCGATAAGCAATCTTTTTGATGTCGAAAATTATGAGCCATCTACGTTTGTAGCGGAAAAACACGTCCATAACAGAAAGATTACTGACGATACGCCACTACGACAAGCTTCATATACTAAAAATCAAGCATCCGAGCTTTCGCTTAGTGTTGACAATACAAGGCGTGTAGTCAGTATCATGGTTTTATATTCCGACAAGAGCTTTGAGACATTCGTACCGAAAGGAATGTAGCAATTAGCGATAAAATCATTACCTTTGTATTATCGCATATATGCAATGGTTTATGAAAAAATTTATTCTTGACTTTAAGGTCATCGAGAATCGACATCTGCATGACCTTTATTCCTTATTAATATTGTCGCCGGCAGTAGGCGATCTTCCCGAGATTATGCCCGGGCAGTTCGTGCAGGTGGCAGTAGATAATTCCAAGACCACCTTTTTAAGGCGTCCGATTTCGGTAAACTTCGTTGAAAAAGACAAGGGTTATTTGTGGTTGCTTATTCGTCGGGCCGGCGACGGCACCAGTGCCCTACTACAAAAACATCCAGGCGAAACGATCAATCTACTTTTGCCGTTAGGAAATTACTTCAAACTACCGGCATCCGGGGCAAAAGTGCTCTTAGCCGGCGGAGGTGTAGGTGTTGCCCCTATGCTATATTGGGGTAAGAAACTACGGGAAAACGGATTTAATCCGGAGTTCCTTTTAGGTGCCAGATCTGCTAAAGACATACTCGAGCTGAACGAATTTGAAGCTATAGGAAAAGTCCACTTATCGACTGAAGACGGCAGCTTAGGCGAGCCAGGGCTTGTCACGACCAATAGTGCCCTATCCCGCAAATGGGACGTTATTTATTGTTGCGGTCCCGCTCCAATGATGAAGGCGGTTGCCAAAGTAGCTTCAGCCTTGGGAAGCGAATGTGAGGTGTCGTTAGAGAACATGATGGCCTGTGGCCTTGGCGCCTGCTTATGTTGCGTAGAGAACACCGTAAGAGGCAACGTATGCGTATGTACTGAAGGTCCAATTTTTAATACAAAGGAACTGACATGGCAAATTTAAAAGTTAACATAGCGAATCTGCTTCTTAAAAATCCCGTACTTACAGCATCCGGCACATTCGGTTATGGTGAAGAGTTTTCTGACTTCATCGATCTGAACAAACTTGGCGGATTTGTTGTAAAAGGGACCACCATAAAACATCGAGAAGGGAATCCTTATCCTCGTATGGCAGAGACTCCGTCGGGAATGCTTAATGCCGTAGGGCTTCAGAATAAAGGCGTTGATTATTTTATAGAGAATATTTATCCCCGGATCAAGGATTTAGACACCCATGTTATAGTAAATGTCTCCGGCGCGACTGTTGACGACTATGTTGCCGTATGCGAGAAGCTTGCCCCGCTTGACAAGATCAATGCCATAGAGGTCAACATTTCGTGCCCCAACGTAAAACAGGGAGGCATGGCTTTCGGTACAACTTGCGCAGGAGCTTCCGAAGTTACAAAGGCGGTAAGAAAGGCATTTCCAAAGACACTAATCGTAAAGTTGTCGCCCAATGTGACTGACATAACAGAAATAGCAAAAGCTGTAGAAGCAGAAGGAGCCGATTCAGTTTCGCTGATCAATACCCTTTTAGGAATGGCTATCGATGTAGAACGCCGTCGACCTTACCTATCGACAATTACTGGTGGCCTATCAGGCCCGGCAGTACGCCCCGTGGCAGTGCGCATGGTATGGCAAGTATCCCATGCAATATCCATCCCCGTTATAGGCCTTGGAGGTATAATGAGCGGTCGAGATGCTCTTGAATTTATGATGGCAGGTGCGACGGCAGTACAAGTAGGTACGGCCAATTTTATAGACCCTTCTGTGACGGTTAAAATCATAGATGAAATAGATGACTATTGCTTACGTCATGGCATTTCAGACATCAACGAAATAATAGGCATAATCTGATTTATTATAGCGTAGGGCCGTATAATTTCTGACTTGTAATACGGTTTGGCTTATCCTCAGAGTTTTTGAGGATGCAGATGAGTTCGTATTAGTTAAAACTATTAAATTTAGTTAAACAACTAAATTATTTAGTTCAAACTAAAAATTATAGTTATATTTGCGCCATAAAAACAATTAAGCATTTGCGCGATATGAAAGACTTAACTGCAAAAGAGGAAGAAATTATGAATTTCTTTTGGACTGAGGGCCCGATGTTCGTAAAGGACATAGTATCCCGTTATGAGGATCCGCGTCCGCACTTCAACACTATATCAACAATAGTCAGAGGACTTGAAGACAAGGGTTATCTTTCGCACCACACATACGGAAAAACGTATCAGTACTACCCTATCATTTCAGAGCGTGAAATGGGAACCAAATCGCTTAAAGACATAGTTAAGCGATATTTTAAAAATTCGTATTTGGGAGTCGTTTCTACGTTAGTCAAGGACGAAGAGATAAGCGCCGATGAACTCCGGGAATTACTCAGGGAAGTAGAAAAGTCTGACCGTACCCATCAACAATAGCAAAACTGTATGGGAAGTTTTGTCAGCTATTCTATAATGACGAGCATAGTCTTGATACCTTTGTATCTTACGGTAAGGCTATTGCTTTCTGAGGATTGCAGACCGGGATTAAGCCGTTTTGCCATTCTCGCAAGCTACGCGTTGTCCCTGCTCGTTCCGGCCATAATCATGGGGTTCGGTCATTCCACCCCGAATCTTGAAATAGAGTTACTGAAGCCGTCGGCTTATGCTATTGCCAGTGCAGATTCAACCGATGTCGCCACTAAGCCGTATTTCACAAAGATTGCGTCATTGGCATTAATTGCCGTATATTTTATAGGTTTGTTTGCGCTCATAATCCGCGAAGTCACTTCCTGGCTCAGGTTGCGTCCCTTATTAAGGGGAAGCGTCAGAATCGATCTTGGAAATGGGCGTATACTAATTTTGCACGACCACGACGATCTAACTCCGTTCAGCTGGAACAAGTATATAGTAATGTCACATTTTGATTATGAGAGTGACGGTCGATTAATCATGATCCATGAATATAAACATCTTGATTCGTGGCATTGGATCGATCTGATATTTGCCGAGCTGGTTTCGCTATTCATATGGTATAATCCTGCAACATGGCTAATGAGAGATGAACTCCGGACGGTACATGAATATGAGGCGGACGAAGCAGTCGTAACTACAAGCGGGATAAATGCAAAGGACTATCAATTATTAATCATAAAAAAGGCTGTCGGTGGTAGATTGCCGTCCATTACCAACAGCCTGAAGCAATCAAACTTATCTAAACGAATAAAAATGATGTTACGCAAAGATTCATCAGCGAGCAAGCGTTGGCGTGCGATAGCCGTCGTGCCTGCAGTGGCCATTGGAGCCATAGTGTTAAACCTCGATGTTGTGGCGAAATGTATTAACCATTTGTCAGATGTCAAAGTTACAAATTACTCTGCTAATATGCAAGCCGACAACACAATTGTCTATGATAGCGACCATGAGAACCGCCCCATGGTAATCCTCGACGGCGAAAAGTATAACGGCGACATCAACAATATATCGCCTGACAAGATTGCGTCGGTCACTGTGCTTAAAGATTCTACAGCCACAGATATGTATGGTTCTGAGGCCAAAAATGGAGTAATTATCATTACATCAAAGAGTGGCAATGGCGACGTAGTTGGGGATGGTGCAGGCGAAAAACTCTCCGACGTTAAAGTCATCAGTGTCAATTCCGTTAAGAAAGATGACCGGTCTAATCAAAAAATATATGATATGGCTGAAGATATGCCGGAATATCCGGGTGGAATAACGGCTATGATGCAGTATTTGGCAAACAATATTAAGTATCCAAAGAAAGCTGAAGAGGCCAAACAAGAAGGTAAGGTCATAGTGAAGTTTGTAGTAACTTCCGGCGGTAAAGTCTCAGACGTAACGGTAGTTAAGGGTGTCAGCCCAGAAATAGATGCAGAGGCAGTCAGAGTTGTCAGCGGTATGCCGGACTTCACACCCGGTAAAGTTAACGGAAAGCCAGTCAATGTCTGGTACTCGTTACCGATTTCTTTTAAACTAACAAAGTAAAATATAAGGGGCTGTGTCAAAATTCCAGAGCATCTGAAAGAAGCCTAAAATTGGGTAGCGGGTAAAGAGACCGTTAGGTCGATTTGCCCGGTAAAATCCCAACTATACAGCTAAATATGTAAAGAATAATGTTGATCAATAGATTGTTAAATCTTTCAGATTTTTATTTCTTTATCAAACCTAAACCGGGGATAGGCGCTGTGCGCCAATCCCCGGCTATTCATTTTATGCATCTTTCAGATGCGATAATTCTATTTTGAACTGCACCCCTTTCTATTTAGAATATCGCTCTTCGAGCTCCTTGTATTCAGGGGTAAGTTTTATTTCGCTAATCCATTTGTTCATGCTGTCCTTCAGTTCGGGACGCTTATTGCTCGCTACCCATGACTGGAACTGATTAAACGATATTCCCGTCGAGACGTCAACTTGCGGATATTCGTCAGACATGGCTTTTGCCACCCTTTCACTTACTACAGCTTGCTTAATTTCGCCCAAAGCGGTCATAAGGAACAAGTATTCCGAGCCATATTCCGGATCAGACTTTATGTAGATTGTGTCACCTATTTCACGGCTAAGATTCTCAATACGTCCTTTAATTGACGATCCGTCAACAATCCAGACCGAATCATGTGCAAGGTCAAGCTGCGATTTTATGCGAACATCCCCGGTTACGGAATCCTTCAGCTGGACAAGAACTCTTTTGTCCAAAAGCACGGGTTCAAGTAGCTCATACCGGTCTTTGTATTCAGCCGTAACAGGAAGCTCAGCCGCGAGGATGTCGTATGTGTTATCGTCGATGTGCTTCAGCGCATTAGAGAGCGACACAACAGGATGAAACTTAAGCACCAAACCGTGTTTAGAAGCCAAAAGTTTGAGAAGATCGTAGTTAAAACCGCCAAGCGTGTCATTATATGTGTAAAAAGACAAAGGCGAATACTCGATGGCGACATCAATGGTATCGCCACCTGACGATTCAGGGATACCTGCTTTGTCAGACGAAGCGGAACATCGGCGCAAATTAATCATCACCAATACGACGAGAGCCAAAATGACTACATAAACTACGATGGTGCCAAATTTAAGTTTGAAAGGCTTCATAATGTACATTATTTAGTCAGGAAAATCAACCGACAAGCCAAACTGAAAACGCCTCGGGTTTAACGGATAGTGAGGCATTGAGAAGTAGTTTTCGCCGGTCATTCCCTGGTTTATATGACTAAATAACACATAAAAACGAACTTTGCTCAATTTCATGTTGACAAAAGCATTCATAAAAGGATAATTTCCGCACTCGATTTCGCTTTGGTTAAAGAACGTCATAGTTGCCGGCTGATAGTCAATCGACTTATACTTAGTGAAATAGTCGCAATCAACGCCTAACTGTACGTCGAGAACTTTTGCAACCTTAAAATTAAGCGATAAATTAGTATAAAGAGCAAGCTTGGGCAGAGGCAGGACACCTTCGTTAGACGAAGTCTGATATATGATCTTGTTTGCCCAATATAGTGGACCAAATTTAAAATCTTGATGATAGGCCACATTTAAAACCTGCACGCTTCCTCCAAACTGTACGGGAAGCGACTTGGAATTAAAGTAGATCATATTCTGCACATTCTCTACTCCGACATTGACATAAGAACGAGTGTGAGGAATATTCAAGTACCCGCCAAGGCGCAGACTTCTTGTCTTTCCGAGGTCATTGTCCCATATAAAGTGGTTAGAAACATAATGTTTCATCAGATATGGGGCTTCTTCATTGCGGAAATGTCCATAGCCGGTGATGTTGACCGAATCTCCGAAAAGCTTGAATTTAGTGGTGACATGACCGTTAATGTTCAAATCGGCCACTACCGGACCTACTAAACCAAATCGACCAGTAATCTCATAAGTCAGAAGCGAACCTTGCTGTTTAGTTAATTGCCCCCCTACCCACACGAGATTCTCCTTAGCTCTGTGGGGAACTTTTCCCACTGGATACGGCGTAAGCCCCTCCGGCAACGGGTCAACACGATCAATCGTGTCGGTCGCTTGTGTATATGATCGGATTTGATGTGTGAGAAATGCCGACAGTCCGAATTTGGCGAATTTATTGAACTCTTCCAGCATTGAAACGCCCACCGTATTTGACAATGACCAATAGGAATTATGGTCGTCGGTACCATTGAGCGAAAGGTATGTGTTTTCCCAAAAGTCATTGTCCGAGGCTACATTGTCGCGGAAAGTGTGCCGACCGTCGCGATAGTCCAGCGTCCAGATGAATTTGGAGACAGGTATGTAGGTCTTGACAGTGGTGGTGTCGTCAATCTCTTCCTCTTTCCAAAATCCGACTTTATAAGTATTGTTAACGTAAAGTTGCGTCCCAACTACTCGGCTAAACGCGCCTGTCAAGTTTGTAGGTATGGCTTTAGGCTGAATGGAAGTCTGTCCACCCTGCAACTGAGCCGGGTCAGTTATGTATAGGTCATTTGTGATTCCTCCGTTCTCTTTCTGAAGCATGTTCCAGTGGTTTAAGAACGCTTGCATTTCGTATCTGTCGCCCATATATGAGCCCGAGAAGCCCCAACTAAGATCTTTTACCGCCTGATAGTCATAACATCCCTTTGAGTAGAGATAGTCGAGCAGCGCCCCTACCTGAGCTCTTGAATTAATGTTGCCGGAAAATATGCCGTGCAGGCGACTTTGTTCATTTTCCTTACCTCCCGCCGTATTGTAAGAAAGCAGGGTCATCGGAATATAAGTATTATAAAATTTAGTGGTCTCCAAAGTAGGAGTCCAAGCCCTCACCGCGTCGGTGAAGAAAAATTCGCTCATCGGCTGGCGCTCAAAATAAATAAGGTTCTTACCCGATGCACCATAGTTGCCGGTCGTGGCATACGCCATTGACACGGCCGATGGGACAAAACGTTGTGCGTAGTTGACATAATTCGTATCGATATCGGCCGGTTCGTGAAGGCCGAGTGGAGGTAAAATAGTCCAAGCATAAGGTGGGACCAGTCCGGTCTGCGCCGAGGACAACACAGTGGTGCCGTCGTCATCAGAATCTACGACCACCGGCATATCGCCTCCTTGTGGCCGTGGCATATTTTGAGCCAATCCGGTTATAGAGCCGAACAATATAAGGCTAAATGACAATGCAGTTGCTTTCATATACTGCAAAATTACTCATAATCTGCATAACTACTGCAATTAAGGCGAAAAAAGTGTCGCCGCTGTGCAGGTCACGATTACGATTTATTTTGAGGGTTCACTATGTCAAGCAGTTTTTTGCCCTCTCCATCGCTCCGACCGCCATTAACCTTAAATCCAATCTTGGAAGACTGTCAATGTCAATTTTCAATATTGACTCGGCCAACTTTACCGCATCTTTAACTCGATCAGTCTTAATAAGCGCGGACATTATCAGAAAATATTCCAGCGGAAGCAAATTTACGTCCTTATCAAGTATGTAATTATCGTAGACAGAAACTATTTCGTTAATACGGTCCTGCATAAAAAGCGATTCAATGAGCAGAGTCCAATCGTCAACAGTTCCGTGAGTGTAAAGCCATGCAAGCATAATGTCGGCGCCGTGCTGATATTTGCCTTTGTCTCGATAAGATCTTGCCCAACTTGACCATTCAAGCTCATCCATTTCGGACATTCTAATGTAATCTTTCAGGACTGAGATAGTGAACGGAGAATCAGCAAAAACAAACATCCGATCAAATGCATTAGCATTTTCGGGGTATTTCCCAACATATTCCATTAGAATGCTTCTTGCTAAGTCAACATTGCCGGACAAAAGATTCATAGCAACAGCCGTATGACATGCTATTGGATTGTCAGGAGCTTCAGCAATAATCTCCTGCACCATTTTTAGCGCACCGTCTCTGTCCTTGTTAAGGTCAAACAGAATCTGTGCTTTTGTGATTCGAGACTCAATGGAGTTAGGATCAATGGCAAGGGCATATTCTATGGCTTGAAGAGCCTCTGCTTGATTTCCAAGCATGACGTATGTCTGTGCCAGCATGTGCCAATACGCTTCATTAAACGGATCAATAGCCGTCAGTTCGTCGATAACTGCAAGTTGGGTCTCATAGTCTTCCCTAAGAGCTGCTTCTCTGGACAGTTCATACAGAAAAGTGGACGGATATTGGCATTTGTCTTTAATCAAATCTTTGTTGGCCCAAAGCCAATCGTATAGTCCTAAGTCAACAGCTGCGCTTACAAGCTGAATGACTGTCTCGTCATCAAAATCAGAGTAAGCGGATATAATGTCGTTCAGCGCTTTTTCAGAAAACTCCTTGTCTTGGTTTTTTACTAAGGCGGAGAGTATGTCCCATAAGGCACTTTCATTTTTGTGTTTTTCGACCATTGCCTCCACGCCATCGGTCATCGACAGATTGTCGAACAGAAAATAAGCCCTTCTTTGTGTAAGTTCGTTACTTTCCGGGAAAAAACGAGCGGCAAATAAAATGATTTCAAATTGCACATACTCGTCGCCTAAGTCGCAAGCATAGTCATAAATGTCGATTAAATCTTCTTCGTCGAACTCATTCTGAGAGTTTCCGTTGATAAGATTTTCTTTAAACGTCGTATATAAGCGTTCTCTTCGTAACTGTTCTTGGTCCATTCGATATTAGCATGTGGCTTACAAATATTTAAACACAAAGGTTTTGAGGGTATAAGCCCTCAAAACCCGTTATTGGTTAGTCGTCAGGGCCTATTTCTTCTGAATTTTTTCCCAAGTGTCTTTCAGCTGCATGGTGCGGTTGAATATCATTTGGTCGGAGGTAGTGTCAGGGTCAAGCGTAAAGTAGCCGATTCTCTGGAACTGGAAATGGCCACCGACCTTCGCATTATCAGCGAGATATGGCTCTATTTTTACCCCCTCAACAACTTTTAACGAGTCGGGGTTGAGCATCTCTCGAAAATCTTTATCTTTTTCTTCGGCAGGATTTTCTACCGAGAATAAGCGGTCGTACATACGGACTGTGACATCCTTGGCATCTTTTGCCGATACCCAGTGGAGCGTTCCTTTTACTTTGCGCATACTTCCAGGCAGACCGCTACGGGTGTCGGGGTCATAAGTGCAGTAAATCTCTTCGATATTGCCCTTATCATCTTTCTTGACTCCGGTGCACTTGACTATATACGCGCCTTTAAGGCGTACTTCTCCATCAGGAGCTAATCTGAAGAACTTCTTAGGAGGATTTTCCATAAAGTCTTCTCGTTCGATGTAAATTTCCCTCCCAAACGGCATCTGATGAGTTCCCGATGACGGATCTTCAGGATTGTTCTCCATCTCCACCATTTCGGTCTGTCCTTCAGGATAGTTCGTTATTACGACTTTTACCGGATTAATTACGGCCATAACACGAGTGGCAATCTTGTTTAAGTCTTCGCGGACAGCATGTTCAAGCAAAGAAATGCTGTTTAGCGCCTCAAACTTGGTATATCCAATCATGTTGATGAAATTCTTGATAGACTGAGGTGTGAAACCACGACGACGCACACCGGAAATTGTCGGCATACGGGGATCGTCCCAACCTGCAACGAGACCCTCCTTTACAAGCTGCAACAACTTACGCTTGCTCATAACAGTGTATGTCAGGTTTAGACGATTAAACTCTATCTGCCTCGGACAGTATGACTCATCGGCCAACTCCTTGACAAAATACTCATACAGAGGGCGGTGAGGCACAAACTCCAAAGTGCATATCGAATGTGTTACGCCTTCAAAATAGTCGCTCTGTCCATGAGCAAAATCATACATCGGGTAAACGTTCCATGCTGTTCCAGTGCGATGATGCGGATGCTTGATAATTCTGTACATTATCGGGTCGCGGAAGTGCATGTTGGGCGATGCCATGTCAATCTTAGCTCGCAATACGTATGTGCCTTCATCAAACTCGCCTGCATTCATGCGCTGGAATAAATCCAGATTTTCTTCGACCGGACGGTCGCGGTACGGACTGTTTTCGCCAGGCTGAGTAGGCGTTCCTTTTTGTTTTGCTATTTCTTCAGAAGTCTGGTGGTCAACGTATGCCTTACCCTCCTTGATCATTTTTATGGCAAGGTCGTATAACTGAGGGAAATAGTCGCTTGCATAATATTCTCTGTCGCCCCAATCAAATCCGAGCCAATGAATATCTTCTCGGATCGAATCGACATATTCTACATCCTCTTTAGTGGGATTAGTATCGTCAAAACGGAGGTTGCAAGTTCCACCGAACTTCTCTGCGACACCAAAATCCATGCAGATGGCTTTAGCGTGTCCAATATGGAGATAGCCATTAGGCTCCGGCGGGAAGCGAGTGTTCAGACGGCCGCCATTTTTACCGGCTGCCAAGTCGTCGCTAACTATTTGCTCAACAAAGTTAAGACCTCCTTTTCCTTCATTAATTTCTTCTATCATTTCTGCCATAGCAAAGTATATGATGATTTGTTTAATATGCAAAGTTAGTGATAACTTTTTTATTCTTCTGAAAAATAGGCGATAAAAATAAGACTTGGAGCAATCAAAGCAACTTAACGAGCCTACTTTTAAGGCCATTTACGTGCCAAATCAACTTTCACTGTTGTCTAAAGAGACAAATCGGCATATTATATGCTAACTTAAGTCGACATTTTGTGTTATAAATATTATGATTAAGGGCAAACGTACATCGGGAAGGTTCAAACATGTTATGCAGAAGCTTTCAGCTGAATGGCATCATGGCGTGACCCACTGGGTAGTGGTCATCCGGCTATTCAGTATATTATTCTACGGGGCAGCTATCATTGCATCGTGTGCGTGCATTCTCGGCATAATAGCTTATCTGGGCTACGATCGAAGCTATCAGGAGATAAGGAGCCTGTTAGTGGGTTTTCGCATTATACAATGTGTGTTTGTGGTCAACTTGCTTTTCAACATTATATTTGACTTTAAAAATACCGTACATACCACAAGGCTGATAAAATGGATTGTTGATATAGTCTTATTAATTACCGTTTTGCCTCTAATTTATCCGCGTCCTATTCACCCTTGGATAAGTTGGCTTGACACGTTGCTATATAGCAATAAGTTTCTGGTAGGAACGCTTTTGGCATATTCGATAGTGATGTTGAGCTATGCCATTATGCGATTAATGGGCAGGAGAACTAACCCTTCGCTGATGCTTGCGTCAAGCTTCATGTTTTTCATTATTGCTGGCTCATTTTTGTTGATGATGCCTAAATGCACCAATGTTCCACTGTCATATATCGATTCATTGTTTGTATCAACAAGTGCTGTGTGTATAACCGGATTAACCACGGTAGATGTCGCATCGACTTTTACGCCTTTGGGACTGTTGATACTTGCGCTGTTAATACAGATAGGTGGATTAGGTGTGATGACATTCACCAGCTTTTTCGCACTTTTCTTTAGCGGAAACACATCCATTTACAGCCAAATCATGGTTAAAGACATGATTTACACCAAGTCTTTTAATGCACTATTACCCACTTTGTTATACATATTTTTATTCACGCTGTCGGTAGAAGCCATTGGGGCTGTTTTGATATTTATGTCAATTCATGAAGTTCTTCCGATAAGCCTTAGAGAGCAAATCGTATTTTCTGCTTTTCACTCAGTCTCGGCATTTTGTAATGCGGGATTTTCCAACATCAACGGAGGGCTTTCAAATGCAGCTCTTATGAACTCAAACCAATGGATATATCTTGTCATAAGTTTTATTGTAATTGCAGGGTCAATAGGATTTCCCGTATTGGTCAACTTTAGAGATGCCTTTGTGGAATATGTCCGACGGTTATTCGCCGGATTGAGGGGATACAGACTTTCCGGACGTAAAGTACACCTGTATAATGTAAACACCAAGCTTTCTTTGTATGCAACTATGATAATATTCTGCATAAGCGCTGTGCTATTTTGGTGCTTTGAACGCAACAACACGTTGTCAGGATTCTGCCTGCGGGACCAAATTATCCAATCGATATTTAATTCTACTACACCACGTAGTTCTGGATTCTCATCAGTCAATCCTGCTTCATTCTTGAACATAACCTTACTATTCACCATGTTTCTCATGTGGATCGGAGGTTCGTCGCAATCAACTGCCGGAGGAATAAAAGTAAATACGTTTTGCGCATCACTTATCAACTTAAGGTCAATAGTCTGCGGACAAGAAAAAGTCACAGCATTTAACAGGACCATATCAACAGGCTCAATCAGACGCGCTGGAGCCGTAATAATCCTTTCAATAGTTACTTATTTGTTGTTTTCAGCATTCCTACTGACTCTTGAGCCGGACCTGCCTGTAAAAAGTCTGCTCTTTGAATCGTGTTCGGCACTGTTCACGGTTGGTTCGTCGCTCGGCATAACACCAGAACTTTCAACCGGCTCCAAGATACTCTTGTCGACGGCAATGTTTCTCGGCAGAGTCGGAATGATCTCACTTTTAATTGGAATAGCCGGTAATCATACAGATAAGCCGGTGGGATATCCTACTGACAATATAATAATTAATTGATATGAAAATACTTCTTATAGGTTTAGGCATATACGGTACAAATCTGGCCGTAGATCTCACGGATATGGGGCACGAGGTCATCGTGGCCGACAACAATGCCACTTTGATAGAATCCATTAAGGATAAAGTGTCGACAGCTTACATAGTGGACTCCACGGATGAAGCGGCACTTTCCGTGTTGCCTCTTAAAACTGTAGATTTAGTGATTGTGGCCATCGGTGAAAATTTCGGCGCAAGCATAAAGACTGTCGCTATACTCAGAAAGTCGGGAGTTAAGAATATATATGCAAGAGCCGTTGATGAAATACACGAGACAATTCTTCAAGGGTTTCATGTAGAACGCATATTAATTCCGGAACAGCGGGCGGCAAAGGAGCTTACGTTTGAGCTGGCTTTAGGCGCTAAAGTGGATGCCATGCATGTCGACAAAGACCATTATGTGCTGAAATTCAAAGTTCCACAATACTTTGTCGGCCAGAAATTAGGCGAAGTGGAATTAGAAAAGCGATTTGGCATAAAGCTGATTGCCGTGTCGCGTATGACAAAATCGCACAATCTGCTTGGGATTTCAAATGAACTCCCTTCGGTAATAGAAGTGACATCGCCGGAGACAGTGATTGAATCCGGCGACGAGTTTACTGTGATGAGCACTCAAAAGCAGTTACGCGATATGTTACGACACATCGAGCTTTAGCGAGACATGCTATGAGTTAAAATTCATAGTCAACGCAAGCGCGCAACTCTTTATGCCCGGCCAACAAACCGGCGGCGGCAACGTGAGCCGGATGGACGGCATATATGGCGACATCCTCCATCTTGTCGACCACGGCGGTAAGGACTATGTCCCAGCTTTCGGATGGATTTTCATTAATTCCAACTTCAATTGATTTGAGCACTTCAATTTGCATCGGGAGAGCCAAAAGTGCGTCTTTAAACCTACATGCTACCTCAAGTCGCTCTTCTTTAGAGCCTTGGAGCTTAAACATGACAATATGCTTAACCATAACTTTATTGATTTTTATTTTGAATAAAGGCGTTCGCGAGCAGCGGCAACGCGTTCGTCAGTTATGTAATCATCGTAGTCCATCATCTTGTCTATAATGCCATTTGGAGTCAGTTCAATAATTCTGTTGGCGACAGTCTGAATAAACTCATGGTCGTGAGATGCAAAAAGAATATTTCCTTTAAAAGTCTGCAGAGTATTGTTAAAGGCTTGAATCGATTCGAGATCCAGATGGTTTGTTGGTGAGTCCAGTATCAACGTATTGGCATCTTTCATCATCATTCTGGCTATCATGCACCGCATCTTTTCACCTCCGGACAGAACCGAAGCCTTTTTAAGAACCTCTTCGCCGGAGAAAAGCATTTTTCCGAGAAACCCTTTGAGATAGATTTCGCTTGAATCATTACTCCACTGGCATAGCCAATCCACCAAATTCATATCGGTGTTAAAGAAGCTGGAGTTGTCGAGTGGTAAATAAGCCGTTGTTATGGTTTGACCCCAATCAAACGAGCCTTCATCAGGCTTTCTGTTTCCAGTGATAATCTCAAACAGCGCAGTCATGGCTCGAGGGTCATGGCTTAAGAATGCGACTTTATCATCTTTTTCAATGGTGAAGTTTACATCTTTAAACAAGAGTTCACCGTCGACAGAGGCAGTTAACCCGTGCACTTCCAAGATTTTGTTTCCAGGCTCGCGGTTCGGAGTGAAAATTATGCCCGGATACCTACGCGAAGATGGCTGAATTTCTTCTACATTAAGCTTTTCAAGCATTTTCTTACGCGAGGTGGTTTGCTTTGACTTTGCAACATTAGCCGAAAAGCGTTGAATAAATTCAAGAAGTTCCTTGCGCTTTTCCTCGGCTTTTTTGTTTTGTTGCTGCTGTTGGCGCAAAGCGAGTTGCGACGACTCATACCAGAAGCTGTAGTTTCCGGCGAATAAAGTCATCTTATTATAGTCGATATCGAGCGTGTGCGTACATACCGAATCAAGGAAGTGTCGGTCATGTGATACCACCAACACCGTATTCTCAAATTTTGACAAGTAATCTTCAAGCCAAGCTACAGTCTCAAGGTCAAGGTCGTTTGTCGGCTCGTCGAGCAAAAGATTGTCGGGGTTTCCGAAAAGTGCCTTGGCGAGCAAGACCCTTACTTTCTCATTACCGCTCATATCCTTCATCAGCATGTGATGCTTGTCTTCTTTAATTCCAAGCCCGCTTAAGAGCGAAGCGGCATCACTTTCGGCATTCCAACCCTCAAGCTCAGCAAATTTTTCTTCAAGTTCAGCAGCCCTGACACCATCTTCATCCGAAAAATCTTCCTTAAGATATATGGCGTCTTTCTCCTTCATTATATTCCAAAGCACAGTGTGACCTTGCAGGACGGTGTCTAAGACCGTACATTGGTCAAACTTAAAGTGATCCTGTTCAAGAACGGACATTCGTTCTCCAGGCCCCTGGGTAATATTTCCGTGCGTAGGCGTCAGTTCATTGCTTAAGATTCGCATAAGTGTCGACTTTCCGGCGCCATTCGCACCAATGATACCATAGCAGTTGCCGGGCGTAAACTTCAAATTAACATCCTGAAACAGCACCCTTTTGCCGAATTGTTGACCTAAATTATTGACCGCTATCATTTTATATTAATATAAGTTGTATTTGAAGTGCAAATTTACAAAAAATCTTTCAATATACATCGGTTGACATACAGTCAAGCGGTTAGAAATAACGCGCAAAGACATTCATTTGCCTGCCCGCAAAACACACGTAATCGAAGAAAAGTCAAAATTATTGTGTGTTTAGCATTATTTCACTATTTTTCTTGACGAGAAGTGTTGCTCATGTGGATTAAATTCGCTAATTTTGCAGAAAATTGAATGAAGATGAGAAAGACTCTTTTAATATTGGCATGTATGGCTACCGTCACCGTTGGTTCAATGGCGATGGATAGTTATCGTGAATTTGATGAAGAGTCTATCGTGGCCATTAATACAGCTCCAACACTAAGATCGGTCACCGGCGGCATCGAGATTACTGTAAATGACGACGCAAAGCACGATTTCTATATCTACTCTATTACCGGTCAAATGGTAAAAGCGGTTACTTTGTCGGAAACTACAGTCGTTGATTTACCCCAAGGTTGCTATATCATAAAGTGTGAAAGTTGGTCAAAGAAGATAGTTGTTCGCTAATAGCGTAAAAAATCAAACTTTTTCTACAAACCTAAGAATTAGTGAAAACATAATGGCATGTTTTCACATTGTATATATATGTATTGAATTATTTTAATTTGTCTTATAGCATAAAATGAATTTAAATCTAATGAAACTATGCACTGGCACGATGATGGCTTCAGCTGTCATTTATGGTGCAGGAGAGGCATCAGCAGTATCCCCCGATGCCATCTACTCCACTTATTAAACTTATGACGGTCAAGACCTCGAGCTTACAGTAGATCAATCAGGCACACACTTCACCCTGTGGTCGCCCAAAGCTGATGCCGCAAGAGTATTACTCTACAATTCAGGACGAAATTCAGAACCTGTAGCCACCATTGAGATGCAAAAAAGCGACCATGGCACATGGCGGGCATCTGACCCAAAGCAATTATATGGTAAATTTTACACTTTTCAAATTAAGTATAACGGCAAATGGCTTGACGAGACTCCCGGTGTTTGGGCTAAAGCTGTAGGTATTAACGGACAACGTGCCGCCATTATTGATTTCAACGAGACAAATCCCGAAGGTTGGGATGCAGACCACGGTCCAGAGCTTAAACATATAAACGATGCAGTACTTTATGAAATGCACCACCGTGACTTCTCGATTCATCCTAATTCAGGAATTGCCAATAAAGGGAAGTTTTTGGCTCTTACTGAAGAAGGAACCACAACACCTCTTGGGGACAAGACCGGAATAGACCATTTGAAAGAACTCGGAGTCACGCATGTCCACATACTACCGTCATACGACTACAATAGCGTAGACGAGACCCAACTTCCGAGCAATCAGTATAATTGGGGATACGACCCATATAACTACAATGCTCCGGAAGGCTCGTACTCGACTAACCCCTCTGACCCGGCAGTCAGAATCCGCGAGATGAAAGAAATGGTTAAGGCACTTCACGAAGCCGGTATAGGAGTGGTTATGGACGTTGTATATAACCATACCGCCCAAAACGACGATTCAAATTTTTCTCTTACAGCACCCGGATATTATTATCGCCACTGGGATGACAGTTCTTACAGCGATGCGTCAGGATGTGGAAACGAGACTGCTTCCGAACGCCAGCAAATGAGGGACTACATAATCAATTCAGTGAAATATTGGGCTGAGGAATATCATATCGACGGCTTCCGCTTCGACCTAATGGCCATCCACGACACCACTACTATGAATGAAGTGGCAAAAACACTGAAGGAAGTTAATCCAAACATTTTCGTATATGGAGAAGGTTGGACCGCAGGCGACTCTCCCCTTCCGGTCGGCGAACGAGCACTTAAAGATAACGTATCGGCAATGCCTCAAATAGCAGTGTTCAGCGATGACATCCGCGATGCCATAAAAGGTCATTATACTGATGAATCTGACCGAGGTTTTGCAACCGGAAAGACCGGATTGGCAGAAACTGTTAAAATCGGTATCGTAGGAGCTACAAATCATCCGCAGGTGGACTACAGTAAAGGCAACAATTCTAAAAAGCCATACGCTTTGAGCCCTACTCAAGTGATTAATTACGTGTCGTGCCACGATGACTTAACGCTGACAGACAAGCTTGCAAAGTCACTACCTGACGATGATGTCAAGGCTCGTCAACGCGCGGCAAAGTTGGCTCAGACCATAATATTTACGTCGCAAGGTACTCCTTTCATGTTTGCAGGAGAAGAGGTGTTCCGCGACAAAAAAGGCGTGCATAATTCCTATAAGTCACCCGATTCAATTAATGCTATCGATTGGAATCTTAAGCATGAAAATGCCGACTTGTTTAATTACTACAAGGAGCTGATCAAGTTGCGCAAGAGCCATCCGGCATTCCGCATGACCACAGCCGAAGACGTTGCTAAGAATCTTGTGTTCGACAACACCGGCGATGACACCAGCCTAATATCATATTCACTCAAGAATAATGCCAACGGCGACAGTTGGAAAGAAATAAAGGTGGTGTTTAATGGTTCGGATGAGCCTAAATATGTAAAAGTGCCTAAGGCTAAATGGTTAGTTATAGCCGAAGACGGACAATTGGCGTCCGAAGGCCTCGGTGAAAGCAAAGGAGGCACTTTATTGGTAGCACCTCGTTCGGCACTAATTCTTGCGCGCGAGAAATAAAATATGCAACAACTATTAAGTCAATGACATGGATACCCCAATTGTAAAAAAAGATTTAGGCTTCTGGCAATTATGGAACCTCAGTTTCGGATTTTTCGGAGTCCAGATAGCTTATGCTCTGCAAAGTGCAAACATTTCACGCATCTTTGCCACTTTAGGAGCTGATCCACATGAATTAAGCTATTTTTGGATTTTGCCCCCTTTAGCAGGTCTGATTATTCAACCTATAATCGGCACTTTAAGCGACCGTACGTGGAACAGATTTGGCCGACGTCTGCCATACCTGCTTTTTGGCTCAATATTAGCTGTCATCGTCATGGCTTTATTGCCTAATGCAGGGAGTTTCCATTTTGCCGTCGGAGCAGCCCTCATATTCGGAGCCATCGCGTTAATGTTTCTTGATCTCTCAATAAACATTTCAATGCAACCGTTCAAAATGCTTGTCGGGGATATGGTTAACGAGAAGCAGAAGGGCTTAGCCTATTCTATTCAAAGTTTCCTTTGTAATGCGGGATCGGTGGTAGGATTCATATTCCCGTTCGTGTTGGCATGGATTGGTGTCAGCAACATAGCAGAAGGGAATAAAGTTCCTGATTCTGTCACCTACTCTTTTTATGGCGGAGCAGCCATATTGATACTCTGTGTTCTTTACACTTTTATGAAGGTTAAAGAAATGCCTCCGAAAGAATATGCGGCATATCATGGCATCACACAAGAACAGAATACCGAAAAAAGCAATTTTATCACTCTTTTGGTAAAAGCTCCAAAAGTGTTCTGGACTGTAGGGCTTGTTCAGTTCTTCTGCTGGGCCGCTTTCATGTATATGTGGACCTATAATACCGGTGCTGTAGCAGAACAAGCTTTCGGATGGGATTCCGGCCAAGGCACTCAGACCATCAACTATAATGAAGCGGCCAATTGGAACGGCATACTGTTTGCCGTGCAGGCAATAGGCTCTGTTATTTGGGCGGCCGTTCTGCCTCGCTTCAAGAACAGAAGAATGGCATATTGCCTAAGCTTAATAATCGGCGGAATCGGATTTATTTCCACTATGTTCTTCCATGACAAATGGATATTATTTATTAGTTATCTTATGGTAGGAACCGCGTGGGCGGCTATGCTTGCAATGCCATTTACAATTCTCACCAATTCTATCAGCGGCAAGCACATGGGAGCTTACTTAGGTCTGTTTAACGGGACAATTACAATACCACAGATAGTCGCAGCCGCATTGGGTGGCCTGATTTTCTCGCTACTTGGGGGTATGCATCAGATAAACATGATCATTTTGGCTGGAGTATTACTGATTATAGGCGCTTTCTGCGTATTCTTTATCAAAGAGACATACGCCGAAAAAACGGCTGTAAAGTCAGATCCATACGTTGATGAACAGGAACCATTTTAGAAGATAATTACATACGATGAGCGGTGCGGATTAAAACCTCACCGCTTTTTTCATACACTGTAATATGCTATACGAAATCTTTAGCTACCTTTGCAACGTTATTCTATAAAACAAACGTTATGTACACAGCTTCAAAAAAGAGAAAAGAGAACATAGCCGAATATCTTCTGTACATGTGGCAAATAGAAGATTTAATCCGAGCCAACGGGCTTGATATCGAAAAGATTAAGTCGAATATTATCGAAAGACACCATCTGACGCCGCAACAGATGAAGGAGATGACAGAATGGTATGAGTCTTTAATAGACATGATGCGACGTGAAAATGTAGAAAAATCCGGCCATCTACAACTTAACAAGAACACTATCCTTCAACTTTCTGATCTGCACAATGAACTATTGAAGAGTCCTAAATATCCTCAGTATGGCGCCGAATTTTATAAGACACTCCCCTATATCGTGGAGTTACGCTCCAAACAGGGAGACAATAAACTTGGCGAGATAGAGACCTGTTTCGTGGCTTTATATGGAGCTCTGCTAATGAAATTGCAGGGGAAAGAAATAACTGCCGACACGCAGAAAGCGTTGACACAAATAGCCCAGTTCATTGCCTATTTAGCCCATTACTATAAGCTTGATCAAGATGACAAGCTTTGGGATGATTAGACCGAGCCTGCTATTTTCCCACAACTATTCATCGTCGGACTCAAGACCATGGAATTTAAGAGCATTGAGAGGGCGCATTACATTACATAGTATTCGGCTCCAATAAGATTCAAAGTCCTCTTTTACGGCGGCTAAGACCTCTATGGCTATTTCATCCGGAACGTCTTTCATGGCTTCAATACAGTCATAAAATACCTGAAACAAATCGGACAGCGATTCAGAAATCGATGCCGCAATCGGTGTTTCAGAATATTTCATATCTTCCTCGAAGACTTCGAGATAGGTATCGTCCGGACCAAGCAAATTCTCAATACCACGTCTTACTGATTCGTAATAGTCCTCATCAAGACGATTCTCAATATAGCCAGCATCTTCATCGGCAATTAGGCTTAAATCAGACACTGAGATGTAAATTCTCGGCAACAAACGAACCATGGCGGCAACAAAGTCGCGCGCCGACATCTCACGCACATTCTCAAGCGTTCTGCAATATTCTACACAAAGGCCGAGAAACGCTACGGCATTATTGTTGAGCTTACTTGATTTCATTTGGCGACGATTGAATATAAAGATTATTAGTTTTTATATAGCGATATACGGATTCGGGCAGGAAAAAGTTCATATCATATCCCTCGGAAATTGAGTTCCTGACAAATGTTGAGGAGATTTCCATTTCCGGAGCATCAACTCTTATTATTCTTTTGTCGATAATTTCAGATGTACTGTATCCTTTTCTGGGATATACCAAAAGTCCATAATTATCAAGTATAAAATCGCTGTCTTTCCATTTCGGGAATTTGGCTAAATTGTCGCTTCCGATAATAGGCACAAATCTAAACTCAGGATACTTTTGAGATAGGATTTTGAGCGTTGAAACGGTATATGACGGCCGTGGCAAACTCAGTTCAATATCACTTACTTTAACCGCATTCGAGCTACCCACAGCAAGTTCGAGCATCCTAAGCCGGTCAGCATCCGAGGCTTTTTCTTCGCTCACTTTAAATGGATTGCTTGGGGAAAGCACCATCCAGACCTCGTCGACCGGGCCAAACTGGGATATATACGATGCCAACATTAAGTGACCGTTGTGGACCGGATTAAAAGATCCGACCAGAATGCCTATACGCTTATTTTCCACGCTACGACAGAATTATAATTATACAGGGTTTTAAGTCGATTACTTAATAAAGTCGCTTATTATGTCGTGCACAGACTTTACTGCAGCGTCGAGGTCGTCATTTACTACCGTCCTGTCATAATATTTAGCAAAAGTCAGTTCATATTCCGCTTTGTTTACACGCTCGTTTATAGCTTCGGCAGAATCGGTGGCGCGGTTTTCAAGGCGCTGACGCAATACTTCAACTGACGGCGGAATTATGAATAAAGAGAGAGCCCTGTCGCCATATATTCGCTTCACATTCATAGCCCCTTTTACATCTATGTCAAGAATGACGCTATGGCCTATTTCCGTGATGCGGTCAATTTCACTTTTAAGAGTGCCATAGAAGCGACCCGGGTAGACTTCCTCATATTCTACGAAAAAGCCTTTATCAATACTTTCCCTAAACTCGTTCTCGGAAAGGAAATAGTAATGGATACCGTGAACTTCGCCTTGACGAGGCTTGCGGCTTGTTGCTGATACGGAAAACTGTAAGTCCAAATCGCCTTTTGACATAATAGCCGATATAATGGTTGACTTACCACATCCGGAAGGAGCTGATATAATGATTATTTTACCTGCCATGACATCAACACCATCACATTACGTTCAGAACTTGTTCCTTAATTTGTTCAAGCTCATCCTTCATCTTAACAACTATCTTCTGCATGTCAGCATTGTTAGATTTGGAACCGAGAGTATTTATCTCCCTACCCATTTCCTGGCTTATGAAACCAAGTTTTTTCCCTTGTCCGGTACCTGTTTCCAATGTTTCAATAAAGTAGCTAAGATGCTGTGAAAGACGTTGTTTTTCTTCATTTATGTCAAGCTTTTCAATATAGAAAATTAGCTCTTGCTCAAGCCTGTTCTTGTCAAACGATACGGAGTCAATCTTAGCGAGATTCTCTTCGAGGCGAGCACGGATTTTTTCGACACGCTCCTTCTCAAATGGATCTATTGACGACAATAGCTCCTTTATATTTGATATTTTGACGCGGAAAAATTCTTCAAGCTTTTTGCCTTCCTTTTTTCTGAACTGTACAAGACCGTCGATAGCTTCGGCTGTTACTTTGAAGAGAGCTTCAGTTTCCTCGTCCGATAAAGCGGCCGGCAACTCGCTCTTGACTGTCTCCGGAAATCTTAGAAGCACGCTGTACCAGTCATCGGGCCATGCCAGCCCCAACTGACGTGCCATTTCTTCAACCTGAGCTTTATAAGCGGCCATTAACGGAATATTTAAAGAAACCGTCGTCTCTACGCCGATAGATTCGGCATATATTTGAAAATCTACTTTTCCACGAACCAACTCCGCCGCAATCATATTGCGCAACTCCAATTCCTTTTCACGAAACGACGGCGGTAAACGCGAAGATATGTCAAGCTGCTTACTATTAAGAGATTTTATCTCAACTGTAATCTTCTTGTTGGAAACCGAGGCAACTGCTTTGCCAAATCCTGTCATTGATTGTATCATGGGTCTGTTAATTTCCTACAAAATTACAAAGTTCTCCCGTATTTCGGCTAATTTTCGCTAACTTTGTGTAAAATAATTTTTAACAATGGCTGTAATACTCAATATTGAGACATCGACTAACGTCTGTTCTGTGGCATTGACCTACGACGGATATGTAATTGGCCAAAGAGAGGACTATCAAGGCCGCAATCACGCGGCACTGCTTACCGGCTATATTCAAGCAATGCTCGATGTGGCAAAGGATAAGAATCTAAAGATCGACGCGGTGGCCGTCAGCATCGGTCCAGGCAGTTACACGGGTTTACGTATAGGTCTGTCTGAAGCAAAAGGTCTGGCTTATGCGTTAGACGTGCCGCTAATCGGAATCGACACTCTGCAAATAATGACCGTAGCAGTGATGTTCAGCGACTTTTTTGACGAAAACGTGGTGTTTGCGCCCATGATAGATGCACGTAGAATGGAGGTCTTCACTGCTGTGCATGACTTCGGGATGAACGCACTTATGTCACCTCGCCCATTAATATTAGACAATGACAGTTATTCGGAATTTCTGGATAAAGGGCCTGTAATATTTTTCGGTGACGGAAGCGATAAAGCACGAGAAATTATTGCACATCCAAATGCCAATTTCATAACAGAAATACATCCCTTGGCAACTAATATGATAGCCCTTTCAGATAAAGCATATCGGGAAAAAGACTTTTTAGATCTGGCATATTCAGTACCGTCTTATCTCAAGGACTTTCAGGCCACAGTACCACGCAGTCGGATATAAATACTAAATAAAGTAAACTCTTAATCTTAACCAGATATATGAGCATACCGGAAATAATTGCCGAGCATGGCAGAACGGGATTTTCATTCGAGGTGCTTCCACCGTTAAAAGGCAGAGGTATATCTCAATTGTTCTCTAACATTGACGTTCTTAGGGAATTTAATCCATTATATATAAATATTACTACTCATAGGAGTGAAATAGTATATAGAAATACTCCAGACGGGCTTTATCAAAGAGTCAGCCAGCGTAGCCGTCCGGGAACCGTAGCGGTAGCCGCCGCGATCCAACAGAAATACGATATACCCGCCGTTCCGCATATCATTTGTAGCGGTTATTCAAAAATTGAAACAGAGTATGCTCTTATTGACCTCAACTTTCTTGGGATAACAAATTTGTTAATACTGCGTGGCGATAAAGCCAAACATGAATCAAAGTTTATCCCCAACGAAAATGGTCATGCTCATGCTTCTGAACTCCAACTTCAGATAAATGAATTTAACAAGGGCTATTTCATTGACGGAACCCAGATGGACATTAACACAGGGCAGGAATTTTCATACGGTGTGGCCGGCTATCCGGAAAAACATGAGGAAGCCCCGAATATAGACATTGATATACAGTTTTTAAAGCAAAAGATCGACAATGGAGCGCAATACATAGTGACTCAACTGTTTTTTGACAATGCAAAATATTATTCTTTCGTAGAGAAATGTCGGTCAGTCGGCATCAATGTCCCTATTATTCCGGGACTGAAGCCGATCACGACAGTCGGTCAGTTGAATGTTTTGCCCAAAGTATTTCATGTCGACATACCGATGGAGCTGGCTTCAGAATTGATGAAATGCAAGGATGACAGCCAGGCTAAGCAGGTAGGAGTGGAATGGTGTACGCAACAAGCCCGTGACTTAATCACAAACAAGGTACCAAGCATACATTTCTACTCTCTTAACGCTACCCGAAGTGTTGAAAAAATAGCTAAGGCCGTTTATTAACGACTGATCGAACCAACGATTATACAATTTAACCTTTGTGAATTAACATGAAATTCAGTGACATTCCCGGCCACGACCAAGCAAAAGGCAGGATAAGGGCAATGATTGACTCTGACCGCATACCTCACGCATTGCTTATAGAAGGTCAACCCGGCATAGGCAAGTTTATGCTTGCCCGCGCCACAGCCCAATATATTCATTGTGAGAACCGCAAAAACGGAGACAGTTGCGGAGTTTGTCCTGCATGTATACAGCACCAGACGTTCAATCATATAGACACCATATTTTCTTTCCCTGTTGCAAAAAAGGGGGGAAAGAATGTAGTGTCAGATGACTATATAAACGAATGGCGAAAATTTCTGGACAAGTCGCCGTTTATGAATTTCCAAGAATGGATGAAATCGTTAGATTCAATCAAAACTCAGCCCCAGATATATACCAGTGAAAGCGATAAATTGTCGCGCGACTTAAATTTCACATCGCACAGGGCAAAGTATAAAGTTGTACTACTTTGGCTACCAGAACGCCTTCGTGAGGAAGCCGCCAATAAAATGCTCAAGTTGATAGAAGAGCCTCACGACGACACCCTTTTCATCCTTGTAAGCAATAATTCTAAAGAGATTCTTCCAACAATATATTCGCGTACCCAAAGAATTGAATTGAAAAGACTTACCGACGATGATGTTTCAGCATATCTTGAGAATAACTACCCTATAGACCACTCCGACGCTTTAGCTATTGCACACCTTTCCGAGGGAAGCGTTCTAAGGGCCATAGATGCTTTATCATTGTCCAAAGAGGGACAAAAATTCTTCGAAATGTTTAAATCGCTTATGCGCCTTGCGTATCAACGCAAAGTAAAGGAATTAAAAGATTGGGCTATCGAAGTTGACTCAATGGGCCGAGAACAAAGCATACGGTTTCTTACATATTGCGAACGTTTAATCAGGGAAAATTTTATTTTCAACCTAAACATTCGGCAATTGAATTTTATGAATCGTGACGAGCATGATTTCAGTAAAAATTTTGCAAGATTCGTCAACGAACGAAACGTCATAAAGATTATCGACGAACTCGACAGTGCATGTGTTGACATAGCCGGAAACGGGAGCGGGAAGATCGTCCTGTTTGACATGGCTGTCAGAATGATAATATTATTAAAACAATAGAAAATGTCATCTTTTTTAGAACGACTTGCTTCGGCGTATCTCTCAAAGGAGAGAGAACGGATGATAGATTATTGCTTCGTCTTTCCTAATAAGCGAAGTGGAGTATTCTTCAGGCATTTTCTTGAAGAAGGCATCTCAAACAACGGCACTTTCGTATACCCAGAAATCACTACTATCACAGACTTTATATCTGATATGTCGGATTACATTTTAGCCGACAGATATAATCTGTTGTTCTCCCTCTATGAATCATATAACAGCATATCGGAAGAGATTGAAGAATTTGACAAATTCGTATTTTGGGGCGACATGCTTCTTAACGATTTCAACGATGTCGACAAGTATATGGTAAGCGCTTCAGAACTTTTCCGTAATCTGAAAAATTATAAGGAGATAAGTTCGGATTATCTTACAAATGAACAAAAAGAAATTATAAACAAGTATTGGGGGCAACAGATTCCATTAGATAATGCCGACAGATTTTGGAATCATATCGAACGTGAAGGAGAACCGCGAAACAATCGTGAATCGTTCCTTCAACTATGGGAAATTCTCGGGCCTTTATACGATATTTTCAGAAAACGTTTGGAATCTAACGGGTATGCATATTCCGGTATGCAATATCGCGAGGTAGCACACAAACTTAAATCCATGTCGGCTGACGACATACCGTACAAACGCATCATATTCGTCGGATTCAATGTGCTTTCAATATCCGAACTTAAGATATTTGAACGGCTTAAAGATATAAATTTAGCTGACTTTTATTGGGATTATAATTTCCCGGAAAACATAACAGCCAATAATCCGGCTTCGCATTTCATCCGTCGATATGTTAAGATGTTCCCCTCTAAATATGACATTGATGAATCATATAGCCCTGAACTTCCAAACATCAAGATCATCGGCATCCCATCGAATATAGGGCAAGTAAAATTCACCGGAAAGATTTTATCAGAAATGGCTAATGAGGGGGAAATAACAAATCCGTCTGATGCCATTAACACGGCAGTGGTCTTGCCTTCGGAGGAACTGTTCATAGAACTGATACACTCTATACCGGCAGAATTCACTTCGGTCAACATAACCATGGGGTATCCGCTTCGTCTGACCGCAATAGCGTCATTGCTTCGAGGAATCATGTCAATGCATTTAAGGGCAAAAAAGATCAGAAATAGCTGGCGATTTTTTTATGAAGACATCTCCAACGTGTTATCAAATTCCCTATTAAGGGAGTTTGCTTCCGAGTCATGCGAAGCTTTGAAAAAGCATATTATTAAAGAACGCTTGTTCACCATATCCGCTGACTTTGTTGCAGAAAATTTCCCCGAATTATCAAAAGTATTTTTCCCTATCGACGATTTGAGATCAAGCTCTGAAGTGTTTGGATATATCAACCAATTAGCTACTTATATTCAAGATTCACTAAACAAGATTAAAGACAAATCAGAGTCGCTGATCATAGAAATCGACTTCCTTACGCGCTATATGCAGTCAATTGAGATGTTGCGACAGACAGCATCGAGATATGGAATCACAATGAGGGACAGCACTTTCTTCCATTTAATTGAGCGTACAGTATCATCCGAAACCATCAATTTTGTTGGAGAGCCACTGAAAGGGCTTCAGATTATGGGTGTGCTTGAAACCCGAGCCCTTGACTTTGACAATGTGGTATTTCTTTCGATGAATGAGAGGATATTTCCAAGAAAGCATTATTCCAAAACGTTTATCCCCAACATATTGCGAAAGAGTTACGGGATGGCGACCATGGAATTTCAGGAATGCATTTATGCATACTATTTTTACAGGATGATTTTTGGCTCTAAAAACGCATATTTACTATACGACACGCGTACCCAGGCCCTTAACAGCGGTGACATGTCGAGATATTTATATCAGTTGTGTAATTCATATCCTCCTGAAAAGTTGACAAAAGAGATGGCGTATTTTGATGTTCCCGTTCTCGAGAAAGATGAAAAATACGGTGTCGTTAAGACTGACGAGATAATGAGACGTATATTGAGATACACCTCTGACGGGGATGACAAGCGTTATCTGTCACCTTCCACTATCAATGAATATCTCAACTGCCCGCTTGAGTTCTATATGAAAAATATAGAAGGGCTGAAGGTCGACGATGAGGTTGTTGAATATATGGATGAGAGCACATTCGGCACGATTCTTCATCAGGTTGCAGAGTTGTCATATAAGCGCCTCAAAGGCGATGCCGGTGAGCTACGAGTTACAGAAGATGTGCTTGACTTTTTGCTAAATGACAGTAGAAATCTCGAGAGACTGGTTACATCCGCAATAAATCAGCACTATAATAAACTCCCGTCGGAAAAGGAGGGTGAAATTTATGAAAACCTTACTCCGCTTTTTGGAGAAGCCAAAGTCATCAGTAGCGTCATGCTTTATTTTATGAAGCTATTGTTTAAACTTGAGAAATCACGAGTTCCATTTTTCTTCATCGAAGGCGAACATGACTTTAAGTGTAAATTACCCATCGGTACGGGCATATCCATAAATCTGCGCGGTGTCATTGACCGAATTGACCGAATGACCGACAATTCGCTATGCATAATTGATTATAAGACTGGTAACGACGATGTTGATGTAGATGAATTCGAGCATTTATTCACGCCTAAAAATGAGCAAAAGAGCCACTATAAAGCCGTCTTACAACTATTTTTATATTGCAATGCATATCGCATTGAGACCGGAGACAAAGGCTCAATTCACCCTATGCTCTACAGATTTAAAAAGTTTAGCACTGAAGGGCTAAAGGAGGTATCAATAAACCAAGAGACTTTAAACGATTATCGAGATTTGAACGATAATTTTCTGGCAGGACTGTCAAAACATTTAACCACGTTGTTTGACCCTCAAACGCCCTTTTTGCCGCATCCGCATCCAATGCACTGTAAATATTGCAATTATAAGGCCATTTGTGGCCAAGCAATAGAATCCACATATTAAAGTCATGGCAGGCATATATATACATATTCCTTTTTGCCACAGCAAATGCTCATACTGCGACTTTTATTCCATTCCAAACCAAAGTCAACGTATGGAATATGTAAAAACGCTAATAAAAGAGCTCAACTTATGGCTTACCGTGCCTGAAATATCTGAAATTAACTGGGATACGATATATATAGGAGGTGGGACACCGTCGATTTTGACATTCAAAGAGTTGGATATGCTTGCATCTGAACTGCCTCTAAAACATGTCCAGGAATTTACCATTGAGGCAAACCCGGAAGATGTAACTGAGGAGTGGGTCAATCAGATATTGCACGTTGGCGTGAATCGGGTGAGCATAGGCATTCAGTCATTCATAGATGAGGAATTAGTGTCGGTAAGGCGTAATCACAGAGCCATACAAGCTCTAAACGCGCTGGAAATTATCAGGCATTCCGGAGTAAAAAACGTCAGCGCGGACCTAATATACGGACTGCCCCATCAGAATTTGAATACTTGGAAAAAATCGCTTGACAGATTGCTCAGTTTCCATCCGGAACATATATCGGCCTACTCTCTTTCATACGAGCCGGGGACGAGGTTGCACGCAATGCTTAAAGCCGGAAAAATCACTGAGACACCTGACGATATAATTTGCAGGATGTACACTACTCTTACCGAAAGAATGTCAGATGCAGGTTATGAGCATTACGAAATATCGAATTTCGGGATTCAAGGGAAACATTCCCGGCATAACAGTGCTTATTGGACATTCAGTCCCTATCTTGGCATCGGTGCGGGTGCCCATGGTTATGTCAACGGCATAAGATGTGCCAATCCGCGGAGTATTCCGAAGTATATTAAAGGCATTTCGGCCGGAAAGCTTGTCTCGGAGCAAGAGATTCTGACCCGGGATGACATATATAATGAATATCTTCTGACATCATTGCGCACTTCTGGAGGTACCGCATTCAGTCGCATGATGGAACTTACCGATTCGACCTATGTCGAGAAACTAAAAAAATCAGTTTTAAAACCACTTAAATACGGGATGTTAGAGGAGACAATGGAAGGATTACGTATCCCGGAATCCAAATGGCTAATATCAGATGCCATCATCCGCGACCTAATGATTTAGAGCCTTTACTTGAGGTTAGTCGTGGTGGTAAGGTTCGCCTTTAAGTATAGTCATGGCACGATATAGCTGCTCTACGAAGAACAAGCGAA
Organism: uncultured Muribaculum sp.; assembly: GCA_964543345.1. Lineage (GTDB taxonomy): Bacteria > Bacteroidota > Bacteroidia > Bacteroidales > Muribaculaceae > Muribaculum. Next base: position 50,638 of record CAZIXM010000005.1, on the reverse strand, counting down.
TCATTTCGTGAGGGAACGTCATTTTAGAAAATGACATTTTATCGTCGGCCTTAGCGTAAACTTTCTCTGAAAATCCGTAGGGACCTCCGATTAAAAACAACAGACGTTTAGGCACCGAAGACATTTTCTTGTCGATATATGCAGCATATTCTCGAGATGTCAACTCCTTGCCCTTTTCATCCAAAAGCACAAGGTAGTCACCTGGTTGTAGCATGGCAATAAATTGCTCGCCCTCAAGCTCCTTCTGCTTATCGACAGTCAAGCTTTTTGTTGCTTTAACATCGGGTAAATATCTGATTTCAAAAGGTATATAATGCTTTATACGCCTAAAATAGGCTTCTATGCCTTCTTGCAGATACTTTGATGTAGTCTTCCCTATAACAACCAACTCAATCTTCATAATAAATGGAGTAAAACTAATTACACAACGTTAATTACCCAATTGAACCATACATTTAATCCTATCTATAGTTAATTTACTATTAGTACCAATCTGTTCAATAGTAAAAACGCGCAAAGGATTAGTGCAATTGACCATCCTTTGCGCGGTAAATATAATGATTATACTTTTCCACTTATTACTGCTTGCCAGATAACGCTACTCCACGGGCAATTTTCGAAATAAGTCCCTGAAGCACTTTTCCCGGACCTATTTCAATAAATTCATCAGCTCCGTCAGCCACCATATTCTGAATGGTCTGGGTCCAACGGACAGGAGCAGTCAATTGAGCTACAAGGTTAGCCTTTATTTCTGCGGGATCGGTGTGAGGTTTTGCATCAACATTTTGGTATACCGGACAAGAAGGCTGATGAACAGGTGTTGCCTCAATCGCTTTGGCTAATTCAGCACGTGCGGGTTCCATACAGGGGCTATGGAACGCTCCACCAACTTTCAGCTTTAATGCACGTTTTGCACCTGCGGCAAGAAGCTTCTCGCACGCTGCGTCAATGGCAGAAATTTCGCCTGAAATCACTATCTGGCCGGGGCAATTATAGTTAGCGCATACGACCACGCCGTCAACGTCGGCACAAATTTCCTCAACTTTTTCATCGGGAAGAGCAAGCACTGCCGCCATAGTCGATGGCTTAAGCTCACATGCTTTTTGCATAGCTTGAGCGCGCGCGCTTACCAGTTTTAGACCATCTTCAAATGTCAATGCGCCAGCAGCTACGAGAGCCGAAAATTCGCCGAGCGAATGTCCGGCAACCATATCAGGAGTCATTTCTCCTTCAAGTGTTTTTGCCAATATTACTGAATGCAGGAAAATGGCCGGCTGGGTAACTTTAGTCTGACGGAGATCTTCATCAGTACCGTTAAACATTAAGTCAGTTATGCGAAAACCAAGAATCTCGTTTGCTTTCTCGAACATATCGTGAGCTACGGGATTATTTTCATACAAATCTTTTCCCATACCCACAAACTGTGCCCCTTGACCGGGGAATACAAATGCTTTCATAACACGTAAATTTGTTTAGTGAATGTTAAACAGGCCACAAAATTAAGGAATTTTTTCCATATTTACCCACATTCCGGGTAATAATAGTATATTTGCATCGTTAAATAATTATACCTCATTATTATATATCATTTAAAGAGTTATCTTAAGTATGTTTTTACCATCATGTTTAGTGCCACTCTTGTTTGGAAATTTAGGAATGGCTGAAATAATTATCATTGTTTTTGTAGTGCTATTGCTTTTCGGAGGACGCAAAATTCCGGAACTCATGCATGGTCTTGGGAAAGGAATTAGCAGCTTTAAAAAGGGAATGAATGACTTCCAAGATGAAATAAACAGCTCCGTATCCGACACAAAGTCTACGTCGGCCAGTGAGAATGGCAGAAAATAACAGTTCATTGTTAGCAGACGAAAGTATTACGCCCGAAACAGGCATGAGCTTTTGGCAGCACGCCGATGTGCTTCGCGGAGTCTTAATAAAGATCGCGATTGTCATTTCGGTGAGTGCTATCGTTCTGTTTTCACTAATGAACGATATTTTCGATAAAATAATATTGGCACCTTGTAGTGCCGACTTCCCCCTCTATGCTTTATTCGATAAAATAACCTCATTTTCCGAACTCTTGCCAGACTTCTCAAATGAAGAGTTTCATGTCAGCTTAATCAACATCAACTTAGCGTCACAATTCTTTATCCATATATCTACATCATTTTGGCTGGCGTTGGTGATATCTACCCCCATAATTTTATATCTGCTTTGGACATTTGTCAGACCAGGACTTTATGAAAATGAGATTAGAAATGCTAAAACAGTGTTTCTAGCGGGTAATATTATGTTTTATGTTGGAGCGGCCGTCGGCTACTTCATCGTTTTTCCTCTTACATTACGCTTCCTTGCCGAATATCATGTAAGCCAATATATTCCGAATCAAATATCACTTGACTCATACATGGACAATTTCCTCGGAATAATATTCGTTATGGGTCTTGTGTTTGAACTCCCCCTTGTTTGCTGGGCATTAGGCCGAATAGGGCTCATTAATAAGTCATTTTTCAGTAAGTATAGGCGTCACGCAATAGTTGCTTTGCTAATACTTGCCGCTTTTATAACTCCAACTGGCGACCCCTTCACCCTGACAGTAGTATTTGCTCCAATTTATCTGCTTTGGGAGTTAAGCTCATTACTTGTAAGCAGCCACAATTAATAGAGCCGAAGTCCAAAAGTACAGTGAACTCTACATCTGTATAAAGCATTATTAAAATATAAGGCTTTATTTATGGGAAACATGAACGCTTCAGCCAATTCATCAAAAATGGTTAATATGGCTACCATGCCATTGAGGTGGGGTCATATAAGAGTAGTAATATCAGGTTCCTTAGGACAACTTATCGGTCAGGGACTTGCAGCTCTCATCAGCATAATCATTCCTATGGTACAAATTGTATCTCATCCCGAACTGTCAGCTGGTATGCAGGGTCTTTTAGGATGCATGTCGTTAATTGGGATTTCGGTGGGTGCATTTGTTTTTGGCAAGTTAAGTGACAGATATGGTTATCTGCTATTTTTCAGATTATGTCCACTTATTATATTGCTAACTTCCGTATTTGCATATTATTTCCATGAACTGCATGTTCTGTTAGCATCACTTTTTGTCATGGGATTTTGTGTCGGAGGAGAATACAGCCTCGATTCAGACTATATATCTGAGATAATGCCCGATAAATATAAAGTGTTTATGGTCGGTGTAGCTAAAGCTACATCTTCTGTCGGCAACATCATCGTAGCCGCACTTTGCTTTTGGATAATCCGAACCTGGAATAGCGCAGTCGATTGGCCAAGGCTACTGTTTATTATTACGGGGATAGCCGGAGTAATCCTATTGACAAGAATACCATTTGCCCAAAGCCCGGGATGGCTCATGGCTCACGGTAAAACAAAACAGGCAGAGCGAGCCGTAAAATATTTTTTAGGTGAAGATGTTGAAATGCCTATAACTAAAATCTCGAACGGCAACCGTGATGATTCGCAACAGTCATTCGGCAAATTTCTAAAAAACAACATTAAGGAAATTATTTTAACCGGAGTGCCATGGGCTTGTGAAGGATTGGGAGTATACGGCATAGGCATATTCATGCCCACGTTAATCATCGCGCTTGGTTTAAGCAGCCAATCAGCGCACACTACACCAATGGAGCATATTACAAATTCTGTAGAAATTACAATTTGGTTGAGTGCAGTTATGATTATTGGATTTGCGATAGGCCTGGCAGTGCTTCGCAAGATTTCACACGTCAAGCTACAGTCATGGGGATTTATCTTGTGCGCAGTGGGATTAACGATATTGTTAATCGCATATAGATTCAAATGGGATGCATGGATTGCCATCGCCGGATTTATGCTGTTTGAGTTATTTTTAAACATCGGACCTCACTTAGTGACATTTCTGCTCCCGTCTCAGATATATCCTGTGACCGATAGGGGAACGGGCGACGGATTGGCAGCGGCAATAGGGAAACTTGGAGCAGTGCTCGGTGCATTTTTCATACCGGTATTGATCAGATGGGGAGGTTGTACGCTGGCACTGGAGGTGTCGATAATAGTTATGGTAGCCGGGGCTTTTGTCACTGCAATAGTTGGTCAAATGGTAGTCAAAAAGCGGTCTCAGATGACAACGAGCAAAAGTAATCAAAAAAATTGAGCATAACCGCTGAAATTATAAAGTTTTTCAACGAAAAATTACGAAATTTTATGTGTAATAAAGAAACTTTTGTATCTTTGCCACAAGTATAAACATGATACGTTAATCGTTTATTATTATCACAATGAAAGAATTAGTTGAAAAAGTAGCTTCTCTCTATGAAGCCTTTAAAAAAGACGCGCAGGCACAGGTAGAAAACGGCAACAAGGCCGCAGGAGCTCGCGCACGCAAAGCATCTCTTGAAATGGAAAAACTCTTGAAAGAGTTCCGCAAAGTTTCAATTGAAGCCACTAAATAATGGATTGCTATTAGCATGAAAAGAACAATTGCATCATTAGGAATCTGCGGTGTAATCCTCGCAGGTTCCTTTATTTTCTCAAATTGTGCTTCTAAATCCGGAGAAGCCAACGAAGAGACTATTGAGGCTGTCAATGGGGGAGATTTTACTGACGTAATAATGTCACGCAGAAGCATCCGCAAATATAAGGACACTCCTGTTGAACGTGAGAAACTGGAGGAAATTGTTAAATGTGGAATTAATGCGCCAAGTGGCATGAACAATCAGCCGTGGCAAGTAAGAGTAGTAGATAACCCTGAATATATCAATGGTATTACCGAAATATTTGTCAAGCAGAATCCTAACATGGCAAATCAGGAAGGGTTCAAAAACATGTTCAGGAATGCCCCGGCTGTAATATTTGTTGCGTCGCCAATAGACGGGTCAGGGCAATTAGACTGCGGAATGCTTGGCGAAAATATCATGCTTGCCGCTCAATCGCTCGGGCTGGGGACGTGTTGCCTAGGAGGTCCTATAGCGTTTATGAAGAATTCAGAAGAGGCACTCCCCTATCTTAGCAAACTTCAGATCCCTTCTGACTATTCTTTGTTATACGCAATAGCAGTTGGTTATCCTGACGAATCACCGGAGGCTAAGCCCCGCGATGAAAATAAAGTGATGTTTATAGACTGATAAGGTTAATCATAAGGTTTTAAGTCCTTTGCGCTAAATACTCAGCGTTAAGGACTTTTTTATGCCAACAAATTACGCAGAAATTCCGATTTAGCTTCTGTCTCATCCCACTCAGACTCCGGAATAGATCGTCCGGTCACTCCACCACCGGCGTAAATGCAATAGCTCTTGTCGCAAAAATGCACACACCGCAAATTTACGTATATATACTCGCCCATTTCATTTCTGCACCCTACATACCCTCCATAGCAATATCTGGGATGAGTCTCGACATATCGTATATGTTCCAATGCTTTTTCTAATGGCTTCCCGGCAAGAGCCGGTGTTGGGCTAAGATGATTGGCTATGGCAATTAAATCGCCCATATATTCTGCGCGGATTCGGTGACACAGATGTTCGATTTTTCCAAACCTAACATTTTCAGAAGCACCAATTTGAGGTGTCAACCCCAAAGAAGTTAGTTTAGATATTATAAAGTCAGTCACATAATTATGCTCTTCGACATTTTTTAAATCCCAATCACCACTGTCAACAGACTTTGTCCCGGCAAGCGACATCGTTTCCACGACATTACTGTTAAATTGCCGGCGGAGTAATATTTCCGGAGATGCACCAATCCACGCTCCAGTCAAGGGAGTATAATATATGTACCGGAATGTCGAACGGAAAGCCTCAAAATATTTTTCAGATAACCGTACCCAATCGATTCCTTCCGCAGACCCACATATTACCCTCGACAGCACAGCCTTGCCCCCGTCGTGCCCGAGTTTGTCTATTACGAATCTTACCTTAGTTATATATTCTTTCTTATCTGTACTGCAAGTATTAGGTGTTATGTCAGGCTCGGAATAAACTGAATTATCTGAGCAAAGCGCTACAACTTCATTTACACTATATTCATTTGGTATAAAGATGGGCGTCCCGAAAGCATTTCTGAAAAGATTTACAAAGAATCCACTTGCATCATCACCTTCATATCGTCTGACACTCTTTGAAGCAACGAAACGAGCTACATCTTCGTCAGGAAGAAAGTATAATGCAAAAGGCAACCTTTTCTTTAGGCAAAGCCTAACGGCCGTCTTTTCCACTTCTTTAAATGTCATAAAGTATGCTGCTTTTAGATTGGCTCTGCTATCAGTTCAAATGGCAAAGCTTCGATAATCCTTACATTATAAAACTCTCCAACAGACATTGCCTTAACTTTCTTTATGAGGACTTCCGGATCAACCTCGGGAGAATCCCATTGGGAACGTCCTATGTAAAAGTCAGAGTCTTCTTTGTCAATTATTACCTTTAAGGTTTGCCCAACTTTGCGTTGATTTGACTCTAATGCTATATCCTCTTGAATAGCCATTAGTTTTGACAATCTATCTTGTTTTATATCGTCAGGGACAGCGTCTTCCAGAGTCAAAGCTGCAAAAGTGTCTTCTTCTTCACAGTATGCAAATGCACCCATTCGCTCAAATTTCTGCTCTTTGACAAATTCAATAAGTTCGTCAAATTCTTTTTCACCTTCTCCCGGAAATCCGACCATCAGCGTCGTACGGATATGAATTCCCGGTACACGCCTGCGTAATTCAGCCAAAAGTGAGCGTGTTTGGTCGGCATTAATATGCCTTCTCATATTACTCAGCACTGTATTGCTTATATGCTGAAGGGCTATATCGAGATATTTGCACACATTATCGTGCCGGTTCATAACATCGGCAATCTCCATCGGGAACTGTGCTGGATATGCATAATGGAGTCTAATCCATTCGACACCGGGAATAGAAGCTATACGATCGATCAAATCGGGCAACTTCATAGCGCCATATAAGTCAAGTCCGTAGCTTGAAAGATCCTGAGCTATTACATTAAACTCCCGAACACCTCTGTCGACAAGCATTCTTACCTCTGCTTCTATATCTTCAATGGTTCTGGAAGCATAGCGTCCGGTTATAATCGGTATGGCGCAGAACGCACAAAATCGATTGCATCCCTCTGCAATTTTGAGATACGCGTGGTGTGACGGCGTTGTAATAACTCTGTCGTAAGGGAGTGCACCTTGATTATCTTTTAATAAGTCGTTGACAATGGATGTCCAGTCAAACTTTCCGTACCATCGGTCGACTTCCGGAATTTCTTCCATGAGCTGTGCTCTATACCGTTCTGAAAGACAGCCCATGACAAATATATGCTTTACTATGCCCTGCCCTTTGGCTTGAACATATTCCAAAATCGTATCAATAGATTCTTCCTTCGCGTCTCCGATGAATCCACACGTGTTAATTATAACTGTAGGATAAGGTTTCAACCCCGAATCAGGATCGTGACGGACTTCAAAACCATTGCGCTTAAACATGCTAAGCAACCGCTCACTGTCAACAAGGTTTTTTGAGCAGCTAAGCGTCACAACATCAATTTTTTGCCGAGGCATATTCTAATCAATTATTTCCGAAGAGAGAACGTACAAATTCGTTTTTATGAAATACCTGCAGATCGTCTATCCCTTCGCCGAGACCTATGTACTTTACAGGAATTTTGAATTGATCGCTTATTCCAATAACTACACCGCCTTTCGCAGTTCCATCAAGTTTGGTTATTGCCAATTCATTTACCTTAGTGGCAGCAACGAACTGACGAGCCTGCTCAAACGCATTTTGACCTGTGGAGCCGTCCAAAACAAGTAATACTTCGTGCGGGGCATCCGGCACCACTTTCTGCATCACATTCCTAATCTTGGTGAGTTCATCCATAAGTCCTTTTTTATTATGCAGACGCCCGGCTGTGTCGATAATAACGACATCAATGTCATTTGCCACAGCAGACTGAAGTGTATCAAAAGCCACAGCAGCCGGATCGGCTCCAAGTTTTTGTTTAACCACAGGTACTCCGGCACGCTCACCCCAAGCATCAAGCTGCTCAACAGCCGCCGCACGGAATGTATCTGCGGCACCCAGCATGACTTTATTACCAGCTTTTTTAAATTGAGCGGCAAGCTTTCCGATTGTAGTCGTTTTGCCAACGCCATTAACACCGACAACCATAATGACATGTGGTTTGTGGTCAGCCGGTACAGTGAAATCCTCAAGCGACGATTCATTGTTGTTTTCGGCTAAAAGCGATGTAATTTCTTCACAAAGAAGTTCGTTTAATTCAGAGGAATTAATGTACTTATCGCGAGATACACGCTTTTCAATACGGTCGATAATTTTCAAAGTAGTCTCCACACCGACATCGGAAGTGATGAACACTTCTTCAAGATTGTCGAGAATCTCATCGTCAATCTTCGACTTTCCTGCCACAACGCGAGCCAACTTAGAAAATACACCTTGTTTAGTGCGTTCCAACCCTTTATCAAGGGTCTCCTTTTTCTCTTTTGAAAAGAACTTAAAAAATCCCATTCTGAATAAAAACTATTATCGTACAAAATTACAAAACAAAATGGAAAACAAAAAATAATCTTGTACAATCGCATTTTAGAGCCTTTTTATGACCACATTTGCGCGACAAAATATTATGTTGTAAATTTGCGGTACCGCGTCATATAACCGATGCTATTCTATAACTAAGCACATTTTAAAACGATGAACTATAAACGAAACATATTAGTTACCGGAGGTGCCGGATTCATTGGCAGCCATGTGGTCAGACTTTTCGTAAATAAATATCCTGACTACAGGATAGTAAATGTTGACAAGCTCACGTATGCAGGCAATTTGGCCAATCTTAAAGACATAGAGTCAAAGCCAAATTACACTTTCAAAAAAGCCGACATTTGCGATTTTGAAAATATGCTTAAGTTATTAACGGACTTCAATATAGACGGCATAATTCATCTTGCGGCAGAAAGTCATGTAGACCGTTCGATTAAAGATCCGTTCACTTTTGCCCGCACCAACGTAATGGGTACACTTTCATTGTTGCAAGCCGCTAAAATTTACTGGGAATCTCTTCCAGAAAGATACGAAGGAAAACTGTTTTACCATATATCGACTGATGAAGTGTTCGGGGCACTTGAACTTACTTCACACGAAGGCATAAAATCTCCTTTCACCACTACGGCATCTTCTGAGCATCATCATGCCTACGGTGAGGAATTTTTCACCGAAAGCACGAAATATAATCCACATTCACCTTATTCTGCGTCTAAAGCATCGTCCGACCACTTTGTAAGGGCGTACCACGATACATACGGAATGCCCACCATCGTAACCAACTGCTCAAACAATTACGGTCCTTATCAGTTTCCGGAGAAACTGATCCCATTGTTTATTAATAACATACGCGCCGGGAAACCACTACCGGTTTATGGAAGAGGTGAAAATGTTCGTGATTGGTTATATGTCGAAGACCACGCACGCGCAATAGATTTGATTTTCCATAATGGGAAAATCGCGGATACATATAATATTGGCGGGTTTAATGAATGGAAAAACATCGACATCATCCGAGTGATAATTAAAACCGTTGACAAGATGCTTGGAAATCCTGACGGATTCAGTAATAAACTAATCACATTTGTCGCTGACAGAGCAGGCCATGACCTACGATATGCTATAGATTCCAGAAAACTTCAACAGGAACTTGGATGGGAACCATCACTCCAATTTGAGAAAGGAATAGAAAAGACCGTCCGTTGGTATCTCGACAATCAAGAATGGATGGACAACATTACTTCGGGCGATTATGAACGATATTATTATGAAATGTATGGCAACCGATAATCCGGTCGCCATACAAAAATATATACACAGTTATTCTACTCTGACCACAACGATTTTATTGTCGACTCCTGAGAATAACCTATCGGGCAATTGTCGCTTTTATTGTTGGCTCTGTAGCTTCCGACTGACTCATTTTGGCAAGTGATAACTCGCATTCCGGGCATTTCAAGATGTCCGTCGGGGTCATTTTCCCTTAACCAATTGCGAGCATATCTAATCCACTCATTACGATAATTTTCCGATTGTTGAGCAAGCCAAGATATTTCATCCCATCCCCAAACGAAGTGCGAATTCAAATCAGCTACACCTTGTTTTGGACCTTTGCCAAAATTGTCAAATTCAACTAAATACGGTAAATGTTGGCATTCCCATCCAGACGGACTCTTACAGCCTATACTTCTGCCATAAAGGCTGTCGAGATGACCTTGTGAAAGGACACCCATGTATGGCACAGATTCAACTTCTTTTATTCTAAGAGGGAAAGAATTGAAATCAATTAGGCTAACACCGTCCTTTACCATGCCAAATTGCGGAGTATGGGCGTCAAGAAGTACCCAACCTCTTCTTGCGTTCTTTGATGCATATTTCCTGATTCTTCCAATCACATCTGACCAATTGTCCCAGCCAGAATCGTTCATACCTATTAGGGATATTTGTCCCAAATGGAGTGCCTCGACACCGATATCAATGTAAGATCCGGCGAGAAAAAGGAACCACATTTTAGTTTCCTTTCGGCTTATGTCAGGCACACTGTTGCCTTTGCTCCAATGGTTTACAAATACGCCGTTCAAATTCAGCATATCGTCATATTTGAAATAGCGGTCTTCATATTCTTCACCAAACTCTTTAAATACCCAATGAGGAATCTTGACTTTATTCACATCTTGTGTGACAATTTCAAAAAGACAAGCTTGAAGTACTATTTCCGGATCAAAATCGTGCAATTCTGTCTCTAATTCTTTCGCCTTTGACCAATAATCGGGATCATTAAGACGACTTTCACCACCCCATCTGTATATTGAACGTCCGATGAACTTTGCCCCTAAATCCTTTACCATACGCATATCGTCGTCGTGGTAAGGATATTGCCATCTGCCTTCGGGTTTATCCGGAGTCAGCAGATACATCATAGTGATTGAGCGGTCGAGATAATTCTCAAGAACTTCGCGAGAAATTCCTTCAGAGTCAAAATAATATGCACTGCGAGGATTGTCAGATGCAGAAACTTCCGAGGCAAAGAAATTTACAATGCACGCCGATAATGCTATTTTTAATATTAAATTTCCCATATTTAAAATATTACCATAGACTGCGTTCTTTATAATATGGCATCGGTTGACTGACATATTCTACATTCTTCGTAGTTTTAGGCAAAGTACGTAGCTCTGATGCAACTGCAGTTGATGCCGAAGGATCATTGCTTAGTGTAATGGCAAATACTGCAATAGCGGCATCGCGAGGCAACACTATGAAGCGAGTATCGTCAGATATTTCGAAACGCAATCTATATAAATATGCAAAGTTATACGAGTCATTACCCTTTACGGCACTATGCGTATGGTTAGCTACATAGCCTATCGGAACATCCTTAAGGAAGCCTTCGCTCTCTCCGTTCCAACCCCACTGACCGTAAAATCCGGAATAATAGGGGACATTTACTTCGCGATCAATTCCATTTACATTAAAAGTAGTTTTACGGTCGTTCTGAATAGAAGTGGCGAGCATATATAAATGCTTTGCGCCATGGTTTTCAGGCAAGAAAATTGTGTCGGCATTTGATCTGACGTAATTAAATACTGATGGGTCGTTTTGAATCTTATAAATTATCCCATTATCCACAATCGAATCAGGCATAAGCTCATAAGCCAAAGAATTTCCTCTACGATCAAAATCACCTGCCTTATTAAATTCATCAGATGTAAATGCAACAGCATTGAGAGGCAAATCTACCGGTATAGACTTCGGAGCCGTAAGTGTGGTCTGATTTTCAAAGTTAATTCTGAAACTTCGAGGGGCAAAACGCTTACCGTTAAAGATTATTTTCTTACCATCTACAGTGGCCGGTCCAACGTTTTCTTCAATACCGTTAACCTCACACGCCGAAACGATATTATTCGCAAATGTTATCTCAGCATTTTCATAATCAGCACCTTGACTTTCAGCGACACGTAAGATATATCCATTGCCGTCCTCGGCTTTTTTCAAAGCCAGAACCTCAACAGCAGGATTATTTGACTCCATAAATGAGAATGTTTGGCCAAGTTTTCCCGCATGTTTATTTGTGACAAATGGCATTAATGGCTGATTATATAGTTCAGCTCGTGCAGGTATATCATTCGATACCAATCCTCCTGCATGGCCAACAATTGCAAAATTAAATGTGTGGTGTCCATGATCTTGATGATCTTGATAAGTATAGAATCTGCCCGGCTCAGGTGTATGTAACAGAGTTAACCGCAATGTATTATCATTGGGTTTATCCCATCCATATTTTGAGTCGTTAAGTATGGCGATTCCGCACTTGTTGTCGTTAGAAGTCATATCCGCCCACTGGTGGCCAAGGACTTCAAAAGATTGTTCAGTATTATTCCCACGCATAACATATCCCAATCCCAAGTCGTAAGCGGCTTCTTGCGCATTAAATGATGTGGGAAATTCTGCCTTAAGAAGAGATTTCTTCCCTACCCAATCAACTTCGTTTAGAACATTTATTAGATCGTCAGTCGCCCCGTCTGTAAGACTTATAAACTGCGTAAATTGAGAGCCTCGATAGTCTCTTTCGACTTTAAGCGTAGCTCTCAGAGGGCCGTATTCGCAAACAGAGATTCTTACATTTTCATTTACACCGGAAGACTTCCCGTCAATCACGGATATGTAAATTTCCCAAGCCGGATAATCGTGCGATTCATTCTCGGTCAAAACCATGAGCTTAAATGCATCGCCGTCCTTCACTAAATTTTCGCCATTGCGTTTATCCAAAACCGACTTTATATCGCCATTTTTGTCGAGTTCCAGACGGTAAACGCTATTTTCCAATACGTTATCTTTTGCATAAAGCTTTTTAGAGGCTATTTGATGAGATGACGGGGCTCGAACATCGTAGACCGTGTAGCTTGAAGGAGCAACAGTTGCAGAAAATATTATTTTAGCGACTCCGTCTTTCCACGATAAAAGTTGAGAAGGCACTTTTTTACCGTCAGGACCGATTACTTGAACCCCTCGAGGTTGCTTATCAAAAGTAATATTCGCTTCAACGATATCGGTCCGTCCGGAATTAACAGGATTAAATACGACTACCGGTATACCGGTGACACGGGTATCAAGTCCGGAGGCTATAGAACCGACGGCAGTATTAATAGCGTCGACGAAACGAGTTTGTGCAATAAGTTCATCGTTCCATGAGAATGTGTACGAACGAGGGATACTTGTCCCTGTAATATCATCATGAAATTGATGCCAAATAAATCGTTGCCAATTCTCCCTTAAAGCATCTGCCGGGTATGAAGGTCCTCCAAGCAGTTCAGCGACTACGGAAGCTCTCTCCGCGGCATCGCCAAGTTTCTCATTTCTACGGTTAAAACGCTTCATTGCAGCTTGAGAGGTATAGCACCCCACTCCATGCACATCCATCAGCAATTCACCGTCAAAGACAGGGAGTTCGGGGTGGTTTTCAAAAGGATAAAAATCCTCATATAGTTGACCTGCTTTGGCGCTTATGACCTCTAAATCGCCGTCTGTCGACAGACTTTTCTGCATAGAGAATACGGATGGCAATGTCGGAGAACCGCCTCGGTCGCCCACACCGTAATAACTATAAGCAATGCCGTTGGGATCACGTTTTGCACGGTCAATAATTCGCTTGTTGGTGGTTATATCGTCATAATAATATGAAGTTCCATATCCTCCAGCATCCAACACCGCCAGCAACTGCGAGCCGTCTATGCCACGCCAGATTCCGATCGGGAATGGCATCTTATATTTGTCACCATAGAATTGTGCCTTACGCCATTGAAGTTTTTGAGTAGAAAACCCAATAAGGCCACAATGAGCCGCAATGGAAGGAAGCGTATACCCAAAGCCAAAACAGTCAGGGAGATATATGTCATTGGATTTTACACCGAACTCTTTCTTATAAAATTCCTGTCCGTAAAGTAAGTTTCTTATATTAGATTCTGTTGAAGGCAAATTTGGGTCATTAGCTTCCCATGCGCTTCCACAGACATTCCATCTGCCGGACTTAATATATGCTTTAACCTTTTCATACTCTGCCGGATAATATTCTTTCATCCAAGCGTATTTTTGAGCGCTCTCAAAGTTAAATACATAATCAGGAAATTTTTCAAAGAGCCAGAAGTTCTGTACCATCGTTCGATGCAGATAATCGTCAATTGACTCTCGCACATCCCAATTCCACTGCGTGTCGAAGTGTGCCGTAGAAACGAGGTATACCTTAGGCTTGCCTTGTGAATTAGAATCTGAGTCTAAAGCAAAAGCGCTTGTAGCGCACGCTGTAAGCACAGATAGAAATAAACATTTTGATATTGTCATGGTAATAATAAATTAATTATTCATATTTAAGACTTTATATTGGTTCAAATCGCGTGATGATGCTCCAATGGAAAACACATACTCGCCTTTTGGTGTGACGAATTTAGAATTGCCCTCATCCCAGTAGCGCAATTGCCTTTTAAGCACCGGAATTGTGACTTTGCGTGATTCGCCTTTCTTTAAATGCACTCGTTTAAACCCTTTTAGCTCTCTTTCTGGCGCAATTCCACCATATTCGGGCAGATTAACATAAACTTGAGCTACTTCGTCGCCGTCATATTTGCCTGTGTTTTTCAGCGTGAACGACACTTCAATCGTATCGCCCGCATCTTTAACATCCATGTCACTATACTTAAATTTTGTATAGCTTAATCCATAGCCGAAAGGATAAAGCACGTCGCCTTTAAAGTATTTGTAGGTGCGGTTATTGGAAATGTCGTAATCGTCAAATGCAGGCAAATCGGAAATTGACTTATAGAAAGTCAACGGAAGTCGTCCTCCGGGATTATAGTCACCAAATAAGACTTCGGCAACAGCCGTACCTCCCTGTTCGCCACTATACCAAGCATCAACTATGGCCGGAAGATGCTCATCTTCCCAGTTAATAGCGAGAGAACTTCCGGCGACAAGCACAAGCACTATGTTTGGGTTAACTTTATATATCTCCCTCAAAAAGTCCTGTTGATCGGCAGGAAGTTCTATACTCGTACGATCTTGTCCTTCACGTTCAATAGACTTATTGATACCCATAACCGCCACAACTACGTCACTTTTACGCACAGCATTCTCAGCATTTCCATAAAGTCCGAGACGAGTAGTCTTTTCCACTTTCGGGACTCTCCATTTTAATCTGTTGACGGCATAATCACGATTGTCATAATATTCCATCTTCAAATCATAGTCGCGACCGGCTTCAAGCATCATCGTTGCAGAATCAGTTCTTACTGCGTGTCCGGCCCAACTGTCGATAATTTCTTTCCCATCGATGGTCAATCGCGCTCCATCATCGCTGGTGAGATTAAATACATATTCACCTGAAACCGTAGGCCGAAGTTTGCCTGTCCATCTTACCGAAAGTGGAGATTTTGGCAAAAATGGATCGGGAGCCTGATTAACGGGTTCAAAATTTATCCACTCCTCCGTCCTGACTTTGGGAGTGCCCTGTAGTTGAGTGCCTTCAAAGTATTCCACTTTAAGCCCCTCCGGGAAATTGTCACCACCGATTAACTCCATCCCGTCCGCCGCCGAGACCCAAGGAGCATAGTTAACCTCTACAGCATCTCCTGCCATCCGACGAATTCCTTCCAATATTGATACCGGTTCATTTAAAGGTGCCCCACTATAGTCGCCAAACTCGCATTGGCCTGCGTTAATGCCGACTACAGCGATCGACTTTACCTTATTCCGGTCAAGAGGAAGTATATTTTTACTGTTTTTTAGCAATACAATACCTTCTCTTGCCGACTGAATGGCTAATTGTTGATGCTTTTCACTGCCAATAACCGAAACGGGTATTCGAGTATAGGGATTATCTGTCCCGCCATTTGCGTCAAACAATCCAAGTCGCATTCGGGCAGTGAGCACTCTGCTTGCGGCTGAGTCAATGTCAGCGTCCGTTACCATAAATTGCTTATATGCGTTAAGCAAAGGTTCGTCATAAACATCGTCACCACATTCGAGGTCTAATCCGGCCTTTATCGACAAAGTGGCCGCAGCCTCCTTAGTCTTAACATATTTATGCCCTGACAGCAAAAGGGAGGGCCCTCCACAGTCAGACACGACATAACCACTAAATCCCCAATCGTCGCGCAACACATGTGTCAGCAACCAAGGATTGCATGTACATGGCACATCATTAACAGCATTATATGCCGACATTATTGATGCCGCCTTTCCTTCGCGGATACATTCCTCGAATGCCGGCAAATAGTATTCTCGTAATTGTTTTTCGGATATCTGCGGATTACATTTAAATCTATTGTGTTCTTCATTATTCGCGGCGAAATGCTTTGGAGTGGAGACTACTTTCAGATATTTAGGGTCGTCGCCTTGCAGACCTTTAACAAAAGCCGTTCCCATAATACCCGACAAATAAGGATCTTCACCGTAAGTTTCCGGAGTACGCCCCCAACGCGGATCGCGTGCCATATTTACGGTGGGCGACCAAAATGTCAGCACGTCGCTGAACTGAGCAGTCTGTAGCTTGCCCTGCTCAAGTTCATTCCATCTTGCACGCGCTTCGTCGGAAATAGCCGTAGATACTTCATTAAGTAAGGTCGGATTCCACGATGATGCTAAAGCAATGGCTTGCGGAAAAACGGTGAATCTACCGGGCCGAACCACTCCGTGCAGAGCTTCATTTCCATGATAATATTTGGGGATTCCAAGCCGTGGTATTCCGGGGGAGGTTGCCCTCAGTAAACTAATCTTTTCTTCTACGGTCAATCGTCCAAGCAAGTCGTCAACTCGTTCTTTTATCGTCGCCGACTCATCAAGGTATACAGGAGTCTGCGCAAATACCTGCAATGATGTTGCCACAGACAGAATCATCGAAATGACAATTGGTTTATGATTCATAATGATATTTAAATTTAGATTATTTGCATTCTCTGTGATTGGTTATGTACACTTGAATGCAAATTTACCTTCGTATGCTAAATTAATTGTTAATAGAATGATTAATATATTCTTAATTTCTCCACGGAATCGCATTATAATCTTAAAATTATCATCTGATTCATCCCAATGTCGTGTTTTACACACCCTAAGGCATATCTTATTTGGATAAATGAAGGTTTTTGAGTATTTTCGCAGATGCAATTGCGAAATAGCCAATTTTTACTATGCATAGGTTTGTACCTTTTTCACTAAACATCAAAGGATATGCGGTAGAATTCTGCCGTCCACAGGTCATGGGCATATTGAATGTTACCCCGGACTCATTTTATGCGGCATCTCGCAGGTTTGACGAGGAATCAATCGCCGAACGAGCCCAAGAACTTTTATCGCACGGAGCCGACATGATTGATCTCGGAGCATATTCTTCGCGACCGGGCGCCGATGTTGTCAGCAGTGAAGAGGAACTCAGAAGGCTTCGACTTGGCATTTCGACCATACGCGAAAGAATTTCGAAAGATATAATCTTGAGCATTGACACTTTTAGGGCCGATGTCGCGAGAATCGCCGTAGAGGATTATGGCGCCGACATAGTAAATGACATATCGGGGGGCGATTTAGACTCTGAAATGTACGCTACCGTGGCTCGCCTCGGTGTTCCGTATATTTTAATGCACATGCGAGGGACACCATCTACCATGCAATCATTAACAAATTATTCCGACATTACAGCAGACGTATTGTCAGAACTTGCAGTAAAGCTATCCAAGCTAAATGATTTTGGCGTCAATGATGTTATTGTCGATCCTGGATTCGGATTTGCAAAGAATGTTGATCAAAACTATGCCTTAATGAAACACCTTGAGATGTTTCATGTGTTCGATCGACCGCTTCTCGTCGGTATTTCGAGAAAATCAATGATTTATAAGCCACTTAAATGCAGTCCTGAAGAAGCTTTATGTGGCACGACTGTGCTTAATACCATTGCTTTAATACAAGGAGCATCCATATTGCGAGTACACGACCCCAAGGAGGCATCCGAAGCGGTAAAAATCGTTGGCCTTACATATTCACCTGATTAATAGCTCATTAAAATGGCACCTTTTGGAATTAAAGACGCTCTCGACATAATAATCGTAGCACTCTTGCTCTTTTATCTATATAGGATAATGAAAGAGTCAGGAACTATAAACATCTTTTTTGGCATATTATCTTTTATAGTTGTTTGGGTAGTTGCCTCGGAGATTCTTGAGATGCGCTTAATTGGTACGATACTTGATAAAGTCATGTCTATCGGACTTATAATACTTGTCATATTGTTCCAGGACCAAATAAAACGCTTTCTCGTGGAGCTCGGCAACCATAACAGATGGCGTTTTTTAAAGAATCTTTTTAAGCATAATCATGGGCAGAAGAATCGCGATGACGAATCACACAAATGGGTAATACCTATAGTTTATGCCTGCATGTCCATGGCTAAGTCAAAGACGGGTGCTTTGATAGTTATTGAACAGGGAATACCATTGGAGCTATATGAAAAGACGGGCGACATGATTGATGCAACGATTAATTCGCGACTAATCGAAAATATTTTCTTCAAAAATTCCCCTTTGCATGACGGTGCGATGATTATAGCACACGACCGAATCAAGGCCGCCGGTTGCATATTGCCAGTCAGCCACGACACAAGCATTCCGCGCTCAATGGGATTGCGCCATAGGTCGGCTCTTGGCATAAGCCAAGCAACAGATGCGGCCGCTGTGGTAGTTAGTGAAGAGACCGGCTCTATCTCGTTTGCCCACAGAGGGAAAATCATAAGCAGACTTTCATCTACCGACCTTGAACATAGACTTTCAAAATTGGCTTCTGACGATTAATTATTGGCATGAAGAAAGATATATACAATATAATTGTAGCAGCCGGCAAGGGAAGCCGTTTCGGCTCAGATACACCTAAACAATTCTGCAGGATAAACGGAATGCCCGTTTTGGCCATCACTTTGAATAGAATTGGTGAGATATTCGGGAACAACGAACTTTCTGACGAATACAATACTACAAACATCGTGGTGCTTAACGATGCATACCGTGGATTATGGGCAGAAATATGCGCACAATTCAGTATTGCGCCACACATGATTGTATCCGGAGGCAAATCAAGATGGGAATCAGTCAAGAATGCCATAGACACAATTATAGATGACTTAGCTGAATCTCTGGAATCGACTATAATAACTGTTCACGACGGGGCAAGACCAGTCATTGACTATGATTTATTCGCTGGGGTCATTGACGGAATCACAGACGGAGACGGATGTATTCCCGTAATTCCGGTTGTCGACTCGCTGAGAGCCATTGACTTGACAACCGGAAGTTCTATCCCATTAAACAGGGATTTGATACGCGCAGTACAAACTCCTCAAGCTTTTCGGGGAGAGTTATTGGCAGATGCCTACAAGCTTCCGTTTGACGCATCGTTCACCGATGACGCCTCAGTCATGGCAAAAGCCGGATATACAGATATACGTCTTTCCTCCGGGAATCCAAACAATATCAAGATCACATTATCGTCAGATTTGGAAATAGCATCAATATACCTGCGGAATGAATAGGCTTCGTAACACTGACATAAAATTCATTAAGGGCATAGGACCTAAACGCGCAGAAATTTTGGCCAAACAACTTGGCATAAAGAGCTATAAGGATCTATTGTATCATTTTCCGACCAAATATGTCGACCGAATGTCGATATATCAAATAAGTAACTTCAGCGGAGAAATGCCAATGGTGCAGGTGAAGGGTCGGTTTGTGGCCTTTTCAGTACACGGCGAAGGAGCAAAGACGCGTTTAGTCGGTGTTTTTACCGACGGACGAACTACCATGGAAGTTGTGTGGTTTAGAAAAATCAAGCAAGTCAAAGATGCATATCACACAGGAGTTGAATATATATTATTCGGGAAACCGGAACTGTTTAACAACCGATGGAGTATGGTTCATCCGGAGGTCGACGGTGTAAATTCAGTAGGCGCCACACAAGGATTACGTGGAATATATCCGCTTACAGATGCACTTAGAAATCAGAATATCGGGTCGAAACAACTGTTTACTTGGACACAAACCGTGCTTAATTCGACTCCATACATTAGCGAAACTCTTCCTAAACACATCATTGACAAGCTGCATCTGATGTCTTTAAGGGAAGCACTTATGAATGTTCACAATCCTAAGTCGAATGAGGCATTGCAAAGTGCAAGACTAAGGCTTAAATTTGAGGAGCTTTTCTATCTACAACTTGATATTCAACGCCATACACGCATACGGAATAGCCGTATCATCGGTTTCAGATTTTCAAAAGTCGGTCAGTTTTTCAACCGTTTTTATTTCGAACAACTGCCATTCGAGTTAACGGGAGCGCAAAAGCGAGTGATAAAGGAAATTAGGGCGGATATGGGTTCGGGGCGACAGATGAATAGACTTTTGCAAGGCGACGTAGGGAGTGGTAAAACTCTCGTAGCTCTACTTTGTATGCTTATAGCTTTGGACAACGACACCCAGGCTTGCCTTATGGCTCCCACTGAAATACTTGCCGCACAGCATTTTGAGACAATCTCAAAACTTGCTTCCCCAATTGGCATTAACGTAAAACTTCTTACCGGATCCACCAAGAAAAAGGATAGAGATTTAATCCATGAACAACTCGCAGACGGCAGTCTGCACATATTAATAGGCACACACGCTGTCATAGAGGATAATGTCCGGTTTCGCAATTTAGGATTCGTAGTCATCGACGAGCAACACCGTTTTGGAGTCGCCCAAAGGGCACGACTTTGGAAAAAGAATCTCACCCCGCCACACATTTTAGTTATGACCGCGACACCTATCCCAAGGACATTGGCCATGACAATATACGGCGATTTATGCGTGTCGGTAATAGACGAATTGCCTCCGGGACGAAAACCCGTGACAACTCTGCTACGATACGACGAAAATAGGTTGAAAGTTTATCAAGCAGTTAATGCTCAGATTAAAGCCGGAAGGCAAGTGTACATCGTACATCCTCTCATAGAAGAGAATGAAAAGCTTGACTTAAAAAGCCTTGAAGAAGGATATGCTCTAATTAGAGAAACATTTCCACAATATAAAGTATGCTATCTCCACGGCAAAATGAAGCCGGCAGAAAAAGAGCATCAAATGGAGCTTTTTGTAAGTGGAGAGGCTAATATAATGGTTGCTACGACAGTTATCGAAGTCGGAGTTAACGTGCCGAATGCTTCTGTTATGATAATAGAGAATGCAGAACGGTTCGGACTTTCGCAATTACACCAGCTACGAGGCAGAGTCGGACGCGGTGCAGAACAAAGCTACTGCATTTTAATGACTCATTATAAGATAGCAAAGGAGACGCGTCAACGACTTGAAGTAATGACATCTACCACCGACGGATTCGTAATAGCCGAGGCAGATCTTAAAATGCGCGGTCCTGGCGATATGGAGGGGACATTACAGAGCGGGATTGCTTTTGACCTTAAAATAGCGAACTTAGCATCTGACGGCCAATTAGTACAACTTGCCAGGGACACAGTGGACTCGATTCTTGACGATGACCCGGAGCTCAAATCGCCTTGCAATGCGACTCTCGTGAGCGAGCTTAATCAACAAAAAAGAGGAGGTATTGACTGGTCCAGAATAAGCTGAGCGCAAACTGTCAGATACATTTTTTAACACTCTGATAATGAGAATATACACCATTAGTTAAGCATCAATTGAATTTTGCAAAGGCTGATTGTGGCCACAAACGTCTGACTATTTGCACATTACACTTTTGAGTCAGAATTGTAACTTAATTTTCACACACGCTGAGTTGCAAATATTATTATAACTCATGGATTTTCAGTATATTTGAGCTACAAACTAATGAATTGTTAAAAATCGTAACAATGGAACAGACCTTAGTAATTTTAAAGCCATCCGCTATACATCGCGCCTTAATCGGCAAAATCATAAACCGCTTTCAAGAGAAAGGGCTTATCATCACCGGAATGAAAATGATGAAACTTGACGAGCCTATTCTTCGTGAACATTATGCACATTTAGTCGACAAACCATTCTTCCCTTCGTTGCTTGAATCAATGATGGCAACTCCAGTCATCGTATTATGTCTTGAAGGGAAAGATTGCGTTGAGGTCGTTCGTTTGATGACTGGAGCCACCAATGGCCGTAAAGCCCTCCCGGGAACAATTCGTGGCGATTTCGCTATGAGCGGACAGGAAAACATCGTACACGCTTCAGACAGCGTCGAAAACGGGCAAATAGAATTGGCGCGTTTTTTCAAGCCGGAAGAAATATTCAAATATACCCCGTCGGACATCAGATTTTTCTATGCCCCCGATGAATCAAAGTAAGGAAAACATCTAAACCATCAGACACCCGATGCAACTAAACATAGTAAAAATAGCGACCTCAGCCTTATTCGGATTTATCGCCGTATTGTGCGCGAACGCTCAAAATCTGAATCTGCCACGTCCGGCTCAGCATGATGCCAACCATCAAGATTTGTTGGCCATGCAAAAATCGGTTTCAGACGAAATTAAATTAAAAGAGACTCTCGACTACATGGATGAATTCTTCAAAGAAGAGGAAGAACCCGAGTATGATCTCTATGAAAAATACAAAAATGACCAGACAGTAAATCCATTCCGCGATATGATGGTGCCAGAAACTGCCACTATTGATGTTAGCGAATTCTGTATGCCGACCATGGGATACACAACCTCTCCATACGGCTATCGTCGAAAGTTCCGCAGAATGCACAAAGGCATAGACCTTAAAGTGCAGATTGGAGATACAATTAAGGCGGCCTTTTCCGGCTACGTCAGACTAACAAAATACGAAAGGAAAGGCTATGGATATTACGTCGTGATGAGCCATAGAGATGGATTTGAAACCATATATGGACATCTGTCTAAATTCCTTGTTGAACCAGGACAATATGTAAAAGTCGGAGATCCAATAGCATTGGGAGGTAACACCGGACGCTCTACTGGACCACATCTTCATTTTGAGACAAGATATATGGGCTACGCAATAAATCCTGCCGCAATTTTTGACTTTGAGAATAAGACAACCCATACCGACACTTACACCTTCACGAAGAGCACTTACACTCAAGACAGAAATTATGCTCCGTCACGTACAGGCAGCTCCACTACTGCTACTGCTTCAGCAACAGCTTCCACATATAAAGTACGTAAGGGGGACAACCTTGGGAAAATAGCAAAGAAGTATGGCACTACCGTTGCAGCCATTAAGAGGTTAAATGGTCTGAAAAACGACAATCTGTCTGTTGGCCAACAGCTTAAACTCAGATAAAAACAACGTTACATTATAAACATATTCTCCATAATGACCGTCGAATCAAATTTTATGATTTGACGGTTTTTATTTTTGACGCTAAAGTCGATGTTTTTAAAAATTAATCGCTAAATTAGCAGAATCAAATCAATAACCAATCATTATAAACTAACCTAAATGCCAATGAGACTTAAACTTGCTTTGGGAGTTGCATTGACGCTTTCAGCCGGAAGCGCATTTGCGCAATATGCGCCTGCGGGCGATAAGATAAAAACCGAATGGGGCGAGAAAATCGATCCGAATAATGTGTGGAACGTATATCCGCGCCCCCTTTTGGAACGACAACAATGGGAAAATCTAAACGGTCTGTGGGAATACGCCATAGTCGACATGAAACAAAACTCTCCCCAAAAATACGACGGAGAGATTCTCGTGCCATTTCCTGTCGAGTCGAGCCTTTCGGGTGTAGGCAAGACCGTCGGCTCTGAGAAAAATTTATGGTATCGAAGGACATTCACCGTTCCTTCAAAATGGAAGGGAAATGACATTCTGCTAAATTTTGGAGCCGTTGACTGGAAATGCGATGTCTGGGTTAATGACATCAAGGTTGGATCGCATACCGGAGGATATACTCCTTTCAGCCTAAACATCACTGATGCTTTAAACACCAAAGGCGATAACACATTGACAGTTCGCGTCTACGACCCGACTAACAGAGGTTATCAGCCTCGAGGGAAGCAAGTAGAGCGTCCCGGAGGGATATGGTATACTCCGGTCACCGGTATTTGGCAAACGGTATGGCTTGAACCGGTAAATAAGACTCACATTAAATCGGTTAAGGCAGTTCCAGACATTGACAAAAATATCGTAACAATCTCAGTCGAACCGTCGTCCGAGAACAACGGACATACTATGGCCTCCGTAATAATTAGTGACAATGGCTCTGTTATCGCAGAAGGAAAATCCATCAACGGAGAACAAATCGAGATAATGATGCCTGATAATGTAAAGTTATGGTCACCGGATTCACCGAACTTATATGACATGACCATAAACCTTTATAGCGATGGCAAGCTTGTCGATTCAGCAAAAAGTTACACGGCAATGCGTAAATTTTCGACAAAGCGTGACGAAGATGGTTATGTCAGATTTCAACTTAACAACAAGGATTTATTTCAGTTTGGTCCATTGGATCAAGGTTGGTGGCCTGACGGACTTTATACCGCACCGGCATACGAAGCCCTCATTTATGACATCGACAAGACCAAAGAGCTCGGCTACAATATGATTCGTAAACATGTTAAAGTTGAACCCGCAGTATGGTACACGCATTGCGACAAAGTCGGCATGATTGTATGGCAGGATATGCCGAGTGGCGACAAGAGCCCCAAATGGCAAAACCATGAATACTTTACCGGTACTGAGATTCAACGTTCTAAAGAGAGCGAAGCAAACTACCGAAATGAATGGAAAGAGATAATCGACTATCTTTACAACAATCCGTGTATCGGGACATGGGTTCCTTTCAACGAAGCATGGGGACAGTTTAAGACAGAAGAAATAACAGAATGGACAAAGGAATATGACCCATCTCGGTTAGTAAATCCGGCAAGTGGAGGTAATTTCTACAAGTGCGGCGACATACTTGACCTTCACAATTATCCTGCTCCGGACATGTATCTGTTTGATCCGGACAGAGCAAACGTTATGGGAGAATATGGAGGCATCGGTTTGGCCATGGACGGACATTTGTGGATGCCCGACAGAAATTGGGGATATGTACAATTTAAAAATGAGCAGGAAGTCACCGAAGAATATATCAAATATGCTAAAATATTAATGGACCTGATTGACAAGGGATTTACCGGTGCAGTATATACTCAGACAACAGATGTGGAAGTTGAGGTTAATGGGTTGATGACTTACGACCGCAAACGCATTAAAGTTGATACAGACAAATTGCGCGAAACCAATCAGGCGATAGTCCACAGCCTCGACAAATAGTCATTTAGACAATCTCTTAAGGGGGTGTGTCGGATTCCGGAAAGCGAATTCGACACACCTCCTCTTATTCAAACATAGAAATAGGCGTATTTTACATAGTATATAATTCCCATCTGCCACAATAATTTTGTAACTTTGTCGAGAAATTCAAACATAATACACGATGAAAATACTCGTCACAGGATGTAATGGTCAGTTAGGTCGTGAAATGCGCATCATACTTGATCAAGAATTACCGGGTCAGTCCATCTATACAGACATTGATGAACTTGACCTCACTGATGCGGTAAAACTAAAAACATTCGTCACCAGAAACGACATCACTCATATTATAAACTGCGCGGCATATACTGCCGTAGATCAGGCAGAAGAAGATAAAGCTCTTTGTTCAAAAATCAACGTGGATGCTGTTCGCAACCTCGCCAATGCCGCAAGCGATAACGGGGCAAAAGTGTTGCACATATCTACCGACTATGTTTTTGACGGAAAAGCATACCGCCCCTACTTCGAGAGCGACAAAGTAAACCCCATGTCGCAATACGGCACGACAAAACGCCAAGGCGAAACTGCCCTATTAGCACTCGCGCCCGACAGCATTATTATGCGCATCGAATGGTTATATTCCCCTTTTGGGAAAAATTTTGTAAAGACGATGTTGAAACTTGGTCAAGAGCGAAAAGAAATTAAAGTAGTATGCGATCAAATTGGCACTCCGACTTATGCACGCGATGTAGCTAAAGCTATAACCAAAATTATAAGAGCACATCAATGGGTGCCGGGAATATACCATTACTCTAATTCAGGAGCGGCTTCCTGGTATGATCTCACACAGGCAATATTCCATCTTTCCGGAATAAAGTCGTGTGCTGTTAAGCCAATTCCGACTGAAGACTATCCTACATTGGCAACTCGGCCTTATTTCAGCTTATTCAATACATCTAAAATTAAGGCCACATACAATGTCGACATGCCATATTGGGTTGACAGCCTTAAAGACTGTCTTGACAGGATTAACGAATCTGAAACTAAGTAATAACAGTGGCAACTCTAACTGACGAAATCAAACGCCGGCGAACTTTCGCCATTATATCGCATCCGGATGCCGGTAAAACCACACTTACTGAAAAGTTGTTGCTTTTCGGAGGTGCCATACATGTTGCCGGAGCCGTTAAGTCGAATAAAATAAAGAAAACGGCCACATCTGACTGGATGGAGATAGAAAAACAACGTGGCATATCCGTAGCTACTTCAGTGATGGGATTCAACTATGGCGATTATAAAATCAACATTCTTGATACTCCCGGTCACCAAGACTTTGCCGAAGATACTTATCGCACTCTGACGGCCGTCGACAGCGTTATAATCGTTGTTGATGTCGCAAAAGGCGTGGAGCAGCAAACGCGTAAACTCATGGAAGTTTGTCGTATGCGTAACACCCCGGTCATAATATTTGTCAATAAACTTGACCGAGAAGGAAGGGATCCGTTTGAAATATTAGACGAACTTGAAGCAGAACTAAAAATAGCCGTTCGCCCCTTGTCATGGCCTATAAACATAGGAGCAAAATTTAAAGGAGTCTATAATATATATGAGCATTCTTTAGATCTTTTCACTCCGAGTAAAACTCAAATAACCGAGCGTGTTGAAATTGATGATGCCAACGACCCAAGAATAGATGAGGCCGTCGGCGAACGGGATGCTTCAAAACTCAGAGAAGATCTCGAGCTGATAGAAGGAGTTTACCCTGAACTTGACATCGAACAGTACCTTGCCGGGAAAGTAGCACCCGTATTTTTTGGCTCAGCATTAAATACATTCGGCGTTAAAGAATTGCTGGACTGCTTCGTTAAAATAGCCCCTTCTCCCCTACCTGTAAATGCAGAAGAGCGAGAGGTCAAACCTGAAGAAGATTCGTTCAGCGGATTCGTATTTAAAATCCATGCTAATATGGATCCTAATCATCGCTCGTGCATAGCGTTTGTCAAAGTGTGCTCCGGAAAATTTGAGCGTAATGCCAATTATAAGCATATCCGCTCAGGGAAAATGATGCGATTTGCAGCTCCAACAGCCTTCATGGCTCAAAAGAAGAACATTGTCGATGAGGCATACCCCGGCGATATAGTCGGAATACCTGACACAGGGAACTTTAAAATTGGAGACACTCTTACTGAAGGTGAAAATCTGCATTATAAAGGGTTGCCAAGCTTCTCTCCGGAGATGTTTAAATACATCGAAAATACAGATCCAATGAAGGCAAAGCAACTTGAGAAAGGCATACAGCAACTAATGGACGAAGGTGTAGCCCAACTCTTCATCAATCAATTCAACGGGCGAAAATTAATCGGAACAGTAGGACAACTGCAGTTTGAGGTAATTCAATACCGACTTCTTCACGAATATGGAGCCACAGTCCGTTGGGAACCGATTTCCCTATACAAGGCTTGCTGGATTGAGAGTGATGATCAAAATGCTCTTGATGCTTTTAAAAAGCGAAAACATCAGTTCATGGCGGTTGATCGAGAAGGGCGTGACGTATTTTTGGCAGACAGCAATTATGTGCTACAAATGGCTCAATCTGATTTCCCCAAAATAAAATTCCACTTTTCATCAGAATTTTAATAATAGAAGGCTTAGCATAAAAATGGCTCATGTCGGGCATTGCCACATGAGCCATCTCTATGTTTAAATCGTAAGCCGGTAATCAGTCAACTTGAATCACCAGATAGTTTGATAAACTCCAGAATTTAACCGGGTCAAGAATCTGAAGCATCTGTAATCCATCGACATCATTGAACCGATAGCTTCCCTCTGGCATATTAGTCAATATTTTTGCTTTTTTAGAATGTGTCGGAATGACGTTCAGTGTTCGTTTGTCAGCTGTAGTAAAATATGTCTGTTGGAAGTCGGCCTGTAAAAGCTTTGTTTTACGCAGGAAACCTGTCTCAATAATTTTTGCTTCTTTAAGTTCCTTTTTACTTCCTATGGCATAGTAGCACACATTTAACTCGTCGGTCACTATCTTCATATCCTCTTCTGCACGCTGTTTTTCGACAGTAACCGAATCAACAGTCGAGTTAAGCGAATCTACTCTTATAGTTAACTGGTCAACCTGTATCTTAGCGGCTGCAAGGTCATTTCTTAACGTAGATATTGTAGCCTCCTGATTAGCTATTTCAGCCTTTAAGTTCTCTACCGTTTTCTTTAAAGTACTGCTGTATTGTTGGGAATTTTTCAATTTGTTCTCCAGTTCTTCCAAACGTAGACGGCGATCCTGCAAAGCCTGCTGAATGGCAGCCATGTCATTTCTGATTTGCTCTTTGCGGGTCTTAGACTCAGCACTCAAATCATTGGTGTTTGACAGAATTTTTTCAAGATCTTTAATCTGATTCATTCCGTCGGTAATGTCATTAAGCAATACAAGTAAGCTGTCCTGGTTTGCTTTAGCTTCTTGTAATGATGAATCAAGTTGGAGGTTCTTCTCCTCTGCCTGCTTAAGTTTGCCATTGTCACAAGCCGTAAGGCATACAAGTGCAACAGTAAGAATTGAAATAATCTTTTTCATATAAACAGAAGTTAAATAAATAGTCTAATATTTTATGTCGGCGAATAAAAATCTTTAATATCACAAGATTCTTCATTGCGCATCGTCACAACACTCTTCTCGATACTTATTACGGTGTGGAGAAGATGCAGATTTAGCCTTGAATCCTTCTATAACAATAACAATCTCTCCTTTAGGAATGTTCACTTTGAAATATTCGATGAGTTCGCCCAAACTACCGATAATTGTTGTCTCATGTATTTTAGAAATCTCCCTTGAGACAGAGGCACGCCGTGACGCTCCACATACTTCCGAAAACTGTTCGAGCGTTTTGACTAAACGCAACGGCGACTCATAAACTATAAATGTACGCGGTTCTACAGCCAATTCACTAAGCCTTGTCATTCGCCCTTTCTTCACCGGTAAAAAGCCCTCAAAAGCAAAGCGCTCACACGGCAAGCCGGAATTGACCAAAGCCGGAATAAGAGCAGTAGGTCCCGGCAAAGTTTCCACTTCAATACCATATTTACGGCATTCACGAACCAACATGAATCCCGGATCAGATATTCCGGGAGTACCGGCATCGCTCACTAAAGCAATGTTTTTACCCGCCTCTATGCTTTTAGCAACCCTCTCCACCATATCATGTTCATTGTATTTATGGTGACTTGCAGTCGGTACATCTATATCAAAATGTTTTAGTAATATCTTTGTAGTCCGAGTATCCTCACAAAGAATCAAATCAGCGCTTTTAAGGGTTTCAACAGCCCTGGGAGACATATCTTCCAAGTTCCCGACAGGTGTAGGAACAACAAATAACTTCCCGCTCATATTAAAAAGTAACTCTACGAAAAATGTTTCCTAATAATAGCCATAAAGTCGGACACTTCTGTGAGATCCGGATCCCATTGCAAATCGGTAAAAAAGTATTCTTCCGCCTCGGAATATGACGACATGGCTTCGACTAAATTCAATGTGTCAGTCATCTCTGTGTCGCTGTTTGAAAATAATTCTCTTCTGAACCGGAATTTATCATTCACCGAAAATGCCTTTCGTAGATTTTTAGAGTTGTCACGCGCCAACTTTTCATCCAGCCTTATCACCGGCTCTTCATCTTGCTCGGCATCTTTAGCAATATCGTCATCTTCATCGGTGGCTATTTTTGTATCAGAATCAATTTCCGCCGATTCGACCTTATCTGAATTAGGCACAAATAAATCGTTTTCGCATTCTATCGCCTCAGGGGCTACGCAGGGTGCATCCGGAGAGACAGGCTCTTCCGATGATATATCATTATCCGGCCCGGAAAAGGACTCGTCATTCCCAGATATATCTTCTTTAGATTCAAAGGAGCCGGATTGCTCTGATTCTGATACTTCCGGCTCCTTAACATAGTCGTCAGATTTAGAATTTGCAGCCTTATTAGGTTCAGATTCTATAAGTGATATGTCATTATTATCTTCTTCCGACAGAGCAGTACTCAGACTATAGACCTTCTCCCTAATAAGACGCCAAACCCCATCAGGAGTGTCAGCTCCTCTATGCAAAGCCATGTAAAGCAACCCTTCTATTTCATAGTTAAGAGTTATCAGCTCTTCTATATCGATATTTCGTGACATATCTATCTTTTATTAATAAATACAAGTGGTTAATACTAAACTGCCGAAGCAACTACTTCTGTTAAAGTGGGATGAGAGTGAATCGTCGAAGCAATCGCATCGGCTGAAAGTCCTTGAGACATACACAAAGCGGCTTCCTGAATCAAATCAGAAGCATGGGGTCCAATTATATGACAGCCAAGAACTTTATCAGAAGTATCTTCTACAATCAATTTAACAAAGCCATCAGTCTCCCCCATCGACATCGCCTTCCCGTTTGCTCTGAACAACGATTTGCTTGTTCGGTAGTTAATTTCAGATGCTTTGCATTGATCTTCTGTCAAACCGACCATCGCGCATTCAGGCGAAGTAAATGCCGCTGACGGGACTACTTCAAGATCCATAGTCTTACCCATCAATACCGCAGCTTGGGCAGAAGCGACATGAGCCAACATAAGTTTCCCATTTACATCGCCGATAGCATAGACACCCGGGACAGTCGTAGAAAAAGCAGAATCCACCTCGATGCCTCTCCGCCCGACACGAATTCCTATACTTTCCGTACCTTCGGGAATCACCGGCTTACGTCCAACAGCCATCAATACACACGAAGCATTAACCGACTGTAATTTTCCTTTGGATTCATATTCCACCTCATATCCTTCCTTAACAGCCTTAACCGCCGCCGAAGTTATGATTTTAATACCCTTGCGAGAAAGCAAGCTCTTTAAGCGTTTCCCTATTTCCTTATCGAAATTAGGCAATATCTCCGGACAAAATTCTATGACAGTAACTTTTACGCCAAACGCTGCTAATATGCAGGCAAACTCCATACCTATTACGCCCCCGCCAATAATACACATGTCTTCAGGCAATTGTTCCATCTCTAACAATGCGTCGCTCGTGATACACAGTTCAGCCCCCGGGATTGGCAATAACGACGGTTCAGAGCCGGTTGCAATAACAATCATCGGAGCGGAGAAGCGTTCACCGTTGACTTCCACTGTCTTTGAATCGCAAATCTTTGCATCACCATGTATAATGACCGCTCCCTTCATCGACGTTTCAGCACCTTCTCTAAGAGCCTTGACCACCTCATTTTTACGAAGCATAGCCTGTCTAAAATCGAGAGTGAATTCCGATACGTTAACTCCAAATTCGGATGCTTTACTAACCATGTCAACCACTTCTGCCGACCGGCAGAGGGCTTTAGTCGGTATGCAGCCTCTATTTAAGCAAGTACCGCCGATGTAGTCACGTTCAATAATGACTACCCGGCGATTTTGCTTTAAAGCCAGTCCGCAAAGTTCCATTCCTCCCGGACCGGCTCCAATAATTATAATATCTGATTCAGTCATCTTAGTCTTGCTTTAATGACAATTCGGCATAAGTCACTATTGGATGCAATGCCGCTTCAGTATCATCGGGATGACTGATAGGAGTGCTGTGTGGGGCATTCTTCACCATCTCCGCGTCTGTTAAAGCTTCATCTGCAATCTGTCTCATTACGGCAATAAACTTGTCGATGGTTTCCAGACTTTCAGTTTCCGTAGGCTCAATCATCAATGATTCATGGAAGAGCAATGGGAAATATATTGTCGGAGCATGGAAGCCAAAATCAAGCAACCTTTTAGCCACATTGAGTGTGGTTACTCCGGTCGACTTATCCTTCAAACCGTCAAACACGAATTCATGCTTGCATACGCCTTCAATCGGGAGCAGGTACTTGTCCTTTAGAGACTCCTTAATATAGTTGGCATTCAGTGTCGCAAGTGGACCAACTTGGCTCAAGCCCTCATGTCCAAGCGACAATATATAACTTAACGCCCTTGCACAAACTGCAAAATTACCTAAAGTACCGGATATTTGCCCAAGGCTACTGTCGGAATACTCTATATCATATTTTCCGTCTTCTTTAATTACTACACGTGGATTAGGCAACAAATGCTCCAAACCCTTTCTTACGCCGACCGGTCCGGCTCCGGGACCACCACCGCCATGAGGGGTGGAGAATGTCTTATGCAAATTGATGTGCATCACGTCAAAGCCCATATCTCCCGGACGTGCCACTCCAACTAAAGGATTCAGATTCGCTCCATCGTAGTAAAGCAATGCTCCTGCGGCATGAACCAAAGACGCTATCTCAGGAATATTTTTTTCAAAAATACCGAGAGTATTGGGGTTTGTCATCATAACGGCCGCAATAGTTTCGTCAAGCAATGGGCGAAGATCGTCGACATCAACCGTCCCATCGGGTCGGCTTTTAACCTCAACGATATCCAATCCGGCTACTGCGGCACTTGCAGGGTTAGTTCCATGAGCTGAGTCAGGGACAATAACCTTCGTTCTTTTCAAATCACCTTTTTCTTCGTGGTAAGCGCGAATAACCATAAGTCCGGTCAATTCGCCATGTGCGCCGGCATACGGGTTTAGAGTAAACTCCGACATTCCGCCTATCTCCGACAAGTAACATTCCAAAGTATGATACAGCTCCAACGCACCCTGTGTGGTAGCCGTCGGCTGATAAGGATGCAGGGCTGCCATTCTCGCATCAGCCGCAATCTCCTCATTTATCTTCGGGTTATATTTCATTGTACATGACCCCAGAGGATAAAATCCGGTATCCACGCCAAAGTTATTGTTACTCATATTTGTATAGTGACGTACAACAGTCAACTCATCGACTTCAGGAAGATTCGGCGTGGTTGAACGCAGAAGATTTGCACTTACTCCATCCAAAGAAGCGTTAATTCCAGTCTTAGGCAATCGGTAACCTTTACGGCCTTTGTGCGACAACTCAAAAATAAGGTTTCCGTATAATTCTCGATTCATTTCAGTACACTTTATTATTTGGGTTGGACACTACATTTTTGACACTAAATCGACATACTTATCCATCTCCTGGCGCGTACGCATCTCAGTTACAGCAACAAGGATCTCATTGTCAGAAAGTTTAACGCCGCATAATATGCCTGCCTCTATGCCTTTTGCAATCAGGTCGTCGACTTTGAAGTTTGTTGATAAAACAAATTCATTAAGATATGGTTTTTCGCCATATTTAAGCGATACCTTACCGGTTTTAACCAATGCATCAGCCAAATAATGTGCCCCTGCACATCCTGATTCATTGACTTCACGGATGCCATTGTAACCAAGCAACGACATATATACGGTAACGTAGAGCGACATCAGTCCTTGATTTGAACAGATATTGCTGGTTGCCTTTTCTCTTCTGATATGTTGCTCACGGGCTTGTAAAGTTAAAACGAACGAACGCTTTCCATCCTTATCCGTGGTAGCACCAACGATACGTCCGGGTATTTTTCGCATAAGTGCTTTCGTTGCGCACATATACCCAAGATACGGTCCGCCATAATTTAACGGCATACCCAATGACTGCGCATCTCCAACGGCAATGTCAGCACCCAACTCTCCTGGCGACTTTATGACGCCGAGAGCTGATGCTATGCAGTTCATCACAAATAAAGCTTTATTCTTATGCGTCAAGTCGGCCCAACCATTGTAATCTTCAAGTATGCCATAACGATTCGGAGATGCAACGACAACACCTGCGACATCGCCTCCGGCAATCTTAGATTCAAAATCAGACTTATCTGTAACGCCATCCTTCTCAGCTATCACCACAAGGTCTATGCCATGGTAATGTGCATAGGTTCTCATTACATTCATGACCTGAGGAAGAATCGTGGCTGAAACTAAAACCTTGTTGCGCTTACGAGCAGATGCGACCGTCATAATCATTGCCTCGGCGGTAGCCGTAGCTCCGTCATACATCGAGGCATTAGACACTTCAAGACCGGTCAGTTGAGTCATCATGCTTTGGTACTCAAAAATATACTGAAGAGTACCTTGCGAAATCTCCGGCTGATAAGGCGTATAAGCAGTTAGAAACTCCGACCGGGAAAGTATGGAAGGAATCACAGCTAGCGAATAATGGTCATAATATCCGCCGCCTGCAAAACACGTCAAGTTGGTGTTTTTATCACCAAGACTTTTGAAAAAGTCCCGCACTTCTTTCTCGCTCAGCTCTTCCGGAAGATTGTATTCACGCCCCAGCAATAGTTGTTCCGGTACATCGGCATACAATCCCTTAATGTCAGACAAGCCGCAACGTTCGAGCATTGCAGAAATATCCTCTTGGGTATGAGGAAAATATCTATGAGACATATCTAAAATTAATGACAAAGTTCTTTATAAGCGGCTTTATCAAGAAGAGATTCTAACTCAGAAGGATCAGAAAGCTCAACCTTGATTATCCAATTCGCCATAGCATCTTTGTTAACAAGTCCAGGTTCGTCAACTAAAGCTTCATTAGTCTCAACCACAGTGCCGCTTACCGGAGAAATCAAATCGCTGGCAGCCTTTACACTCTCAATTGCTCCAAAATCTTCTCCGGCCACAACTTCATCGTCAACATCCGGCATGTCAACATAAACTACGTTTCCGAGCTGATGCTGTGCATAGTCTGTGATACCTACATAGCCAACATTGCCTTCTACTTTAATATACTCGTGAGTCGGGGAATAATAAATCTTGCTCATAATTCTGTCTTTTTTAATTTAGTTTTTATAGCTTTTCTTGTAAAATTTCTTTTTAACTACCACTGCGGGGAACGTCTTACGACGGATTTTCACCTTCAATGGTGTGTCCAATGAGGCATATTTGGCATCAATTAGAGCCATGGCAATGCTCTTATCGACCGAGATGGCGTGATAGCCGGTAGTAACATACCCTACTACTTCGTCATTCTCATTCAGCACCTCATATCCGTGACGTGGTATTGCTCTGTCGAGAAGTTCTAAACCTACGAGTTTACGCTTAGCACCTTCGGCCTTAATCTTCTCAGTAGCCTCCTTACCTATAAATTCCGGTTTATCTAATTTGACAAATATTCCAAGGCCAGCCTCTATCGGAGATATTTCATCGGATAATTCATCTCCATATAAAGGAAGTCCTACTTCAAAACGCAATGTGTCGCGACAACCAAGGCCACACGGCTCGACCAATCCCGATGACAATAATTCGTCCCAGAATTTATTTGTCAATTCATGTGATGCATATATTTCAAATCCATCCTCGCCTGTATAACCGGTACGGCTTACGATAATATCCTCACCATCAACATTTAATTCTTTGAACGTATAGAAATTCAGATCAGCTACGGGAAGACCGAGAACCGAAGTCATAACCTCTTCAGACTTCGGACCTTGTATGGCAAGCTCTCCAAGCTCTTCGCTCAGGTTTACTATCTCGACATCAAAACTGCCGACATTACCACGAATCCATGCAAGATCTTTATCGATATTGGATGCATTAATTACCAAAAAGAAGTTATTGTCGTCGCGCTTGTAAACGAGCAGGTCGTCGACTACACCGCCTTCGGGATTTAGCATCATGCCGTAAAAGCACTTTCCATCAGCGGCTCCGCGTACGTCATTCGTAAAAATATGGTTAACATACGCTTCCGCATCCTTTCCCTTTACAATTACTTCTCCCATGTGTGACACGTCAAACACGCCACAGGCATTTCGAACTGCATTATGCTCTTCAACTATGCCTTTATACTGTATAGGCATATCGAAACCCCCAAATGGGCTAATCTGTGCGCTCAAAGCCACATGTTTGTCATACAAGCATGTTCTTTTATTCTCTTCCATCTTTATGAAATATTAATGATATTAATTGATTCAAAGTTAAGCCGTGAATAATTGAACTTATGTCAACATCTTTTAGTGCCGATTCAACCGCTTCGGGAGTATATTCACACCCACACAAACGATTAAACAATTTTTCGTCAATGTCTGAGAGCAAGAAGAAATCGCCCGTCATGTTGATTCCGACAATACGTCCGGATTTAAGCTCAAGTTCTACTCTAAACTCCCCGACTCCATCGACCCGCGAATTCATTATCCGTGAACACTTTGGATTTTTACCATATATCCATTCCTGCGTATAATATGGCTCAGAAAGCCGCTCAATCGACTTTATGTCGGATTCATTTAGCACCAACTCCTCTTCACCGCACATAAATTTTCGGGCATAATTCTTGAATTCAACCAATGGCATGTCGATATGCCGGTTTAGCGTCGTTATCCGGTTTCTTACTGAGTCTACTCCCTTTGACGACAACTTTTCTTT
Organism: uncultured Muribaculum sp.; assembly: GCA_964543345.1. Classification (GTDB taxonomy): domain Bacteria; phylum Bacteroidota; class Bacteroidia; order Bacteroidales; family Muribaculaceae; genus Muribaculum. The sequence continues at coordinate 13,987 of CAZIXM010000005.1, read as the reverse complement.
AGAAGGAGAGATTGCATGGGTTATATGAGCAATGTCGGTATCATAAAGCATAGTACCATGCACTATGCTCCTGCCGGGTATATGATAAAAAGCATTTCCCGACACTTTTCTATCCCCGATAAATATGTCATTGCGTCCGGTGGCACTTGCATCAAGCCCGAGTGAACGAAGCATTTCCGCGACGGCAGAAGTATATCTTGAGAAAGTTGTGGTGACATCGTCAGAAGAGACTATGTAGCTAAACATCACATTACTCATGTCGGCAAAGACACATCCTCCTCCGCTTTTACGTCTGTACGTCTGTATGGAATGCTTTTTACAATAGTCTAAATCAACTTCATTATCAATGAGTTGATTGCGCCCAAATATGACTGTCGGAGCGACTTGCCACATAAAGAAAATTTCCTCATGACTTGTTCGGGCGACATATTCCTCCATTGCCAAGTAGAATGGCAATTTTCTCACTGTATTGTCAGGCAATGATAAATATTTCATATCAATCTGAGCTTAATATGAGGATTAATTTGGTTACGTAAATTCCGACTTTTGATGCCTGGAATGATTTTTCTTCAAAGATAAAAAATGTTTTTATTACAGCCAAACAACTTTTCTCAAACATTACTTTAATCCGCCTCTTTTGCGCCAAAAGAGGCTTTATCCAAGCATTTGAGGAATGTGCTTCATTAATAAAACTAAAAATTTGTGCCGTTCAATATAGTTTACTCCCTATTTAAACTAACTTTGCATACTATATGGAACAGGAATACGCATCTACGTTGCTTGAGAACACAGTGACACAATTATCGCGACTACCGGGAATCGGAAGAAAAACCGCATTACGGTTGGCGTTGCATATTTTGCGTCAGGACGAAAATGTCGGTGTCGACTTAGGTCAATCAATTATAAATCTACGTAAAGGAATTAGATATTGTAACACATGTCACAACATCTCCGAAACCGACACATGTCCTATCTGCTCAAACCTTAACCGCGATTCATCGACGGTATGCGTGGTAGAAAGCGTAAAGGATGTTATGATTTTTGAAAATACAGGACAATTTTCAGGCTTATACCACGTGCTTGGTGGCTTAATCTCGCCTATGGACGGCATCGGACCCGATGCTCTTGAAATCCAGTCTCTCGTCGAACGCGTTAGAAGTGGCGGTGTGGAAGAAGTAATACTTGCACTGAGCGCTACTATGGAAGGTGAAACGACAAATTTTTACATTTATAGGCAGTTAGGCGCATTTGACATTAAAATAACCCAGCTTGCACGTGGTGTATCTGTTGGCAATGAGATTGAATATACCGATGAGATTACGTTAGGCCGTTCGCTGCTTAACCGGACATTATTCAGCGATTCATTTAATAGATAAAAGCATGGTTAACGATTTATTGCATGACGACATTATTCGGCTGAGAGCTATCGAAGCTGAAGACATTGATTGTTTGTTTAAGTGGGAAAACGACACATCAATATGGCTCGACGGTTGCTCGATGGCTCCCTATTCTCGCAAAACTATATGGGAATATATAGAGACTTATACCCCGGACATATATAAGACAAATCAATTGAGACTAATTATAGTGCTGACAAGCTCTGAAACCGCCATAGGAACTATAGATTTATACGATTTTGACTATCAGAACAGACGGGCCGGAGTCGGTATTTTAATTGACAAGGAGTACCGCGGATTAGGATATGCCACAAGAAGTCTTAATATTATATGCAGATATGCCGGTGAATTCCTTGGATTGCACCAGTTGTGGTCGACTATTGGCTCAGAGAACAGATCAAGTCTCAAGCTGTTTAAAAATTGTGGCTTTTCGATCTGCGGAAGAATGCATTCATGGATTCGTCGCGGGAAAAGCTATTCTGACGCATACATACTTCAGAAATTTATAGATTAATTACAGCATACGGCAAATATAGCCAAACGTTTTTCTTCCTGAATATGATAATATTATACCGATTTTATTTTTCAACCTGACTTTAGGATTTCTTAAACTGGTCAATCTCAGATACACAATCGCTAACCAGCACATATCAGCGAGTTCCGAATCACCTTTACCTAATTTATTGAGCATCTGAAAAATGTTGAATCGGGCACTTAGTTCGCGGTCACACGTAGCCTTAATCAGACTGACATTTCCCGTTAAGAATATTCTTCCATATATATCATCTACCACATTAAGTACACAGACTCGTTTGAGGTCTGGAACCGATAAAATACTTCCCGGTCGCTTTCGGTACCAATAAACCACATCCGGTATTATTGCCACTTTGTTGCATACCATCAATATTCGGGCCATCAATTCAATATCTTCATAAAGAGTGTCTTCTTTGAATCTCATTGTTGCGAACAAACCTCTTCTGAATATTTTATCACAAACACTTGACGAGAGAGTCTGTTGATAAAGCATCATTTCAAGAGACTGCCTGCCACTCAATATGTCAATGTCTTCCCGACAATGACTGCCGTCGGTCTTGGGCAGAGAATCAACAAAACGTTCAAACGAACCGCTTACAATATCAACGTCATCAGATATTGCCTTCGTCATCAATAGTAACGAATTCTCCGGAATGACATCGTCGCCGTCGACAAATCTAATCCACTCTCCTTCTGCGAGGTCTATACCTGCATTCCGAGCACTTGACAAGCCCCCGTTATTTTTATGCAAAACTTTTATTCTCTTATCTTTAGAAGCCCATCTGTCACAAATATCTCCGGAAGAATCGGTTGATCCGTCATCGACCAATATTATTTCCAATGCGTGATAGTTTTGCTCAACAATGCTTTTTATGCAGTTATCAAGATAATTTACCACATTATATATTGGAACTATTACAGAAATGAGAGTTTTGCCGGTCATATTTAAAAGTTATTTATCAGCCACAAAGATAGTAAAATAAACTATTTATATTACCTTTGCATTAAATAAATCTCTCCACTATGGCGCAACACAATGAATTAGGTAAGTGGGGCGAAGAACTCGCCCGAGAATATCTCATAGTTAACGGCTATACTTTAGTTGCCACCGACAACCGAAACGGGCACTTTGAGATTGACATAATAGCACTAAAAGAAGACCGTATCATATTCGTAGAAGTCAAAACAAGAAGTGACGGCTCGAGCAACCCTCTTGATGCAATTACACCTCAAAAAATTCGGAGGCTATGCACGGCCGCCAATTCATACGTTAAACAATACAACTTTCTTCATAAGGTACAATTCGATATTATAACTATTGTGAAGAAAGGAGATTCCCACAAACTCACCCATTATCCGGATGCATTCCGCCCACCGCTGAGGGGCTCTTTCTAAGCGACTCCCAAGACAGCGACGCAATCATCAATTGACTCGTCGCTTACGTATTGAGGGATCAGGTTCGCTTAACAAGGCTTCCATTTCGGGAGGTATATTGAATATGTCGTCCTTATCTTTTGGTCGAAGTTTTTCGTACCATTTAAAATTCGACAAATAATATATCGACTTTTTAGCGAGATATAGCGGTGTTACAGTTCCGGTAACTTCCGGCCACATAGTCAGTTTCTCAAGTTTATTGTCAACAAACTCGCCAATCAAGAAACTGCTTTCCGAATTGATCATCTTATTATATGTAGAATCGTTCTCTTGAGGCAACATTATACTTTCGACGTTACCGTTAACATCAAGCCTTTTTAGGCTACCGTTGTCGAAATATGCTATCATCTCTTTCCCGCTCAACTGATTGTAGAACTCCTCATCAATATGCTCGGCTACAAACCCAAAGTCAGGCAGTTTAGCCCAATCAACTGTTGAATCGTTAAAATGCACATCAATTATGTTGCCGAACACCTGTCGCTCATCACTCCACACGATGGGATGACGCATCATGTGCATAATAGAGTCACGCTCTTCAATGCTTAGAGAATCGCAAATGCCCTGCATGTCGACCCTCCAGAAGCGCACACGCGGATATGCGACAATTACGTGCATGGTATCATCCGGAAGCTGATAGGCTTTTATCGTGTCACCGTGCAAATAAAGCGTGTCACGCTTACTATATTCCAATGCGCGCGCACGTATCGTAGCAAACGCGCTATCTTTATCCTGGAAATAGCAACCATAGTCACCTTCGATACTCGATTGACGAACAGAGTCCGTCAAAATCATGCCTCCAAACGCCTCCCCGAAACCGGTCTTATTATCATAAAATAATGTGTCGCCGGTAAGCGTATTACCTCGATTTGTCACAACGAGGGAACGGTCATATAATTCCGACTTATCCGTTTCCGTGTCATACCAACCGTTGCTCGAATATACCGTGGCACTGTCTGTCACAATAACTGAGGGGCTAACGATTCTTGCTATATGGGTGTCGGTATTGTAAAGAAGTTCTTGCGTAGTCAAAGTGAAATCACGCTGAGCGGTATCTGTTAAGACCACATCAACCCTAAATTCGGCCTCCTTAGTGTCAGGACAATACTGTCCATAAATCGACGTTAAGGTGTTGGCCGCATCGGTTATAGTTCCTTTGGACTCATAGTAACCGATATTCGTTGCGAGATTGTAATTAAAAACGTCAGTTACCAACACAACATCTCGATTTATAAGCCTTACAGGGGAAGCATAATCGCCATAAAATACTGCAATTTCTTCCGGACCGCTATAATTCAGTTCATCGGCATAAACAAAAAGTGTATCGCCCTGCTCCATCCTTACATTCCCGAAAGCCTGCATCGAGCCTTCTTGATCATAGAAATGTGCACTGTCGCAATACATAAACATGTCGCCTTTGCGAAATTCGACATTTCCAACAAGAACCTGGTAGTTAGAGTCAATACGGTCGTCCATCCATAGCCTGTCAGCACGTTCCAAAAACACCTTTCCCTCTTGATGACGGTCAGCGGTAGGAACAGTAGGTTCTATTGGATATGTTTTCTTCTTCAGAAGTTCTTCAGAAGGGACTTGCGCCCCCGGGCCTCCAAACATAAACGAAGGTGCAATAACGCCCAAAAGGCATAGAAGAATCCATTTCCTCCTATGCCTCAAGATACGGTCCTGATCGTTAACGTTAAATCTCATCAATTGGTGGTTTTAATCCAACCTTTATGTTTGAAATCGCAATTACGCCAATTATCTTCTATACGGATATAAGTCTCATTGATTTTCTTTTCAATCCAATCGCTTACGACCTTTTCCTTAGCGTCAGACTCATACATTTTCATAATAAGCTGATAGTCATCACTAAGATTGGCGCGATGCGCGGGTATACGGTTAGATAGTTTTACCAATGCCACTATATCTGTATTCTTTTTGGGATCCTTCATAATAAATGGCTTTGATATTTCACCCACTGTCATGTCATTAACAATTTTAGATATTTCTTGTGGCAGCTGTGACATTTCAAATCGGGTAGTTCCGGTCTCATCGTTTACCATCTGCCCCTTATTTCGGCGGGTGTCCTTATCCTGCGACAAATACACAGCATCTTCAAATGTGAAGTTTTCAGCCAATATGTCGGCACGTAATGAATCCAGACGCACAACTGCCTCAGTGAGGTCTTTATCATTTACTTTGGGGCGAAGCAGTATATGGCGGGTGTTGATTCTGTCACCTCTTTTTTCTATCAGCTGGATTATATGGTAGCCAAACTCTGACTGCACAATCTTTGAAATCTTTTTTGTGTCATTCAAGTTAAAAGCCACCGCCGCATATTCCGGATCCAGCGAACTCTTACTCAAAAATCCGGTTTCTCCTCCTCGAATCGAGCTCCCCGGATCTTCTGAATAAAGGATTGCAAGAGTCGAAAATTCCGATTCACCTTTGTTAATTCGGTCGGTATAGTCACGAAGGCGCGCCTTTACCTCGTCAATCTCCTCTCGCGGGATAATAGGATTTATAGTCAAAATCTGCACTTCAACTTGTAGGGGCACGAATGGGATACTGTCCTTCGCAAGATTGCTAAAATATTTTCTAACATCAGAAGGAGTGGCCTTAATGTCCTTTGTAAGGTTGGATTGAACCTGCTCTACCATGCTTCTGTTGCGCAACATCTCAACAAGCATCTCACGGATTTCGGGCATAGGTCTATGGTAATATTCTTCAAGCTTGTCCTGTGAGCCAAGCTGCATAATCATATAGTTTACCTGATTTTCCACATCGGACATAAGTTGACTGTTGGACACTTCTATTGAATCAAGCTCAGCCTGATGAATGAAAAGTTTCTCTATTGCCAAATCCTCCGGTATGACGCAGTATGGATCACCGTCTATGTCGGTACGATGCTGTTGCATGGTCTGATACATCTCTTCCACATCAGACTTGTAAATTGGTTGATCGCCAATCCACCACACCACCTCGTCAATGATGTTGTTCTGAGCCATCATTGATAATATGAACGCGCTACAAACGCAAACTGAGATTGTTCTTAATAATTTCACTTTATTATGGGTTTTAATTTATTCAAATAATTAAAGTCAGTCAATTGAAATTTTCAGCTCTATTTCTCCCGATTCAATGCCGTCCTTATACAGACCTCGTTTAAGTTCTCTATCGAAAGATATTCTTCGCTCGTTAGCGAGTCTGTCCTTAATATCCTCAACAGCTATTTCATAGGGCATTTTAGATTTTGCCGGAAGATAGTCGGACAAACTAAGCAGGTAAACATATCCGTTATTCGAAAGTTCCAAAGTCTTGCCGTTATTCCAAATTTGATCTGGCGACACTCCTTTATCCACCGGTAAGCGCGATTTTATAGCGTCCCAAGCAGTCCAGTCTTCTCTGAAATAGTCATAATCGACAGTATCCGAGAACGCATATTTCTCTAAATTCTCAAGGTCGTTTGATCTATCTGATTTATACCACCGCTTAACATCTTTAATATGGGCATCAGATGCCGGTACTTTAACCAGTATTCCGCGGATTAAAGGGGCTTCAGTAACGAATACTTCGGAATGGTTTTCGTAATAATTGCGTAATGAATCTTCATTAAAGAATTGAGGAGCAAGCTTTTCAAACATCATCTTTCGGTATTCCCACATTATCAATTCCCTCCGATAATCTTCGACCATTTTGTCAATAGTCTTGCTGTCGGGAATATTCTTCAAAGCCAATTCTCCTACAAGCACATTGTCTATCCAAGTTCTTACGTAGCCTCGTACAAATTTAACGCTGTCGTCTTCAGAAAGTCCGAACGGCATAACCGACTCAACATCACGCATGGTAAGCACGGACGAACCCACCCGTGCCACCATATCGCCAGGCATATCTATGCTACTATGGCCACGCCCGCACGAGACAGACAAAGCCATAATAATCAACATATTAAGATGCAATCCAATGTGACTATGCATGTATATTAAGTCTATAATACGATGAATTAGCTTTCAAATTTACTAATTTTTAATTTACCGAAGTTTCTTTAATTGATTTTTATTTATTTTTACGGGATATTTAGACTTCAATGTCTCCACCCATTTTAGCTCAAGTTCCTGCTGGTAATCTGCTGTTACATTAGCCCGAACATCCGCCAACTCCTCGGGATGGTCGATTATTGAGCCACCATATACCATATAATGCTTAAATCGACCTTTGAGTTCCTGAGTATTGCCATTGAATACAGCCGCATCAACGAACTTGTTTTCGCCCTCAGCGGCTATAACCTTTTCGATTCTCACCTCGCGGTGTTCGTACTTGTCTGAAACGTAATCTTTAAGTCGCTGAATATCCGGATTTTCAGCATGAATGTAGGAGCCCAAATCATTGAACGACGAGTCGTTAGTGACATAAATTATATATCCCTTGTATTTAGGAGCGTCAAACTCATATTTTTCTCGATGATTTTCAAAGTATTCCTTTAATCCAGGTTCATCTGCCGAAGCGGCATTCCAAACTTTCATGTTGGAAACTTCAAAAAGAAGTATGCCGTCGCGATACTCATGCAATAAGTTACGAAATTCGGCATTCTCTTTTTCCATGCGGTCTATCTCCAAATTCCGAACTTTAGCATCGACGTACTCCTCCAACAATTCGTCAATATATGAACTTGCAGATGCTTCATTTGCAATAGCTGTAGCGCCCGCAGGAAGTATGTCACGACCATAGAAATCGACTCCGACAACCGAGCCAAGAGCCTGCGGTGAGGCTAAAATTAGCGAAATAGTAGCGGAATCCAGTCCTCCAACGGCATGGATTTTATCTTTTATGTAAGCAACATTTTCACCATTTATATTAGCAGAATAATTCTGGCGCAATTGTTTATTCCACAAGACATCTATCTCCTGCATACGGCCATCTTTAGTCATCGCTTCAATAATAGATGGTCGCGCTTCATCCAACGTTGGCAAACCCTTAAAGTCAAGTCTTTTAATAATATGATATCCGTATGAGGTCTTAAACGGCTCGGATATTTCGCCATTTGCAAGAGAAAAAGCCGTTTCTTCAAACTCAGGCACCATGCGTCCTCTGCCAAACCAAGGCAAAGAACCGCCTTTTGATGCAGAACCCGGATCCTCGCTTTCACGTCGAGCCACCTCGGAAAAATCAATGCTATCTCCATTCAAAACAAGAAGCGAATGTATCGAATCAATCTTAGACTTAATCTTTGGAACATCTTCCTCGGGATGACCTTGCGTCAATTTAAGAATATGTTGAACCAGAACATTTCCTGAAGCGGGCCTTTCTGACTCGACACGAACTATATGATAACCGTAAGGAGTCTCTACAATATCTGAAATGTTGCCGACCGGAGTTTGGTATGCGGCTTTTTCAAATGTATATGGGACTCTGTCAGACAAAAGCCACCCCATGTGACCGCCGTTTCTTACGACAGCCCTGTCTATAGAATATTTTCTGGCAACTTCGTTGAAATCTTCTCCGCTAAGAATTGCAGAACGCAAACTGTCAAGCAATGCTCTCTGTCGGACAGATTCTTCAGGGGTATTGCCTTTTGCCACCATAATATGGCTTACATCTACCTCTTTCTTTTTATGCTCGTATGCTTCAGCAACCATTTTTTCGACAAGACTATCATTTTTCAGATAAGGCTTGGCTAATTCCGCCCGATAACCATTGTATTCATTTAGAAAGGCGGCAGTAGTGTCTATGCCCAAAGCTTCAGCATCGGCCACCTTCAATTTATATGAGGTAAACAGATCCAGATAACTTTCAACCGACATATTAGATTGTTGCTGACCGGTGTTCTTGCCATATAAATATAAGAACTCGCTGACCGGCACATCTTTGCCATTGACGGACATTAGCACCGGCTCAGAACCGCGGTCCTTGGCGTATGCCGAAATGGAAGCTATCAATAATGCGACAGGGAGTATTGCTTTTATCATAAAATCATTGAATTAAAATTATAGAGATATAACGTGGACAAGAAGTCCAATATTATATCCCTATAAGTATATCAATGCCTAAAAAGGCATAAATTAGTGATTTGAAGAAGCGCTATAGTTAGGAGCCTCGCTTGTGATGGCCACATCGTGCGGATGACTTTCTGCCACTCCGGCATTAGTGATTCGCGTGAACTTAGCAGAAAGCAAAGCAGCAATGTCAGGAGCGCCACAATATCCCATACCGGCGCGCAAACCGCCAAGCATTTGATATGCAACCTCATATAATGAACCCTTAAAAGGCACACGCGCGGCAATACCTTCGGGAACCAGCTTGCGTGTATCTGTCTCTCCCCCCTGGAAATACCTGTCTTTTGAGCCTTTCTCCATAGCTTCGAGCGAGCCCATTCCACGATAAGCCTTATATTTACGGCCATTATATATTATTGTGTCACCAGGAGACTCTTCAACACCTGCAAGCATCCCGCCAAGCATTACAGAATGAGCTCCGGCAGCTAAAGCCTTCACTATGTCGCCAGAATATCTAATGCCGCCATCTGCTATTAGAGGCACGTCGGTGTCAGCTAAAGCTTTAGCGACATCATATACTGCAGAAAGCTGAGGCACACCGACCCCGGCTATTACTCGGGTAGTGCAAATCGACCCCGGACCGATACCGACCTTCACTCCGTCCGCGCCATTGTCAACCAAATAGCGGGCAGCCTCGCCGGTGGCTATATTTCCGACAACCACATCAAGATTAGGATATTTCGACTTGACGCTACGAAGGACTCCCACAACACCCCTTGAGTGACCATGGGCGGTGTCTATGACTATTGCATCAACGCCTGCACTAACCAGTGCATCAACGCGATCCATCACATCCGGAGTTACCCCCACACCTGCCGCCACTCTAAGGCGTCCTAAAGAATCTTTACAAGCATTTGGCTTATCCTTTGCTTTAGTAATATCTTTATATGTGACCAGTCCGATAAGTTTGCCTTCATTATCGACTACCGGTAGTTTTTCGATTTTATGCTCCTGCAGGATAGCCGCAGCCTCCTCCAAATTGGTAGACTGCGTGGTAGTTACCAAATTCTCGGAAGTCATAACATCATCGACTTTACGGTCAAGATTTCTTTCAAAACGAAGATCGCGGTTAGTGACTATTCCCACAAGCTTGCCGGCATCATCCACCACAGGAATGCCTCCGATGTGGTACTCTTCCATCATTGCCAACGCATCGCGCACAGTACTGCCCTGCTGAATCGTGACGGGGTCATATATCATACCGTTCTCAGCACGTTTAACTGCATGGACTTGACGGGCTTGTTCGGCAATCGTCATATTTTTGTGGATTACGCCGATACCGCCCTCCCTTGCAATTGCAATTGCAAGGCGCGCTTCTGTAACCGTATCCATGGCGGCTGACACCAACGGCACATTAAGAACAATGTTTCTGGAAAAACGTGTGGCCAATTTCACGTCACGCGGAAGAACTTCCGAATAGGCCGGAATTAGGAGGACATCATCAAAAGTGAGTCCATCCATCTTTACTCTATCTGCAATAAATGACATAGTGGTAATATGGAATTTTATTGCGTACAAAGTTACTAATTATTCTTGGTATGAAAAAATTTTTTGTCCCCGTTTTCGTTAAGCATACATACAGAAGCCACAAACCGTATTTCTATCGCATGAGCCATACGGTCCGGCTTTCATCACTTACTAATTAATTATTACGAGATGACTATTTATATTATAGACTACAGCATGTCAGAATCGACTGCTTCAATTATAGACTTCGACAATAAGACAGATCGGATTATCGCACGTCTGGCGACAGGATATTCTACACATGCCCACTCAAATCATCCCAATGTTTTAGTGTCGAAAACAGGAAATTCTTTGGAAAGAAAAACCCATAGCGCACTTGCTTATATTGGCGACACCCATGCAATGCATTCTACAAGATCAACTTCGGAAATTATAAACGAAATATTTTTAACAGGACCTGACGTAGTTGCAATCAACAACTTACACTTGGACTATATCAATCTTCCATATCTTGCCAACGCACTGATTAAAGCGGGAATTTCTACCGTCATTACATTTCCTGAGGATTATCCCACCTCCATAAAATTACCCGCTTTAATAAGAAGAAGGCGATTTAACAAAGCGCTTTTTAGCACTATATTTGATATGTGGGACAATCTGACTTTTGTCGCCCCAACTTCTGAGGTGGCCGAAAATATTTCTGCAGGCATTTTTGAGGGACATCCTGTACATGTTATTAAACAGACTTATTCCAAGAATACAGCGGAACTGTATCGATCTGTTTTCAATAATATATGATTTAGGGCATCTCTCACGAGACGCCCCAAACCGCACTATTGGATAAAACCCCATAAATAACCTAAAACTTGAATTAAAAGAAATCTTTCGTAAAAAAACAAACTATCAATAAAATCATGCAACACTAAAATCAGTCAGTAACACGTGTTGCTCTCGACGGTTAATTAAGTTATTTATGGCAAATTTATGGCTATTTTAACCAAACCCTGCTCTCACTGAGATTAAATATAAATTAATTTTAGGCACAACAACTCATATATTGCTGATTTATAGAACAATTCTAATCAACAATTTTTAAATAAATATAGATTAAAATACTAAAAAACTCTATTTGCAAGAAATCTTATTTAGCTTGATTAACGCCGATTGAAGCCACATCTCGCTCGAACGTATCTCTATTGATAGCCCTGCTTTTCATCTTATTCCTGTAAGTGTAAACAGTATTTATCGACAGCCCAAGGAATCTGGCCATTTGAGAACTTCCTTCAAGCCCTAAGCGCATAAATGCAAGAATTCTTAACTCCGGAGTGAGGTGATGACCATCTTCCAGACGCAACTTACTATCATCCTTTAGCAAGGAATTGACATCTTGAATAAATGTCGGATAAATCTGCATAAAAGCTTCATCGAATATGTCAAAAAACAATTTACGTTGCTCATCGACAATCTTTTCCGTCTTAACCAACTGAAACAATTCCTCGACCTGGCCGGCAGTCAATTTCCGCAACACAAGCTTATTAAAGTCATCCATTTTATCGACATAAGTAGAGCACAACGTGACGAATTGGCTGATATAGACATCCTTAGTCGTATTAGCGCGTTCAAGGCTCCCGGCCATCTCGCCAAGACGAGCACGGTCTTTAACCTTACTGAACAAGGAGATACCACCTAATGCTGTCAAGGCCACAAGGCAAAAAATTATAATGTAAAGACTTATCCTTGAAGATTTTTGACTCGAAAAATAGGCCTCGCTTATTAATGGAATATCCTCTGAAATATGCACACAGCGCATAATAGCCCCACTTTCAGCCACATTCTTGTCTGACTCTATCATTAAACGATAGGCAAACTCTTCCTGCCCTACATTGTAATATCCGCTCGCCAGACGGCGCAACGACTCGCCATCACGAAGACATATTTTAATCTCCGAAATTGCCACTAAAGTCATAGCGTATCGCCACATCTGTTCGCGGCCCCTAAGGAAATACGACAGCGCAAGCATCGACGCGGCATCAGAGTATTTGGGATCATCAATCGGCATATCGGAAATTTGCTCAGACAACAATGCAATACTATAAGGCAGATTATCATTATTTAGATAATGAGTTCCCAGATACAGTTTATAATATGGGTCAGAAGGTTCCAACATGCTCAATAGACTATCGTTATACTCCGAAAACTTACTTAAGAAACCGTCATATAGCTGCCCCGACGAATGTATAGTAGTAAAATACAGATATACCCTTCTGCCCACATCATAGAAAAGGCGCCTGTTCTCATTGCTAAGCGATTTAGAGTCAATTGAATCAAGGCCTTCTGCCGCTTCTGACAGCAGGAGCAATAAAGGAAGTGATTCTATACGGTATAGCTTCATCGACATCTCTAACTCTTCATCGCCGCATCTTGAAGAGAGACCGATTGCCATATCTGAGTATTTCATAAACGAATCCACCTGAAAATGCATATATCCGAATGCCACAGAGTAAGCCGCGCTCAAAGAGTCGTGTATGTTATTAGCCCGTGACAACTCTGTCTTCAATGAATCCACAAACTCAACGCGTCTGGAGAAGATTAAATCCCGATCATCAAGAATCTTTTCCAAAGCAATTTTGGCATCTTCTACGTTTGAGGGTACATGGCTATAATCTGCGACTTTCCGACATCCGCAAAAAGACACGCAAACCAATATAATCAGCCATATATATACGATTTTCAGCATTGTAAACGGATTTATGAGCAAATATACGGATTTTATTAAATATCAGCAACAATAACGGCCACTTCTCACGAGGTGGCCGTTATTGTTGCCTTTATAAAAAGGCTTCCAAACCTAACATAAAACACATTTACTATTATGCACTATTTACATTCGTCGCATTAATTGATTCTAACAATCTATACTAACCCTAAAATTAAATATAAATACCAAATTTCCTTTTGCTTGTCCACCCGGATTTGCGACACAAAGTAAATGACTTTTCTTCGCTATTTTTAGCCGATATGAGCCCAATATAAATTATTTTAGATTAAATATAATGATTATCCGCATGTTGTCCGTCTGTATGTTCTTGACTTGAAATCGGTGTT